>NZ_JBDFMH010000001.1:2827500-3478509 GCF_047238125.1 Sphingomonas canaveralia
GTTGAAAAGTTACCGGATGAGTTGTGTTTAGGGGTGAAAGGCCAATCAAGCCGGGAAATAGCTGGTTCTCCGCGAAAACTATTGAGGTAGTGCCTCGGATGAATACCGTTGGGGGTAGAGCACTGGATGGATGCGGGGGTCGCGAGACCTACCAACTCTAACCAAACTCCGAATACCAACGAGTAATATCCGGGAGACAGACGGCGGGTGCTAAGGTCCGTCGTCAAGAGGGAAACAGCCCTGACCTACAGCTAAGGTCCCCAAGTCACGTCTAAGTGGGAAAGCATGTGGGATTTCCAAAACAACCAGGAGGTTGGCTTAGAAGCAGCCATCCTTTAAAGAAAGCGTAACAGCTCACTGGTCTAAATAAGAGATCCTGCGGCGAAGATGTAACGGGGCTCAAGACGTGCACCGAAGCTTAGGGTGTGGATTTATCCACGCGGTAGCGGAGCGTTCCGTAAGCCTGTGAAGCGATCTGGTAATGGGTCGTGGAGGTATCGGAAGTGCGAATGCAGACATGAGTAGCGATAAACAGGGTGAGATGCCCTGTCGCCGAAAGACCAAGGGTTCCTGCTTAAAGCTAATCTGAGCAGGGTGAGCCGGCCCCTAAGACGAGCCCGAAGGGGGTAGTCGATGGGAACCACGTTAATATTCGTGGGCCTGGTGGTGTGTGACGGATCGCTTATGTTGTATGTCCTTATCGGATTGGACATGCTTCGACGCGGTTCCAGGAAATAGCCCCACCGTATAGACCGTACCCGAAACCGACACAGGTGGTCTGGTAGAGTATACCAAGGCGCTTGAGAGAAGTGTACTGAAGGAACTCGGCAAATTGCCTCCGTACCTTCGGAAGAAGGAGGCCCCATCTAAGCGCAAGCTCTGATGGGGGGCACAGGCCAGGGGGTAGCGACTGTTTAGCAAAAACACAGGGCTCTGCTAAGTCGGCTTCAAGACGACGTATAGGGTCTGACGCCTGCCCGGTGCCTGAAGGTTAAGTGGAGATGTGCAAGCATCGAAATGAAGCCCAGGTAAACGGCGGCCGTAACTATAACGGTCCTAAGGTAGCGAAATTCCTTGTCGGGTAAGTTCCGACCTGCACGAATGGCGTAACGACTTCCCCACTGTCTCCAGTACATGCTCAGCGAAATTGAATTCTCCGTGAAGATGCGGAGTACCCGCGGTTAGACGGAAAGACCCCGTGCACCTTTACTGCAGCTTCAGAGTGGCATTAGGAAAGAACTGTGTAGCATAGGTGGGAGGCTTTGAAGCGTTGGCGCCAGCTGACGTGGAGCCATAGGTGAAATACCACCCTGTTGTTTTCTGATGTCTAACCTCGATCCATGAAACTGGATCAGGGACCCTCTGTGGCGGGTAGTTTGACTGGGGCGGTCGCCTCCTAAAGAGTAACGGAGGCGCGCGAAGGTTGGCTCAGGACGGTTGGAAACCGTCTGTTAGAGTGCAATGGCATAAGCCAGCCTGACTGCGAGACTGACAAGTCGAGCAGAGACGAAAGTCGGTCATAGTGATCCGGTGGTCCCTCGTGGAAGGGCCATCGCTCAACGGATAAAAGGTACGCCGGGGATAACAGGCTGATAACCCCCAAGAGCTCATATCGACGGGGTTGTTTGGCACCTCGATGTCGGCTCATCACATCCTGGGGCTGGAGCAGGTCCCAAGGGTTTGGCTGTTCGCCAATTAAAGTGGTACGTGAGCTGGGTTCAGAACGTCGCGAGACAGTTTGGTCCCTATCTGCCGTGGGCGTCGAAATTTGAGAGGAGTTGACCCTAGTACGAGAGGACCGGGTTGAACATGCCTCTGGTGGACCTGTCGTCGTGCCAACGGCGCAGCAGGGTAGCTATGCATGGACGGGATAACCGCTGAAAGCATCTAAGCGGGAAGCCTCCCTCGAGATAAGATTTCTTAGAGCGGTCGAAGACCACGACCTTGATAGATCGGATGTGGAAGCGCGGTAACGCGTGGAGCTAACCGATACTAATTGCTCTATTCGCGCTTGAGAGTCCCACCATCAATGACAGGCCTGATGGCCTTGTCGCGGTGATTGGATGATCAGTCGCAGCACGGTAACCCGTCGATTTCTAGAAACATGCACGTCGTGCGCCGGCCCCATAGCTTGGTGGCCATAGCGTCAGTGACCCACCCGATCCCATCTCGAACTCGGCCGTGAAACCTGACAGCGCCGATGGTACTATTGCTTAAGCAGTGGAAGAGTAGGTCGTCGCCAGGCTTTGCGGCCGGCGCACCGTGCATGGAACCCATTCACAGTTTCCGCCCCGAGGCGGTGAAGCGCCTCCTGGCCGTTCGCGGCAGGAGGCGTTGTCGTCTTGGGAGCAGGTTGGCGCGGGGTGGAGCAGCCCGGTAGCTCGTCAGGCTCATAACCTGAAGGTCACAGGTTCAAATCCTGTCCCCGCAACCAACATTAGCCCGCAAGTCGAAAGACTTAGCGGGCTTTTTCGCGTCTCGGCTGCGTGTTGAAAAATGGCGATGTAAGCACGGCGGAAGCAAGGGAGCGTGCGATACAGCGTAGCCTTGAGGGTTTCGTCGTGCAGCGCATCTTTGGCTTGGGGGCGGCACGCAAATCATCCGCTTGTGTTGGCTAGCCGCCAGTCCACCTCTCGGCAGCGCTGGTAAAAAGTCGCTCCTGCTATGGTCACTGATGATGCTATTCGCCTCCTCATCATTCGAGTCCTAATGCCCTCCGATCCGCGGTCGCTGCTGCGAGCTCTGCGCGAGCGGCTGCGATGCGGGCTTGCGCATCGACTAGCCGAACTTGGGCGTCAGTCGCTGTTTCCTCACGCTGGTTGACGAGGAAGAAGTCGCTAGATCCGAGCTCAAATCGACGCCGCTCGGCCGACGCCAACCGCTCGGCCAATTGTCGTTCCTGCTGCGCAATCGCCGCTAGGCGTTCCGCAGCGTCGACGCCGATGGTAATGCCTTCGACCTCTGTGGTGATCTGATCACGCAGGAAGCGGCTGCGCGCTTCCAGCGCATCAATCTCTGCGCGAGCCTCAGCCACTCGGCCGCGAGCCGCCCGGTTCTGCAGGGGCACGGAGAAGCGGAAACCGATGATGCCTTCTAGCGGCGTGCGGGAGCGGCCACCCAGTCCCTCGTCGCCCACGTCCTTGCCAACTTCGCCAGTGAGGTCGAAGCGGGGACGCAGATCGTTCTCCGCCAATGCCAGCCGCGCGGTGCCCTGATCGATTCGGGCGAGCAGGGCCTGAAGGTCGGGCCGGCGCTGAGCGAAGGTCGCCTGCAACGCCGCGGCGACCCCTGCGAGCGCGTTAGCGTCAGCCGGTAGCCTTTCTGGGCCGACCACGAGCCGCGCGCCCACCTGATCGCGAAAGTAAAGCGACAGAGCGTTCGCAGCTGCTTGGAAATCGCCTTCGGCCCGGACCACCAGCGCGCGGCGGCGCACGAGATTCTGGTCGTTTTCAACCAACAAAATGTCCGGTCTGGCGCCAAGCTGCACCTGACGGGCGATCGCACCACGGCGGCTTTCCGACAGGTTGAGCAGGTCGCGATAAGCTTGCAACCGCAAACCCGCCGCGACCCAGTTCTGATAGGCATCCACCGCGCGCCGTTGGACGCCGATCGCCACCGCCTCCCGTTCGAATTGGGCGATGTCGATATCGCCGGCAGCAAGCGTCCGGCGGGCACGTCGCTCGTCCACCAGCCGATCGCGAAGGAGCGAATAGAGCGCCCCGACCTTCAGCTCGCCAAGCCGGTTGGTGTATTTTTCATCCTCATAGATCGGAAAGTCGCCGCGGCTTACCCGGTAACCCCCGTAAAGGTACCCGCCATTGCCATCCAGCGGCAGCGTGGCACGGCTGGCAACTACCGAACCGTCGTAATAGCCGAGCGCGCGCGACCGCCCGTCGATCTGGAACACCGTGTCGAACGCGCCCGCCGCGGTTAGCGCGCGACCCTCGGCGGCCCGCTCCCGGGCAAGGGCCTCGACGATCTGAGGTGCCGCGCGCGCCGACGCGCGTAGCACCTCGTCCAACATCAGCGGCACTGCAGCCGGTGTCGACACGGCAGAGCGGCGCGCTGCCTGTTCCCCTGGTGCCGTCCCGGTCGCCGGCGCGGACAGGATGAGTGTCAGGGCCGCTAGGCACCCAATCATTTCGGCTTGCCCGCCTTGGCTGCGACCTTGCCTTGGTCCTCGAAGGCTGGCCCAGCCTTGCCCGCGCGCGGTTGACCGAACTCCAGCGGAAAGTCATTCAGCTGACGCCACAGCTCGTAGCCGACCGAGACCGTTTCGCCCTGGACCCAGCCGAGAACCTTGCCACCCAGCCGGACGAAGCGGCGATCGGGCCAGGCCGGCTTGCCCGGCGCAGGCTCAACAAGCACGCGGAACAGCCCCTGCGCGTTTGCCGTGGCATCGATGGTCCTAATCCGGCCGTCGAAGAAGCCGTAGGCGACCGACGGCCATCCGCTGAACTGGATCGCCGGCCACCCCTCGAACTCCAACCGGACCGGTCGTCCGGGCCGCAGCAGCGGCACGTCGCGGCCATCGATCATCAGCTCCACCGCGCGTTCGACTCGCTCGGGCGCGATCGTCGCGAGCGGCGTGCCTGCCGACACCAGCGCACCGCCGGCCGCCGCGTTCAAATTCTGGATGCGGCCATCGCGGGGAGCCCGGACCAGCTGCGCCGACTGACGGTTGAGCTGCACGTCGATACGGTTGAGCTTAGCGCGGGACTCCGCGAGCTTGGCGGCCGCATCCGCCACCTTGATCTGCGCCTGCTCGAAATCGCGGCGGGACGACAGCCCTTCCGCAAATAGCTGCCGGTTGCGGTCGACATCGATCGCTGCAACTCGCTGAGACTGGCGGACCGCCGCGATTTCCGCCTCGATCTGCGCACGCTCGGCCGCCAACCGCGACAGGAAGTTTGGATCAAGATCGACGACCCGGGCGATCGGATCGCCACGGTCGACATGCTGGCCGTCCTGGACGAACCAACGCTCGACGCGCCCGGGGACCAGCGCGGTAACATCCTGCGCGCGGTCATCCGGATCAAGTGCAACTACTTGGCCTTGGCCTTGAGCAGTCTGCAACCAAGGCACCAGGAAAAGCACGGCAAGCGCCGCCGCGATCCCAACTACGATCAACCATGCCACCGCGACACCGACCCGCGGCGGGCGCAGAGAGGCAAGCGTGGTGAAGTGGGCTATGTGCTCAGGCCGATGTGGCATGATCACGCTCCTTTGCCACCATGGCTGCCAAGTCGGCGAGGCAATCGTATCGACGTTGTATGGTCATTCCGAGATAAAGATAACCATCGAGGCGCAGATCCTCCGGACGACCGGTGCAAAGCAGGACTGTTGTTCCTTCCGACTTCAGCTGACGAAGCGTTGCGGTCAGCCGCTCGGGCGGCAGCAGATCGAAAAGCTGCCCTAGGATCAGCACCCGGGGCTTGAGCACAAGCGCATTGGCCAGCTTAATCGCCATGATCTCGCCGACGCTTAGCGGATAGCCCGACGACGCCAGCAGCGTATCCAGCCCCTGCGGCAGGCGCGCGACAGTACGTTCCAGCCCGACGGTCGCGAGCGCTTCCAGCGCGGTGTCCCCCTGGTCATTGGAAGCGAGCCGCAGATAGTCGCGGATCGTCACCTCGACGATAGTCGCTCGGTCCAGAACCGTGACGTCCGAGCGCAGATGGTACATGTCTAGGGCTCCCAACTCCGCGCCGCCGATCCGGATCAGCCCCTGCTCCGGGGTAGCGTGTCGCTTGAGCAGAAGCGCAAGCCGACGCTCTGCACCCGGCTCGACAACGGTAACGAGTTGCTCACCGGCTGCCAGCGCCAGCTCGAACCGGGCGCCGTCGAGCGTGACGTTGGTTAGCCTGACCGAGCCGTCGCGGACACCGGGCCCGCCGCGGATCAGCGGTTCCTGCGGTATGGCGAACAGCACCGATAGTTCCTCCGAACTGGCAACCAGATCGTAGAAGGTGTCGAGGTACCAGCCGAGCTGCGAGATGCCGTAGAACACGCCAGACAGGATCAGCTCGGCGGCGACGAGTTGGCCGAGCGAGAGCTGCCCACGCAAGATCAACGTGCCGCCTAACAGCAGCAATGCGGCGCTCGCTAGCGCGTAGATCAGCAGGAACGCGACCGTTTGTGCGAAATGGTAGCGGAAGTAGCGGCGGTGAGCGCCGACATAGGAAGCGGTCACCGCTTCCGACCGGTCCATCGCGAAGGTGAGGTGGCGGGACGATTTGTAGAAGCCGTTCGAGCCGCCGACGCTTTCCAGCCAGCGTGCGACCGCGTGCTTGGCATGGCTGAGCGCCACGGCGCCGGTGATCGCGCTGCGTCGCCACATCAGCCAGACGACCAGTAGGGCAGCGATCAGCACCACGTTGAAGGCCAGAAAGAACGGATGGTAGAAGCTGGTGATCGTCAGGCCGACGGCAGCTTGCAGCACGATGGTGAAGCCGCCGATCACGAGGCTGGGCACCGCCTTTTGCACCACCACAAGATCGAAATAGCGGTTGAACAAGTCGCTGCGGTTGGCGTCCCCGAAGAAGGGGTTCTGCGCGTGAACGGCGCGCACCGTCACTTCCGCCACCACGCGCGCGAACACGCGGCGTTCAAAGGCGGCCATGATCCAGACCCTCAGCGCACTGAGCGCCGCCACCATCAGCAGCAGGAGTAGCAGCACGCCCGAGAGCGCCCAGAGGGGCGCCGGCATGGCGGTATTGGCGACGCTGTTGATCAGCAGCTGGACGGAGATCGGCGTGGCGAGCGCCAGCAGGCTTATCGCAACCGTGTAGATGATGCCGAGGCGGACATAGGCCGCCTCCGGACCGACGGTCTGCGCCAGCCACGCGGCTGCTTGCCGAAAACCAAGTCGCTCCGCCGCCACCGGCTTACCCCCATTTGGTTTGCTCGAACCAGATAGAAGCAAGAAAATAGGCGCAAGAGGACGCGTCGGCTACGTCCCAGCCCCGTCAGCAACAATCGCTTACGTTTGTCGCTGGAAGGCTGCGGCTACCAATACGAAGGTGCGCAACGATCGCTCGCATCGCCACTGCTCTTCCGCGCCGCTGGCATGAACGAATGGCAGCATTCGGAGCGCTAGAAGCATTCGCGTGTGGCCGGAAGTGGGGCCAAGCTGTCGATGAGCCCATAGCCCGCCCGCCGTCGTTCAGATGGACTGACCCGGAGCTCGTCGAATGAAGTTGAACGACATTGTCACCGACATTGCGCTGAAGATCGCTGCGAGAGCCTCCGAAATCGAGGGAGCGGCGGACGCAAAGGAGGAGGGCCTCGATCCAGGCCCGTTCGGCATCGCTATCGCTTCGCCCGACGGCGGCGTCTTCACCGCTGGCTGCGCCGACACGTCGTTCCCGATCCAGAGTATCGGCAAGATCTTCGCGCTCGAGCTCGCGATGGAAGCAATCGGCGACAAGGTTTTCGAACGCGTGGGCCGGGAGCCATCAGGTGACCCATTCAATTCTATAATCGATTTGGAGCGCAACAACGGCGTGCCGCGCAACCCGTTTGTAAACGCAGGCGCGCTTGCGGTAGTAGATGTCCTGCTCGACCGGCCCGGACACGCGCGATGCAAGTCCGTGGTCTCGTTCGTCACCGATCAGCTCGGACGCGCTCCGATTTTGGACGACGATGTCCTCGCCAGCGAGCACGAGGGCGGTGATCTGAACCGGGCTATGCTGAACTTCATGCGCCACCACGGCAACCTGCGATGCGATCCTGACGAGGTGCTCGACGCCTATGTTGACCAGTGCGCGATCTCACTCAACTGCGCCGATCTGGCGCGGGCCGGCCTGTTCCTGACGCGGACCCGACTGACGCACGACGACGAAGAGGCGTCCGAACGTGCGGCTCGCGTCCGCAAGCTGCTCGCTCTAATGATGACTTGCGGCCATTACGACGGCTCGGGCGATTTCGCGCTTCGCGTCGGCCTGCCAGCGAAAAGCGGTGTTGGCGGCGGCATCCTTGCGATCGTACCCGAGGTTGCGTCCGTTGCGGTGTGGTCGAGCAACCTGGACCAGCACGGCAATTCGATGCTGGGCGTTCGCGCGCTGGAGATGCTTGCTAGCCGTACCGGCTGGTCGGTATTCGGGCCACCGCTCGATCCTTCGGACCGACCTCGCTCTCACGACGTTGAGCACCGTGGAGGTGCCGATGAACGAGGATGACGAACGTTGGATGCGCCGGGCGATCGAGATCGCCCGATCGAAAGGCTCGGACCCCGCTGACTCGCCACTGGGGTCTGTAATCGTCCTCGACGGTAAAGAGATCGCGGCTGAACGCAACCAGACCAAGGAGTTGCCCGATGCAACCGCGCATGCTGAGATGATGGCAATCCGGCGCGCCTGCGAGGGAGCGGACGAGCTCGAGCTGCGTGGTGCGACACTCTACTCCACGCTCCAGCCGTGCGGGATGTGCACCATGGCCTCGATCTGGTCTAAGGTCGGAAGGGTCGTCTACGGTGCCGGGCGCGAGGATGTGCACCCGATGTATTTCGAGGCGCGCCATATCGACACGCTGTCGTTCATCGCCAACGCCTATCGCGATGACATCGTCATCGAGGGCGGTTGCCTGCGTGACGAGTGCGCGAGCCTCTACTACCCGCCTGACGCTGACCTGCCGCAGGACGAGCAGGCGAACCTTTAAGGATGCGCTTGGCGGCGCGTGGCTCAATCGACATTACCAAGGCCACAGCGGTCGAGATTGACCAACTGCGCAAACTGCATCCTCATGGTTTCAAGAACGCGCGCAGAAGGCGGCTCCCAAGAGGAGTACGGCAGGTTCGAAGGATGCTGTAAGTTGGGGCAGGAACGCGGAATAGAATCGCTAGGGCAAAGACTGAGGACTACAGCCAGCTTCCGCTGACCTCAGGCATGCGCCAAATCGAGGGCGCAATCGTCACCCCCCCCCGGGGGGGGGGGGATTGAACCTGGGTCGGAGCCAGGACCCTTAGGTCGAAGCGTAGGCCCTAAGTTCTACAGGCTCAACCATTGGCACTAAAGGTACGGGAAGCGTCTGCAAACCGGGTCGGGCTAGGAGGTAACCCTGCATATATCTCACCCCCAAGTCGCGAAGTACTTCATACTCAGCAATCGTCTCAATGCCCTCCGCCACGGCAATGATGCTCATCCGGTTGAACATCGCGAGCAAGCCTTCAACAATCATGCGTCGTGGTAGGCTCGCATCGATGCCGCGGACCAGTTCCATATCCAGCTTGATGATGTCCGTCTGGAGCTTGGCTAGCAGGGCAAGACCAGCGTGCCCGGCACCAAAGTCATCTAGGGCCGTGGCGAAGCCCATGCGTCGATAGGTCTCTACGATGTTGGCCACGTGCGAGGTGTCGACCATCTCCTCGTTTTCCGTGAATTCGAATATCAGCTGGTCTGTGGGGAACCCTACCTCTGCGGCGGTCTTCAGCGTTAGCTGGATGCATGCCAGTGGGGAATAGACCGCGTTGGGTAAGAAATTGATCGACAGCTTCGCTCCCGTCGCAACAATGCCTGCATCGACGGCCTGAGTGATGGCTGCGACACGACATTGCTGGTCAAAGGCGTAGCGCTTTTCCGCCGTCACGGTACTAAGCAATTCACCTGCGCTCTGCCCCGAAGGACCGCGAACCAACGCCTCGTACGCCCAGACTCGTCCCGACACGATATCAACAATCGGCTGGTACGCCATCAATAGGTCGAACTGCGCCGCTCCGCCACGGCAGCCTTGGCATGCGCTCATGATTCGACATCCATACGGGCGGATTAGACCCAAACCACTAATTTCCGGTGTTTTAGCGAAGGCAAGAGGGCGTCCTTGGGGCGCGCGCGCGAAGGGTCAGCGTGGTTAGACGACACTCCTGTCAGGACGGCAGATTGCAACGGCCTACGGAAAGAGCGCGAATGGCCGAGGCGGGTTCATTAGACCAGTTCAGCCGGTCCGATGCCGACTTTTAAACGTCTGGTCGTGCACGACCGTTGGATGGCCGATTGATACGGCATGCCGGCATGCTGCCGAAGCTTGCTGCTCCGAAGCATTGCGAACAGACACGCCGAGGCACTATGTTCGGTCTATGTTCTATAGACTCTTGTTGTCGGACGCGCTTCGCTACGTCGCTACCCCGGACGAATGGAAAGCATTCTGCGCGTATGGAGAGGTCACTAGCACCGATATTTGGGTACACAGTGTGGCAGTAGGAATGGGAGCCCAATCAGGTGCTCTCGATGGATACGAGCCGTTATGGAATAAGCTGGTGGCCGCCATGAAGGTCGAGCTTCTGGCAGGTCGCTGGGTCGCCGAGGGGTTTGTTCCGGGTCAGGATCCCCGCCCGGTTGCGATTGATGCCGCTCTTTGGCGCAAGCTCGAATTCGATATCTTTGAACAAGGCGCGGCAGGCGGTGGTTTTAAGTTCGTCAACCTGCTTCTGACAAATAGGGCTAGATCTGACGATGTTGCTTCGGAGAGCAACGGGAACTCTCCGCTTTCGCAATCGCTTGAGCTTATTGCGACGCCTGACGAAGCAAGCGAACTATCCCGCTTGAAGAAGGTGGCGCCAAGGCCGTCTGCCTCCGTGTCGGGCGCATCAGACCCTGTATATACTTCGGCTTGCCTGCAGTTGGACCAGCTTGAGGATCGGTTGTGGTCCAGGCTGCGCTCGCACCTGCTCGATCGGACCTATGTGGCGCGAGGGCTGATGAAGGGCGGCCACGAAATTGCGACGATCCAAGCCGAGCTCTGGAGCGTACTTCGGTGCAGATTTTCGTGCGATGAGGCAAGTACGCCAAATGGAGACCTCGTTTTCTCGCATGTGACCATCAAAGTGAGTAATCTTGCTCGCGCCGCCACTGAGAGAGCGCCTGGTACGATCCGGCGTGCAATTTTTACGTTTCTGCGGGAGCAATTTGCCAGCCAGTCAGCGAGGAAGACGAAAGAGGATCTGCTTGAGAAGGCGAGGGCGATGGTGTCACCCTCAATTTCAGACACGATGTTCAACGAGGTTTGGAAGGAGATCAAGAAAGCCGGCGAAATTCCGGAGGATGCCGTGTATCGCGGCCGTCCGCCAAAAAAAGCAGTCGATAATTAAAGCTGGGGGGCAGCTTTCCCCCCCTCTTTTGGCCGCCAACCATTCCTTATCCTTCGCTCCATCGCATCACGACGTGAGGAGCTTCGACATGCCGCTTACCCACTTCCACCAAGTCGAATTGGCCCGCCGCTGGAAGCTGAGCCCCCGGACCTTGGAACGGTGGCGCTGGCTGGGGCAGGGACCCCGTCATCTGAAAATCGGCGGCCGGGTCGTTTACCGATTGGACGACATCGAAGCTTTCGAGGCAGCGAGTGTCCGCGACAGCACGAGCGCGGTGCTGGGCTCGAACGGGTGATGCAACCGACGCGAGCCAGTAATCCGCTGCTCGAAGCCGCGCTCGGCTATGCTGCTCGCGGTGTGCCTGTTTTCCCGTGCCGGACGGACAACAAAAGGCCGCACACGCAGCACGGTTTCAAGGAAGCGAGCGCCGACGCATTGCAGATACGGTCCTGGTGGGGCCAGTGGCCCGACGCGATGATCGCATGCCCGACAGGCTCCGCCGTCAACGCGTGGGTTCTAGACATCGACGATCCTGCGGCATTTGAGGGCGCGTGTTCCATCGCTTTGCCCACGACGCGCAAAAGCAGAACGGGGAAGGGGTACCACCTTTGGTTCCGATGGAACGAGGCTGCTCCGGTGCGGAATGCTCAGCGATCGAGCAAGGGGTGGCCCTTTCCGAGCCTCCCCGGCGCTGAGGTACGCGGTGAGGGCGGTTACGCGATCCTGCCTCCATCCCGGCATCCCAGCGGATGTCTGTATGAGTGGCTTGATGACGTGCCGGCGTGCGCCGCTCCGGAGGACCTCATTGAGCTTATTCGGCCTGCTGGGGGCCAGACGGTTGGTGCCGCGTCGGCGACTGATGCACCGATGAGGGGAAGGCTGGCTGCTGGCGTTCGTAATGGCGACACTGCATACGGCACGGCAGCGTTGCGAGCCGAATGTAGCCGGATAGCCTCGGCTGGCTTGGGCTCGCAGGAAAGGACGCTGAATGAAGGAGCTCTCAAGATAGGGGCTCTTGTCGGCGGCGGTTGCATCACCTTCGAAACTGCTGCTGACGAGCTGAGCTCGGCCGGTCTTCAGCTTCAGTCCTGCAACCCCGACGATCCCTGGACGCGGGAGCAAATCGTCAGGAAGGTCAACCGAGCTCTGTGCGATGGCATGCGATCTCCACGCGTTGCGCCTGACGGTGTCCCGTGGTTCAGCTCGCACGACACTGCACGGCCCACCATCCGCGTTCGTCTCGGCGAACTGGACGTCATTGCAAGCGAGGCGGAAGCAGCGTTGATCCAGGCGCGGTCGCCGCTCTACATCCGGGGCGGTATTGTGCGGCCGGTCGTCGATACGATGCCCGCCGCGCACGGTCGTCAAACGAAGGTCGCGCGACTGGTCCTGGTCGATGCCGATACGCTGATCGACCATCTTTCTCGTGCGGCGAACTGGACGAAGTTTAATGCCCGCAAATCGGCCGATGTCGCAACCGATCCGCCGCGCAATGTCGCGCAAACGATACTGGCCCGTGATGGCGAGTGGAGCTTTCCGATCCTGGCTGGTGTGATCACCACGCCAACCTTGCGTCCCGATGGCACCATCCTGTCGCAGCCCGGGTATGATGCTCAGACCCGTCTCCTTTTACTCGACCCGCCTGAGCTTCCGCCGATCCCGGAGCATCCGTCGAAAGCGGATGCGCGTGCAGCGCTCGATCTTCTCGACAGCTTGCTCGACGGCTTCCCATTCGTCGATCAGGCCAGCCGCGCAGTGGCCCTCTCCGGCATCATCACCCCTGTCGTAAGAGGCGCGATGCCGGTGGCGCCGCTTCACGCCAACACCGCCCCAGTGGCAGGCTCCGGCAAGAGTTACCTCATCGACCTAGCCTCGGCAGTGCATACCGGGGAACGGGCACCCGTCATCGCCGCGGGGCGCACAGAGGAGGAAACCGAGAAGCGTCTTGGTGCAGCCTTGCTTAACGGTCAGCCGATCGTCTCGATTGATAACGTGAACGGTCAGCTGGGTGGCGATGCGCTTTGTCAAATGATCGAGCGGCCGGTGGTGTCGATGCGGCCGCTGGGCCTCTCGAAGCTCATCAAGATCGAGAGCCATGCGACGATGTTTGCGACCGGCAACAACATACAGCTCGTCGGCGACATGACCCGCCGCGTGATCCTATGCTCGCTTGATCCCAACACAGAGCGGCCGGAGCTCCGGAAGTTTGGCACTAATCCGTTCGATACCGTTCTTGCGAATCGCGGGAGGTATGTGGCTGCGGCTCTTACCGCGGTCCGGGCATACATCGCTGCAGGCTGCCCTGACGAACTGCCGGCGCTTGCCTCCTTCGAAGCTTGGAGCCGCATCGTGCGCTCGGCTCTGGTGTGGCTCGGCCGTTCCGATCCGGTCGACACGATGGACAAGGCTCGCGCGGATGATCCGGTCATGTCGAGTCTGAAGGCAGTGCTCAGTACAATATACCAAGCGATCGGCAACTCACCTAGGACGACGGGGGCGATGAAAGAGGTCGCCGAGTTGCTGAACCCTTTGGGTAACCCCATCAACGGAGAGCTTCGGCAGGCGCTGGTGGAAGTCGCTGACGACAGACGGGGTGGTATCGATCCCAAGCGTCTCGGGCACTATTTCGGCCGGCATCAGGGCCGCATCGTCGACGGCTTCAAGGTTCTCGCAGCCGAAGATGATAGCCACGCTAAGCAACGTCGCTGGACGGTCAACCGGGCGTAAAAGCGTCGCCGAGCGGGTATATGCGGGGAAAGGCGGGTATTGCGCCGGTCGCGCCCACCATTTAGCACTAAGGTGGGACTGCCAAATTCCTCATGTGGCAGAGAATTAACCCGCATATCCCCGCACATACCCGCAAATCGATTGTTCGGTGGCCGACCGGGGGGGGGGCGATCGTAACTACCCATCTGACGAGTTGGACACCGATAGTGGCCCGCCGCGTGGATATCCGCGAAATTAGCTAGGGGGTGGTCAGAAGGCCGCTGCTGACGACGGGTCCTTTCTATTTCGGCCAACTGCCCTTCGCTGTTCCAGTTGGCGCGAGATTCTGCATCCGGGAGTTTGCTGTCTCATGGTGTAGACTTGCTTTCCGTTTGACGTGCCGGTCCCAGGCCAATTGATGCAGTTGGGGGGGGCGATCTGACCTTGCCAGCCACAGCGGTGCGGCCGCCAACGGGAGGTAGGTTAAAATGCGCGCTGAAAATCGAAGTCGGGATCGGCGCTGGGGGCCAGCATCGTCATGAGCTTCAAGCACTAGGCGAAGGCGGCGGCGGATCCGATTCAGGCGGTAACCGGCAGCACTGTTGATCGGCTAGGATGGCATGCTGAGTTCGCCGCGCCCGGATGAACCAGCTTCGTGACCTGAATGCGGGACAATGCCGCGGAGCGCTGGCGGACCAACGAGTCAGTCGCTGCGGTGCATGAGATGGCGAAGAGCCTGCCCAACGCGCCGCAGCCGGATGTGACGCTGCAGCCGGGCGAGACGGCGCAGGCCGCCTCGCTACCGTCTGCCGCTTAGGACAGCTGATTGTCCCGGACACCTGCTGCTATGGTGCCGTCTCGTAGACGGCGCTCAATCGGGCCGGCTTCCCACCAGCGCGCTGCTCATATTCGCGCGCCAAAGCCTCATGCGCGTTCCGGACTGCCGCGTCTGTCGCCAAGGCTGCGCGTTCGCGCTCCTGCGCCGCCCGCCGGCGGTAATAGGTTGAATCGTCGTCCATCGCTGAACCACACCTTTCTCCCCACGATGGGAAAATAGCGCAGCTGGAAGCGCGTGCAATTAAACCTGATCAAGCGCGTGGCATGCCGTATGGCTTGCAGGATGATACCCTGAGAAAACCGCCCCGCCGTCAGGTTCCTGGGGAGGATAGTCGACGGGGCGGCCGACGCGTGTCGCCGCGCCTGCTTAGGCACCTCAGGGAGTGCCGCTGCACGTCGATCGTAACGCGCTCAAATACTTTAGGAAGAGAATAAATCATGCGGCGCAGACGACGCCGCCGTTATTCGACTGGAGAAACCGCCCCGCCCATTGCCTTAGGGAGGTGTCGGACGGGGCGGCCTTTCCGCGCGCGGGAGGAGGAAAGCCTGCCCGTTTGCTTGATGACGATATCGCAAGCGATCAGAGAGACCTACTTACAATTTTCGATCACGTTCACGGCGAATGTCCCGATCGGCCTCGTCGATCGCGCGCAGCAGTTCATTGAAGCATGGCGTCTCGTCGACCCGGAACGCGCGCTTGAAGCCGCTGCCGAGCCGCTGAAGATCCGATGCGGTCAGCAGGCCGACTGCCACCACGCGATCATCACGGTTCATAGGCCTCTCCAGCTCCCAAATAGAGGGGCGTCCAACGCCGCACCGACGCGGGCGCTCCCGACTGCTGAATAAAATCTGGCGAAATCAACATTGGAGACGATATGACGAAGGCTTCAGAGCCGGCGTGGCTGGCCTATGCCCGCACGCTGGTCGGCACGCGGGAAATCCCCGGCCGGACGCACAACAGCAAGCTGATCGACTTCCTCAACACGGCGGCTCGATACAATGGCGTGCGCTGGGTTGACGACGAGATGGCCTGGTGCGGCGGCTGGGTCGGGGCGGTGCTGCTCGCTAGCGGCATCGAGCCGGTGAAGCTGGCGGCACGCGCGAAGAGCTGGGCCGATTTCGGCGTCCGGCTTCTGCCCGATCGGCTGGCTCCGGGCGCGATCCTGGTATTCGGCCGAGAAGGCGGCGGCCATGTCGGCTTCTACGTGGGCGAGGACGCCACCCACTATCACGTGCTGGGCGGCAATCAGTCCGACATGGTGCGGATCTCCCGCATTGCGAAGAACAGGCTGATCGCATCACGCTGGCCGAAGGGCGTGCCAGTGGTCGGTCGCCCGGTAAAGATGAGCGCGAACGGTGCGCCAGTGACGAGCAACGAGCGGTGATCGCCTCGCCCACCTCGCTGATTGGGTGCGGCCTGCTGGTGCTGGCGGCGCTCGGCGGCGCCTACCGGCAAGGTCGCGTCGACGGCGGGAACGCTGTCAGCGCCAAGGTCGTGAAGTCGCTCGAACGGGCGGAGCAAGCCCGCCAGCGCATTGCCGCCGCGGTCGATGATGTAGCCACCCACCATGCCGCCGCGGGCACCGCCCAAGCGACCGAGACGAGGGAGATTTACCGTGAGACGATCCGCATCGTGGACCGCCCTGTTTATCGCAATCAGTGCGCCGATGCTGATGGCGTTCAGCTGCTCGACCGTGCCCGCGCCAACGCCAACCGTAGGATTGCCGGCAGCGCTGATGGCGGAGCCGCCGCTGCTGCCAGCGATGCCACGGAACGCTGACGGCTCACTATCTGGCGAGCAATGTCTCGTTGGCGGGCTCGATCTCTATTCCACCGCAGGCATGATCCGCCTGCAGCTTCTGGCACTGCAGGCGGCCGAGCGAGTTCGGTCAGGCCAGCGCTAGCTTCCGGCGCCGCAGAGCCGCACCGGTCAGTCCGAAGCCGCCAATCATCAAAGCCCAGCTTGCCGGTTCGGGAACCGCCGCTCCAAACACGCCGCTGCCCGTCGCGGAGGTGATGCCGGGAACCCCTGTGATCGACTGATAGCGTACGAAAAAGCGGTCGAGCGTGATCGACGTGGTCCCCGGCGCATAGGTCAATGAAAACGTGCCAGTTGCTGGATCGTCCGATATCGCTACCCCGTCCCCGCCACCACCAGTGCATTGCGCGCCGCCGCCGCCCGCACGGAAACAAACCCGGCCGTCGTCGCTGCCGGTCAGATTGGCCACATTCGAATCATGGCCGATACGATCGAAGGTCGCGCCCGAAACGGTGGTCTGGCTATCGACGGCGCCACTGGTCGTGAAGCCAAACACCGAGACGCGCGATCCGGTGACTTGGCCGTGCGAGATATTGTCCACACTGTAGTTGAACGTGAAGACGCCATTGGCGATCGATGACAGCGTGAAGGTGGTCTGCGCGGCAAGGCCGCCGATCGTGCCCCCTGACCCATCAGGCGTTTCAAACCCTGCGTAGCGGTAGATAATCGGATCGCCGATGTTCGCGGCAGACACCGTAATCGCTGCCATAGCCGGCGATACCGATGTCAACAGCGCTCCCACCAGCGCGAATCGAAATAGGTTCATTGCCACCTCCCCGGAAATCAACCGTCCGGGTAAGTCCAACGATCCACATGCGCAAGCTTGGCGCCCGTCCCGATTTCGGACGTTCGGGGTTGGCACACTTTCCGCGACAGTTTCGAGAAATGTCTCGTTGAGTCTTTCCAGCAAAACCTTGCTGCAGCGAAAGATGGGCGAGCGTTTGCGCTCAACCTCGAATGACCGCAACGGCGTGCGACCAGCCCAGGGAGCTCGGTAACATGTGCTGAAACTGCCGAAACCACGTAACTCAACACGTCCGTTGGTGGCCAAATGCGTTGTTATTGAACCGAAACACTCTGCGATGACGCTTTCGATCTCATTTTCGGTGCGATCCGGGTTCTCCGCCTGGAGCCGCCGCGCAATGTCAGATTTGATCAGGAACCGCCCCTTTGAGTCCTCAACGCTACCTCCTGCGGGGCCATGGGCAGCATCAGTCCCCCACTCTTTGGCTGCGGATACGTTGGCTGCGGATATGCTCTGCCCGCGCTGCCCGTAACAGGTCTGCCGCCTCGCGCCAGATGCGCCGAAGCCGCTCCATTTCATCCGGATCCTGACTTAAGGCGATCGAACGAACTATCGGTGGGTCTATCAGCGTGCGCTGGCGAACGGCCTGACCGAGGATGCAGCCCACGCGGCCGGATCACAGCACGAGGCGCGCGCCGCGGGTCGCACGCTACCTTGATCGGCATTGCCGTCGGATCGCATTCAGCGCCGCATTGCAGTTCTGCCAGCGCGACTGGCCGTTCGGGGTGCCGGCCGAGGTCCAGAACCAATCGAGCGCGGTGCGTTCCGCGCAGCGCCGTTTGAGCGCGGTAAGGGCGGCGGCGACGCGGGGCGTCTGCACGATCTCTGTCGCTGCGCGATCGAGCGCGGCCCGAAGCACCTCTATCGCGCGATCACCGACCGCCAATTCGGACTCCCACATCCAGCGTTCGACGGCTTCGCTGGTCCATAGCGGGCGCATCACCCCGCCCTGATAGTGGAAGCGCACCATGCCCAGGCAGCCGGGTGTGAGGCGGCAGCCAATCCGGCGGTCGATCAGCGAATAGTCCCTGCCCTTCAGCTTGACCAAGCGGGCCAGGTCGACATCGCGATACTGGTGGCAGGTGTTGCAGGCCGCGCGCACCAGCCCCTTGCTGTCGAGCATCGCGCCGACAGTTTGAACCCATGCGGGCAAGGGGGCAGGTTTGCTGTTGCGGCCCATGCGCGCGACCGTGAACGAAAGTGGAACATCGGCGCAAGATTGGGAATCGCTATTTCGTCTCGCAATCCTGGCAGACCGTGCGGTCGAACATGATGCGCGCCCCGCAGAACTGGCATTTGCCCATCTGTCCTGGCTGACGGTCGCGAGCGCGACGGTCAAGTAACCTACGGAGAATATCGGGCAGTCGCATCGCGCTGCGCTTAGGCCAATCATGGCTCAATGGCCAGCACGCACCGAGTTGCCGATAGCTTTCAAATTGCTGCACGCCAATTAACCCAATTGTTAATGCGTCGACGACTAGAGGCTCCCACCTGCAAAGACAGGAGGGTCGCAATGGTTTCAGGAAATTCGCATCGAAAACCTTGGACGTCAGAGGACGACGCCGAATTATCGCGCCGCTGCCACGAAGGCGAATTCCTTCCGGATATCTCTAGGGCGATGGGGCGGTCTCAAGAAGCGTGTCGCTCGCGAGCGAATATATTGAAGGTGCCGTGTCGATCATCGGACGGGCGCGGACCAAAGTCTGATCGCGCAGCGGTGGTCTGAAGGGATGTCCCGCCCGGTCAGGGGGTGATCGGGCGGGACTGCAACGACCCGAGCCTCGTGTGGGGGCGGGCTCAAAGCGGTCATAGCTAATGGCCGTTAACGCCGGGTTAGCGTCGGGCACGAGCGGCGTGGTTGTCATTCATCAGTGGCGCAATCGTGCGTGTCAGCTCGCGGCAGCGCGACGGCCAGTCCAAGTACCAATACACACATAGTGTGGATATATCTGCATGGCTGGCGGCTGCGCCAAATCAGGACGTTTGCTTTCACAGCGATGTCATGGGGTTGAGACGCATAGTCTTTTCGCCCATGAACCAGCCGGTGGCTGCCCATAATCCTTCCGCTGTCGCGTCCTACCGGTCGGGCGCTCTACTTGCCGGTTTTGGCACGATCGCTTTGACGAGCGCATGGCTTGGATCGCCTTCGACATTCAATTGCGCGCAGGCGTGGGCCTTGGCAGCAGAGATCGAGGACAAGCAGGCGAAGCTCGATCGTTTCAGGGCACGCTGCAAGGCCGGCGACTTGCGCGCATGTCCTCGCACCACCCCGATCGACGGTGATCCGAAGCGGCATTTGCCGGAGCAGGTGCGCAAGTCGGAGCGCTGTGACGATTTTCTCGCGAGGATGCGGTCCGCGGGGTTCAAGGATGGCGGGGGTTGGCTAGGCTGGAACGCTACGCTGCGAAAGATCGGCTTGCTTCATTGAGCAATGACGGCCGACCTGCGCGTTGGAAACACAGGACCTGTGACCGTCATTAGACTAGCAGGGTATGGGCGCTGTAGATCGAGCACTTCGGCATAGCTCCCGGTCAGCCAGCGGTCGTGATCGTCGGCGTGTAGTATCGTGATCATCGCCTTCGGATGGATCGGCGCGACCAGTTCGTTCGGATCGCAGGTGAGCATGGCGAACCAGCGCTGATCGCCAAGCTGCTGCCAGACACCGGCAACAGCGAACAGCGGTTGGTCGGTCACGCCGAACCACATCTCGCCCTTGATCGGCTTGCCGCCGCCCACGTCATGCGCCTCCGGTGTCCACTCACAGAACTCGGTGAGCGGGATCAGGCACCGGCCTTCGGGCTTCTCCAGGCGAGGACGCCAGCGCTTCAGATCGCGGACGTTCGTGATCGGATAGGCAGCGCCCTTACCGAGCAGATCCCAGCTCATCACATCGAGGCCGCGGCGGCCGTCTTCCTCGCGGATCACATAGGCCCGGCCGCGTGGGACGAGCTCGACCGGATTGAACCGGTTGTCCATCGGCCGATCGGTCAGCCAGTTGCCGCCGAACTCTTTCCCGAAGTGGCTGAAGAGCGTTTCGGGTTCGGCCTTGTTGCGGGCGCGATTGCACATGGGGCTATGTCAGACCTGACTAATCGATCCGCGCGCGGGGGAAGTGCTGAACCGCAGTCGGTATATCGACCCAGGAGTGGCGCGTTTCTTCCCACACCGATCGGATCGGCTGCATCGAATGGGAGTCGTCAAACAGGCCGATCGGAACGCCAGTGACTGTGGGGTTCTTCGTTCCCCGCATGAAAACTGTCGTTCCGCATTGCGGGCAGAAGAATTGGCTGAAGGTCCCGCCAAGATCGGTCGGCCTGTCGAACTGCTTCGCCTCGCCTTCAATCACAACGTCCGCGTGCGGCCAGTAGGCCGCTTCGCCGAACGGCGAGCCTGAGCGTTTCTGGCATGCTCGGCAATGGCAGACGACGACGGCAACGGTCGGGCCGGGAACCTCGGCTCGTAACTGTCCGCACTGACAAGACGCTCGCATACTGAGAATTTATCAGATTGCGAGGTCGCCGCAATCGCCGTCCACGACAACGTGTGAATGGATGATCAGGCGGGCTTTGCCCCCGGCGTGCCGCACTTCGCGAACTTGCCCTTGGTATCCTTGCACCGCTTCGTCGTCGCTTTGGCCTCGGGGCACTTTACGAACTTGCCGGTCTTGGGATCTTTGCATGGCGCTGCCCACACGGCTGGCGCTGCCAACAGGGAGAGCGCGGTTGCCATGGCCAGAATGATCTTCACAGTTGCCTCCAGTCGCTGAGTCGCAGCGGGACGATGGCAGCGGCTGAGCACCCTGTCACCGATTCAAATGGCACCCTTTTTGGCCGTCCTATCTGGTGCGGGTGTGTCTCGACCGAGGACATTCACGGATTGTTTCAGATTGTTTCTCCCTCGCTTATCCGGCAATATTCTGCCGAATTGTTGGCGGGGGATAACAATGAACTATCTGATGAAGCGCTTGGCACCGATCGCCTGCATTGCAGCGGCTGCACTCATCGCGCCTGCTGCGTCTGCAACGACGACCGTCACGATTTCCGGTGATTTGGTGAAAGATGCTGGTTCGCCAACGTTATACGGATCAACTGACCCCTCGCTGCCGTTCACTTTCTCGTTCAGTTTCGATGAGACGATGGCGACCGTTTTTCCAGCCTTCCAAGAGTTCGACACTGGAAACGGTTTTTATTTTACGACCGATGCGATCCTCCTGTCGCAGTCTGAAATCAGCAGCTTCTCCTTTCAGGTGGGGAACGTGACGCTGGATGACTCGAACCTCCGGGCACTTCAGCTCGGCACCTCAGGCAATTTTGATATTCTGCTACTTGCCGGGGCGTCTCCATCGGTTGCGCAGCTCCTCTTTGTAGAGCCGAACATCGCCGAGATTTCGATAGGCGAGCGCGTCTGTCTCACGATGGCATGCGACATCGCGCCCGTCGGATATGGGCTGTCCTTCCAGGATGAAGGCTATGCCGATCTCCGCAATCTCGTCGTATCGATTTGGGTCGCTCCTGCGGTGCCGGAACCGACAAGCTGGGCACTCATGATTGCTGGCTTTGGCGCTGTCGGCGGTACCATGCGTCGCAGAAAGCCGATTTCAAGCGATAGCGGCCTAACGCTGCAGCGCGCGAACAGCTGAACGAGCCAGCTCGCGCATAATGTCCTGCCAGTACCCCGCCTGATCCCACGGCCAGTCGTCCAGCGTGCCGTGCCGCCGGCTCTCCCATAGCTCGATCGCGATGTGCTCGATCAGCGCGTTATGATCGTTCGCGGTGCAGAGCCGGCAGCGATGGCCGCCCGCGCCAGCGTCAGGCACGGGCGGCGTGGTATTCGTTGATCGGCGGTGCGCAGTCCGCGATCCAGGCGCGCTCGGCGTCGTCGAGCATCTCGAACATATCGGGCTCCGCGCCCATTGATTGGAGCCGCGTGCGCACGGTTTCAGGATCAGCATACCGCGGCAGCGCGCGATCGGCCTTAGCCGCTGCGGCTAGCGTGGAATACCAGGCGGGCGTCCCAACCTGCTGCACCAGCCACGTACTAAAAGGCTCGACCTTATCGCTCATCACATCCTCCAGGTTGCCGAATCGGCGAACTCCCGGATAGCACGTTCTACAAATGTTCTCTATCCGGCGGGTCCGATGAGCGTCATCAGACTCCGCAGTCTCGACGACTATGTCCGCTATGGCGCGAAGATGCGGATCGAGTGCCCGCAGTGCGGCAGGACGACGATCTTCGATCCTAGGCAGATGATCGTCTATTGGCGGCAACAGGGCTGGAGCCTAGCGCTGGAGACGGTTGGCGCTCGGTTTCGCTGCGGCGGTGGCCCTGGCGGAAACCGGGCTGCGGCCGGCGGGGCGTTGACATCAAAGCGATCACCGTTCCTGCGCCGACCGCACCGGTGCCGCCGCCGCCGCCGATCGAGACGGATATCCCACGCGGCGTCGATCCAGGCAAATGGGCCGTCGCCGATGAGCGCGAGCGGAAGCGGCTGATCACACGTGCGCGGGACTAAGCGTTTCGGCTGGTCGGCTGTTCGATCAGGCCAGCCTTCCGAAAGCTCGCGCATCCCCCCCCAGCGTGCATGAAGTGGTCGATGAAGTTGAGCTTCGCCGGATCAGAAAAGATCGCGTCATCGATCTTCATCGACGCACCCGGGGCTGCCTGACAGTTCCACGAGCCGATGCAACCGGGCAATTGATCCAATGTAGTGTCAACATGGCACGGGCTTAACCACGCTGGTGCCATACTTCCGGTATCGCGCTGGTAACGAAGGAGAATAGAGCGCTGTCGGGCGGAGGCGCGTGAAGCGTCCTCACGAATTCCGAGGCAGTATGCGTCGTATCGTCTACATTAGCAGAGCGGTCCAGCCTTTCACTGACCGCGACATGGTCAACCTCTGCCAGCAGGTGAATGTTAATAACCGAAAGCAAGGCATATCGGGGCTATTGCTGTTCGACGGGGTTCAGTTCTGCCAAGCCATTGAGGGCGACCAGACGGTCATCGGTCATCTAATCGAGCGCGTAAGGCGCGACAGCCGGCATACCCACCTCAGCTTCTGCTTCGATCAGAATGTGCGATCGCGGCAGTTCAAGGAGTGGCGATCGGATATGCTGCTATCCGAATTGGGTCCCAGCAAATTCTTCGAGCACGTGGCAGCCGAGGTCAAGCACGTTAGGAACGCGGACCTGAGGGCTCTGTTTATCGGGTTTGCCTCCCTTTCCAAAGATCATCACGCCTAGCCGCCGCCATTCACCGATCAGCGCGTTTCGCCCATTCTACCTTAGGTCGCGGCTAGCTTCGTTTCTCAGTTCGTTTCATCACTAGCGTTGACCCAGCTCGCACCAGCTGTAAGCCGGCGGGCACCAAACTTGGAGAATATCTTGGCCGACAGGGATTACAGCGCTAACCTAATCGAGCTTGCGACAGAGCTGACGATTGCTTGGCTTAACAATCCGAACAATCGCGCGCCAGCCGACGACGTGCCCGGCTTCCTGCAGCAGATGCATGCCACGCTTGGCAGCCTTGCTAGCGGTGTCACAGAAGGGCCCGCAGCAGATGACACGCAGACCTATGAACCAGCAGTAACCGCGCGCAAGTCGCTCGCCTCCAAGTCGCATATCATCTCGATGATCGACGGCAAGCCATACAAGACGCTGCGCCGGCACCTGTCAGGCCACGGGCTGACCCCGGAGCAGTACCGCGAGCGATATAATCTCAAGGCCGATTACCCAATGGTGGCCGAGGATTACTCCGCTGCCCGACGGGAGATGGCCAAGTCCATCGGCCTAGGCCGTAAGCCCGGCATGACCCGCGGCAAGAAGGCGGAGGCCGGCGCAGGGGCCAAGCCGGCCGCAGCCGCCAAGGTCGCGAAGCCGGCGCCCAAGCGCAAGCTGGGCATTGCGCAGGCGAAATCCGCGGCCAAGCAGCATCTGGGCGAGACTGGCGAAAATTGAAGCTCGGGGCGGGCGATGGTTGGAGTAACCCCGCCCGTCCCAGCGAATCATCGCTTAACCGGCTTAGGCGATAGTGGTCGTTGAGATCAGCAGGCTGCGACTCTCCGCTATTGGTAAAAGGCGACATCACTTAGCGATCAGCATCGCGCGATTCACTATTCACGGCGAAACCGTTGACTGCCGGCGATGTGCCAGCGGCGCTCGAGCGCCTAGTGCGGCGAACGCCGTCCGAAATGTGTGAAGCGCCTCTCGAGCTCAGCCTCTTGCGGGGGCGGTTGCACGGCGGCAACGCCATCGGCGCGGCTGGCACGCAGGATTTTGGCGAGTTGCTTCCTGATTACCCCGCCATTCAAATGCTGCTCGGCACCCTGATGCCCTTCTCGGGAGAGAACCTTCGCGATCGCGCTAGCATCTTTCAGTTGGCCTTCACGAGCGAGTTCGAACGCGCGCTCGATGAGCGTTACGGAACCGGACATACAACCCGATTAATTGATTTTCGCCATGCAGCAAGCTTTTCGGCGGAGCCCGCACATAGTTAGCAGGGCGGCGGGCGACGCCGCGCGGGCGGTCGCGAGCGGGGCGGGGTGTGTGTGCGGTTGTGGTGGAAAGCGGACGCTCGTTCTTGGGCAACAAAGCGCGAGTTGACCTCAAAGCAGAGTCGTTCGTTCACGCTTTGATTTGCAGAGAGGAGCTGCGACTATGTTCATCGTGATGGGTGCAACCGGAAATGTCGGGGCAGCGGTAGCAGACGCGCTTTTAAATCACGGCGAGCAGGTGACGATCCTCACCCGCCATCCTGAGGGCGCCGGCGAGTGGGAGAACAAAGGCGCGAAGGTGGCGCAAGCCGACGCTGAGGACACTTCATCCCTCAAAGCCGCTTTCCGAACCGGGCGCCGCGCCTTTCTGCTCAACCCGCCTGCCGATCCAAGCGGCGATACCGACGCCACCGAGAGGCGCACCATTGCCAACATGCTTGCGGCGCTGGACGGCTCAGGACTGGAAAAGCTGGTTGCGGCCTCAACCTATGGCGCGCAACCAGGCAACGCCATTGGCGATCTTTCCACCTTGTGGGAGTTGGAGGAGGGGCTGAGATCGCAGCCGATCCCCACCGCCATCAATCGCGGTGCATATTACATGACGAACTGGCTTGGCTTCGCCGATGCGGTTTGCGAGACGGGCGAGCTACCGAGCATGTTTCCGGCCGATACCAAGATGCCTATGGTAGCCCCTGCAGACTTGGGGCGGGCAGCAGCCGAACGGCTGCTATCCCCAACCAGTGACACGGGCACTTGGTATGTCGAGGGTCCAGCGCGGTATACGCCGCGCGACGTTGCCAATGCCTTCGCAGCATCTCTAGGTCGTACGGTCACGGTCGAGGTCGCACCTCGTGACAGCTGGGAAGCTGTGTTCCGGAGCGCAGGGTCCTCGGCTGAAGCTGCCACAGCGTATGCACGAATGACGGCGGTAAGTCTGGACAGCGGGTTCGATAAGTTCGCTGCACCGGTCCGTGGAATCACTGATCTCGATACCTTCATAGCTACAGCCCTAAGCGTCAAATAGTAGCGTCAGCCTCCAGCATCAGGTCGGGCGAACGTCCGCTAATGGGCGATAGCCGACATCCGCATCACGCGCGGAGGATCGAAATGCAAAGCGCAGGCGCGTAGCGCACGCAAATCGCTGACCTCGTAAAAGTCCTCCAGTAGATGGAGGACCGTCATGACCGAGCATTGGCCTGCCGATCGAGTTGAGCGCTGGCCGCTCGATTGCCTGGTCCCGTTCGCCCGTAATGCGCGCACGCACAGTCCTGGGCAGATCGATCAGATCGCGGCATCGATGCGTGAGTGGGGTTGGACCAATCCGGTTCTAGTCGATGACCACGGCACAATCATCGCGGGCCATGGCCGGGTCGAGGCGGCACGCAAGTTGGGTTTATGCGAAGCCCCCGTGATGGTCGCGAGCGGGTGGTCCGAGGCCAAGAAGCGGGCTTACGTTATCGCCGACAACAAGCTCGCGCTCAACGCTGGCTGGAATGAGGAATTGCTTGCAGCGGAGCTGACTGACCTGCGGGATCTAGCGTTCGATCTTGATCTCACAGGCTTTCATGGGGCTGAGTTGGAGCGGCTGCTGAGCACGACTGACTCAGCCGAAAGGGAAGACGCGATCCCGGAACCGCTGGTCGATCCCGTCACCCGGGCAGGGGACCTGTGGGTGCTGGGGCGGCATCGGTTGCTGTGCGGGGATGCTACCTCTGCCGAGGCCGTGTATCGCTTGTTTGATGGCGTTCGTCCGCACCTGATGGTCACCGATCCGCCATACGGCGTGGAATATGATCCCGGTTGGCGCAACAGCGTGGGGGCTACAAAAACCCGCCGCACCGGTAAGGTGATGAACGACGATCGTGCGGATTGGCGAGAAGCCTGGGCACTGTTCCCCGGTGACGTGGCATACGTGTGGCACGGAGCCCTGCATACCGGAATAGTGGCCGATAGCCTCGCGGCATCAGGGTTCGAGATCCGCAGCCAGATCATTTGGTCCAAGGAGCGGCTGGTGCTTAGCCGCGGTCACTACCACTGGCAGCATGAACCCTGCTGGTATGCGGTAAGGAAGGGCGGCTCGGGCGCCTGGACCGGGGACCGCAAGCAAACGACGGTATGGGCGGTCTCGAGCAAGGCGCAGGATGCGCAGACCGTTCACGGTACGCAGAAGCCGGTCGAGTGCATGCGCCGGCCCATGCTCAACAACAGCAGCATGGGCCAGGCGGTTTACGAACCGTTCATGGGCTCTGGGACCACACTGATCGCTGCAGAAACCTGCGGGCGTATCTGCGTTGGGATCGAGCTTGATCCCGCCTATGTCGACGTGGCGGTAACGCGTTGGCAGCAGCTGACCGGCGAGACCGCCGTGCTGGAGGCCGACGGTGCAAGGTTTGATGACGTGGCGAAGGCGAGGCTCGCACTGTGCGCCGCCTAATGCGCAATGCGGTAGACGCGGCCGCGCTCCGCTTCTTTCGCACTCGTCACCATGTGCCCAAGCTTTTTGGCGATGACGGCGGACAGCGCGCCGCGTACGCTGTGCGGCTGCCAGCCCGTAACCTTCTGCAAATCAATGATCGAAGCTCCCTCGTGGCGGAGGAGACAGGCTATCATTGCTGCAGTGGCTGCACCGCGTTTGTCGACGACGAGCTCGCTCGCGAGATGCGGTTCGGATGCGCTGTCCGCTCGATCGCCCGACTGTTCCAGCTCGCCGCTGAGGGCGGCCTCAGCGGCCCCGGTTGCGCAGAGCGTGAGCGGGTGGCCGTCAGCATCACAGCGCCAAACCGTATGTGCCTCGCAAGCGGGCACCTCCTCGAGCAGCCCTCGCTTAAGCAGGCTCTTCGCGATATTGCCCACAGCACCGCCTTTGAGGGGTGTCGCGATCGGATAGATGCATCGGTCTGGACGGGACAGGGCAGCGGTGAGCACGGCGAGTTGTGCGTCGCTCAGCTGAATAGTCATAATTTCGTCTCCCGTGAGCCGGAGGTGGCTCATCAGGACAAGCCCCGGAAGCGGGGCGGAACGAGGTCGACGAGCAGCGACCAGCATCGCGGCCGGGTCGATACACACTCGGATCCGCTGCAAGATCAACTCGTATATGGCTTCGGCTGATGCGTGGGCGTCGCCCCAAGCCCACGCTTATCAAGCAGCTGGAGGGCAATCCGGGCAAGCGGCGCTTGAACGCCAATGAGCCACAGCCGGACGGTGACCTCCATGGTGCGCCCGAGTGGCTGAGTGACACGCAGCGCGAAAGCTGGGCTTTTGCCATCACCAACGCGCCACCAGGACTACTGAAGCGGCTCGACCGCTCGATGCTGGCGATCTGGGTAGTGGCCGAGGACCTGCACCGCGAGGCGGCGTCGAAAATTGCGCAGTACGGCCTGCTTACCAAGTCGCCCAATGCTGGGCTGCCGCTCCAATCGCCCTACCTCGCTATCCTTAACAAGCAGGCGCAGATCATGATCAAGGCCGGTGCCGAACTGGGGTTTTCGCCAGCGAGCCGTACTCGCGTGCAGACAGAACGGACTTTGACTGGTCAACTTCCCTGGATGCTTAACCCATTGGACGATCCCAACAACCTACTTGGGCCGCCAGGTGGCTACGGTGAGGAGCGCGATGTCGATAGATTCTTTCACGATTAAAAGGTAACCACTATTTTTCCTTAAGCGCTGTCAATCCTGCGCTCCTGCGGAGCGCGCTCTTGTTGCATGCAATTAAAGCCGCTAAATGAGCAGACGATCGTCATAACAGGGGCCATTAGCGGCAACAAACTGGTTACGGCGATCGCGGCGGCAGAGCGCGGTGCATCAGTCGTCCTCGCCGCTCGCAGCCAGGCGACACTGAAAGCGGTCAGGAGGAGACTAGAGAAACAGAATGGTTAGGTAGCCGCGTTGCAAACGGACGTAGCTGACCTGAATGCTGTCGAGCGGCTTGCCGCGCATGCAGTTGAGCGTAGCGGATTAAACGCTCGCAGCATCGTTTGATCGGTTTCATTGAAGCCCTCTGCGTTTAGCAACGATGCTCTACCGTCTGTTGGTGGAGCTTAAACCTTGCCTATCGAACCCCAGATTAAAGAAACGGGCTATTTGCTAGAGGGAGCGCGACAAGAGCGACATGCGAAAGCGACGCTGTCGGGCGTATTTATCTGGTGCTAGTGGGCGCCTACGAAGAAAGAGCTGAAACTTTCATTAGATAGCAGATTGCTTACGATCAGGTCGCGCCGCCAACTTGGTGCAAGTAACCCTCTGACCAATGAAACTGGGGGGCCAGACATCCGGCCCCCGGTCCCAGCAAGTTACATTGCCTGCAGCATCTCGATATGATGCTGAACAACCGGCGCCGTTGCCGCAGCGACACGCTTTAGGGCTGGCTTGTCACCGTGTTGCGCATAACCTGTGTGCAACGCCAACGCCTGCTGGTGCGCAGTCTTTTGCTGCTGCACATACACCTGATCGCGAGCGGCGCCGGACGTGGAACGCAAATCGGCGATCATCTTCGCCTGAACCGGCTCGAGTTTTGGGGCCGGAACTGCGACGCGATCGGTTGCAGCGGCGGCCTTCACGTCCGCGGTGCTCTTCGTGTGATCCTTCAGCATCATGTTTGCGAACTGACGAATCTTGGTGTTCTTTGTAGATTGGAGAACGATCTGGCTCGACTGCTTCTCGTAAAGGTCCCCCGCGCCCGCCTTCGCAACAAAGGCGGGCGCCGTAGTCGCAGGGGCTGATGGACTCGGCGCCATTTGGGCCACGGCTACGCTGGGGACTGCCACCGCCAACGCGAGGTAGTGCTTCGCATTAAACATCATGTCGTCGTTTCCTCTGCCTTTGACGACTAACCGAATGGCCAGCCGAAGCCTGCTAAACTGTTGACGATAAGCGATGTTTCATGGTTGATCTGGGTTAGCCGATAGCGCCGACGGTCAACTTTATGAATTGGCGATAGCGTAGCTTCGTAACTTCGGTGATCGCCTCACCTCCCCCGCTTCTTGACATGGCCCGCAGAGATATTGTCCGACCGGACGAGAGGCTTAGACCCAGGCTCAGACATTCACGCCCGCCCTGAAGCCTCCCCAGCTCCGGCGGCTTGTTCACGAACCAACTAACGGTTCGAGTATTCAAACGGCGCGGGAGCTTTGGCGATCGTATAAGGCCTGAAGCGCCGACGGAGACTATCGACTCTTACTTAGCCTTCAATCAAACATCGGCGAACGTTGAGCGGAGAGACACGATGATAGTCGGACGACGTGAAACGCTGATTGGCTTGCTTGGAACGATTGCGCTTTGGAGCGAAGCAGCGCTTGTCGCCGCGAAGCCAGAAGTATTCCCCCGTCCTGATCGTGAGCTTCGCGTTCCGGTAAAGGGAGGCAGCATCTATGTCCGTATCAACGGGGATCTAAAAGGCCGACGGGCACCTTTGGTGTTTATCCATGGCGGACCTGGTGGGGCTCTTTGGCAGTTTTTTCCTGCCCTCGATCTCGCATGCGAACGGCCGATCGTTCTCTACGACCAGCTGGATAGCGGACGCTCCGACGCTCCAGGTGATCCCGCCAATTGGACCGTTGACCGCTTCGCCTCCGAGATAGACGCCATCCGTGCGGCGCTCTCGCTTGATCGAATCCACCTGCTCGGCCATAGTTGGGGCGGGGAGGTGGCGACCTGCTACGCCGCGGGAAGGCCCAAAGGGCTGCGCAGCCTCATCCTGCAAGGCACACCACCGTCGGCTGCGCGGGCAGAAGCGAGTGTGGCCACCCTCCTGTCCGCCATGCCCGACGGAGCGGGCGATGTCATCGCGCGCAGCGAACAGGCCGGAACGCTCGACACGCCTGCCTATGGAAAGGCCGCCGGCGCGTTCTACCGAAAGCATATTGGGCGCAATCCTGACATGAACCGGATCGCGATGACCTATATGGAAGGTCTACCGGAGGATCGTGGGCAGGCTCTCAGCCAGGCGATGAACGGCCCGTACATGACGCGCTTCGGTGGCCGACTCAAAGGCTTTGATGACACCGCTCTGCTGAGCCGCATTATGGTGCCGACCCTGCTGCTCTGCGGCGAATTGGACATTATGACGCCAGCTGCGACCCGTGCGGTGCTGCCCCTACTCAGACGCGGCACCTTCGATGAGCTATCCGGTGCGGGACACATGGCGCAGTTCGATCAGCCGGACGCCTGGCGTGAGACTATCCGTCAGTTCACCGCTGCACACGACGGTTAAGAGGCTGAGGGCGTGCGCTTCCAAGGCAAGGCGGTCGAGGCAACAATTCCGGCGGCTTGGACCCAAAACCCGCCACTCATCGCTTCGCAAATGATGCCCGAACCCGGACGTTCATTCAGGGCGAGTGAGACCTTAGTCACTTAACCGGTACTACATGCTGGAGGCGGGGCCGATTGCGATGGCTTGGATCGAATGAAGTGCCCGTGGCCACGAGTCTTGCCAACGACTCCGCGATCCGCGATGAAACTGCCATGCGTCTGGCCCTGCACCTGTTGACCATCGCCTGCCTGCTATGGTGCGCGCTGGGCATCGCCGAGCCGGCGGCCGCGCAGGATCACCCGATCGCGCAGATCGAACTGAATCCCGTCGACGCCTTGCCAGATAGTGGAAACCCAAATCCTGAGCCCGGGCATCACCAGCATTGCCCCGTCGCGCCGGAACTTCGCGGGGCCGCCACACCGTTGCCTGCGTTGTCGGCCGCCATGCTGACCGTTGCGCCACGCCAACGCGTCCTTGCCTCGCTCACCCACGCGCCGCCGCTGCAACCGCCTGCCGCCTGACCTGTGTTCGTCCGCGCCACCCGTTGGCGTGATTCGTTCTCTGGTCAGGATACTACCCTTGTCATCCCCGTTTCTTGCCCTCCTCGCGGGGGCAGTTTCCGCGCAGGCTACACCTGCGCTGCCTAGTTCGTCCGTTGCTGCACAAGACTCCGAAGGCGAGGACATCGTCGTCCAGGCGACACGATCCGGTCGCCGGCTCGGTGAGGAACCCGTCCGGGTCGAGGTCATCGATCGCGAGGAGATTGAGGAGAAGATCCTCATGCGCCCCGGCAATGTCGCGATGATCCTCAGCGAAACCGGCGGCCTTCGCGTACAGGTCACCGCGCCGGCGATCGGTGGCGCCAACATCCGCGTGCAGGGCCTCGACGGGCGGTTCACCCAAGTGCTCGCCGACGGTTTGCCGCTCTATGGCGGGCAGTCGAGTTCGCTTGGCCTGCTGCAGATCCCGCCGATCGATCTCGGCCGGGTCGAGGTGATCAAGGGAGCGGTGTCTGCGCTCTACGGTGCGTCGGCGCTGGGTGGCGTCATCAATTTGGTCTCGCGCCGTCCCGGCGATGCGATCGAGGCAGAGACCCTGCTGAACGCCACCTCGCGAAATGGCCAGGACGTTACCGCTTATCTGGCCGCGCCACTGACCGGAGACTTCAGCGCGTCGCTCACCGGAGGATACCATCGTCAGTCGGTCCAGGATCTCGACGATGACGGGTGGATCGATATGCCCGGTTACGATCGCTGGACGCTGCGCCCGCGGCTGTTCTGGACCGGTGCCGAGGGGTCGAGCGTGTTTCTAACTGGCAGTGTGATGGTCGAGCATCGGCGCGGCGGAACACTGAACGGGCGGACCGCCCCCGACGGCGTTACGTTTGTCCAGCGCCAGCGCAGCGAGCGCTTCGACGTAGGGGGGATCGCCCGCACGCCGCTGTCGGACAGCGTCACGGCCAGCCTTCGCCTGGCCAATACCGTCCAGAACCATCGGCATCAGTTCGGCCCGGTGACCGAACGGGATCGCCACGATACCCGATTCGCAGAGCTAGCATTCAGCGGCGGCGCAAGTGGTACGACATGGGTCGGCGGCGTCGCCTATCAGCGTGACGACTATCACGCGCGCGACTTTCCGGCGTTCGATTATTCCTATCGCGTGCCGGGCGCGTTCGGACAGGTCGAACGCGATATCGGCGAAATGGTGACGCTCGCCGGCAGCGCACGGATTGATATCCACAGCGATTACGGCACTCGCTTCAGTCCCCGCCTTTCCGCTCTCTGGAAGCCGGGACCCTGGACGTTGCGCGCCTCCGCCGGGCGCGGCTTCTACGCACCTACCCCGTTCGTCGAAGAAATCGAGGCCGCCGGCGTGTCGCGGCTCGAACCGCTTGGGGCGGTGAAGGCTGAGACGGCGACCACCGCATCGCTCGATATCGGGTATGCGCGTGGTCGGTGGGAGGCGAACGTGACCCTGTTCGGCTCGAACCTTGCCGACGCCACCGAACTGGTGACCGTGGCGCCCGACCGGGTGCGCCTGATCAACGTGGCCGGCGAAACGCGCATCCGGGGCGCGGAGACGCTGCTCCGGTACCGCGTCGGAGAGATCGTCGCCACCGGCAGCTATGTCTTCGTAGATACGTCCCAACCCGATCCAGTCACCGTGATCCGCGGCGCCAAGGCACTGACGCCACGCCACACCGCCGGGCTAGTGACGATGTGGGAACGCACCGGGTCGCACCGGGTCGGCATCGAACTTTACTACACCGGACGGCAAAGACTCGACGACAATCCCTATCGCGACGACTCCCGCGCCTATGTCGAACTTGGCCTGCTTGCAGAAAAGACGCTCGGGGCGTTCAAGCTGTTCGTCAACGCGGAGAACATCCTGAATGTGCGGCAGACGCGCTACGATCCGATCCTGCGCCGTGTCCGCGCACCCGACGGCCGCTGGACGGTCGACGCCTGGGCGCCGACGGAAGGCTTTGTGGTCAACGGCGGCGTGCGCGTTCAATTCGGTGCCGATAAGTAGCGAGAGTAATCTCCGCTAAGGCAATTTGCGTTGGGCAAGGTTGGAAAAGACCCAATCTTAGACGTTCAGACCGCTCTTCCCAATTCCGAACTTCGGACGTTGGTTCAAGTTGGCGCGCGACAAATTTCGGGTAACCAGATCAGCCGCGCGGACGCCTCAAACCGGGTCGAAAGCGGAATGGTGGCTCCGATCGGGTCCGGGAAGATGTCCGCCGTTCGTTCATGCGGATCGGTTCTACGGAGGACTCGCGGATCTGCTCTGGGCCTGAACTCGTGCCGGAGCGCGGCGAACACGCAACCGACAGCCCGATCCCGGGCGCTAAGTGAGCCCTGAACCAACGATTGCTTCCCGGAGGCGGTTCGGCTGTCTTAAATAGCCGAGCTTGGGGCGCGAACCACCTGGCAGCTTCGAAGGCGCGAGGATCCAGTTGCGGACGTTCGGTGCCGCGAACTCAAATCCCGACTGGTGACACTCATTCATGTGAGCTGCCTACCTTAAAATAGTCCGCGCAATCCCGAGCGCTGGATCCGTTCCTGTTCGCGTGCCACGTGACATTGGCCATGCCCCTTGTGGGCGGCTGCCAATTATAGCGGATCAATTTCGTGTCACCATAGACTGGACATGGCAGTTGATCTGAAGCCTAATCAATTAAGTACAAAGGTTTGGGGGTTGGGGTGGCGACGAATCCGATTGCAGAACAGAGCCAGGCCCCTACTTCGGTTTTCCAAAGCGATCTGCCGATCGACCAGAAGCTGGACCGGGCTCGCACCGAACTGCTGGACCTGTCCGCTCGAAACCGACTGCTGAATATGCCGCGGTCGTCGAAAGGTTCGAAAGCGGTCGAGATCATAGACGAGGTCAGCACGGAGATTTTCCGGCTGCTGGTGAGCGAGGGTCGTCCCTTCACCTTTCTCGCTGGCAAGGCGGCGGCAACTAGCGATGCGGCGGAGGACGACGTTCCGGTTGAGGAAGCCGACGAGATCGTGGATCTGGCTCAGCCGGACAACGACATAGCCGATGATCGCGGTGTGTTCTCTCGGCACGCCGACACCCGGCTTCAAACCCGCCTGACGCCAAAGGGTCTGCAGAAGCGGCTGCTGGAACTCTACTTCGACGCCCGCACACTGGAGGAGGAACAGGGCGTCAACATCCTCTATCTCGCGCTTGGCGCGCTGAAGTGGATCGATCCCAACAACGCGGCGAACGTGCGGTTTGCACCCCTCGTCCTCGTCCCTGTGCAACTGGAACGGGGCAACGCCGGCGAGAACTTCAAGCTGCGCATGCGGCAGGAGGACTATGCCTCCAACCTCTCGCTCGAGGCGTTCCTCGATCGCATTCATGGCATCCGGCTGCCCGCCTTCGAGGCGGGCGACACCTTCGATCCGGGCGCCTATTTCGCTGAAGTCGCCGATGCCGTGTCGGCCAAGCCCGGCTGGGAGGTCCAGCGCGACGTCGTCGCCGTCGGCTTCTTCTCCTTCGCCAAGTTCCTGATGTATCGTGACCTGGACCCGCAGACCTGGCCGGAGGGCGGCAGGATCACCGACCGGGATCTCGTCCGCGGCCTCCTCTCGGACGGCTTTGCCGGCGCCGAGGGCATGGTTCCCGAGGACGCGAACATCGATCCGTTCATCCCGCCGTCGGAAATGCTCCACATCGTGGACAGCGACAGTTCGCAGGCGCTTGCCGTGCACGAGGTCCGGCGCGGGCGTGACGTCGTCATCCAGGGACCGCCGGGCACCGGCAAGAGCCAGACAATCGCCAACATCATCGCCTCCGCCGTGGCCGACGGAAAGACCGTGCTGTTCGTCGCCGAGAAGATGGCCGCGCTGGAGGTCGTCAAGCGGAGACTCGACGCGACGGGCGTAGGCGACGCCTGCCTCGAACTTCACAGCAACAAGGCGAACAAGAAGGCTCTGCTGGAGGAACTCCGGCGCACCTGGGAACTCGGCGCACCCCGGCATCAGGATCCCGGCAGCCTCCATGCGCGGCTGACCGCCGCGCGCGACCGTCTGAACGACCACGCCCGGCGCATGCACGCGCAGCACGAGGCATCGGGCCTGACGCCGTTCCAGGTGGTCGGTCAGCTCAGCCGCCTCCGCCTCGACGGCGAGAAGCCCAACGACATCATCCTGATCGAACCGGAAACCTGGTCCGCCGACGACTTCGCCGAGCGACACGACGTGATCCGAGACCTGGCAGAGCGCATCGACGTGATCGGTCGGCCTGCGGATCATGCCTGGCGCGGCGTGGGCCTCTCGTCGATCCTGCCGACCGACGTGGAGCGCCTCGAAGACCGGATCGCCGCCATTCTCGCCCGCCTGACGTCCTTCGACGAGGCCGGGGCTGTGCTCGCTTCGACCATGGAAACCTCGCCACCGCTATCCCTTGCTTACCTTGAGCCGCTGCTGACGCTGGCCAAACGCGTGGCGGGTGCACCGCATCTGGACGCCGCCGCGCTCGCCGAAGCCGTCTGGACGGACCGCGTGGACGACATCGAAAGGATGATCGCGTCAGGACAGCGGCACTCCTATCTTCGAAGTCAGTTGGCGGGCCTCGTCGTAGAGGCAGGTTGGACCGCAGACCTCGCGGAAACTATCGCCGCCCTCGCGATCCTGCCGTCCGGCTTCTCGCCGGACGACTTCCGCGACGTGGAGACGCTCTCCAATCTCCTGCCGCGGCTGCAGGCCGAGGCGGAGGCACTCGCCCGTGCCATGACGCGGGATACGCCGAATACTCTGGACGGCGCGCGCCGCACGGCCGCCGTGGCGGAACGCGTCGCCGAAGCACCCGAAGGCGATGCCGAGGCCTTCGCATCCGACGTCTGGATCGCCGGCCTTGAACGTGCGTCCGACCTCGTCGACGCCGTGGCGGCTCACGAGGAGGCGGTCTCAACCGTCGAGGGCCGGCTCACCATTGCGTCCTGGGATCTCGATCTGTCTGCCGCCCGGTCGACCCTGGCCTCGCACGGCACCGGCTTTTTCCGATTTTTGAGCGGCGACTGGCGTCGCGCCAACGCCGTCGTGCGCTCGGTCATGACCGAACAAAGCACGCCCCTCCCTGATACTCTGGTCCTTCTGGACGCTCTTTCAGCCGGGCAGGCCGCCAGGCGGACGATCGAGGGAGAGGAAACGTTCGCACGTTCTGCGTTCGGGTCGGATTGGCGCGGGATCAGATCAACTGCGGGACCGCTCCGCCACATCGTCGACTGGATGCGCTCGCTACGCGGACTCGAGGACGAGCCGCGTCTCGTGGCGGCTCGGCGGCCGGACAGGACCGAAGTGGGTATCCGGGCGAAGCGCGCGGCCGACCTGTTGGATCAGGTTTCTCCGCCCGTCGAGCGGCTGTGGGCAGCGCTGGGTTCCGCGCAGCCGATCGCATTCGGCGATGCCCTCGCGGCCGAACGCGCCGATCTCCCTGCCCTACTCACCTTTATCGTCCGTATCCGTTCCGCCGACTCCGCCACGGAGGCGACGTTCGTCAAAGTGCCGGACGACCTCGATCTTCGTAGAGCGCGGCTGGCCGAACTCGATGAGTTGCAATCGAAGGTGGCGAAGCTGCGCGATCTGCACGACCTCGGCACGTCCGCCTTGGGCACGGCATGGCGCAGCACGTCGTCCGATTGGAGCGACCTCCGGTCCACCGCCGATTGGATCAGCGCAAACGACGACATCCGCCTGCTCGCCAGCCGACTTCCCGACCGGCAGGCCGCAGCCGATGCGGCCGCGAAGCTCGGTGCCGAGGCCTCGTCACTGGGGGCGGACCTGCAGTCCCTGGCGGATGATCTTCATCTCGATATGGCCGCGGCTCTGGCGGCGAAAACCTTCGCCGAAGTTCCGCTCGAAACGCTAAGCCGCCACATGGAACGCTGGCGGACATCCGGAGAGCAGCTCTTCCAGTGGACCGCTTATCGCGATCGCTCAGGGCGCGCGATCACGCTCGGATGCGAGGACGTCGTCGTTAGGCTTGGTGACGGACGGCTCACGACCAACGGCGCGGTGTCCGCGTTCGAGATGGCATATTACGAAGCCGTCTACGCCGATCAAATCCGCGCCGATGCGGAACTCGGTACCTTCGACGGCACGCTCCACAGCAGGTTGGCTCGCGAATTCGCCGACATGGACCGGCAACGCATCGCGAGTGCGAGCTTCGAGGTCGTCCGGGCACATCACGAGAAGGTGCCGGCGCGCGATGGCGGTTCGGTCGGGCCGCTCGGCGTGCTCCGTGCCGAGATCGCCAGGAAGCGCGGTCACATGCCGATCAGGCGACTGATGGAGAAAGCTGCCCCCGCTGTTCAGGCGCTCAAGCCCGTCTTCATGATGAGCCCGCTTTCGGTCGCGCAGTTCCTCACTCCCGGTATCTTCGACTTCGACCTGCTTGTCATGGACGAGGCCAGCCAGATCCAGCCCGTCGACGCCCTCGGCGCGGTCGCCCGCGCGAAGCAGGTCGTCGTGGTCGGAGATCCGAAGCAACTGCCGCCGACGGCATTCTTCTCCAAAATGACCGGCGGGGCCCCGGAGGACGACGATGACGGGGGCACGCGCGTCGCTGACATCGAGAGCATCCTGGGCCTGTTCACCGCCCGTGGTCTGCCGATGCGGATGCTTCGCTGGCACTACCGCAGCAAGCACCAGTCGCTAATCGCCGTCAGCAACCGGCAGTTCTACGAAAACAAGCTCTTCATCGTGCCCAGCCCCTACACTGCCGAGGCCGGCATGGGCTTGCGCTTCCACCGGGTGCCGCAGGGCGTGTTCGACGCGGGAGGAACGCGGACGAACCAGGTCGAGGCTACGATCGTCGCGCAGGCGATCGTCGCGCACGCGCGCGAGCATCCCGAGCTGTCGCTCGGTGTGGCGGCGTTCTCCGCGGCCCAGCGGCGCGCGATCGTCGACCAGCTCGAGGTTCTGCGGCGCGGTCTGCCGCCCCAGACAGAGGCCTTCTTCCAGTCGCATCCCGCCGAACCGTTCTTCGTCAAGAACCTGGAGAACGTGCAGGGCGACGAGCGCGACGTCATCTTCATCTCGGTCGGCTACGGGCCGCCCGTTCCCGGCGGCAAGGTGCCGATGCGCTTCGGCCCACTGGGCACGGACGGCGGCGAGCGGCGCCTGAACGTGCTGATCAGCCGCGCCAAGCAGCGTTGCGAGGTGTTCGCGTCCATGTCGGACGAGGACATCGATCCCGACTTCGCGTCGACCCGGAAGGGCGTGCTGGCGTTCAAGCTATTCCTGCACTTCGCCCGCACTGGCCGCATGACGATGGCAGAGAGCACTGGTCGCGACCACGACAGCGTCTTCGAGGAACAGGTGGCGAAGGCACTGCAGGCGCGAGGCTATCAGGTGCACCGCCAGGTCGGTCTGGCCGGCTTCTTCATCGACCTCGCCGTGTCCGACGCGGACCGGCCCGGCCGCTACCTGCTCGGGATCGAGTGCGACGGCGCGTCCTACCACGACGCCCGCTCCGCGCGCGATCGCGATCGGTTGCGCCAGTCGGTGCTGGAAAGCCATGGGTGGACCATCCATCGCATCTGGAGCACCGACTGGTTTCAGCGTCCCAAGGAGCAGATCGATCTCGTCGTCGCCCGTATCGAGGCGGCGAAGGCGGAGTACGACGCCGAGGCGCAGGGCGTCTCCGCCTGTCGGAGAAGCCATGTCGAGATCGTCACCGTCGAGCGCGAAGGCTATACCGAGGTGGGCCTCGCGGAAGCGGAAGCGCCGCCTGCAGCCGCCCTCTACGAGGAGGCCATGATCGAGCGCCCCCGGCACCTCGTCTGCGAACTGCACGAGGCACCGCGCGGCGCCCTGTCCGCGCTTGCCGAAGAGGTAGTGGGGATCGAGGGACCCGTGCACGTCTGCGAGGTGGTGAACCGCATCCGCGACGCGTGGGGGCTGAAGCGGGCCGGCGGTCGCATCCAGGAAGCGGTTGAGAAGGCCGTCGAGATTTCCGTGCGCGAGGGCAGGCTGGCCGAGGACGGCGACTTCCTGACCATCCCGGGCAGGACCCCTCGCGTGCGGGACCGCAGCGAGGTGCGGTCGGCCTCCCTCCGCAAGTGCGACAGCTTGCCACCGGCGGAACTCGAAGCCGCCATCCTCGGCGTGGTGCGGGAGAACTACGGTGCGACGGACGATCAGGTCGTGCAGGCCGCCGCCCGCGCCGTCGGGTTCAAGGCGACGAGCGGGCAGCTGCGGGACCTACTCGCGGAGGTCATCACGGCTGCGGTTTCCGGCGAACGACTGATCCGCCGCAACGGCATGCTGGTGGTCGGTCCCGCGGCGGCGAACGACAGCGGACCGGTGCGGACGCCAAGTCCGCTTTCCCAGCTGATCGCGGCGGGCGAGAGCGAGCGGCTCGAATTCAAGGAAACGCTGCGCTGGGACGTCGTCACCAACACCCTCAACAAGAAGCTGGAGGATGTCGTCGTGAAGACGATCGCGGGCTTCGCTAACGGAGGTGGCGGAACTCTCCTGGTCGGCGTCGCCGACGACGGCACGGTGAAAGGGCTTGAACGCGACTACGCGTGTCTCGGCGGTAATCGGGACAAGCTCGAGCTTCACCTGACGAACCTGCTCGGCAAGCATTTCGGCCCGGCATTCCGCGCCGCACGAATCGGTGTGACCTTCCCGCAGCACGAAGGCATCGACGTGTGCCGGATCGAGGTCGGGCCGGCCGCCGAGGCGCAGTTCGTCTCGCTGCCCGACCGGAGCGGCAGCGTCGCGGAGCGTTTCTTCGTCAGGTCGGGCAACTCGACGCAGGAGCTCACGCCCAGCCAGATGCACCTCTACGTTGGCCAACGCTTTCGGCGGCGAGATTAATGAGAAATCGCGCCTGCCGCTCGCGCAGCGTGACTTCCACCCGTCACGACCGGAGCTAACACGTCGATGACACTGATCCCAATCTGGACCGGCACCGTGGAGATACCACCGCTTCCCCGTCGCCGCGTCCAGATCGGTCCCAACATCGTGGTGCAGTCGCTGTTCTCCGGAGCGACCACGACCGGACGTCGGATGGTCTGCGAGATTGCTGGTCATGACCTTCTCAGGACGGACCTCGCGGCTCCGTTCGACTTGCTGCTTATCAGGCGACCAGGCGCAAGGAGGCACGGCGGCGTGATCTCGCGGGACATCCGCAACTTCTACACCGTCTGCGGCCAAGTCCAGAAGAGCATTGTCCCAAGCATCAGGGCCTTCCTACCCTCTACCACGACCTCAAGCGACGACACGACCTCTGGCGACAAGAGGGGTTCACGCGGTTTCTAAAGGGCTCGATGAAGGAGCTGGCCTATTTCAAGGAGAAGGCCCGTCGATCCAAAATCCGTTTCGAGATGATGCTGGTCCAGCCCGGCGCCTCGATCGCAACGATCAACGAAGACGCGCTTCTTCTACTTGGCACAACCGAACTCTTCTCAAAAAAGACAACCGAGGCCGATCTCCGCGTAATTTTGTCGGCGTAGGGCGCTGCTCACGCACCTTACTATCGCTCATCATTTGCTGATCGCCACGACAACGCAGAACCGGTGGCGCCGTTTTCTGAAAGCGGGACCATTTTACCCGATGCGGAGATGTGTAAACAAATTTCTGGTCACCGCTAATTTAAGCTAAAAGCGGCCATTCCGGTTCCCGCCCGATTTGCGACGTGCGGGCTCCGGACCTCGCCGACTGAACGGATGTCCGCTTCGGCCATCTGAGCGCCCGAAAGCAGCCGGGCCGCTCTCCACCCATAAGACGATGTCAAACGTCCGAAGCGGCGGAATTGACGCGGAGTTCGAGCGTCGCAAAGGTCATCGGAAGCTGGTAGATATCGCGTTGCTTACATCGTTAGCAGCGGCGTGCACCGGGTCGCCCGCAAGGTGAGCGTAGCGCGCGGTGGTTTGCACCTGCGTATGGCCCAGCAACTTTCCAATCATGGGTAGGCTCTGTCCGGCCGCGACGGCAACCGACGCATAGGTGTGGCGCAAGTCGTGAAGGCGAACGTCCTTCAGTCCGGCTCGATTGCGAACGCGGCGCCAAAACGGCTGCAGATCTGAGAGCGGCTTGCCGGGAAGGGTGCCCGGAATGACGTACGGATTTAATGAATTGCGCCCGTGCGTAGCAAGGCAAGCCACCGCCGCTCGACCGAGATGCACAGTTTTGGCGCCGGTTTTGGATTCGGGCAGCCGCAGCACGGCAGCAGAGAAATCGACATGCTCCCAGCGAAGCTTCATAATCTCGTTGAGGCGACAGCCGGTCAGTACGAGTAGGCGAACTGCGGAAATCGCGGCAGCAGATTCGATTCTCTCGGCTTCCATTTCCCCAAGCACTTCGCTCAGACGAGTGAGTTCAGCGGCGCTCAAGAACCGCTCTCGCTTTAGCTCGACATACTTGCGGATGTGACGTCGGGGGTTGCTGCCATCGGGTCGCAGTCCCCACATCTCGGCCAAGTTGAACATCTTCGAAACAATCTCGATGTTGCGGTTCGCCTGATAGGGGATATGCCGCAGATCGTGGTGAAACTTGGCGACATCCGCACGCGTCACCTCCTCGACCCGCAGTCGGCCAAGCGCAGGAAGAATGAATCGCTTCAGATTGCGTCGGTATTCTTTGGCCGTGCTTTCCTTGACACGTACCGAGATGTGCTCGCGATCGAATCGCTCAGATAGCTCGCGAACAGTGATTGCCGCGCGGCGCTGCTTGCGATCCTCGGCAGGATCGCCGCCCGCCCGAACTGCCGCAAGTTCCCGAATGGCGAGCGTACGCGCCTGATCGGGGGTCAGGATACCATGCGCACCAAGGGTCACCCGACGTGATCGGGTGCCAACGCGGTACTGGATCAGATAGCTTCTCCTGCCAGAGGGCAGGACCCTGACACCGAAGCCAGCAATATCACTGTCCCAGATCATATATTCGCTCAAGCGTACCTCTGCATTCTCAATCAGTCTCTTCGACAGTTTGGCCATGACACTCCTCCTGCTACCGTGCATCGCAGCACCCTCGTGTCCGGCAGCATGGCGGAAGCAAGAGGGCGCGCATCGCTGCGAAATGCTGCGCGGGTGAGTCAGGCGTCGATCATAGTCACAGTCAACCAAGTTATTGAAAACGCGAACAAGAACGCGGTCATGCGTAGGTGTGCGTACGACCGGCAACAGCACTCATAACCTGAAGGTCACAGGTTCAAATCCTGTCCCCGCAACCACCGCCACGAATGGCCCCCATCGCGTTAGCGACGGGGCTTTTTTTGTGCCTGAACTGTTGAGGCAGAGCGGCTGGTCTCAGAAGCCTGGAACCGGCGGCTGCGGCATCGGCTCATCCGCGACGAGCCCGCTAAGGGATGCGGACGCTGGCTGCCGTTCCGACCAGTCCGCCGATCGCTGCCTGAGCGAAACCTTTGCGAGCACGGCTTCGAGCAGCGGTGTCATCGTGCGTAGCCGACGCATCTTGATGGCAAGGTCCCATAGCGGTTCGAACTTCTTCCAGCCCGCAGCGTAGAAGAAATGCTTCGCCCGGTGCTTCGCGCTGTCATGCGTCCAGGCACCGCGAACGATATTTTCCCACCCATAGAAGTCGCGATAGGCGCGGTCATAACCCGCCTTCAGCGCCTCCGCAGTCAGCCGCGCCGGTGCGTACACGACATGCCGGGTATCGTAGCGATCCCAGTCATCACAGGTGATGCGTCCTTGGGCGGTGAGTGACTGATGAAGCCGCGTGCCGGGATAAGGCGTCTGGATATGAAAGGTCGCGGTCGTGATGCCGTTCTCGACCGCCCAATCGACGGTGCGGTCGAACACGTCGGGGCCATCGTCATCCATTCCGAACACGAACGATCCGTTAATCATGATGCCCAGGTCGCTCAGCCGCCGGGCGACCGCGGCGTAGTCACGCGCCAGATTCTGCTTCTTGTTGCTTGCTCGCAGATTTTCGGGGCTGAACGTCTCGAAGCCGACGAACAGACTGCGCAGACCGGCTTCGGCCGCGCGCTCGATCAAGTCGCCACGCAGCACACTATCGACCGTGGCGGCACCCTGGAACAGCCGTCCCATGCCGCGCATGCCCGCGAACAAACCTTCAGCGAAGCGCCGGTCGCCGAGCAGATGATCGTCGAGGAAGTAGAGGTGACGCCCAGGCAGTCGTTCGATCTCGGCCAGCGCCTCTTCGATCCGCTGCGCGTAGAAGGATCGGCCGCCTGCGAAAAAGGCATCCTTGTAGCAGAAGTCGCAATGCTGCGGGCAGCCGCGGGTCACGACGATCGAGTTCGGCACAAGGTAGCGCTCGCGCTTGATGAGGTCGCGGCGCACGGGCGGAATGCCATGGATGGTGCGGCCGGCGGCGGAAACATAGCGCGGGCGTGGGCAACGCGCGCGTAGATCGGCGAGGAATTCGGGAAAGATTTGTTCCCCTGGACCGATGAAGATACTGTCCGCATGGGGCGCGGCTTCGTCCGGCAGCGCGGTGACGTGCAGGCCACCCAGCGCGACATAGCAGCCCTTGGCCCGGTAGTGGTCGGCGAGCGCGTAGGCGCGATAGGCGTTGGTGATATAGACCTGGATCACCACGAGATCCGGGCAATCGTTGGTCGTCAGCCGCTCGACATGGTCGTCGACCAGCTCGATCTCGTCGTCGGGGGTAAGGAACGCCGCGAGGGTCGCAAGCCCGAGCGGCGGGAACAGCGAATATTTGATCGGCCGCCAGAACGGGCTTTTTGCTTCGGTAAGTGCGGGCAGGATCATTTTGACCTTCACGCCGCCTTTCCTCCGCATATCGTAGCCGCCGCGGTTTGCTGCAGATGCGGCAGAAGGGTCGCGGCGCCGATCGCGACAGCAGCGATCGATGCGATCAGGACCGCACTTGCGGCCACATCCTTGGCGCGCCTGATCATCGGATCCTCTTCCAGGGTGATGCGATCACAAAGCTGCTCGACTGCGGTGTTGATCGTCTCCAGCGCCAGGACGAGCGCCACGGCGAGAATGATCCAGCACCATTCTGCCAGCGGCAGCCGAAGAGCGAAGCCCGCGACGCTCACCACGACGCAAGCGAACAGATGGATCCGCGCGTTGTGCTCGTCTCGCACGAGAACCTTGATCCCATTCAGTGCAAAGCCGATGCTCTGCAGCCGCGCGGCGAGGCTGAAGGGCTTTCGAGGTTTCTCTATTCTGCTATCGGCAGGTGCCGTCTCAGCTACGGTGTGATGGGTGTCGCGCACGTCAGACCACCGGCTCGATAATCAGCTGGGTCGGTCCGGCCAGGTTGATACGCATCCGCGCCTCGCCCGCTTCATCGCCGCGGCAGAAGCCGTGGCCGGCACAATGCACATGATAGTGACGCCCGCTCGCCAGGCCATGGATAAGCAGCGTGGCCGTGGCCGGATAGGTCCGGGCAGTGAGCATGGCGATCAGCGCGCGGCCATGCCGGACCGGCCGGGAAACGGCGCTGTCCTGACCTGCAGCCGGCACCCAGAACCTGATGGCCTGGGCCTCGAAGCTTTGCAATGCAAAGTGATTAGGCAAATGTGGTGGAGTCAAGTCGGCCGTCCGCTCAAGCGCGGCGCGCCATCGCTCGATCGTGCGCCGGCGCGCGCCTTGCGCAGGACCTGCGCGAGCACATCGAGATAGTCGGCAAAGCGCTCGCGGCCCTCGGTCGTGAGCCGGCAGCGGGTATGCGGACGTTTGCCCTCATAGCCTTTCTCCAGTGCGACGAAGCCGGCGTCCTCCAGCACCTGCAGATGGCGGCTGAGATTGCCGTCGGTCAGACCGCAAAGGCTCTTCAGGTCAGAGAATCCGAGGCCGTCGCTATGGCCGGCGAGGGATGTGACGATGCCGAGCCGCGCCTTTTCATGAAAGATCCGATCGAGCCCTTCATAGGCATAGGGCGCCTTCCGATCAGCCATGTTGCGGGCCCACCGACCGGTGCAGGATGCCAGCGACCAGCAACTGCCCGACGCCGAACGGGATGCCCATCATCCATGGCGAAAGCGTCGCATCCCGCGAGGCCACCATCAGGACGACGACCGCGCACAGGAAATACCATCCGGCCGCCCAGACGATCGAGCGCGGCAGGGTCGTCACCGCCGCGAACCCGATCAGCGCGACCAGCATCTGCCACAGGCCGGGCAATATCCAGGCCGTGGCGGGCGCCGCTTGGCAGATCACCAGAGTGACCGCCGCGCCGGCCGCGCCGAACGGCAGCAGAAGCCGCAATGTGCTGCCGATCATCAAGTCCGCCATGCTGCCGTGCAGGCGACGCGCTCGATCCAGGCCTTCCATCCCGATGACCAGCGCCGACACCATGGCGGCTACGACCCAGGCAATGATGAAGCCACGCCCCCCGCTCCAGGGAAGCCCCGGCCACAGCGTCTGCGCCGCCGCGACTAGGATCGCCAGCAATCCGGTCGCTGCGACTGCCTGGGGCGCAAAACCGCGGAACCGGGTGCTGGCCGCCATCTGTGCCTGGATGGCACCAAGCTGTGCCAGCGCTCGATCGACTTCTGTCAACGCATCCTCCAAACTCCGTAATGCAAAGTATCTTGCATTAAAGAGGCAGTCAACTTCCGATTGCTCTGGCCGGCGAATGCCAGATGCCGCTCGGCATCCCGGGTGGCCATGCACTCCGCTCGCGGACTGGCTTATTCGGCCTGAAATGTACCTAGGGACCAGTGCATCGCGCCGATCAATGGCACCGATCACCTTTCGCCGTGCCATCGGCGAGCAACTTGTGACACACCCCGATTTCGACTATGTGGCCTGCCGCACGCGGTCTGATTCCGCGGCCATTGGAGTAATTGGATTGCTGGACCTGACGCCTTTCATGGGCTCGGCCGGCTGCATCCGATCCCTGCCGTAAAGGCGCCTCGCTAAATGAGGCGAGGTTGCGGTCGGGCCGGACGCGCCGCCCGCAGCCTAGAATCACACGGATGGACGCGGTTCGATCGCGTGCGACCTCTCTGGTTCGCGCGCATCACGCGCGGGACGGACATATGACGGATGAATGGACGGTCGTCCGGAGCCTGGCGTTCCGGATGAGCGCGAGCGCCGATACGAGGCTGCATCGCGCACTCGACGGCTGGGCTGAAGCCCATGCCGATTGGCTGGACTTGGGTGATGCGCACACATGGGAGGCGGCGTGCAGCGCACTGTCGCGCGATCACGCGATAGAGCGACCCCATGTGCTGGCCGTCGCCGGCGTTTTGGCCCAAGTGCTGGCGCTCGATACGTTCGACGCTGCGCTGCTGACGCTGGTCGTCGCGACGGATCGGCTGCCCCGCGTCGAAGCGCTGGCAGCGATCTGGAATGACCATGGTCGCAACCTGCCGACCCTGCTTGGCGAAGCGGCCGGCGCTGAACCCGCCGATGGCGACCGCGCGATCAGCCGCAGCATCCTGTTGCGCCTCGGCCTGTTCAATTTTCGCGCGAACCGGAAGGGGGCGATCGAAGTTGATATCGGCTGGGCGCTGGCCCGACTTCTGGATCGCGCGACTGCCGAGCGCGAAGCGGTGATCGCGACCCTGGTTGGGGCGCGACAGCAGGCGCGGCTATCGGCTGACGACTTCGATCATATCGTGGATTTCGATTTCCTCGTCCGCCTTCTTTCCGGAGCGGTGGCCGCGAAGGCACAGGGCATCAACATCCTGATCCATGGACCGCCGGGCACCGGCAAGACCGAACTTGCGCGCACGCTTGCTGAATGTGGCGGCCTTGCGCTGCACGCGGTCGGCGAGGCCGACGATGATGGCGATGAGCCCAGCCGCTGGGATCGCGTCACTGCGCTGCAGCTGGCGCAGCGGATATTGTCGCCCGCCGGCGGCGTGGCGCTGCTGTTCGATGAGATGGAGGACCTGATCGGGGATGCGAAGCCCTCCCCTGGGGATTGGGTGCAGGGCCGGCAGGGCAGCAAAGTCTTCGTCAATCGCGTACTGGAAACCAATGCGGTGCCGGTGATCTGGACGACCAACGCGATCGGCAACGTTGACGCTGCGATTCTGCGGCGGATGAGCTTCGTTCTTAAGCTCGGTCTGCCGTCCCCGCGTGCGGCGCGGCGGATGCTCTCGCGGATCGCGGCGGAAGAAGGGGTGGTGGTTCACAAGGCGGTGGAAGCGCTGCTGCATCGGGCCCCGGAAGCGGCGACCATCCTGCGCGTGGCGACGCGTTCAGCCCGCCTGGCAAATGACGATGATGGCGGCGCGCGCTCCGCAATGGCGCTGGTCCGCGCGCTGCAGGATGGCGAACTTCCACCCGGCCGAGACGATGCGCTGGATCTCGATCTGTTCGAGACCAGCCTGCCACTCCACCCGCTGCTCGATCGGCTGGCTGCGTCCGGCTCCCGGGATGTCTCGCTGCTGCTCACCGGGCCGCCCGGCACCGGGAAAACGGCGCTGGCACATCACATGGCCCGCGCCATCGATCGACCGCTGGTCGTTAAACGTGCTTCCGACCTGCTGTCGCGCTGGGTCGGGGGGACCGAAGCGGCGATCGCCGAAGCCTTCGCCAATGCCCGGGACCAGGATCACGTGCTGCTGTTCGACGAGGTGGAATCGCTCCTCTTCGATCGCGCTTCCGCAACACATAGCTGGGAAGCAGGGCAGGTGAACGAGATGCTGACCTGGCTTGATCATCATCCGTTGCCGGTGATTGCCGCGACCAACCATGTTCATCGGCTGGATCCCGCAGCGCTGCGGCGATTCGTGTTCAAGCTGGACCTTGCTCCGCTTGGGCCGGCCCGCGCGGCACGGGCATTCGAGCGCTTCTTCGGCCTCGCGGCACCCGCCGATCTTGCCGAATGCCGAACCCTGACACCCGGCGATTTCGCCGCAGTCCGGCGACAGCTGCGGCACCAACCGAGCCGCGGTGCGGATGATCTGGTCGCCCGTCTCCGGCACGAGGCCTCATGGCGGCCGGAGCGGGGACGGATGGGATTCTGAGCCTTACGGATCGAGCCCGCGAAAGATCCGACGCAGCAATATGCGGCATCAAAATCCCGCCGGTTGCGGCCAGTCCGGCGGCGTCACGGCGAGCACCTTGAACAGCCGGCCCATGGCCTCGGGGGCGGTCAGGCGCAGGCGGGCGGCGGCGATCTCGTCGGCGCGGGCGGGGGCGGCGCGGGCGAGCGCGGCGGCGCGGGCGGCGACGCCCAGCCGCTCCAGCCAGCCGCCCTGTTCGGCCGGGCCGCGGCTCGTGACGCCATTGCCCGCCGCCGCCGTCAGCGCGGTGAAATCGACATGACAGGTCAGATCCGCCTCGCCTGGTTCGGCGAACGGATCGGCATAGCCATGCGCCTTTACCGCTTGCAGCGTGTCGCCGATCGCAGGGCCGGCATAGCCATAGTCGATCGCAAGCAGCGCGCCGCCCTGCCGCGCGATCCGAGCCGAAAGCGCCGCCATGATCGCTTCCCCCGCAGGGCAGCGTTCGGCGATGCGGCCGTCGGGCAGCGCGAAGAAGCGCGTGCCGTCAAACCCCACCCGTCGCTCGGTCCAGCCCGCGCCCGTCTCCACGCGCTGCTCGAACGGCAGTGCGTCGAAGAATTCGTTGGCGATGATCAGCAGCGGCGCATCGGTCGGCAGCGTGTCGATCGCGTCATGCCAGGTCGCCCCCGGCAGCCGATCGGCCTGCGCGCGGCGCAGCGCTGGGCTCGTCTCCACCAGATGCACGGCCGGAGCCAGTCCCACGCCGCGCATCGCCCGCAGTGCATCGGCTGCCAGCGTGCCGCGGCCTGGTCCCAGCTCCACATAATAGGCCGGCGGCCGGCCCGCGCGATCCCACAGGTCGGCCAGCCACAGCCCGCACAATTCGCCGAACATCTGGCTGATCTCGGGCGCAGTCACGAAATCGCCGCGCGCGCCCAGCGGATCGCGGGTTCCGTAATAATGGCCGTTGCAGGCGGCGATCCATTCGGAGACGGGGATCGGCCCTTCGGCCGCGATCCGCGCCGCCAGCGTGCGCGCCAGCGGCGTCAGGCGACGCTGTCCGGTCCGGCGGTCGGCTCCACCCGCTGGCGGCGCGATTTGGCGGTGGCGATCAGCCATGCCCCGCCGATCAGCATCGGCACGGTGAGTGTCTGGCCCATCGTCAGCCCCCAGCTCAGATTCTCTAGCCCCTCGTCCGGCTGGCGCACCAGTTCGACCAGGAAGCGACTGATCCCGTAACCAACCAGGAACAGACCGACGAGCTTGCCCGGCTCGTAGCGAGCCTTCGTCTTCCAGAAGGCGAACCACAGGATCGTGAACAGCAGCAGCCCTTCCAGCCCGGCCTCGTACAGCTGGCTGGGATGGCGGGGGATGCCATCGCCAGTGCGCGGAAAGATCACGCCCCAGGGCAAAGTCGTCTCGCGTCCCCACAATTCGCCGTTCACGAAATTGGCGAGCCGGCCGAAGAACAGCCCGAACGGCACGCAGCAGGCGACATAATCATGGATGCGCAGCCAGTTCAGCCCGTTCTTGCGCGCCATCAGGATGATGCCGATCGTCACGCCGATCATGCCGCCGTGGAACGACATGCCGCCTTCCCAGATCTTGAACACCTCCAGCGGGGTGCGCAGCAATTCGGGCTTGTAGAACAGCACATAGGCGATCCGCCCGCCGAGCAGGATGCCGAGTGTCGCATAGAAGACCATGTCGTCGGCATGGCGGCGGGCCATTGGCGCGCCCGGCGTATCCAGCAGCTTCAGAAGATACCACCAGCCGATCAGGATGCCCGCGATATAGGCCAGCGAATACCAGCGAATCTGCAGGAAGCCGAGATCGAGCGCGATCGGCGACAGCCCCAGCGAATCGAAATTCAAGGCTGCCGTAGCGTCGGCCAGCATGGTCAGGATCAAGGCTTTACCCCCGGAGGTTTCGGCCCCCATAAAGTGGCAAAGCGCAAAGCGCAAAGTCGCGAGAGGATGATCATGGCCAGCCCCCTGGACGACCGCTTTTCAGCGATCATCGCCGCCGTAACCGGGCCGCAGGGCCCGCTCGGCGTGACGGGCGATGGTGACGGGCGGGTGACCGTGCCCGCCTTGCCGCAGACGCTGCCGGCCTTCTTCGATCATTTCCTGGCCGCCCATGCCGATGCGGACGGCATCGTCGCGGGGGACGAGCGGCTGCGCTTCGGCGAGATCGCCGCCTGGGCGGACAGGGTGGCGGGTGCGCTGGCTGGCGGGCACGGCGTGAAGCCCGGCGATCGGGTGGCGATCGCGATGCGCAACTGCCCGAGCTGGATCATCCTCTACATCGGCGCGCTGAAGGCCGGCGCGATCGCAACGCTCGTCAACGGCTGGTGGACTGCCGACGAGATGGCTGATGGGCTGGCGCTGACGACGCCCCGGCTGATCGTGGCCGATGTCGAGCGCGGTCGCCGGCTGGCCGCGATCCCCCCCGGGGCCACGCTCGTCACGCTGGATGTGAACCTGCCGGCGCAGGCGGCGTTGGACCCGCTGCTGGACGGCATCGCCACCGCGCCGCTGCCGGCAATCGCGGCGGACGATCCGGCCACCATCCTGTTCACCTCCGGCTCCACCGGTCGTTGCAAGGGGGCCTGGTCCACCCACCGCCAGGTGCTGACCGCGACCTACACCTTCCTCACCCTCACCGCATCGCTGCTCCGACTGATCACGGAGGATGGTGACGCGCCGGCGTTCCTGCCATCGGCGCTGGTGGCGGTGCCGCTATTCCACGTCACTGGCGAAGTGCCCGTGCTGCTGAACAGCATCGCGATCGGGCGCAAGCTGGTACTGATGCGCAAATGGGATGCGGGTGAGGCGCTCCGCCTGATCGAGGCCGAGCGTGTGACCTATTTCGTCGGCGTGCCGACGATGAGCCTCGAACTGCTGCAGCATCCCGATCGCGAGCAGCGCGATCTGGCATCGCTGGCCGATATCGCCGCCGGCGGCGCTGCCCGCCCGCCGGCGCATGTGCCGCGGCTGAAGCAGGCTTTTCCGCGCGGCAACCCGATGATCGGCTATGGGCTGACCGAAACCAATGCCGTCGGCTGCACCAATTACCGCGCCAACTATGTCGCCAAGCCCAATTCGACCGGCCGGGCGCAGGCGCCATTCGTCAAGTTGGTGATCCTGGACGATGACGATGCGGAACTGCCGATCGGAGAAAAGGGCCAAGTCGCGATCCTCAGCGCCGCCAATTTCAGCGGATATTGGCAGGACGAGGCCGCCGCACGCGCGGCATTCACTGATCTAGGTTACTTCAGAACAGGTGATATTGGCTTTCTGGATGAAGACGGTTATCTTCGAATCGTCGACCGCGCGAAGGATATCATCATCCGCGGTGGCGAGAATATCAGCTGTCAGGAAGTCGAGGCTGCGCTCTATGCCCACCCGGCGATCGCCGAGGCGTGCGTGTTCGGCCTGCCCGACGATCGGCTGGGGGAAGTGCCGGGCGCGGTGGTGCGTCTGGCAGAGGGGGAACGGCTGGAGGATGCTGAGTTGATCGATTTCCTGGCCACGCGGCTCGCCCGCTTCAAGCTGCCCCAGCGCATCTGGTGGCGGACGGAGCCCATGCCGCGGCTGGGCACCGGCAAGATCGATCGGCGTGCGCTGCGCGCCGCCGCGCATGCGGCTCTCGCCGAAGAGCATGCCCCGGTATGAGCTTCACGCGACTTGACGCCAGCAGCGCCGCCGACTGGGCCCGGATCGGTGCCGCCCATGCCGAGGATTTCCGCGCCGGCACCGGGCTTCGGGTGATGGATCTGCTGCGCGCGCTGAAGCCACTCGAGCTCGGCTTCCCCTGCGATCAGCTCCATCATGCGCTGCAGACGGCCACGCTGGCTCGCCGCGACGGTGCGGACGACGAGGAGCAGCTCGCCGCGCTCTGCCACGACATGGGCAAGGCGATCTCGGTCCCCAACCATCCGGCGATCGCGGCCGAGATGCTGCGCCCCTATGTCCGCGACGACGTCTATTGTGCGGTGCTGCATCATCAGGAATTTCAGGGCCGCTATTATTATGCGCATTTCGGCCGCGATCCGAACCTGCGCGACGCCCATGCCGCAGCGCCCTGGTTCACGCTGTGCGAGAAGCTGGTCGATCGGTGGGACAATCCGGCATTCGACCCGGAATTCGAAGCCGATCCGCTCGAAAGTTTCGAACCGCTGGTCATGCGGATGTTCGCCGCACCGCGCATGATGTGAGTGTGGGTAAGTGCTGCTTTTGGGTATCCGATTGCCGGATCGATCGTCAGAACCCCGCGCTGAACCGGATCGCCGCCCCGCGATCGTCTGGCAGGGCTTCGAAATGACCGGGGTCGCTGCGCCAGAAGAGGCTTGTCGAAAACCAGCCGCCCAGTAGGGGAGCGCCCCAGCCGGCCTCGACATCGATCTCGCGGCCATGCGGGGCCAGCCCGATGCGGGTCGCGGTCGTCGCGGTGACGCCGCCGGCATAGTCGAACCCGGTCGGCAGCATCAGCTCCAGCCCGCCCGACGAAACACGCAGCGGCTGCGCGACGCGCAGCGATAGGCGATCGCCCGGCGTCAATATGCCGGCCCGCGCCAGATCCACGGCGAAGGCGCTGCTGGCCAGCCTCGCGCCGCCGATGACACCCTCCGCCCGTGTCCAGCCGTGCCGGGCCTGCGCCGCCAGCGACCAGCGGCCGAGTGCGAGATCGGCGGAGATGTCGGCAAAGTCGGTGGTGCCGCCGCCGGCCAGGCCGGGCCTGAACAGCGCGCCAAGCACGGTGCGCCGCTCGCTCAGCCGGCTCCACCCGACACCCAGCCGCAGCGGGCCGAACGGCCGGTCGATCGCAAGCCCCATACCGGTATAGCCGTGGCGGCTGCGGTCGCGCCGGCCAGGATCGAGCCGCGGGGCGAGCGCGAAGCCACGGTCGGCCGTCACTGTTACGCCGAGCGGGCCGAGATCATGGCGCAGCGCCAGCGCGCTCGTGCCCGTCGCGAGGAAACCCGGCCCGCCGGCCGGATCACGCGCGATCAGGAACGGGGTGGATCCCCGGCCGCTGATCTGTGCCGCAAGCCCGGTGCCGCTGGTCGAGAAACCGAGCGCGAACGCGGTCCGCGGCCCGATCCGCGCCGCCATCATGCCCGCGCTAGCCCGTGCGCGCGCCACCTGCGGCTGGTCCAGCGTCAGCGCGCGGGCGCCGTTCCCGTCGATCGTCAATGCGATCACGCCCGGCCCGAACCCGGCCGAAACCCGCTGCTGGCCACCGCTCAATGCCGCGGTCAGCCGTGGTTCCGGCCCGGAGCGCGCGATCGTTGCGGCAAGGTCGACACCATAGGCACGGCCGAGCGTATCGAGCACCACCGCCTGCGCGGTGCCGCCGCGTCCCGCATCGCCCATCGCGGCCGAGGTGACGCCGTTGGCGGCATCGCCCGTCACCACGATGCCACTGCCCGCCAGCGCGGTCGAGCCTCGCGGGCGGAACGCACGGCTCAGATCGATTCGACCCCGGCCATAAGTAGCGTCGGTGCCGCTAGGCCCGAGATCGTTGGCGGTATCGAACAGCAGCTGCACGATTTCCGCCCCGGTCAGCGTGGGGAATGCCTGTGCCAGCAGCGCGACCGCGCCTGCGATCACCGGCGTGGCAAAGGAGGTGCCGGTCACCAGCACGGCATCGCCGACATTGTCGACGCTACGCAGTCGTTGGCCGGGGCCGAGCAGATAGTGGCTGGCACCGCTGCCGGCGCGGTTGCTGAAACTGGCGATCTCGCCATTGGGGTCGAACGCGCCCGCGATCAGCACCAGCCCGCGCGCCGCGGCGTTGTTGGCGAGCAGCGCGAACGGATCGGGGTTGGCCATACCGTCATTGCCGGCGGAAATGACCACGACGATGCCGGCCGCGGTCGCCCGGTCGATGGCGTTGATCAGCACCGGCTGGGCCGCACTGCCGCCGAGCGACAGGTTGATCACTCGCGCACGCTGCGCCACTGCGACATCGACCGCGCGGGCGATCGCCTGGTCGCTATGCGAACAGCTGTTGAACCCGACGCAGCTGCCCGGCGTGTCCGATTTCAGCACCAGCAGCTGGGCATCATAGGCGACGCCGACGATGCCGCTGTCGTTGCGGGCCGCAGCCAGCACCCCGGCCACGGCCGTGCCATGGCCGCCGCTGTCCGCGATCGCGCGGTTGTTGCCGGTGGTGTCGGTGGATGCCGGGCTTATCCGCCCGGTGAACTCCCCAGTGACGTCGGTCAGGCCGCCGTCGATGATCGCCGCAGTCACCCCGCGCCCGGTGGCGCCGGCATCCCAGCCATAGATCGCGCCGGATAGCAGCGCGCCATCGGATCGGCGGAACTCGGCGGTGTCGTTGGCCGATCCGGTCGGCGGCGGGGTGATCGGCGGGGTGGGGTTGGTCGGCGTTGGCACGACCGGGGGCGCCGGGGTCGGCTGGACGCCGCCGCCGCCACCTCCCCCTCCGCAGCCGGCCAGAAAGGCCAGCGATCCCAACGCGATCCCCCGTAGCTGCATCAGCCATTCCCCCAGCCGGTTGCCCCGCCATCCTGCGCCCGCTAGACGCGGCCCGCAATGATCGAAGCGCTTCGCCATATCGATGCCTGGATCTTCGATCTCGATAACACGCTGTATCCGGCATCGACCGACCTGTTCGGCCTGATCGACAAGCGGATGACGGCGTTCGTATCGCAGCTGATGGATGTGCCGTTGGAAAAGGCGCGTCGGATCCAGAAACAGCTGTTCGTCGATCATGGCACCACACTGTCCGGCCTGATGCGCACGCACACTGTGGACCCGCACGAGTTTCTCGATTTCGTCCACGATATCGAGATGGACGTGCTGGCCGAGGATCGTCGGTTGGTCGAGGCGGTGGCCGCGCTGCCCGGCCGCAAGCTGATCTTCACCAATGGCGATCAGGCCTATGCCCGGCGGGTGCTCGCGCGGATCGGCCTGTCCGACAGTTTCGAGGCGATCTACGACATCCACGCCTGCGCCTACACGCCCAAGCCCCATGCCGACAGCTACCGGGCGATGGTGGCCGCGTTCGGCATAAATCCGTCCACCAGCCTGTTCGTCGAGGACATGGCCCGCAACCTGCCGCCGGCCAAGGCGCTGGGGATGACGACGGTGTGGGTGAACAATGGATCAGATCATGGCGCGCATCAGGCAGATGCCGCCGCGATCGATTATGAAATCGAGGATGTGGGGCAGTGGCTCCAAGAGATTATGGGGAATTGAGATGAGCGATCTGGCCGCCACCATCGATGCCGCCTGGGACGCGCGCGACACGCTGAACTTTTCCACCACCGGCGCGGTGCGCGACGCGGTGGACGAGGCGCTGGCCGCGCTGGACAGCGGCCGCGCGCGGGTCGCCGAGAAGGTGGATGGGGGCTGGGTTGTCCACCAGTGGCTCAAGAAAGCGGTGCTGCTGTCGTTCCGGCTGAACGACAATGCGCTGGTCGAGGGTGGATCGGCGGGATCACCCGGGTTCGACAAGGTGCCGTCGAAGTTCGCCGGCTGGAATGAGGCGCAGTTCCGCGCGGCGGGCTTCCGCGCTGTCCCGGGCGCGATCGTGCGCCGCGGTGCCTTCGTCGGTAAGGGCGCGGTGCTGATGCCGAGCTTCGTCAATATCGGTGCCAATGTCGGCGAAGGCGCGATGATCGACACCTGGGCGACGGTCGGCAGCTGCGCGCAGATCGGCCGCAACGTGCATCTCTCGGGCGGCGCGGGTATCGGTGGGGTGCTGGAACCGCTGCAGGCGAACCCGGTGGTGATTGAGGACGGCGCGTTCATCGGCGCGCGCGCCGAGGTGGCCGAAGGCGTGATCGTACGCGAAGGCGCGGTGCTGTCGATGGGCGTGTATCTCGGCGCATCGACCAAGATCGTCGATCGCGCGACCGGCGAAGTGTTCCGCGGCGAGGTGCCGGCCTATGCGGTGGTGGTGCCGGGCGCGCTGCCCGATCCGAACGGCGGCCCCAGCCTCTACTGCGCGGTCATCGTGAAGCGGGTCGATGCGCAGACCCGCGCCAAGACCGGCATCAACGAATTGCTGCGCGACTGATGGCGGCAGATCCGCTTGCGGCCGAGATTGTGGCCTTCTGGGCGGACGCCGGGCCGGATGCCTGGTTCGCCAAAGACGATGGCTTCGATGCGCGCTGCCGCCATTACGAGGCGGCGCACATGGCTGCCGCGGCGCGCCGGCACGACGGCTGGCTGGAAACCGCGGAAGGCGCGCTGGCGCTGGTGTTGCTGCTCGATCAGTTCCCGCGCAACCTGTACCGCGATACCGCGCACGCCTTTGCCACCGATCCGCTTGCACTGCATGTCGCAGACGTCGCGATCGCGCGGGGGCATGACGCGGCGGTGGCCGGCGACCTGGCGCTCTTCTTCTATCTGCCGTTCGAACATGCCGAGGATGCGGTGGCGCAGGCGCAGTCGATTGCGCTCACCGCGCGCCTGCGCGACCGGACCGAGCGCGCCGACGACTATATCCGCTACGCCCAACTGCACGCCGAAGTGATCGATCGCTTCGGCCGCTTCCCGCACCGCAACTCCGCGCTGGGCCGCGAGACGACGGCGGAGGAGCAGGCCTATCTCGATGAGGGCGGGTTCGCGGGCTAGCCGTGGATCACACCCGCATCGGCATCAGCACGTACAGCGCCGGCGCCTTGTCGTTCTCGCGGATCAGGGTGGGGGCGGCGGCATCCGCAAGGTGAACCTCGACGCTGTCGCCTTCGATCTGCCCCAGAATATCCATCAGGTAGCGCGCGTTGAAGCCGATCTCGAACGGCATCGCGGCATAGTCGCCCGGCACCTCTTCGGCTGCGGTGCCGTTTTCCGGACTGGTGACGGAAAGCGTGATCTTGTCGCGGTCGAGCGCCATCTTCACGGCGCGGGTCTTTTCGCTGGCGATGGTCGCCACCCGGTCGACGCCTTCCATGAAGCTGCGCGGATCGAGCTTCAGCAGCTTGTCGTTCGCGGTCGGGATGACGCGGCTGTAATCGGGGAAGGTGCCGTCGATCAGCTTGCTCGTCAGGATCGCCGTGCCGAGGTTGAAGCGGACTTTGGTGGTGGACAGCGACACTTCGACCGAGCCGTCGACTTCGTCGAGCAGCTTGCGCAGCTCGCCCACGCATTTGCGGGGGATGATGACGTCTGGCATGCCGGCGGCGCCATCGGGACGGGCAACGGTGACGCGCGCGAGGCGGTGGCCGTCGGTGGCCGCCGCCTTCAGCACCGGCTGCGCATCATCGGCGACATGCAGGAAGATGCCGTTCAGATAGTAGCGCGTCTCCTCGGTCGAGATCGCGAACCGGGTCTTGTCGATGATCTGCTTCAGCGTCTCGGCGGGCAGTTCGAACTTGGTGGGCAGATCGCCCTCGGCGATCACGGGGAAGTCGTCCCGCGGCAGCGTCTGGAGGTTGAAGCGGGCACGCCCGGCCACGATCAGCATCTTGCCTTCGGCCGCGGTCAGCTGGACCTGCGATCCTTCCGGCAGCTTGCGCGCAATATCGAACAAGGTGTGCGCGGAAACCGTGGTCGATCCGGCAGTTTCGACGTCGGCGGAGACGGTGTCCACGATTTGCAGGTCGAGATCGGTCGCCATCAGCTTCAGCGCGCCATCCGCCGTCGCCTCGATCAGCACGTTCGAGAGGATCGGGATGGTGTTGCGCCGCTCGACCACGCTCTGGACGTGGCTGAGGCTCCTCAACAGGATCGCGCGCTCGATCGTCGCCTTCATTCTGTGCCCCAAATCCCCGAAGTCCAAACGGACTGGCGTTATAGCGCGGGTGACGGGGGCCGGAAGAGGGGCCGCACAGAAAAAGGCCGGACGTTGCCGCCCGGCCTCTTCCCGCATCCCTGATAAGAGGGGCGCGATCGATCAGAAGCGGAAGCCGAAGCCGGCGACCGCCTGGTGGCGTTCCACACCGGCTTCATAGTTGGAATAGCGATATTCCGCCTTCACGAAGCTGTTCGGGCCGACCTTCTGCTCAAGTCCGGCGCCGACGCGCACGCCATCGAGATTGCCGTCGGCCAATTCCACGCGGCCGGTGCCGTCGTCGCCGGTCGCACGGAAGCCGGCATTGGTGTAACCGACCTTGCCGTAGACGAGCGTATCGGGACCGATCGCAGAGCCGACCCGGCCGCCGGCGTAGAGATCACGGCCGACACGGGCACAGACTTCCGGGCTGGCGGCGGTGCGCGCGCCAACGCAATCCTTGATGTTGGAGTCGGTATATTCACCTTCCAGGCCAACGACGAGGCCGCCCAACTGCATGTCGTATCCGGCCGCGACGCCGTACATGACGCTGTCGTCCTTGCCCGGGTTCACATCGACCTTGTCGTAACCGATGATGCCTTCGACGCGCGGGCCGGTGAACGGAGCGGCCTCCTGCGCGAGGACGGGGGATGCGGCCGCGCCGGCGAGCAGCAGGGCGGCGGTGTAAGCAAAGCTACGCATGATCAAACTCCATCACGAATCCCCGTTGCCGGGGCCCGCGCTCAGTGCCTGAGAGCGATCGAGGTTGCATGAACCTCACATAAACGAGCCCTTCCGTTGTATTTGGGCCACAGATCGGGGAAGGTGGGCTATGCTCCTTCGATCCTCGCGACCGATGATCCGCGCAATCCTGATGGCCGGCCTGCTGTTGGCGGCGTCGCCGGCTTCGGCAGCGCGAGAGTCGCTTGGCGTGTTCGACGGCTGGGGTTCGTTTCGCGACGATCGCCCGACGCGCTGCTTCGCAGTGGCGGAGCCGGTCGTGCGGCGGGGCGGGGGGGATTGGCGCCCGTTTGCCAGCATCTCCTTCTGGCCGGCGCGCGCGGTGCGCGGGCAGATCCATATCCGGCTGCGGCGCGCGAAGTTGCCGGGCGCACCGGTCACGCTGGCGATCGGCGATCGGCGATTCGCGCTGATCGGCGGCGGCGGCGATGCATGGGCGCCCGACCCGCGCACGGATGCCACGATCGTGGCGGCGATGCGATCCGGCACCAGCCTGTCGGTCGAGACCCGCGCGCGCGACGGGCGCGCGTTCGTCGATGCCTATCGATTGCGCGGCGCTGCCACCGCGATCGATGCCGCCGCCTTGGGATGTGCACGGCGCGGTTGACTGCGGCAACGGTGGAAAAAATGGCGCACTTCGACTACATCGCCGCGATGAACGCCCCCCAGACCATCGCCATGCCCATCCCCGGCCATATCGATCCGGTGCCGGTGCCGCGCCCGCAGGTGCCGCGCGCCGACGGACGGGTCGACCTGATCGGGCTAACCCGCGATCAGCTGCGCATGGTGCTGGCGGACGCCGGGCTGGAGCCCAAGCAGGCACGGCTGCGCGCCAAGCAGCTGTGGCACTGGATCTATAACCGCGGCGCGACCGACTTCACGGTGATGACCGACATCGCCGAGGCGATGCATCCTTGGCTGGCCGAACGGTTCGTGATCGGCCGCCCGCAGGTCGTCGAGGCGCAGGTCTCGACCGATGGCACGCGCAAATGGCTGCTGCGGTCTGATGATGACCAGGATTACGAGATGGTGTTCATCCCGGATGCCGATCGCGGTACGCTGTGCGTATCGAGCCAGGTGGGCTGCACGCTGAATTGCCGCTTCTGCCACACCGGCACGATGCGGCTGGTGCGTAACCTGACCGCAGGCGAGATCGTCGGGCAGGTGATGCTGGCCCGCGATGCGCTCGGCGAATGGCCGAGCCAGCCCGAAGGCCGGATGCTCACCAACATCGTGATGATGGGGATGGGCGAGCCGCTCTATAATTTCGATAATGTCCGCGATGCGCTGAACCTGGTGATGGATGGCGACGGGCTGGCGCTGAGCAAGCGCCGGATCACGCTCAGCACATCGGGCGTGGTGCCGATGATGGCGCGGGCCGGTACCGAGATCGGCGTCAATCTCGCCGTGTCGCTGCATGCGGTGACGAAGGAGGTGCGCGACGAGATCGTGCCGCTCAACCGCAAATATGGAATCGAGGAACTGCTGCAGGCCTGCGCGGATTATCCCGGCGCCAACAACGCGCGGCGCATCACGTTCGAATATGTGATGCTGAAGGACAAGAATGACAGCGACGCCGATGCGCGCGAGCTCGTCCGCCTGCTGCGCAAGTACAAGCTGCCCGCCAAGGTGAACCTGATCCCGTTCAACCCCTGGCCGGGCGCGGCCTACGAGACATCGACGCGCGAGCGGATCGCGGCGTTCAGCGACATCGTGTTCAAGGCCGGCATCTCGGCCCCGGTGCGCACGCCGCGCGGCCGCGACATCGATGCCGCCTGCGGACAGCTGAAGACTGCATCGGAGAAGAAGAGCCGCGCCGAGCTCGACCGGCTGGCGGAAGAGAAGCAGGCCGCGCTGGGCTGATCGCGCATGGTCTTGTTTTTGCTTCGTCCGGCGAGCTAGCAGGAGCCATGTGGCTGCTCGATCGAATGCTGCGCCGGATCGTCAAGCGCGGCGAACTCCTCGTCACAGAGGCGGATGGGACGCTGCATCGCTATGGCGCGGAAGATCCTGCCTTCGGCCGGGTCGCGATCCGCTTCACCGACGCCGCCGTGCCCGCCTTCATCGCCCGCCACCCGCGGCTCGGCGCGGGCGAGGCGTGGATGAACGGTCGGATGGTGATGGAGGAAGGCGATATCCTCGCGCTGATCCTGCTGATCCGCAGCAATGCGCCATGGGAAAAGGGCGGGTCCAAGCTCGGCGGCAACAAGGTCAAGCAGCGGATCGGCGCGGCGGCATCGCTGGTCGGCCGGCTGAACTGGGAACGGCGTTCGAAGCGCAATGTCGCCCATCATTATGATCTGGGCGATCGGCTCTACGATCTCTTCCTGGATGCCGACCGCCAATATAGCTGCGCCTATTTCACCGATCCCGGCAACAGCCTGGAACAGGCGCAGGCCGACAAGAAGGCGCACATCGCCGCCAAGCTGAACCTGAAGCCGGGTCTGCGTGTGCTGGATATCGGGTGCGGCTGGGGCGGGATGGCGCTCTATCTGAACCGGGTTGCCGATGTCGACGTGCTGGGCGTGACGCTGAGCGAGGAACAGCTGAAGACGGCACGCGCGCGCGCCGAAGCTGCCGGCGTCGCCGATCGGGTGAAGTTCGAGCTGATCGACTATCGCCGCGTGGAGGGCCAGTTCGACCGGATCGTCTCGGTCGGCATGTTCGAACATGTCGGCCCGCCCAATTATCGCCGCTTCTTCGCCAAGTGCCGCAGCCTGCTGGCGGAAGACGGGGTGATGCTGCTGCACACGATCGGCCGCTACGGGCCGCCGGGCACGACCGATACCTGGACCACGAAGTACATCTTCCCCGGCGGCTATAATCCCGCACTGTCCGAGATCGTTTCCGCCAGCGAGCGATCGAAGCTGATCCTGTCGGACATGGAAACGCTGCGCGTCCATTATGCGCTGACGCTGGAGCAATGGTATGCGCGGGCGGTGGCGGCGGAGCGTCGGATCGTCGAGCTGTATGACGAGCGCTTCTACCGGATGTGGATCTTCTATCTGGCCGGGGCGATCGCGGCGTTCCGGTTCGGCGGGATGTGCAACTACCAGCTGCAGTATATCCGCCGCCGCGATGCACTGCCGATCACGCGCGACTATCTGACGACGGCAGAGGCCAGCCTGAAAGCGCTGGGTTGAGACGGCTGGGGCGGCTGCGCGCCGGCATCGGCGTCCTCGCCGGTCTGACGCGGGTGCCGCTGTGGTTGGGTGCGGCACCGCGCAGCCCCTACGCGCGCGGACGGGAGCGCAGCTTCTTCCGGCGCGTGCTGGCCGGCTTCGGCATTCATCCAAGGTTCCGGGGTGCGGATCCGGCCGGGCCGGGCACGCTTTATGTGGCGAACCATGTCAGCTGGGCCGATATCCCGTTGCTGGGCGCGCTGCTGGATGCCGATTTCGTATCGAAGGACGATGTCGGCGGCTGGCCATTGCTGGGGCGGTTGGCGCGGCGGCGCGGCACGTTGTTCATCGATCGCGATCGCAAGCGCGAGACCGGCGGGCAGGCCGACGCGATGGCGGATCGGCTGGCCGAAGGCCACAGCCTGGTGCTGTTCGCGGAAGGCACGACCGGGGATGGCGTGACGCTGCTGCCGTTCCGATCCAGCCTGTTCGCCGCAGCCCGCGCGGCCCGGATGATCCAGCCGGTGCTGATCCGCTACCGCGCAGCCGACGGCGCTCCGCTAGATGCAGCAGCGATGCGCGCGTTCGCCTGGAGCGATCATCCGCTGGGGCAGAACGTCGCTCATATCGCGCGGACCGGAGCGGTGGCGGAGGTGGTGCTGCTCGATGCCTTTGCCCCGGGCGAGGACCGCAAGGCGATCGCGGCCCGCTGCCGGGACGCGATCGCCGCTGCCTGGAACGCGGACTGACCGATCAGCCTGCGGGACGCGCGCGTATTGCCGCCCGCGCCGCCTTGCGCTCTTCGGCCGTGACGGTGCCGTCGCGGTTGGCGTCGGCCGCATCGAAGCGGGCGATCGCGCGGGCCGACAGCTCGGCATAAGTCAGCTGGCCGTCCTTGTTGGCATCGGCCTGCATCAGCATCGCCCCGCCTCGCCCGCCCATCCGGCCGGCACCCCGCCAGTGACGTTTGCCATCGCGCTTCGAGGCGTCGGGGCGGGGGGCGGTGAATTCTTCGCGGCTCAGCGTGCCGTTCCGGTCGGCGTCGAGCGTGGCGAACAGCGCGGTGCGGCGCTCGCCGCGCTTCGCCTGCCGCTCGGCCTTCTTCCCGGTGCGATGGGCGTCGATTTCGGCCTGGCTGATGCTGCCGTTGCGATCGGCGTCGAGCTTGGCGAACCGGGTCTTGAGGCGAGCTTCGAGATCGGTGCGAGTCATTGCTGGGCGCGGATCGGCCGGAGCGGCGATGGCGGGAACGACGGTGGCGCCTAGCGTGGCGACGGCGGCCAGCGCCAGCAGGGGCAATTGCGCAGAGAATCGGTTCATGATCGGCTCCTTCACGCGCGGCAGGTCTGGACCGCGCGGAGATTCGGCTAAGCGCGCGATATTGCTGCCGTTGTTCGATCCTGACGCATGCATTTCATCCCTGCAACATGGCAACGCGCTTGAACCCGCCGTCCGCCCTGTGGCAGGGGCGGCTCGCCTTTCGGGAGACGATGATGAGCGACGCCGTAAAGCGAGTGGTGCTGGCCTTTTCGGGCGGGCTCGACACCAGCGTGATCCTGAAGTGGCTGCAGCAGAATTATCGCTGCGAAGTCGTGACCTTCACGGCCGACCTTGGCCAGGGGGAAGAGCTGGAGCCGGCGCGCGCCAAGGCGCGGCTGATGGGCGTGCCCGACGAGCATATCTTCATCGACGATCTGCGCGAGGAATTCGTGCGCGATTATGTGTTCCCGATGATGCGTGCCAATGCGCTGTACGAGGGGCTTTACCTGCTCGGCACCTCGATCGCGCGGCCGCTGATCGCCAAGCGCCAGATCGAGATCGCGCGGATGGTGGGTGCGGATGCGGTGGCGCATGGCGCGACCGGCAAGGGCAATGATCAGGTCCGTTTCGAACTCGGCTATTATGCGCTGCAGCCCGACATCAAGGTCATCGCGCCCTGGCGTGAATGGGATCTCACCAGCCGTACCGCGCTGATCGCCTTTGCCGAGCAGCACCAGATCCCGGTGCCGAAGGACAAGCGCGGCGAAAGCCCGTTCTCGACCGACGCGAACCTCCTTCACACCTCGTCCGAGGGCAAGGTCCTCGAGGATCCGTGGGACGAAGTGCCCGATTATGTCTTCTCGCGCACCGTATCGCCCGAGGAAGCGCCGGACGTGGCGACGACGATCACGATCGATTTCGAGCGCGGTGATCCGGTCGCGATCGATGGCGAGGGGCTTGCGCCCGCGGCGCTGCTCGCCAAGCTCAACGATCTTGGCCGCGACAATGGCATCGGCCGGCTCGATCTGGTCGAGAACCGCTTCGTCGGCATGAAGAGCCGGGGCATGTACGAGACCCCGGGCGGCACCATCCTGCACTTGGCGCACCGCGCGATCGAGCAGATCACGCTGGATCGCGGCGCCGCCCACCTCAAGGACGAGCTGGCGCCGCGCTATGCGGAGCTGATCTACAACGGTTTCTGGTTCAGCCCGGAGCGCGAGATGCTGCAGGCCGCGATCGACCACAGCCAGCAGAAGGTGTCGGGCACGGTGCGGCTGAAGCTCTACAAGGGCGGGGTGCACATCACCGGCCGCAAATCGCCTTATTCGCTCTATTCGGAGAAGGTGGTGACCTTCGAGGACGATGCCGGCGCCTATGACCAGCGCGATGCGGCGGGCTTCATCAAGCTCAACGCGCTCAGGCTTCGTCTGCTGGGGCGCCGGGACGGGCGGTAGGCCATCGTCGCCCCTGCCTACGCAGGGGTGACGCGCCTTGTTAGATCAGACCGTGAAGCTCTCGCCGCAGCCGCAGGCGCCCTTGGCGTTGGGGTTCTGGAACACAAAGCCGGCGGTGAAATCGTCTTCCACCCAATCCATCGTCGATCCGATCAGGTAAAGGATCGATCCGCCGTCGACATAGAGCGTGCCGCCCGGCGTCGCGATCGCCTCGTCGAACGGATCCGCGGTCGAGACATAATCGACCGAATAGGCGAGGCCGGAACAGCCGCGGCGCGGGGTCGACAGCTTCACGCCGACCGCATCGGCCGGGGCGCGGCCCATCAGATCGGCGATGCGGGCCTCGGCCGAAGGCGTCAGGATCAGCGCGGCGGGGCGCGGGCGGGCGGTGGTGGCCATCACAGCATCCCCAGTTCGAGCTTGGCCTCGTCCGACATCTTCTGCGGATCCCATGGCGGATCCCAGATCAAGTTCACCTCGGCCGATCCCACGCCCGGCACCGCGCCGACGCGCAGTTCCACCTCGCCCGGCATCGATTCCGCGACGGGGCAATGCGGCGTCGTCAGCGTCATGGTGACGATGGCATGCGCATCATTGATCTCCACGCCGTAGATCAGGCCCAGATCATAGATATTCACCGGGATCTCGGGATCGTAGATCTCCTTCAGCGCCTCGATCACGCCATCATAGAGCGCGCCGCCCGGCTCCCCGGCCGGCTGGTCCGCCGCGGGCTGATCCAGGAAGCCGGTCAGATAGTCGCGCTGGCGCGGTTCCGCCTCGACGCGTGCCTTCGGCGGGGCTTCCACCCCGGTCACTTCCTCGACTGCGATCCTGCCGTCGCTCATCCGAAAATCCTCGTTACTCGCTCGATCCCGCGCACCAGTGCCGCAACATCGTCGGCACCGTTATAGACGCCGAAGCTGGCCCGCGCGGTGGCCGGCACACCCAGCAGGTCCATCAGCGGCTGCGCGCAGTGATGGCCGGCGCGGATCGCCACCCGCTCCTCATCCAATATGGTGCCGACATCGTGGGGATGCACCCCCTGCACCGCGAAGCTTACGATGCCAGCCGAATCCTCCGGCCCGAACAGCGTGACCGAGTTCAGGCCCGACAGCGCCTCGCGCGTCATCCGCACCAGCGCGGTTTCATGCGCGTGAATGGCATCCAGACCGATGCTATCGACATAGTCGATCGCGGCATGCAGCCCCAACGCGCCGACGATATGCGGCGTGCCGGCCTCGAACCGGGCGGGTGGGGCGGCATAGGTGGTGCGTTCGAACGAAACCCGGTCGATCATCGCGCCGCCGCCCTGCCAGGGCGGCATCGATTCGAGCAATTCGGCCCGCGCCCACAGTGCGCCGATCCCGGTCGGCCCGTAGAGCTTGTGCGCCGAGAAGACGTAGAAATCGCAATCAAGTGCAGCAACGTCGACCGCCAGCCGCGGCACTGCCTGGCAGCCGTCCAGCAACAGCTTTGCGCCCACGTCGTGCGCAAGATCAGCGGCGCGGCGGGCATCGAGCACCGAGCCCAGCACGTTGGAGACATGGGCCAGCGCGACCAGCTTGTGCGCCGGGGTCAGCATCTGCGCCACCGCGTCGAGATCGATCCGGCCGTCCTTGGTCAGCGGCGCGACGTCGATCTCGATCCCCGTCCGGTCGCGCAGCAGCTGCCAAGGCACGATGTTGGAGTGATGCTCGAGCTGTGAGAGCAGGATGCGGTCGCCGGCCTTCAGATGGGTCGCGGCCCAGCTCTGCGCCACCAAGTTGATCGCCTCGGTCGCCCCGCGCGTCCAGACGATCTCGTTGGCATCGCGCGCGCCGAGGAACCGCGCGACGCGGGCGCGTGCGTCCTCATAGGCGATCGTCATGTCCGCCGAGCGCGCATAGACGCCGCGATGAACGGTGGCATAGGTTTCGCCATAACCGCGCGCGATCGCGTCGATCACCGGTTGCGGCTTCTGCGCGGTCGCCGCGGTATCGAGATAGGCCCAGCCGGCGGGAATCGCCGGGAAATCGGCAAGCCGGTCCAGCGGACGGGTGTCGAGCGCTACGGTCATGCCGCGCGCTCCAACCAGCTGTCGGCATCCCGGGCGAACGCCTCGCGCACCTGATCCTCACCGATCCGGTCGAGCGCATCCGCCACGAACGCGCGCGTCAGCAGCGCGCGCGCCGGTACCGGTGGAATGCCGCGCGAGGCCAGGTAGAACAGCGCGGCGCGATCGAGTTCGCCGACTGTGGCACCATGGGCGCACTTAACATCGTCGGCGAAGATCTCCAGTTCGGGCTTCAGGTTGATGGTGGCGTTGCGCTGCAGCAGCAGGCCGCGCAGCGACTGTTCGCCGTCCGACTTCTGCGCATCGCGCGCCACTTCGACGCGCGCGGCCAGGCTGGCGGTCGCATGATCGTCGGCCACCGCGCGCCAAAGCTGACGCGAGCTGCCACCCGGCGCGGCATGGCGCACCACCGCGGCGACATCGTGGCGCTGGCCGCCGCGCGCCAGCAGCGCACCGCCATGTTCGGCGAACGCGCCTTCGCCTGCGAGATCGATCGCGGCATCCAGCCGCGTCCCCGCCCCGCCCAAGGCCAGCTGAATGGTGACCAGGCTGGCGCCATCGGCCACCACCGCTTCGTCCCGCAACGATGTGAAGCCAGAGGCTTGCCGCAGCCGCACGCTGCGCATCAGCCGCGCGCCGCGGGCGAGATCGATTCGCGTGCGCCGGTTGGACCAGCCATCGCCGACATGCGTCTCGACGATGCTGGCCTGCGCACCCGCCGCCAAACTGATTCGCGCAGGAACATGATTGGCGCCGCCGGTGGCGACATGGACGATTTCGATCGTGTGCGGCAGCGACTGGTCGGTGCCGAGCGTCAGCGTCCAGCCGGCACCGGTGGCAAGCCGCCCCAGCGGATGATCGCTCTCGCCTTCGACCGTGCCGATCGCCAGGCCGCCCTGATCCGATAACGCTGGATCGAGCATGCCATCGAGAAAGAACAGCCGCGGCCCGCCGCAGCCGATCCACAGATCATGCGTATCGATCACGCCGCCGCGCGGCGTCGCTTCCGCAAGCGCGGGCAACGCCGACAGATCGGCCCAGCGCCAGGCTTCGTCGCGTGAGGAGGGGAGCGCCAGCGTCAAGCGACCACCCCGACATAGCCTTCGCGCTCCAGCTCGTGCGCAAGATCCGCGCCGCCCGATCGCACGATCCGCCCGCCGGCCAGCACATGCACGAAATCGGGGCGGACATAATCCAGCAGACGCTGGTAATGGGTGATCAGCAGCACCGCCTTGTCGGGCTTGCGCATGATCGCGTTGATGCCGTGGCCGACCGCCTTCAGCGCATCGATGTCGAGCCCGCTGTCGGTCTCGTCGAGAATGGCGAGCTTCGGATCGATGATCCCCATCTGCACCATCTCGTTTCGCTTCTTCTCGCCACCCGAAAAGCCGACATTGACGGGACGCTTCAACATCTCGGCATCCATCCCCAGCACATCGGCCTGCGCACGGGCGAGCTTCAGGAATTCGGCGCCCGAAAGCTCCGCCTCGCCGCGGCCCTTGCGCTGCGCATTGAGTGCGGACCGCAGGAACTGGACGTTGGAGACGCCGGGGATCTCGACCGGATATTGGAAGCCCAGGAACAGGCCAGCGGCTGCCCGCTCGTGTGCATCGAGCGAAAGCAGGTCCTGCCCGTCGAAGGTGGCGCTGCCGCCGGTCACCTCATAGCCGGGCCGCCCGCCCAGCACATAAGCGAGCGTCGACTTGCCGGCGCCGTTCGGCCCCATGATGGCATGGACCTCGCCTGCGTTGATGCTGAGCGTAAGGCCCTTCAGGATAGGCTTGCCGTCGACTTCGGCGTGGAGGTTATCGATCGTGAGCATTCCAAATCCCATTCGTCGCTCCTGCGCAGGCAGGAGCCCATGTCTCTCTCGCGTGGCACATCGACCAGCCATGGGCCCCTGCCTTAGCAGGGGCGACGGCTAACCGACCGACCCCTCCAGCGAAATCCCCAGCAGCTTCTGAGCCTCGACCGCGAATTCCATCGGTAGCTGCTGCAGCACTTCCTTGGCGAAGCCGTTGACGATCAGCGCCACCGCGCTTTCCTGATCCAGCCCGCGCTGCATCGCGTAGAACAGCTGGTCGTCGCTGATCTTCGAGGTCGTCGCCTCATGCTCGATCTGCGCCGAAGGGTTGCGCACCTCGATATAGGGCACGGTGTGCGCACCGCATTTGTCGCCCAGCAGCAGCGAATCGCATTGGGTGAAGTTGCGTACGCCTTCCGCGCCCGGCGCCACGCGGACCAGGCCGCGATAGGTGTTGTCGCTGCCGCCGGCGCTGATCCCCTTGGAGACGATCGTCGAGCGCGAGCCGCGGCCATTGTGGATCATCTTGGTGCCGGTATCGGCCTGCTGGCGATTGTTGGTGACCGCCACCGAATAGAATTCACCGACCGAATCCTCGCCGTTCAGCACGCAGCTGGGGTATTTCCAGGTGACGGCGCTGCCGGTTTCCACCTGCGTCCACGATACCTTCGATCGGGCACCCTGGCACAGCGCGCGCTTGGTGACGAAATTGTAGATGCCGCCCTTGCCCTCCGCATCGCCGGGATACCAGTTCTGCACGGTCGAATATTTGATCTCCGCATCGTCCAGCGCGACCAGCTCCACCACCGCGGCATGGAGCTGGTTCTCGTCGCGCATCGGCGCGGTGCAGCCTTCGAGATAGGAGACGTAGCTGCGCTTGTCGGCCACGATCAGCGTGCGTTCGAACTGGCCGGTATTGGCGGCGTTGATCCGGAAATAGGTGCTCAGCTCCATCGGGCAGCGCACGCCTTCGGGAATGTAGACGAAGGTGCCGTCCGAAAAGACCGCGGCGTTCAACGTGGCGAAATAATTGTCGTGGATCGGCACGACCTTGCCCAGCCACTTGCGAACCAGATCAGGATATTCCTTCAGCGCTTCCGAGATCGACCGGAAGATCACGCCCGCCTTTTCGAGCTCGGCACGGAAGGTGGTGGCCACCGACACGCTGTCGAACACCGCATCCACCGCGACCTTGCGCGCGCCTTCCACGCCGGCGAGCACCTTCTGCTCCTCGATCGGAATGCCGAGCTTTTCATAGACGCGCAGGATTTCGGGATCGACCTCGTCCAGGCTGCCGATCGTCTCCTTCGCCTTGGGCGCGGCGTAGTAATAGGCGTCCTGATAATCGATCGGCGGGATGTTGAGTTTCGCCCAGTCGGGTGCCTCCATCGTGAGCCACAGGCGGAACGCCTTCAGCCGATAGTCGAGCATCCAGTCCGGCTCGCCCTTCTTGGCGGAAATGAAACGGACGGTGTCCTCGCTCAGCCCCTTCGGCGCGAAATCCTGCTCGATATCGCTGGTGAAGCCCCACTCGTAGGTGGCGAGCTTGTCCGCGGCGTCCTGCGCCTCGCGGTTGCGGACTTGGGTGGTGTCGTCGGTCATGCGGGATTTCCAGTGAAAGACGGAGCCGACAGGCTGGCGAGGCTGACCCCGCCGAGCGCGCCGCGCACCGCATCGTTGACCGCGCCCCAGTGCGGGCGGACGGCACAGGCATGTTCGAGCCCGCAATCATGGCGGCCATGATCGACACAGGCCGTCATCGCGATCGGGCCTTCGACGGCTTCGACGATCTGAGCCAGGCTGATCGCAGCGGCGGGCCGCGCCAGCACGAAGCCACCGCCGGTGCCGCGGGCGGAAGCGAGCAACCCGGCAGAGGCCAGCCGCCCCATCAGCTTCTGCGTGGTCGGCAACGGCACACCTGTCTCATCCGCCAGCGTATTTGCCGACAGCCGCTCACCCGCCGGATGGCGGGCCGCCGCGGTGAGGATCACCACTGCGTAGTCGGCAAGGCTGGACAAGCGCATCGCGTTCCAATCGGATCGAATCGTTCCGATTGCAGATGGGGCGGGCGGCAGGCGGGGTCAAGACGCGAGGCGTAACGATTGGAACGTCGCGAACGGCTGCGCGCTTCCTGCCCGACTGACGGCGATCGAGGAGCTTGATGATGGACGATGCACGGATCTGGGCGTTCGAGGAAAGCCTGTGGACCGGCGACGCCGACCATTACCGCGAATCGATCGACGAGGCGTGCGTGATGGTGCTGCCGGCGCCGCCCTATGCCTTCAACGCCGAACAGGCGATCGCCGCGGTTTCCGATACCCCGCGCTGGTCGACCGTAACGTTCAGCGACACACAGGTCAGCCGCCCGCAGGAAGGGCTAATCGTGATCGCCTACAAGGCGAACGCCACGCGCGACGAGGCCGATGGCTATGAAGCGCACTGTACATCCACCTATCGCCGGATCGCGCATGAGGAATGGCGCGTCGTGCAGCATCAACAGACGCCGCCGCTGGCGATCAGCTAAACATCTGCAGCTTGGGCATGTGTGCGGCCAGATCGCGCCGCTGAAGCATCAGCCGGGTGACCGGCGTGGGGTTGGCCTGGAACTGGCGCGGGGTCAGGCCAGTGAACTGCTTGAAGTCGCGAATGAAGTGCGACTGGTCATAATAGCCTTCGCCGGCCGCATCCTGCCAATGGATGTCCTCCCGCCCCAATAGCGAAGCAGCGCGAAGGGCCCGATATTTCCGCGCGATCAGCTTGGGCGGCCCGCCGTAGCTGCGCTTGGTCAGCCGTTCGACCTGGCGTGCCGACAGACCAAGCTCGGCCACGAAATCATCGACCTTTGGGCTTGCGGACCCGAGCAGCCAGCGATCGGCCAGCTTGGTGAACCACAGCGGCGGATCATCGGCCTGCGCCGCGATCGGGCGCAGCAGCGCATCCGCGATCTGCACCATGATTTGCGGATTCAGTGAATCGCGCATCGCGTCGACGGCCTCGCGGATCGCCGATCCGAAGATCTGGGTGGCATCCACCACATCGCTGGTGTGGCGGCTCGCATCCTCGCGGACCAGCGCGGTCCATCCCGCAGGCAGCAGGCTGATGCCAAACACCAGCACCGGCCCGGCGATATCGAATCGGGTGGCGGACAAGGTGGGGCCGAGCAACGCGGCTTCAGGCGTGATCCGGGCCACCCCGTCCGCAAACATGTAGGCGCCGTGGCCCGCGATCATGAAGCGCATCTGCGCAAGATCGGCGCGGACCATGTCCACAACCTGCGGAAGATCCGCATAGAAGAGATAATAGGATGAAATGTAGCGCCGCAGTTCCGGGGCCGGCGCACAGTAGCGCAGACCGACTTGCGGTATCGCGCTGGCGCCATCCTCCACGACCCGTCACCCCCATAATGTCCGGTGGCGACATGATAGCGCGAAATGATAAACAAAAAAAGCGGCCCGACCGACCGAAATCGGCCGGGCCGTCTAGTAAAAGGTCCCCCGGTGAAACCGGAAGCCCTTCGGGTCGCGGTTTCCCTCTATGCCCGCGGCCGATTCGCGAATTGCACAGAATCGACAGCAGAAACGTGGTTGAAGCGTAACAAACTTGCGTTCAACCGAGTCCAGAGAGATCAGATCAGCCCGTCTTGCCGCCCCGCGCAATCCAGGCGTCGACCCTCTGTTCGAGCACATCCAGCGGAACCGGGCCGCTCTTGAGCACGACATCGTGGAAGCCGCGCACATCGTAGGCAGAGCCCAGTTTCTGCTGGGCACGGTCGCGAAGCTCGCTGATCTTCAGGCGCCCCACCAGATAGGCCGTCGCCTGCCCGGGATAGATGATGTAGCGCTCGATCGCCTTGACGATGCCGCCCGGAGCATCGGCCGAATTGTCCTCGACATATTTGATCGCCTGCTCGCGGGTCCAGCGCTTGTGGTGCAGACCCGAATCGACAACCAGCCGGATCGCACGGTGCAATTCCAGCTGCAGCCGGCCGAAATCGCGATAGGGATCGGTGTAGAGCCCCATGTCCTTGGCGAGCTTCTCCGAATAGAGGCCCCAGCCTTCCGAATAGGCGGTGACCCCGCCGAACCGGCGGAACGGCGGCACATCGCCCAATTCGGTCTGGATCGCGCGCTGCAGATGATGGCCGGGAATACCTTCATGGTAGAACAGCGCCTCGACCTCGAACAACGGCATGTCCGACATCTTGTAGAGATTGGCGTAATAGACTCCGGGGCGCGATCCGTCCGGCGCCGGGCTCTGGTAGAAGGCCTTGCCCGCTGATTTCTCACGGAACGGCTCGACAGCCTTCACCTGCATCGGTGCCTGCGGCAGCACTCCGAACCATTCGGGCAGCTTGGCCGTCACCGCCGCCTTCGCCTTCTCGGTTTCCGCCAGATAAAGTGCGCGGCCCTCGGCCGTCTCGGGTGCGTAGAAGCGCTTGTCGGTCCGCATGAACTTGAAGAAGTCCTGCAGCGACCCCTTGAAGTTCACCGTTTTCATGATGCCCTGCATCTCGCCGTGGATGCGCGCGACATTGTCGAGTCCGACCTGGTGGATCTGGTCGGCAGTCATGGTGGTGGTGGTGTAGTTGCCCAGCCGCTCGGCATAATAGGCCGCGCCATTGGGGAACCGCCAGATGCCGTCGTCGGTGCCCGCCAGCTTCTCCTGGCGCTGCATCTCGGCAACCAGCCGGTCGTAGGCGGGCTTGACCGAGGTGGTAAGCGCCTGGGTGCCTGCCGCCAGGATCGAGTCCTTTTCCGCCTGCGGGATGGTCAGCTTGGCGACCTTGGTGCGCAGGTCCTCCAGCAGCGGCGACGTCCCCTGGCCGCCGAACGGCGCGCCGGTGACGATGTTGCGCGCATCCTGGATCACATAGGGATAGACCCACTTCGGCGGCATGACGCCCATGCCGGCGCGCTTCCTCGAGATCACGAGGATCTCGTCCATCGCCGGCCCCAGCGCCTGCAGGCGGCTGACATAGGCGTCGGCATCGGCCTTGCTGTCGATGCGGTGGATGTTGATCAGGAACGCGGGCAGCTGGCTCTGGGCGCCGTTCATCTGGTCGAACGTGTAGTCGTAGTCCCGGAACTCATAGGCTTTCCGGCTGCGCTCGACCTTCTTTTCGAACAGCGTGTAGGACAGCTGATCGTCGGCATCGAGCGAGGCGAAGGCGAAGCGGCTCTTCATCGCGTCCAGCGCGGCGAGATCGGCGCGATATTCCTCCTCGGCCGCAGCCTCGGTGAAATCGTCCCACTTGCCGTAATCGCCGTCGCGCACGCCGCGATAGGCCTTGCCGAGCGGAGACCGGGCAAGCTGGGCGGCATCATAATCGGCAAAGAACTTGGCGAGCGCAGCCTTTTGGTCGGACGGGGCCGCTGCCGGAGCGCTCGCTTCGGCCGGGGGCGGGGTCGCGCCGACGGTGTCGGCCGGGGCATCGGTGGCGGCGCAGCCGCTGACGAACAGGGCGGTAGTGGCGAGCAGCAGGATACGGGTCATGGAAGCTCCAGTCGGTCGGGGCGTCTGGACGCAACCCCGGATCAGGCAGGTCTGGCGTCCCCACGCCGCCGGTGCCATAGCCGCCTAATGCACCTCTTTTCCGCCGTCCGTCCACTGCTGTTCGCACTCGATGCCGAACGCGCCCACGGATTGACGATCTCGCTGCTGGCGCTGAAGCGCGGCGCGGCACCCGCCGACGACGCCATCCTGGCAACGCGGGTCGCCGGGATCGACTTTGCCAACCCGATCGGGCTGGCGGCGGGGGCTGACAAGGACGGCCGCGCGATCGGCGGCTTCCTCGGGCTGGGCTTCGGCGCGGTCGAGATCGGCACGCTGACGCCGTTGCCGCAGGCCGGCAACCCGCGTCCGCGCCTGTTCCGGCTGCCTGCGGACCGCGCGGTCATCAACCGGATGGGGTTCAACAATGGCGGGCTGGCCGCTGCGCTCGATCGCGTGCGCGCCACGCGCGGATCTGTTGGCGCGGGCGTGATCGGCATCAATGTCGGTGCCAACAAGGACAGTGCCGACCGGATCGCCGATTATGCGAAGGGCGTGGCAGCCGCCGCACCGCTCGCGGACTATGTGACGATCAACATCAGCTCGCCCAACACGCCCGGCCTGCGCGACTTGCAGCACGGCGCGGCGCTGGCCGAACTTCTCGCGGCCTGTGCGGCGGTCCGTGGATCGACGCCGCTGTTCCTGAAGGTTGCGCCCGATCTTGATCACGCCGCGATCGACGCCATTGCCCGCGCGGCAATCGAAGGCGGGGTGGCTGCGCTGATCGTGTCGAACACCACCGTATCGCGCCCGCCGCTGATCTCGCCCGCCGCCACGGAGGCGGGTGGCCTGTCCGGCGGGCCGCTCAAGGATCTTGCCTTGCAGCGGCTGCGAGATTTCCGCGCGGCAACCGGCGCGGGGCTGCCGCTGGTGGCGGCGGGCGGCATCGGATCGGCCGACGATGCCTATGATCGCATCCGTGCCGGGGCATCGCTGGTGCAGCTCTATTCGGCGCTCGTCTATGAAGGGCCCGGGCTCGCACGGCGGATCGCGCGCGGGCTGGCGCAGCGGCTGCGCCGCGAAGGCTTTGGTAGCGTCGCCGAAGCAGTCGGCTGAAGCGCGGCGGAACATCGCGCTTGCCGCTGCGGAATGCGGGACTAGTGTCCGGCCGATGATGTCGCGTCTGCTGTTCGCCTTTCTCATCATCGTGCCGGGTGTCGCCCATGCCGCGGGCGGCGTGGTTTCCGCCGCCGATCCGCGCGCGGCGGCCGCCGGCCAGGCCATGCTGCGCCAGGGCGGCAGCGCGACCGATGCCGCGATGGCGATGATGCTGGCGCTGACCGTGGTCGAGCCGCAATCGTCGGGGATCGGCGGGGGCGGCTTCCTGGTTCATCACGATGCCGCGACCGGCCGGATCGAGACGATCGACGGGCGCGAGACGGCGCCGGCCTCGGCCGGGCCAACCCGCTTCCTGGACGCGGACGGCAAGCCGCTGCCCTATTCGCGGGCTGTGCCCGGCGGCTTTTCGGTCGGCGTGCCGGGCAATATCCGGCTGATGGCGATGGCGCATGCGAAATGGGGCAAGCTGCCCTGGGCGACGCTGTTCCAGCCTGCGATCACGCTGGCGGAAGATGGGTTCACGATCAGCGGATCGACCGGCCGGGCGCTGGCATCGGCGGCGAAGAACTGGAATGACTTCCCGGAAGCGCGCGCGATCTGGTGGGCGGACGGAAAGCCGCGCACGGCCGGCAGCACCATCCGCCTGCCGAAATTGGCCCGGCTGCTCGAGACGGTCGCGAAGGGCGGGCCGGATGCGTTCTACGCGGGCGATGCCGGCGAGGCGATCGTGCGGGCGGTGGCGACCTCGAAGCGCAATCCCACCGCGCTGACGATGGTCGATCTCGCCGAGTATCGCGCCAAGCCGCGCGCCGCGGTGTGCGGCGCCTATCGCGGCTACCGGATCTGCGGGATGGGGCCGCCATCCTCGGGCGCCACGACGATCCTGCAGATGCTGGGCATGATCGAACGGTTCGACATTCCGACGATGGGCAGCGGTTCCGCCGTCGCCTGGCACCTGATCGGGGAAGCGATGCAGCTTGCCTATGCCGATCGCGAGAAATGGCTCGGCGATCGGGATTTCGTCGAGGTCCCGGTCGCCGGGCTGATCGATCCCAACTATCTGCGCGCACGATCACGCCTGATTTCTCCGACGCGCGCGCTGGCCCGCTACGAAGCCGGCACGCCCCCCGGTGCGCCGCGGCGGACCGCGGGCGTCTCGTCCGAAGTGGCAGGGACCACGCATTTCGTGGCGGTCGATGGCGAGGGCGACGTCGCTTCGATGACCTCGACGATCGAGGGTCCGTTCGGCAGCCAGCTGATGGCCAACGGATTCTTCCTGAACAACGAACTGACCGACTTCACCTTCACGCCCCAGCGGGATGGCGCGTCGGTCGCCAACCGGGTGCAGCCGGGCAAGCGGCCGCTGTCATCGATGTCGCCGACAATCGTCTACGACAGCGAGGGCAAGGTCGTGCTGGCGGTGGGATCGGCCGGCGGCAAGCGGATCATCATGCATGTGATGAAGACGCTGGTGGGCTTCATCGACTGGAAGCTGCCGGCCGCGCAGGCGATCGCGCTGCCGAACCTCTATTTCGGCGGTGGGGCGCTGCTGGTGGAAAAGGATACGCCGCTGGCCGCGCTCGCGCCCGCGATGACGAAGCTCGGGCAGACGGTGACGCCGGCCGATCTGGGATCGAAGCTGAATGCGGTCGAGCGCGTGGACGGCGGCTGGCGCGGCGCTGCTGATCCGCGCGGCGAAGGCGTGGCGCTGAACGAATAGGAAGCCCCCAATGGGCCTGGGAGAGGCAATGCGGCAGCTGGAATATTTCCCCAACCTGGTCACCATGTTCTTCACCCGCGTGCGCGAGCGGGGCGATGCCCCGTTCCTGTGGGCCAAGCGCGACGGGCAGTGGCGGCCGACCAGCTGGGCGGAGGCCGGCGATCAGGTGGCGCGATTGGCGGCGGCGCTCAAGGCGCTGGGGCTGGCGCGCGGCGAACGGGTAATGCTCGTTTCCGAAAATCGCCCCGAATGGTGCATCGCGGATCTGGCGATCATGGCGGCGGGCTGCGTGACGGTGCCGACCTACATCACCAACACCGAGCGCGATCATGCGCATATCCTGGAGAATAGCGGCGCGCGCGCGGTGATCGTCTCCACCCAGAAGCTCGCCAAGGCGCTACTGCCGGCGGTGCTGCGCTCCTCCTCGTGCGACACCATCATCGGGATCGAGCCGATGCGCGCCGGCCAGACCGGGGCCGCCGCCTTCCACGACTGGCGATCGCTGATCGACGCGCAGGCCGCCGACATCGCCGCCGTCGAACGTGCCGCCGATTTCCGCCGCGATGATCTGGCGTGCCTGATCTACACGTCGGGCACCGGCGGCGCGCCGCGCGGCGTGCGCCAGCATCACGGTGCGATCCTGCACAATTGTGCGGGCTGCGTGGACGTGATCTCTGCCGATTTCGGCTGGGGCGACGAAGTGTTCCTGTCGTTCCTTCCCGCCAGCCACGCCTACGAGCATAGCGGCGGCCAGCATTTCCCGATCGCGCTGGGTGGCCAGATCTATTATTCGGAAGGGCTGGAGAAGCTGGCTTCCAACATCGAGGAAGTCCGCCCGACGATCATGGTGGTGGTGCCGCGGCTGTTCGAGGTGCTGCGTACCCGCATCCTCAAGCAGATCGAGAAGCAGGGGCGGCTGCCGCGCTATCTGATGCGGCGCGCGCTTTCGATCGGAGCCAAGGAGATCGCCGGCGCCAAGCCCTTCTGGGATCTGCCGATGGACCTGATCCTGTCGCGCACGCTGCGTCCGAAGATCCAGACGAAGTTCGGTGGCCGGCTGAAGGCGATGGTGTCGGGCGGGGCGCCGCTCAATCCCGATGTCGGCACCTTCTTCCACTCGCTGGGGCTAACCCTGCTGCAGGGTTACGGCCAGACCGAGGCGGCCCCGGTGATCTCCTGCAATCGGCCAAGCGTCGGCATCGCGATGGATACGGTCGGCCCGCCGCTGAAGGACGTGCAGGTGCGGATCGCCGATGATGGCGAGATCCTGGTCCGCGGCGAGCTCGTCATGCACGGCTATTGGCGCAACGAGGAAGAGACGGCGCGCGTCCTGAAGGATGGCTGGCTGCACACCGGCGACATCGGCCATCTCGACGCCAAGGGCCGGATCGTCATCACCGATCGCAAGAAGGATCTGCTGATCAATGACAAGGGCGACAATGTCGCCCCGCAGCGGGTTGAAGGCATGTTGACGCTGGAACGCGAGATCGGACAGGCGATGGCGTATGGCGATCGGCGTCCCTATCTCGTGGCCCTGATCGTGCCCGATGCCGACTGGCTGCGCGAGCATGGCAACCCGCCACTGACCGACCCCGAAGTCCAGCGCGCGATGATGGCCGCGGTCGACCGCGTGAATTCCGGCCTGTCAGTGATCGAAAAGGTGCGTCGCATCCTGATCGCGGATGGCCCATTCACGATCGAGAACGAGCAGCTCACACCTTCGATGAAGATCCGCCGTCACGTGATCCGCGCCGCCTATGGCGATCGGCTTGACGCGCTCTACAAGAAATAGCGGATCGGTCAGCGCTTGCGATAGGGCGTGAAATCGCCGAGCGGGCAGGCCCCGTAGCCGAAGCCCTGCCGCAGATCCATCACCTGCGCGATATCGCCGCTGCACAGCAGGCTGCCGACGCTGCGCGTGACGAGCGAGCGATTGGGCCGCAGCGCCGCGCAGCCGCCGGGCGGGCGGTTGACATAGCGCAGCTTGGAGCTGACTTCGTAGACGATCATCGTCTCGTCGATGATCTTGGTGCTGCGCACGCCCGTCAGGTTGATGCAGTTGCGTGGCGGCCCAGCCTCCGACGCAGCCATATACTCCTTCAGCCGCTCGGCATCGCGCGCGGCGCGCTCGTCGGGGCCCGCGCCGGCGGGGGTGGCCGCGATCAGGCCGATGGCGATCAGTGGCAGGGTGGCACGCATCACTCGTCTCCGTTTCCAGTCCCCGGACAACCAGATAGCATGCGATGGCTCAGCCGCGAAACGCATCCTTCGCCGCGCGCCGTGCGGCGAGTTCGGCGGCGTCGCTCGCGCGCATGAAGGGATTGGTGGCGCGTTCCAGAGCGATCGTGGTGGGTACCGTCGCCTCGCCGGCGACGCGCATCCGGTCCACCTCCGCCATTCGCGTTGCGATCGCTGCGTTGTCCGGCTCGGCGACCAGCGCATAGCGGCCATTCGACTGGGTATATTCGTGCGCGCAATAGACCATCGTCTCGGGCGGCAGCGCCTTCAACCGGCTCATATTGGCGAACATCTGGTCCGCCGTCCCTTCGAACAGCCGGCCGCAGCCCATCGCGAACAGCGTGTCGCCCACGAAGATCGCGGCGTCGTCGGCCAGGTGATAGGCGATATGGCCCGACGTATGCGCCGGCACCTCCAGTACGACGGCGGTGCGCGCGCCGATCGATACGCGATCGCCTTCGCCCACGGTGCGATCCAGCGTCGCGATCCGATCGGCCTCGGCCGCGGGGCCGGTGATGGTGCAACCGGTCGCCGCCTTGATCGCGGCATTGCCGCCGACATGATCGGGGTGCCAGTGCGTGTTCCAGATCTGCGAGATCACCCAGCCGCGCGCGTCCGCCGCGGCCAGGACCGGATCCGCCTCGGCGGGATCAACGACGACCGTCTCCCCGCTCTCAGCATCGTGCATCAGCCAGATGTAATTGTCGCTGAGCGCAGGGATGCGGACGATCTCGAGCGCCATTACCACTGGCCGGTGTTCGGCATCGACGCCCAGGGTTCGGCCGGCGGCAGATGCCCGTCCTGCAGCAGCTCGATCGAGATATCGTCAGGGGTGCGCACGAACGCCATGTGGCCGTCGCGCGGCGGGCGGTTGATGGTCACGCCGGCATCCATCAGCCGCTGGCAGGTCGCGTAGATATCGTCGACGCGGTAGGCGAGATGGCCGAAATTGCGGCCGCCGGCATACTCCTCCGGATCCCAGTTGTGGGTCAGTTCGACCTGCGCGTCTCCCTGCCCTGGCGGGGCCATGAAGATCAGCGTGAAGCGCCCCTGCGCGTTATCGAAGCGCTTGACCTCTTTCAGGCCCAGCAGCTCGAAGAAGGCGACGGTCTTGTCCGGATCGGACACGCGGATCATGGTATGAAGATAGCGCATGACCCGAATGTAGGGTGCGACGCGCTATTGCGCCAGTTGCGCGAGCCCATCCTTTGCGGCGATCCCGGCAGGGGATTGTGGTGCGATCGTCGCGGCCTTCGTCCAGGCGGAACGGGCCGCCTCGATATTTCCCGACAGCGCGGCGATGTTGCCAGCCTCCATCTGCACCGATGCGTCGTCTGCCGAAAGCTTCACCGCCCGGGCGATGTCCGCCTGTGCGCGCGCCATGTCTTTCTGCCGCCGCGCCAGCGTCGCCGAGAGCAGCCAGGCAAGCGGATCGGCGGGGGCGAGCGCCAGCGCCTGATCAAGATCGGCGCGGGCAGCGGGCAGATCCGCCAGCGCCACGCCGGCGCGGGCGCGATCGAGATAAGCCTCACCGCGCAGCACATCGCCCATCACCGGCAGCGCCAGCGCACGATCAATCTGGCGGCGGGCCTGCGCGGCATCGTCGCCGGCCAGCGCGGCGTTGGCGGCCTGCACCCAGAAGGTGGCGGCGCGACCGTCGCGCGCCTTCTCCGCCTCGGTCGCCGCCTGTTCGAAGGCGAGTGCGGCGGGCTCCCAGCGTTCCTGGGCGGCGTAGGCCAACCCCAGGCATTGCCGCGCCAACAAGCCGCCGCCTGCATCGCGCCAGCGGATCGCTTCGGCTTCGGCCTTGGCGGGATCGGCCTTCGCAAGCGCGGCGCAGGCGTCGTAGCGCGCCGAGGCCGGATCGGCGGCGAACAGCAACAGGGCGAGAATCGGGCTCACAGGCTCTCCAACAGGATCGCCACCGTCGTCAGCAACAGGCGGATATCCTGCGGGCGCGACAGGCGATGATCGCCATCCTTGACAAGGGTCGTCTGCACATCGGCTGAACGCAGCCGATCGGCCAGCGCCAGCGCCACCTTCCACGGCACGTCGGGATCGGCCTGGCCGTGGATCAGCCGCACCGGGCAATCGAGTGCGATCTCGGTCTGCAGCAGCCGCGCCGCCTCGCCCGATTGCCAGAAGGTGCGGGTGGTGACGGTGGGGGTGTCGGCATAGGCGGACGACTGTTCGAGCCGCCCTTCGCGCAGGATCACCATCTTTTGGTCGGTGGTGAAGCCCCAGTCGGTGAAATCGGGTGCCGCGGCGATGCCGACCAGCCCGATCACCCTGTCCGCGATCGCGCGCGCGACCAACAGCATCAGCCAGCCGCCCATCGAAGAACCCACCAGCAGCACCGGACCCGGCACAAGCGCATCGATCAGGTGCAATACGTCGTCCCGCCAGACAGCGAGCGATCCATCCTCGAATGCACCGCCGCTGGCGCCGCAGCCCGAATAGTCCAGCCGCAGCATCGCCCGGCCCTCGCTAGCCGCCCAGGCATCGAGCGCCAGCGCTTTGCCGCCTTCCATGTCTGACATGTAGCCCGGCAGGAAAATGATGGTGGGGCCGGTGCCGGGCCGATGGTGATAGGCGAGCGGGGTGCCGTCGGGGCGGGGGAGATGGGGCATTGCCCAGCCTTTAGAAGCATGGATGCCGCGCAGGAAGGGCGCTGCGGCCGAGCGCCCTTATCGGCCGCACATCGTGCGCAGTGCGGTCCAGTCGGCAGTCGACATGGCGGGCGTCGTGCCGACGCGCGGCGCATCGCGGAACCGGGCCATGCGGCTGGCATCGCTCGGATGGGTGGCGGCAAGGCTCGCCAGCCGGCCGAGCGCATCGTCGTCGGCGTGCTTGCGATCGGGATCCTTGCCCAGCCGCTCGAAGAAATCGGCGATGCCGGCGGGCGAGATGCGCGCCGCCGACAGCAGCGCCAGCGCTTCGCGATCCGCCTCTGCTTCGGCACTGCGGCTGTGGCGCAGGAACAGCCCGGTCGAGGCCAGCGACCCCATATTGCCGCCCAGCCCCTGCAAGAAGATGTCCATGCCGAAATGGCGGATCAGTGCCTGGTTCGGATGGCGGCGCTGGATATGGCCGATCTCGTGCGCGAGCACGCCTGCCACCTCGTCCGGTCCGCCGGCGGCCTGGATCAACCCATCGAGCAGGATCAGTTCGCCGCCGGGCAGCGCGAACGCGTTGACCTGTCCGGTGCGCGCGACGTGGATCCGCACCGGTTCGACTAGCCCGCCCGGCGGGGTAAGCCGCGCGACCAGCCGGGCGAGGGCGGCATCGCCGGCCGCGGTCTCGCACCCGCGGTCGCCGCCGGCGATCAGATCGGCATAGGGGCGGCCGACGCCTTCGGCCACGCGGCGCGGCACATAGGGCGCTGCCCAGACCAGCGCGCTATTGCCGAACAGCCAGACGACCAGCGCGATCGAGACGACCGCCGCCACCGCCGCGCCGATCCAGCCCCAGGCGCGCGCGGTAACGCGATCCCGTCGCGGCAGATCATCGAACCCGTCCGGGTCACCACGGAACAGCAGCCGCCAATCCGGCTCTCCCGCCAGATGCAGCGCCAGCGTGCTGGCGGATATGGTGCGGGTCAGGCTGTCGGCGGGCAGAGCGAGATCGGTCGTGTCGCCGACGATCCGGATCGTGTCCGCCTCCCGCCAAACGCGCACCGGGATCGCCCGCGCACTTCGCCCATCGAACAGGCGCGCGTCAGAAGGGGGTGACATCGAACGCATCGGCAAGCCCGTCCCCCTGGCCCGGGGCGGCAAGATCGGTCTGGCGCATGGCATCCTCGTCGAACGTGCCGTCGATGCGGATGCGGCGCGCCTGGAACGCCCAGTGGCGATAGGGCATCAGCAGCGTCCCGATCCCCAGCGTGAAGATGATCAGCGCCATGTTGCCGAGATAGTAGCGGACGACCTGGCCGGTGGTGACATCGAAGCCGAGTTGCATTCGCCCGTCGATGCGGGTGGCGCCCCAAGTCTCGCGCAGGAAGGCGGCGTGATAATGGGCGAACAGCAGCGCACCGACGAAGCCGATCGCGAACAGCCCGCCATAGAGCGACAGCACGAACAGCAGCAGCCCGCCAGGCGACGGCGTCGGATCGCGGAACAGATCGCTGGCGAACGCGCCGGCGAACAGCGTGCCGGCCAGGATCGCCACCATCGCCAGCATCACACCCCAGACGATCAGGAACCTGGGATAGAGCGTGCGCGCACGCGCGTTCGCCTCCATCGGCAGGCTGCCCAGCCGGATATCGCGCACCAGCCGGTTCCAGCGGCGGACGCCGACCCAGGGCGTGGCGAAGCCGAGGCTGAAGGTTTGCGCCATCAGCAGCCCGAAATGATAGAGGCCGAACGACCAGCCCTGGCCGATCATGCCTGACCGGATCCCGCGCCAGGCGGTGCGCGACAGCATGTAGCGCCAGCTGCGATAGATGCCGACGCCGATCAGATACCAGATGGCGAGCACAAGCAGCGATTGCGTCACAAGCAGCACGGCCTTCGCGCCGCCGCTGGCTGCCGCCGCCAGGATCGAGACGATGCCGAACGGCACCGAGATCAGCAGCACGACGAGGATCGCGCCGATCAGCAGTTCCAGCCCGGTGCCGCGGTAATCCAGTCCGTCGCCGCCCACTTCGGTATGCGCCCAAAGATAGCGGCGGAACCTGGCCTTTGCCCAGAATCGATAGAAGCCCAGCGTGACGATGGTGAGCAGCAGGTTCAGCAGCTGCATCAGGAAGAAGTCACCGGCCAGGCCGACGAACGCCACCTGCGGCGCGGGCGCAGCGCCATGCGGCGCGGCCCCGTCGCCGTGCTTGTCGAGATCAATCAATCAAGCCCCCGCCCTGACGGGCCCGATCATGACCGGGCCGGCCCCAGTGTCAATCGGCCGCGATCAGGCGCGGGGATCGATCTCCAGCCCCTTCGTCCCGCCGTGGGGCGTATTGGCGGGGGCGTGGGGCGGCTCGATCTCGGGCGGCTCGAGCGGTTCGATGACGCCTTCCCACTTGGCGACGACCGCAGTCGCCACCGCATTGCCGACGACGTTGGTGCCGGACCGGCCCATGTCGAGGAACTGATCGACCGCCAGGATCAGCAACAGCCCGGCCTCTGGAATGCCGAACTGGCCCATCACCGCCGCGATCACGACCAGCGATGCGCGCGGCACCCCGGCGATGCCCTTCGACGTCACCATCAGGATCAGCACCATCGTGATCTGCTGGCCCGCCGAGATATCGATGCCATAGGCCTGCGCGATGAACAAAGTCGCGAAGGTCATGTAGATCATCGAGCCGTCGAGATTGAACGAATAGCCCAGTGGCAGCACGAAGCTGGCGATGCGGCGCGGCACGCCGAACCGGTCCATCGCTTCCAGAACGCGCGGATAGGCGGCTTCCGAAGAGGCGGTGGAGAAGGCAAGCAGGATCGGCTCGCGGATGTAGCGCGCAAGCAGCCCGGCGCGCCGGCCCAGCACCACGAACGCGGCAAGGAACAGGACGCCCCAGAGGATGCCGAGCCCCAAGTAGAAGGAGCCGACGAACTTGGCATAGGTGGCGAGGATGCCGACCCCGTTGACGGCGATCGCATGCGCGATCGCAGCGAAGACGGCGATGGGTGCGAAGCGCATCACATAATCGGTGATCTGCAGCATCACCGCCACCAGCGCCTCGACCGCCTTGACGAGCGGGGCGCCCTTTTCGCCGATCGCGGTGAGCGCCACGCCGACGAAGATCGAGAAGATCACGATCTGCAGGATCTCGTTGGCGGCCATCGCCTCGAAGATCGACTTCGGGAAGATGTGGGTGAAGAAGCTGTGGAGGTTGAACGCCGCCTTGTCCAAGCCCGCGCTTTCGCTGGCGGGCGGCAGCGGCAGATCGAGGCCGGCGCCCGGCTGTAGCAGGTTGACCATGATCAGCCCGAGTGTGAGCGATACCAAGCTGGCCGAGATGAACCAGGCCATGGTGCGCACGCCGATCCGCCCGAGCGCTGCGGTATCGCCCATATGCGCGATGCCGGCGACCAGCGTGGCGAACACCAAGGGCGCGATGATCATCTTGATCAGCCGCAGGAAGATATCGGTCACGATCGTGAAATAGCCGGCCCGCTCCTTCAGCAGCGCGGGATCGGCGATGGAAAGGTTCATCGCATAGCCGACCGCGATGCCGAGGATCATGCCGATCAGGATGTAAAGCGTCAGGCGTTTGGCCACGGGCGGCTCCGAAGGAAGGATGCATCACTCAGACGGCATGGGACAGCCAGCGTCAAGCCGGCCCCAAGCCCGGCTATCGCGCGGCGCAGGCGGAGTGACGTTGCAGCCTGCGGGAAGGAACGCTACTGGCGCGAACATGCTAACCGTTCGCAACAATCCGATCCGCGCTGCGCGATGATGGAAGGCACGATCGTCGCCGCCGCCCCGCTGATCGAACCGACCGCCGCGCTATCGGTGGAAACGGTCCGTACCGTGCGCCACTGGAACGAGCATCTGTTCAGCTTCACGATCACCCGGCCGGCCAGCTTCCGCTTCCGTTCGGGCGAATTCGTGATGATCGGCTTGCCGCAGGAGAACGGCAAGCCGCTGCTGCGCGCCTATTCGGTTGCCAGCCCCGCCTGGGCGGAGGAACTGGAATTCCTGTCGATCAAGGTGCCGGATGGTCCACTGACCTCGCGGTTGCAGCGGATCCTGCCGGGCGACCAGATCTATCTCGGGCGCAAGCCCACCGGCACATTGGTGTCCGATGCGCTGCTGCCGGGCAAGCGGCTGTTCCTGCTGTCCACCGGCACCGGCCTGGCGCCGTTCCTGTCGGTCGCACGCGATCCCGATATCTACGAAATGTTCGAGCAGGTGGTGATCGTCCATTCGGTACGCCGCGTGTCCGATCTCGCCTTCCGGCAGGAGCTGGAGATGCAACTGGCGGGGGATCCGCTGGTGCAGGATCAGGCGCTGCTGCAGCTGACCTATCTGCCGACCGTGACGCGCGAGGAATTCCCGACCAGCCAGCGGATCGACGCGCTGATCGATTCGGGTCGGCTGTTCGAGGGACTGTCCGGTGATGCACGCTTCGACCCGGCGAGCGATCGCATCATGATGTGCGGCAGCATGGAGATGATCAAGACGCTGGGCACGAAGCTCGACGGGCTCGGCTTCGTCGAGGGATCGAACGCCAAGCCGGGCGACTATGTGATCGAACGGGCGTTCGTCGGCTGACATCAGCTTCGGGCGGAGGCTTGCCCCCACGCCCTTCGCCAAGGCATAGGCGGCGCCGTCCATAACCACAGGCGTTGCCATGTCCGCGCATTTCAAGATCACGCTTCCCGACGGTTCGGTGCGCGAGGTGCCGGCGGGCACCACCCCGGCCGATATCGCGGCGGCGATCGGGCCGGGACTGGCGAAGGCGGCGCTCGCCGCGCGCGTCGACGGCGAGCTGCGCGATATCGGCCGGCCGTTCGAGGGCGATGCGCAGCTGGCGCTCGTCACCGCGCGGGACGAGGCGGACGCGCTGGAGCTGGCGCGCCACGATTATGCGCATGTGCTGGCCGAAGCGGTGCAGCATCTGTTCCCTGGCACGCAGATCACCTTCGGCCCGGCCACCGATGATGGCTTCTATTATGATTTCGCGCCGAAGGACCGCCCCTTCACCGAGGAGGATCTGCCCGCGATCGAGGCCGAGATGCGCCGCATCATCGCGAAGGACGAGCCGCTGGTGCGCGAGGTCTGGGATCGTGCCGAGCTGATCGCGCGCTGGCAGCGCCAAGGCGAGACGTTCAAGGCCGAATGGGCGGCCGAGCTGCCCGGTGACGAGGAACTGACCGTCTATCGTTCGGGCCAGGGCGACGAGGCTTGGCTGGACATGTGCCGCGGCCCGCATCTGGCCTCCACCGGCAAGCTCGACCCCGCCGCGTTCAGGCTGACGCGCGTGTCCGGCGCCTATTGGCGCGGCGACCAGAAGAACGCGATGCTCAGCCGCATCTATGGCACCGGCTGGCTCAACAAGAAGCAGCTCGACCAGCATCTGTTCCGGCTTGAAGAGGCTGCCAAGCGCGATCATCGCCGGCTGGGGCAGGAGATGGACCTGTTCCACCTGCAGGCCGAAGCGCATGGATCGGTCTTCTGGCACCCCAAGGGCTATATCATCTGGCGCGAGCTGGAGGCCTATATGCGCCGCGCGATTGATGCGGCGGGCTATCGCGAGGTGAAGACCCCGCAGGTGATGGACGCGCGCCAGTGGGAGCAATCCGGCCACTGGGGCAAGTATCGCGAGAATATGTTCGTCATCCCGGACGAGGTGCCCAACACCGCGGACGAGGGGCCGATCGTCTCGGACGATGCCGAGTGGATGGCGCTCAAGCCGATGAACTGCCCGGCGCATGTGCTGATCTTCCGGCAGGGCATCAAATCCTACCGCGATCTGCCGCTGCGCTTCTACGAGAATGGCTGCTGCCATCGCAACGAGCCACATGGCGCGCTGCACGGGCTGATGCGCGTGCGCCAGTTCACCCAGGACGACGCCCACATCTTCTGCCGCGAGGACCAGATCGTGGCCGAGGTGCGCGCCTTCTGCGAGCTGGCGGACCGGATCTACAAGGATTTCGGCTTCACCTACGCCATCAAGCTGGCGCTGCGTCCTGAAAAGCGGTTCGGCAGCGATGCGATGTGGGACCTTTCCGAGAACGAGCTGCGCGACGCAGTCGTCGAGGCGGGGTTGGCGACGTCCGACTATGGCTGGGAAGAACTTCCCGGCGAAGGCGCCTTCTATGCGCCCAAGCTGGAATGGCACCTGACCGATGCGATCGGGCGGACCTGGCAGGTGGGCACCATCCAGTCCGATCGTGTGCTGCCCGAACGGCTGGATGCCAGCTATGTCGGCGAGGATGGCGAGCGCCACCGCCCAATCATGCTGCACCGCGCGATCTTCGGCAGCTATGAGCGCTTCATCGGTATCCTGATCGAGCATTTCGCGGGCAAGCTGCCGGTGTGGCTGGCCCCGGTGCAGGCGGTGGTGGCGACGATCGTGTCCGATGCGGACGACTATGCGAAGGGCGCAGTCGATCGGCTGAAGGGTGCGGGCATCCGCGTCGAACCGGACCTGCGCAATGAGAAGATCAACTACAAAGTGCGCGAGCACAGCCTGGCCAAGGTGCCGTTCCTGCTGGTGGTCGGCAAGCGCGAGGCCGAGGAAGGCACCGTGGCGATCCGCCGCCTGGGCGACCAGGGCCAGACCGTGATGCCGCTGGACGATGCGATCGCGCTGCTGCGCAAGGAAGCTACCCCGCCCGATCTGGCCAGTTGACCCGGCCACAGCGCGCTCCCCTTCCAAGATGAACCGCGAAGGACTATATCGGCGCCGTCCCACGGACGACGAACAGGAGAATCTGCTATACGCCCGCCCATGATGCGTCGCGGCCTCGGCCCGACCCCTATGCCTCTCAACGGCCCTCGCTACAACGAATTCATCCAGAGCCAGAAGGTCCGGGTGATCGACGAGAATGGCGAGAATCTGGGCGTGATGTACACGCGCGAGGCGATGGAGCAGGCGCAGGAAGTGGGCCTCGACCTCGTCGAGGTGTCGCCGAACGCGGATCCGCCCGTCGCCAAGTTCCTCGATGTCGGCAAGTTCAAGTACGAGACGCAGAAGAAGGCGAACCTCGCCCGCAAGTCTCAGAAGACGCAAGAGATCAAGGAGATCAAGATGCGTCCGAACATCGACGACCACGATTATGACACGAAGATGAAGAAGGTCTTCGAATTCATCGACGAGGGCGACAAGGTGAAGCTGACGCTGCGGTTCCGCGGGCGCGAGCTCGCCCACGGCCAGCTTGGCATGCAGGTACTGCAGCGGGTTCAGGCCGATGTCGCCGAAGTGGCCAAGGTGGAGCAGTTCCCCCGCATGGAAGGCCGCCAGATGCTGATGGTGATCGCGCCCAAATAGGCGCGGTTCGCGGCATGGCGCACCGTGCAGGCGGTCATCCGATCACGCCGGATGGCCGCTATTTCGTCGTGCGGGGCCGGCTGTGGCGGATGAGCGATCCGGGGCTGGGCGAGGAACGACGGGCCGTGCTCGTCTCGGACCTGATGGTGGCGCGATCCGGCATGGCCCGTGCCCGTCGCGCGGGAGCGGCGACGGCGCCGTTCCGGGAAGCGGTCGATATCGCCAAGCGCGCGCTGGGCGAACGCGGGCCGGTCTGGTGGGATGACGGCGCGCCCGACTATAATCGGTACCTTGCCAAAAACACGCCCTATGCGGAGTGGTGGTCGGCGCAATCTTCCGATTGACGTGCGGTGCGCGGCCGGGTCCACAGGCCATCGCGCGGCTTGCCGGCGAAGCGCTGGCGGCGAAGCGCCTGGCCCCCCGCCTTCGCGATCCAGCCGAGCTTGTCCGCCTTGGTCGTGACGATCCGGCGATCCCAGCTATGGTCACGGCGGCGGATCACCTCGCGCGCAATATCGCCATAGATGCCGGCGGCGGCGAGTACCGCCCAAGCCGAACGAAATGGCAGTGCCGGCGTGCCCGCCCGCGCGGATTCCTCGTAGCCCGCGGCCAGCGTCGCCAGCCGGCAGCCGACCAGCCCGGCGCGCTTGCGGTAGATCGGGCGCATCAGTTCGCCGGGCGGAATGTCATAGTCGGAGAGCCAGTCCATCGGCACGTAGCAGCGGCCGACGGCATCGTCCTCGCTCAAGTCTCGGGCGATGTTGGCGAGCTGGAAGGCGAGACCGAGGTCGCAGGCGCGATCGAGCGTGGCATCGTCGTCGGCCGGCACGCCCATCACGATCGCCATCATCACGCCGACCGCGCCCGCGACATGATAGCAGTAGCGCAGCAGATCATCCTCGCTGCGCGGGCAAAAGCCGGCGGCATCGAGTGCGAACCCCTCGATCACGTCGAACGGCAGGGCGTGCGGGATCGCGCATTCGGCCGCCACCACGCCCAGCGCATCGAAGGCGGGATCGCCGGTGCGTTCGCCGGCCAGCGCCCGCGCCGTCAGGTCGCGGATCAGCGCCAGCCGCGCGGGGGCGTCGTCGATCGCGGTCAGGCCATGGCCATGATCCTGCCCGTCGATCAGATCGTCGGTCCTGCGGCACCAGGCGTAGAGCAGCCAGGCGCGTTCGCGGGTAGTACGATCGAACAGGCGCGACGCGGCTGAAAAGCTCTTCGATCCGCGCGCGATCGCGATCCGCGCCGCTTCGACCAGTGCCGCCCGATCGGAATTCACAACTGGCTGCGCACCAGATCTACGACGGACGGGGCGGGGACATGATCGGCAAATTTTTCGAGCAGCGTTTCGATGTCGTCCGCCTCGATCAGGTTGGCGCGGTGGGCGGGGCGCAGGAAGCCGGCATCGACCACCTTGTCCATGAACGCGATCAGATGATCGTAGAAGCCGCCGACGTTAAGCAGCCCGACCGGCTTTTCATGATAGCCGAGCTGCGCCCAGCTCAGCGCCTCGAACAATTCGTCCATCGTGCCGGTGCCGCCGGGGATGGTGACGAAGCCATCCGCCAGATCAGTCATCATCTGCTTGCGCTGGTGCATCGTGCCGACGATGTGGAGTTCGGTGCAGCCGCGATGCGCCACTTCGGCATCGCGCAGCACTTCGGGGATGACGCCGATCACCTCGCCGCCGGCTTCGAGCGCGCTATCGGCGACCAGCCCCATCAGTCCCAGCCGGCCGCCGCCATAGACCACGCCGATGCCACGCGCCGCCAGCGTGCGGCCGAGCGCCACCGCGGCTTCGGCATAAGCCGGATCGGTGCCGGGGCGCGATCCGCAATAGACGGCGAGCCGCTTCACGCGCGCAGATCCTCCAGCATCAGCTTGGCGGTGGCCTTCGCCGATCCGACCACGCCGGGAATGCCCGCGCCCGGATGGGTGCCGGCACCGGTGAAGTAGAGGTTGGGGATCTTGTCGTCGCGGTTGTGGACGCGGAAGAAGGCGCTTTGCGTCAGCAGCGGTTCCAGGCTGAACGCGGAACCAAGGTGCGCGCCGAGATCGCGGCCGAAATCGGCCGGCGTGTAGTGAAAGCGCGTGACGAGGCGATCCTTCAGGCCAGGGATCAGCCTTTTCTCCACCTCTGCCAGAATGCGATCGGCATAGGCCTCGCCGGCGGTGTCCCAGTCAATCGGCAGCTTGCCCATGTGCGGCACCGGCGCCAGCGCATAGAAGGTCGAGCAGCCCTCGGGCGCCATCGACGGATCGGTGACGGTCGGGTGGTGCAGATAGATCGAGAAATCCTCGGCCAGCACGCCATGATCGTAGATGTCGGTCAGCAACCCTTTGTAGCGCGGGCCGAACAGGATCATGTGATGCGGAATGCCGGGCCACGCGCCCTTCACGCCGAAATGAACGACGAACAGCGATGGTGAATAGCGCTTGCGCGACAGCGCGGAGGTCGCCCGCTTGCCCCGCGGCGTGCCGCCAAGCAACGTGGCATAGGTGTGCATCACGTCCGCATTGGAGGCGACGGCATCGAAATCGCGATGCCAGCCGCTGGCGGTGGTGACGCCGGTTGCGCGGTCGCCCAGCGTATCGATCCGCGCCACCGGATCGTTCAGCCGCAGCGTGCCGCCCAGTCGTTCGAACTGGGTGACCATCGCCGCAACGAGCCGGTTGGTGCCGCCTTTCGCGAACCAGACGCCGCCATCCTTTTCCAGCTTGTGGATCAGCGCATAGATGGCACTGGTCGTCATCGGATTGCCGCCGACCAGCAACGTGTGGAACGACAGCGCCTCGCGCAGCTTCTCGTTCTTCACGAAGCTGGACACCATCGAATAGACCGAGCGCCAGGCCTGCCGCTTCGCCAGCGCGGGCGCCGCCTTCATCATCGATGCGAAATCGAGGAAGGCGACATGGCCGAGCTTCTCATAGCCTTCACGATAGACCGCAGCGGCATAATCGAGGAACTTGGCGTAGCCGGCGATATCGGCCGGGTTCAGCTTCTCGATCTCGCGATTGAGGCCGGCATCGTCGTTCGAATAATCGAAATTGGTGCCGTCGGGCCAGTTGAGCCGGTAGAAGGGCATCACCGGCATCAGCTCGATGTCGGCGGCCATGTCGCGTCCGCTCAAGGCCCACAATTCCTGCAGGCAGGCGGGATCGGTGATCACGGTTGGCCCGGCATCGAAGGTGAAGTCTTCGCGTTCCCAGACATAGGCGCGGCCGCCCGGGCGATCCCGCGCTTCGAGGATCGTGGTGGCAATTCCCGCCGATTGCAGCCGGATGGCGAGCGCAAGCCCGCCGAACCCGGCACCGATGACCGCGGCCGTCTTGTTCATTTCGCCTCTTTCAGCACTTTCAGCGCGCGCGAGATGGGAACGGGCGGCTTGCCGGCCAACACCCGCAGCTTGTCCGCCCGAGTTGATCGGGCGGCGTAGAACCGCCCGATCAGGCGCGGGCGCAGCGTGTAGAATCGTTCCAGCACGCGGTAGCGTTCGGCCGGGGCGGCGGCGCGGAACAACATCCTGTCCAGCAGGCGATAGAAGCCGCGATCGGCCCAGCTAACCGACGCAAGATCGTGCAGCGCGGACGCCAGCGCCGGACCGGTCAGATCCGCCATCCCGGCGATCAGGTGCGCGGTGCGCACCGCATCGGGCAGCGAATAGCCGGTGGTGGGGTGGAACAAGCCCGCGCGGACCCCGGCCTTGCCGACCGCGCTGCCGCCGGACTGCCAATAGGCCTCGAAATCGCCGCCCAGCGCCACCGGCAGCACCCCGGTTTCGCGCCGGCCGGTCGAGACGACTTGCCATCCGCGCTGCGCGGCATAGGCGTGCACCCGGCTGGCCAGCAGATCAGGCTGGAGCTTCGGCGAATCGCTGTAATAGGTATCTTCGATGAACAGCGTGCGTTCGTCGAACGGCAGCACATAGACGAAGCGATAGCCGTCATACTGGTCGACCGTCGCGTCCATCACGATCGGCCGCTCCACCCCGTGCGGCTCCGCCAGCACCAGTTCCTCGCCCAGGAATTTCTGCCAGCCCACATCGAGCAGCGACAGCGTGCCTGCGCCGCGCGCATCGATCACCCCGCCCGCCTCGATCCGGGTGCCGTCTTCGAGCGTAACAGTGCGCGCGCCGACGCCGAGCGCGCGCCGCCCGGTCATCACGCGATCCGCGGGCAGCGCATTGCGGACTGCGGCATCCAGCCGTTCCGAAGGGATTGAATAATAGGGCGTCTTCAACAGTCGCGAATGGCTGGGAAAGCGGACCTCGTAACTGGGCCAGGCATAGGCGACGAGGGGGGCGAGGATGTCGCGCTGGTCGCGCGGCACATCGCTTTCGAAGAAGGACCAGATGTGGTTGCCGCCGATTCGCTCGCCCGCCTCGATCAGCACGACATCCAGCTCGGGCCGCTTCGCCGCGAGGGCAAGCGCGATCAGGCCGCCGGCGAGCCCGCCGCCGACGATCGCGATGTCATGAGGGGCGCCGCTGGCCATCGATCCCGCGCATAGCGGAGGCGGTGCGGGGCGCATAGGGGGCTCGCCGGTTGCCTCGCCTGCGGCCGCACCGTAGCGAGGGGGCGGCCATGGACATCTATCTTCCGATCGCCGGCCTGTCGGTCAACATGCTCGTCATCGTCGGGCTCGGCGGTGTCGTGGGCTTGCTGGCCGGAATGTTCGGCGTCGGCGGCGGTTTCCTCACCACGCCGCTGCTGATCTTCTACGGGATTCCGCCTGCCGTCGCGGTGGCGTCCTCCGCTACCCAGATCACCGGTGCCAGCGTTTCGGGCGTGTTCGCGCATTTCCGGCGCGACGGCGTCGATTTCCGGATGGGGGCGGTACTGGTGGCGGGCGGCGCGCTCGGCGCGCTGCTCGGCGGCTTCATCTTCCGGATGCTCCAGGACAGCGGCCAGATCGATACGGTGGTGGCGATCCTCTACGTGTTCCTGCTGGGCGGAATCGGCATCCTGATGGCGAAGGAGGCGATCCAGGCGGTAGTTGCCAGCCGCCGCGGCACCGTGGCCCCAGTCACCGCGCGCCGCCACCATCCGCTGATCGCGGCGCTGCCGATGCGGTGGCGGTTCTATCGGTCGGGGCTGTACATCTCTCCGCTCGCCCCCTTCGCACTTGGCTTCATGACCGGTGCACTGACCGTGTTGATGGGTGTGGGCGGCGGCTTCATCCTGGTGCCGGCGATGATCTATCTGCTCGGCATGTCGACACGGGTGGTGGTTGGCACCTCGCTGTTCCAGATCCTGTTCGTGACCGCCGCCACCACGATGGTGCATGCGCTGACGACCGAGGCTGTGGATATCGTGCTGGCTGTGCTGCTGCTGATCGGCAGCGTGACGGGCGCGCAGCTCGGCGCGCGCTTCGCCAACAGGCTGAAACCCGAATATCTGCGCCTGTTCCTGGCGTTCATGGTGCTGACGGTCGCGCTGCGGATGCTGCTGGGGCTGACCTGGCGGCCGGAGGAGATCTACACGGTGCAGCCGCTGTGAAGGCGGCGACCGCGCTGCTGGCGATGGCGGCGCCGTTGCTGATGGCCCAGGCCAAGCCCAAGCTGGTGCCCGATGTCTCGCAGCGGCGGATCGAAATCATCTACAGTTTCACCGGGGCGGAACTGCTGCTGTTCGGCGCGATCCTCTATCCCGGTGGTCGCGTACCAAAGGATCCGCCCGATATCGCCGTGGTGTTGAAAGGACCGGCCGAATCGATCACGGTTCGCGAGAAGGCCCGCATTGCCGGGATCTGGCTGAACGCGGACAGCGCGCGCTTTCGATCGGTTCCGACCTTCTATGCCATCGCGGCGTCGCGCCCGCTGAAGGAACTGACCGACGCGCGGACTGCGGCGATCTACGAACTGGGGATCAGCAACATCCAGCTTTCGCCGGCCAGCGGCGCGGCGCCCGAGGAGGCGCGCCGGTTCGAGGCCGGTCTGGTCGACCTCAAGCGCCGGTCCGGCCTCTATACCGAAGGCGAGCATGGCGTGGAGATCAGCGAGGGCGTGCTCTATCGCGCGCGCATCCAGGTGCCGGCGCGGGTTCCCGTCGGCAATTACACAGCGGAGACGTTCCTGATCCAGGACGGCCGCGTCGTGGCGGGTGCCGTCCGCGATATCGCGATCGAGAAGACGGGGTTCGAACGGCTCGTGGCGGTGGCCGCGCGCAACTGGTCGTTCGCCTATGGGCTGGCGGCGGTTGCGGTCTCGCTGCTGCTCGGCTGGGCGGCGGGGGCGTTGTTCAACCGCCGCGCGTGACATGGCGGCCCGGACCAAAGCCCTAAATTAACGTCTGGCGACTAAGACCTGAGGCTGATCGCATCAGGACGGCCGAGAGCAATGAACGACATGACTGGAATGCAGGGCTTTGCGGTTGGACTGGGCGTCGTGCGGCCAGCCGCCCCGTCGCCGCTGGAAGCCGTCGAGATCGGACGGTTGATCGAGATCGCCGGCTCCTCTTCGCAAGCGCTGCTCGACGGCGCGATCCTCCAGTCCCTGGCTGGCGAGCCCGATCCGTCGGTGGCCATGGCCGGGCAGGTCGGCAGCATGATCAAGGTTGCGGTCGGCAAGCGCTGGCTGATCGCCAATGTCCGCTCGCTGCGGCTGGCGGATCATGACGGCGATCGGATCCTCGCCTTCATCGACTTTCTGGGCGAAGGCGACGAGGAGCGGCTGACCGGCCGCCTGACCAATTTCCGACGCGGCGTCACGCGCTATCCGGTGCCCGGCAGCCGGGTCTTCCCGGTTTCCAGCCCCGAGATGAAGCAGATGTTCGCAGCGGACGACCGGCCGCATATCGAGATCGGCACCATCTATCCCACTGCCGACATCCGTGGCGCGCTGTTCGTCGATGCGATGCTGGGCAAGCATTTCGCGCTGCTGGGATCGACCGGCACCGGCAAATCGACGTCCGCTGCGCTGATCCTGCACCGCATCTGCCAGCTGGCCCCCGAAGGCCATATCGTGATGATCGATCCGCACGGCGAATATTCGGCCGCGTTCAAATCCACCGGCGAGATCTTCGACGTCAACAATCTGGCGATGCCGTATTGGCTGATGAACTTCGAGGAGCATTGCGAAGTCTTCATCAGCTCGCAGGGGGCGGAGCGGCAGGCGGACTGCGACGTGCTGGCGAAATGCCTGCTGGCGGCGCGCGCGAAGGGACGGCTTGGCGAAAGCATCCCCAAGCTGACAGTCGATTCGCCGATCCCCTATCTGCTGTCCGATCTCGGCAACATCCTGCAGACCGAGATGGGCAAGATGGACAAGTCCGGCGGCACCGGGCCCTATATGCGGCTGAAATCCAAGCTGGACGAAATCAAGACCGATCCGCGCTACAGCTTCATGTTCTCCGGGATGCTGGTCGGCGATACGATGGCGGCCTTCTTACAGAAGATTTTCCGGCTGCCCGGGCACGGCAAGCCGATTTCGATCATCGACGTCTCGGGCGTGCCATCGGACATCACCTCGGTCGTGGTAGCGGTGCTCAGCCGGATGGTGTTCGATTATGCGATCTGGAGCCGCGAGGAAGCGCAGCGCCCGATCCTGCTCGTCTGCGAGGAAGCGCATCGCTACATCCCGTCGGATCGGGTGACGACCGGTGGCGCGGTCCGCAAGATTCTGGAACGGATTGCCAAGGAAGGCCGTAAATATGGCGTGTCGCTGGGCCTGATCACGCAGCGGCCGTCGGATCTGGCCGAAGGCGTGCTCTCGCAATGCGGCACGATCATCGCGATGCGCCTGAACAACGAGCGTGACCAGGCCTATGTGAAGGCGGCGATGCCCGAAGGCGCGCGCGGCTTCCTCGATTCGATCCCCGCGCTGCGCAACCGCGAATGCATCATCTGCGGCGAAGGCGTGGCGATCCCAATCCGGGTCACGCTCGACGATCTCGAGCCCGAAAAGCGCCCGGCGTCCAGCGATCCGCTCTTCTCCGACCTCTGGCGACAGACCGGTGGCGAGGATGAGATCGTCACGCGCACCATCCGCAAGTGGCGCAGCCAGGGGCGGTAAGCCGCCGTCCGCCATTGTCCGTTCGCCCGAGCTCGTCGAAAGGCTGCCCTTTCTTCGCAGCCGAGACGATGCGGGCCGAAGACAGGGCAGTGTTTCGAAAGACTCAGCACGAACGGGATTGAAGGGGGCCGGGATCGAGACAGCGTGACCGATGTCCGCCGCAGGATCAGGCCGCCGGCTTGTCGTCCTTCTTCGCGGTCGCAGTGCGGTTCGCGCCCAGCGGCACTGCCAGCAGACGGTTCAGCTTGGCCTTGAACTGCTGCAGCTCGGCTCCCGCCAGCAGTGCGGTGCTGATGAAGCTGATCGATTTCGGGTTGATCGCTACATTGTTGCGATAAACCTCGTAATGCAGGTGCGGGCCGGTCGACAGGCCGGTCGAGCCGACATAGCCGATGACCTGGCCCTGCGATACGCGCTGCCCGGGCTGTGCCACGATCCGGCTCATATGGGCATAGGCTGTGGCGAGACCGCCGGAATGGCTGAGCTTCACATAATTGCCATGGCCGCCATGGCGGCCGGCGAAGACGACAGTGCCGTCGGTCGCTGCCACGATCGGCGAGCCATAGGCCGCCCCGAAATCGAGCCCCTTGTGAAAGCGCGAAAAGCCGAGCACCGGGTGGCGGCGCAGGCCGAAGCCCGACGTCAGCCGGCCGATCACCGGTGCGCGCATGATGCCCTTGCGTTCGCCCACGCCCGAAGCCTCGAACCATTGTTCGCGCCCGCCGAGCGTCCACTTCAGCATCCGCGTCTGCTTGCGGCCCTGATCGAGCCCGGCATAGAGCAGCTGGCCCACCTCGACTTCGCCGGTGGCGGCGCGGCGATGCTCGACGATGATGTCGAACCGGTCGTCGGAGCGGACGTCGCGACTGACCGACATGCGCTGTGCGATCGCGCGAAGGTAGGTCTCGACCGCCTTGGCCGGCGCGCCGGCCGCGCGCGCGGACCGGAACAGGCTGCTGCCCACCCGGCCCTGAATCCGCAGCGGTGTCTCGTCCACCGCGATCGGGGTCGGCACCAGCTTCAGCCGGCCGCCGATCCGCTCGACCGCGAGCTGGAGATCGAAGCGTGCCCGGAACGACAGCGCGTCCAGCGGGCGCGCGACGTTGCGGTTGGGCCTGCGACCGAGCGTGATGCCGATCCGCGTGCCGGGCTTGATCGCATCGATATCGGTAGTGCCGCGGACCATGTCGGCGATCGCGACCGCTTCGGCGCGGGCGACGCCCGACCGCTCCAGCACGCGCGCGAAACCGTCGCCGCGGCCGAGTGTGGCGGCCAGATCGATCGAGGGACGCTCGGGCGTGTCGACCAGCGGCTGCACCGCATCGGTCGCGGCCATCCGCCGGCCGGTGTCGGCGCCGAAAGCGGCCGGGGCAATACCGATCGTGCGGGCCTCATCCCATTGCGCTTCGGCCAAGGGCGCGGGGGCGGCAGCCGGGATCGACTGGAAGCCCGGCGAAAGCAGGATCGTGGTTGCGCACAGCGCGGCGCAGGTGGCCGCGCCCCGCCACCATTCACGGCTGCCGATGCGTGCGCCAAGATCGACGACGAGATCGAGATCCTCGATCCAGTGTGCCGCCTTGCGGCCGAACACGGGCGCAGCCGCCGCCGGTGCGCGCAGGCCCGCCGCCAGGGTTAGCGTGGCGCCCGCGCCGCCGATGCCGAACTCGTTGCGCTGGAACAAGCCCGCGCCCCCCGCAAATTGCCAATGCCCCCGCCATGCGCAGCATGGCCGGTGGCGAGGACTGTGGGGTAGGATGGTTAAAGTAAAGCTAACAGGCGGCCGACCGATTCCGGTGCGCGGCGAACGGTTTGCGGGATCCGACGAAGCGTTCCCCGTGTTGGAACATCCCTCCCGCGGCTGCATCGTGGGGCGCCGAAATCGCCGCTTGCATCGGCAATGCAGACGCCCGACATCAAGGATATGGCGCGTCATGATGCCAGTCCGCTCGTCGCGGTGCTCGGCCCAACAAATACGGGCAAGACCCATCTCGCGATCGAGCGGATGTGCGGCCATTCCAGTGGCATGATGGGCTTTCCGCTCCGGCTGCTCGCCCGCGAGGTCTATGACCGGATCGTGCGCATCAAGGGCGAGCGCTCGGTCGCGCTGATCACCGGCGAGGAGAAGATCCTGCCGCCGGAGGCGCGCTGGTTCTGCTGCACGGCGGAATCAATGCCGCTCGACCGCGACTATGCGTTCGTCGCGCTGGACGAGGCGCAGCTAGGCGCTGATCCCGAGCGTGGTCATGTCTTCACCGATCGGCTGCTGCGCGCGCGCGGCCGCGAGGAGACGATGATCCTGGGTTCGGACACGCTGCGCCCGCTGCTGCGGGAGCTGGTGCCGGAGGCCGAGATCATCTCACGGCCGCGCTTTTCCACACTCAGCTACGCCGGGGTCACCAAGCTTTCGCGATTGCCGCCGCGCTCGGCGATCGTCGCCTTCTCGGCCGAGGAAGTCTACGCCGTGGCGGAGATGCTGCGGCGGCTGCGCGGTGGTGCGGCAGTGGTGATGGGCGCGCTCTCGCCTTCCACCCGCAATGCTCAGGTGGCGATGTTCCAGGCTGGCGAGGTCGATTATATCGTCGCAACCGATGCGATCGGCATGGGGCTGAACATGGATGTCGCCCATGTCGCCTTCGCCTCCCTGCGCAAGTTCGACGGCCGCCGCCAGCGCCGGTTGACGATATCGGAAATGGCGCAGATCGCCGGCCGCGCGGGCCGCCATCAGCGCGACGGCACGTTCGGCACGCTGGGTTTCGAAGGCGCGCGCGGCGCCGCGTTCGACGAGGAGGAAATCGCCGCCATCGAGGCGCATCGCTTCCCCCCGCTCAACCATCTTTACTGGCGCGAGGGCCGGCCTTCGCTGGACAGCGTGGATGCGCTGATCGCCGATCTGGAACGCAAGCCCGATCTGCCCGGGTTGCGCGCGGCCCGCGAGGCGACCGACCTGTCGGTGCTGAAGCGGTTGGCGGAAGAGGATTGGGTGCGCCAACGCGCACGCGGCCAGCGCGCGGTCGCCCGGCTGTGGGCGGCCTGCGGCCTGCCCGACTTCCGCAAGACCGGGGCGGAGCCGCACAGCCGGCTCGTGGCACGGATCTATCGCCACCTGAGCGAAGGCGACGGCCACCTTCCGGCAAGCTGGTTCGCGGAAGAGATCGCGCGGCTGGACAATGTGCAGGGCGATGTCGAAACGGTTGCGGATCGCATCGCGGGGGTGCGGACCTGGGCCTATATCGCGCACCGCGCCGACTGGCTGGCGGAGCCCGCCAAATGGGCCGACCGCACGCGCCGGCTGGAGGAGAAGCTGTCCGATGCGCTGCACCAGCGACTGACGCAGCGCTTCGTCGACCGACGCACGGCAGTGCTGATGCGTGATCTCGGTGCGCGAGGCCTGGATGCCCTGCCGGTGACGATCGCGGACGACGGCACGGTGGCCGTGGCTGACGAGCCGATCGGCCGCCTGGATGGATTCCGCTTCCGCGTCGATCCCGACGCCAAGCTGGCCGACAAGAAGCGCCTGCTGGCAGCGGCCGAACGCAAGCTGGGCGGTGCGCTGGGCGATCGTGCGCGTGCGCTGGCCGCCGATGGCGACGAGCATTTTGCGCTGGCGACCGATCCGGGCCTGCCGGTCGCGATCCTCTGGCGCGGGCATCTGGTCGGCCGGTTGCGGCGGGGGCGCGGCCTGCTGAGCCCGCGGATCGAGCTGCACCGCGCGCTGGATGCGCTGCCGCCGGCGGAACGGCGGCTGATCGAGGCGCGGCTGGAAGCATGGGTGGCGGCAATGGTCGCACGCCACCTGGCGCCGCTGGCCGCGTTGCTGGCGGCGGCGCGCGATCCGGCCGAGCCGCCGGCGCTGCGCGCGCTGTTCGCCCCGCTGGCCGAGGCCGGGGGGGCGATCGATCGGCGCGGGCACGATGCGATGGTGGCGTCGATCGATCGCGATGCGCGGCGGCGCGCGGCGCGGCTGGGCGTAAAGCTCGGCACGCTCGATCTTTATCTGCCGGCACTGTTGAAGCCTGATGCCATGCGCTGGCGCGTGGCGCTGCTGGCGGCTCATGCGGGCGAGCCGATGGCTGCGCTGCCACGTGACGGCGCGGTGGTTGTGGAAACGCCGCCCGATCGGGCCACGTGCGAAGCCCATCTGCGTGCCGGCTTCCGCCCGCTCGGCGCGCAGATGCTGCGGATCGACATGGTCGAGCGGCTGGCCCGGATCGCGCACGATGCCCGCCCCGCGGACGGCGGCGTGCGCGCGCCGATCGCACCCGATCCGTCGCTGGCGATCTCGCTGGGGCTGAAGCCGCCCAGCTTTTCGCAACTCATGCTGGCGCTCGGCTTCAGGCCCGGTGCGGCGGGGCAGGGCTGGCTTTGGAAGGGGCGGCGGCCCGCGCGCATGACGGGGCCGCAACCGGCCGCACCGCCGCGGCCCGGCAACGCCTTCTCCGCGCTCGCCGCGCTACGGGGCGGGCATGGCTGATCAGCAGCGGCTGGACCGTTTCCTCTGGTACGTGCGGCTGGCAAAGACGCGGAGTGCCGCACAGGCTCTGGCGGAAGCCGGCCGGTTGCGGATCGACGGGCGCGTGATCGATCGCGCGCATGCCGCGGTTCGCGTCGGCAACGTGCTCAGCTTTGCGCTGCACGACCGGGTGCGCGTACTGCGTATCGTCGCGCTGCCCGCCCGCCGTGGCCCGCCTGCCGAAGCCCGCGACTGCTTCGAGGAAATCGGCACCTAGAGAGCGACATCTCGATCCCCACCGCGTCCGTGTCGAGCGCAGTCGAGGCACGGTTGGCATTGCCTGCGGCACATCTCTCGGCTTCGCTCGGAAAGAACGGATGGAAATGCTATTCTATCGCTGCTTCTTCGGTGCGACCAGCGCCGGCACGGCCCGGGCCGCGTCCTCGGGATCGATCCCCGGCGGCGGGGCGGCCGTCATCGGTTCACCCCCGGCGAGCATCGCCGCTGCGCGGCGGATGGCGCGGCGAATACGCGGATAGGTGCCACATCGGCAGATATTGGTGATCGCCGCATCGATATCGGCGTCGCTTGGGCTGCGATTGCGCTCGAGGAGCGCGGCGGCCGCCATGATCATGCCCGACTGGCAATAGCCGCACTGGGGGACCTGTTCCGCCACCCAGGCCTGCTGCACCGGATGGCCACGATCGCGCGACAGCGCTTCGATGGTGGTGACGAAGCTGCCCTCGATACTGGCGATGCTGATCTGGCACGATCGCCGCGCCTGCCCGTCGACATGCACGGTGCAGGCGCCGCACAGCCCCGCGCCGCAGCCATATTTGGTGCCGGTCAGGTTCGATGCGTCGCGCAGCGCCCACAGCAGCGGCGTTTCGGGATCCATCCGGTACTGGATGGGCTGGCCGTTCACGGTGAAGCGCGTCATCGCGTGCGGCGATAGCGGATCGGCGGGGCAGTTGGGAAGCGCCGGGCTTTCGGCTTGAAGAATCAGGGGCACGCTGCTAGGGCCGCGCCTTCCTCGACGGGTTTGCGCCCGTCGTGAACCTTTTTTGCGCGCCTGCGATGCCGGTCCGGACCGGCAGGGTGCTTACGGATCGGAGACTGACGGCGTCATGCAAATCATCGTTCGCGACAATAATGTGGACCAGGCACTGCGCGCGCTCAAGAAGAAGCTGCAGCGCGAGGGCGTCTATCGCGAAATGAAGCTGCGCCGCCATTACGAGAAGCCCAGCGAAAAGCGTGCCCGCGAGCGGGCCGCGGCGATCCGCCGCGCGCGCAAGCTGGAGCGCAAGCGCGCCGAGCGCGACGGCCAGCGCTGATCTTGCGCCGGTGCCCGCACGCGGGCATCAGGACCCGAGATTGAAGCTGTAGCCGGAGCGAGCCCCGACATGTCCGAAGTGACCGCCGTCCCCCTTCGTCCGATCGCGAAGGGCTCGCTCGTCAAACTGTGGGTCGGGGTCGGCCTGATCGTGTCGGTCGCGATCGGCGTCGCCGTCGCATCGACCGCCGCGCAAGTGCGCGCCGCGATGCCCCCGGCCGAATATCTGGCCGCCAATGGCAAGCGCGCGGGCATCGTGACCACGCCGACCGGCCTGCAATATCAGGTGATCACCGAGGGGCAGGGTGCCAAGGCCACCGCGCAGGAGATCGCGCTGGTCCGCTACGACGGCCGTTTCGTCGATGGCGAAAGCTTCGATTCGACCGATCAGCCGGTGCCGTTGCCGGTCGGCGGCATGATCCCGGGCTTTTCCGAAGGCCTGCAGCTGATGAACAGGGGCTCCAAGTACCGCTTCTGGATCCCGCCCGAGCTGGCCTATGGCGAGCGCGGCGCGCCCGATCCCCGCACCGGCGAGCTGAAGATCCCGCCCAATTCGGTGCTGGTGTTCGATGTCGAACTGGTCGAGCTCGCTCCCGCCTCGGCGATGGGCCTGCCCGGCATGGGCGGCCGCTGATAATAGCGGTTTGAACCGCCGTCTGGCGGCGCGATACCCGGGTTCGATCCGTTATGCTGATGTTCCATCCGTCATCCTGACGAAAGTCAGGATCCAGAGGCGCGACAGTCCGGTCGGGCAGGCTGCGCGCTGATTGAGAAGCGGCGACTGTCGAGGGCTCTATCAGTCGAACAGTGGACCGACAGGTTACGAGAAGCCCGTCTGGCCGCCGCCTTGCACAATCGTCATCCGCTGCCGCTCTGGATGCTGACTTTCGTCAGCATGACGGAGGTTGGCGCGGGGCTTAACCGGCTCCCGCTTCCTCCGCGGCATTCTCGGATCGCTCCTCGAGCAGGACCTTGATCATCGCCACGATCGGATCCGCCAGCGCCAGCCCCATGATCCCGAACAGCGCGCCGAACAGCAGCTGCGCGCCCAGCACCAGCGCAGGCGCCAAGTCGACCGAACGCTTCGCCACCATGGGCACGATGATATAGCCATCGACGATCTGCACGATCACATAGACTGCGATCGCCCAGAGGCCCGCTTCGAACCCGGCCGAGAAGCCGACCAGCACGATCAGCACGCCCGAGACGATCGCGCCGATATTGGGCAGGAAGGCGAGCAGGCCGGTGAGAATGCCGAGCAGCCCGGCCATCGGCACCCCGCCGACCGCGAGCAGCGCCCAGGTGCCGACGCCTTCGACCGCCATGCCGAGCAGGCGGCCCGCCATCAGCCGGCGCATCGTGTAGCCCATCTTGGCGGACGTCTGGTAGAATTCCTCGCGCTTAGCCATCGGCAGCATCCAGGCGAAGCCGCGCTCGTAGAGCTTGGGCTCGATCGCGATGAAGATGCCGATCACGACGATCATCGCCAGCGACGAGATCGCGCCGAGCGCGGTGCCGACTGCCGATGTGAGTCGGCCGAGCGATCCCATCAGCTGGCTGCCGATCTGGCTGGCCGCGCCGTCCGGCACCAGCCCCATGCTGCTGACCCAGCCGAACAGCTGGTTGGCCTGCGCGGTGACGACGGTGCGCAGCGCTTCGAACTGGCCGGCGATCGAGGCGCCGGCAAAATAGACCGTCCACACCAGGAAGCCGAATACGCCCAGGCAGACGATCAGCAGCCGCCAGCCGCGCCCGATCTTGAGCACGCGGCCCAGCAGGCGGGTGCCACCGTCGAGCATCGCGGCGAACACCGCGCCACCGATGATCAGCAGCAGTGGCTGGGCAAGGAACCACAGCAGCACGACGCTGGTCGCGACCGCGATCCAGACGACGGCCTTCTGCAGTTCGCGCGCGGTCAGCGGATCGCGGAAGTCGGCGGGGCCGGGCGCCTCGGCCTTCGGGATCGAGTCGCTCACTTCGGGGCAGGCCCGCGCGCGGGATGCAGGCTGGTGCCAGCACGGCCGCCCCGCATCGCGGTGAACCAGCTCAGCGGGTTCCAGATTTCTGATGTGCCGTCGAGCGAGAAGGTGATGAATTCGGCGCGGCCACCCAGATTTTCCCAAGGCACCGGTCCGCCGAGGCCGAGATATTCGGATGCGACCCGGCTGTCGGCAGATTCGTCACGATTGTCGCCCATCAGGAAGACATGGTTGGCCGGGATCGTGATTTCGGGGAAATCGTCGACCGTGGCGATATAGGCCAGGTCGATCGTGTCGTAGCTGCGGCCGTTGGGCAGCGTTTCGCGGTAGATCGGCAGGCTGCAATAAAGCTTGCCGTCGTCACCGGTGATGCGGTGGCCTTCCTGGCGGCCGCTGTTGCACGGCAGGTTGGCATCGACCGGCAGGCGGATGTCCGGCATCCGGACGCGCGGCACCGGCTTGCCGTTCAGGATCACCTGGCCGGCGACCAGCGACAGCCGATCCCCCGGCAGCCCGATCACGCGCTTGATATAATCCGACGACTGGCCGGTGGGGGTGACGATCGCGATGTCGCCGCGCTCGGGCAGCGATCCAAACAGCCGGCCCTGCATAAACGGCAGCAGGTGGAAGCTGGGCGAGACATAGGACCAGCCATAGGGATATTTGGTCACCACCAGCCGATCGCCCTTGATCAGCACGGGCATCATCAATTCGCTAGGAATATAGAATGGCTTCGCCAGGAAGCTGTGGAAGCCGAGCACCGCCAGCACCAGCCAGAACACGCCCTTGATCTCGGCCCACCAGTCGGTGCCCTTCGCCTCCGGCTGCGCCGCGGCCGGCGTTACAGCGGGCTCGGGCGTGGCTTCGGGGGGCATGGTCGTGTCGCGATCGCTCAAGCGATCTTCTCCTGGATGGGCCGCGCTTCGAGGATGACGAACGCCTGGGCCCAGGGATGATCGTCGGTCAGGGTCAGATGGATGGTGATCGCGTGGCCCCGCGGGGTCAACGCGTCAAGCCTCGCCTTCGCTCCGCCGGCCAGCGCCAGCGTAGGCGCTCCGGATGGCGCGTTGACCACGCCGATATCCTTCATGAACACGCCGCGCTTGAAGCCGGTGCCGACGGCCTTGGAAAAGGCCTCCTTGGCGGCAAAGCGCTTGGCATAGGTGCCGGCGGCGGTGAACGGCCGCCGTGCCGCCTTCGCCCGCTCGACATCGGTGAACACGCGGTTGGTGAAGCGGTCCCCGAACCGATCCAGCGAGGCCTGGATCCGCTCGATGCTGCAGAGGTCGGATCCCAGGCCGACGATCACGGGATTATCGCGCCCCATCCATCAGCGCGCGCATCTGCCGCACGCTGTCCGCAAGCCCCGTGAACAGTGATTCGCCGATCAGGAAATGGCCGATGTTGAGTTCCATGAGCTGCGGGATCGCGGCGATCGCGGTGACGTTGGCATAGGTCAGCCCATGGCCGGCATGCGGCTCGATCCCGTTCTTCGCGGCCAGTGCTGCAGCGTCGGCGATGCGGCGCAGTTCGGCGGGAATGGCGTCCTCCTCAAGCTCGGCATAACGGCCGGTGTGGAATTCCACCACCGGGGCGCCGATCCGCAACGCCGCATCGATCTGTCGCGGATCGGGTTCGATGAACAGGCTGACCCGTATCCCGGCTTCGACCAGTGGCGAGACGAAGCCGCGCAGGCGATCAAACTGGCCGGCGACATCGAGCCCACCCTCCGTCGTCAGCTCCTCGCGCTTCTCGGGCACGATGCAGGCGGCGTGCGGGCGGTGCTTGAGCGCGATCGCCAGCATCTCTTCGGTCGCGGCCATCTCCAGGTTCAGCGGTACCGTCAGCGCTTCCGACAGGCGGGCGATATCGTCGTCGGTGATGTGGCGGCGATCCTCGCGCAGATGGGCGGTGATGCCGTCCGCGCCGGCCTGCTCGGCCAGCAGGGCCGCGCGCACCGGATCGGGGTAGCCCACGCCGCGCGCATTGCGGATGGTGGCGACATGATCGATGTTCACGCCCAGGCGCAACGGGCTGCTCATGCCGGACACGCCGCGGCGGAGAGCAGTTCATAGCTTGGGCCGGACGCCTGCCAGACCTCACCGAACGGGAATTCGGCGCGATCCGTGAAGATGATCAGTGCGCGGCGCTGCGCGGGCAGCAGGAAGTTACGGATCTCGATGCCGCCGATCGCACCGCGCCGCTCCACGATGGCGACCGGATCGGGGCATCCCTTGAGCGGAACCGCAAAGCTCCACTGGCCGAGCGCGGCGAAGCCCAGCGCAGGATCGCCGGCCCACATCGCGGCGGTCGCCACCTTGTCCAGCAGGCGATTGTCCATCAGCGCGCGATCGATCGCCCACAGATCGCGGATCGTGCCATAGGCGGCGCCAGCGGCGGCATAGGTGCCCAGGTTCACGCGCGGTTCGGCCACACCTTTGGTGTCGAACCCCGCCACCTGCACCGGCCCGCCCCCATCGACCGGAAACAGGCCGACCGACTTCAAATCGAGCGGTACGGCGATGCGATCCGCAAGCAGATCGGCGAAGGGTTTGCCGCTGATCTTTTGCAGCACGACGCCAAGCACGATGAAATCGCAATTATTGTAATGGAACTCGCCGCCCGGCGCGGCGCGGGGCGGGCCGGCGCAGAAGCCCTGTGCCTCGGCCTCCGCGGACGCGGCAGCACCGGTCGCGCGATAGAAGGGCGGCATGCCATCCTTGTCGGTCGCCGACTCGGATGGATCGGCGAGCCCGCTCTGGTGGCGCAACAGCTGGCGGATCGTGATCGTGCCGGCGTTGGCGGCCTTCCAGTCCGGCCAATAGCGCGCGACCGGCAAGTCGAGCTCGATCCGGCCGGCGGCGACTTCCTGCATTATGATCAGCGCGGTCAGCTGCTTGGTGACCGAAGCCCACCGCCAAACCGCATTCTCGGCCGGCGCGTCCGCGCCATAGCGGCGGACCAGCGCGCTGCCGTCGGCGTCGCCGACCAGCACCAGGCCGTGCAGCCCCGCCGCCCCGGCGATCGCATCGATCCGGTCCGATGGGGGCGCCCCGCCGGCGGAAACCGACAGCAGCGCGGCGAACGCGGCGACGGCTGCGCGGATCATGACAGCGCAGGCTCGCTCCGGCTTCCGGGCTTGATCGCCGGAACCGCGGCCAATTCCGGTGGCAGCGCATCGGCGGCGTAGCTGGGCACGTCGAGCCGGATCAGCGGGAAGAACGGCACGCCCAGATCGCCCGCACCATTCGATCGATCGACCAGGGCGGCAGCCGCGATCACCCGACCGCCGGCCGCCTCGATCGTGGCGATCGCTTCCCGTGAGGACAGGCCGGTCGTCACCACATCTTCCACCAACAGCACCTTCTGCCCCGGCACCAGCGCGAATCCGCGGCGGAATTCGAAGCTGCCGCCAGGCCGTTCGACGAACAGCGCATCCAGGCCAAGCGCGCGGCCCATCTCGTGACCGATGATGACGCCGCCCATCGCAGGTGAGACGACGCAGTCGAGCTGCGCTTTCAGCTTGTCGGGGATCGTCAGCGACAGCGCATTGGCAAGCCGCGCGGCACGGGCCGGGTTCATCAGCACCCGCGCGCATTGCAGGTAACGGGGGCTGCGCAGGCCGGACGAAAGGATGAAGTGGCCTTCCAGCAGCGCGCCCGCGGCCCGGAATTCGGCCAGCACCTCGTCTTCGCCCATTGCCTGCCGCTTCCCCGCTGGTGCCTGTTCCGCCATGGATAGTGTCGGCGGACGGCGGCTTCAACCTTGACCGCAAGGGCGGTTTGGCGCATCGGCGCACCAGCCTGTATGGCGTGCGATCGCGGCCGGCCTGGCCGGCGGCATGCGATCGACCGAACGACCCTGGGGGTATGATGACGCGTGTGAAGCCCTTTCTGCTGTCCCTGGCGCTGATCGCGGCGCCGGCCTTTGCGCAAGGCGCGGCGCCCGCCGCTGCCGATCCGGCTGCCGTGGCGACCAGCACTGCGGCTCCGCAAGTGACGCCGACGCCCGCGCCAACCGCTGCCGAAGTCGCGGGTACGGCCGCGCCCGCCGCCGCCGCTGCGCCTGCTCCGATCGGCCAGGCAACCGATGCCGCGCCGCCGCGCGAAATCGCTGCGCCGACGCCCGGCATCGGCCAACCGGATGGTCGCATGGGCCTGCAGGAACAGGTCACCGAAGTCGGCCAGGATGCGGCGTGGATGCACGATATCGTGCTGATGCCGATCATCACCGTGATCTCGATCTTCGTGCTGCTGCTGCTGCTGTGGACGATCATCCGCTATCGCCGCGCCGCCAACCCGGTGCCGTCGCGCACGACCCACAACACCATGATCGAAGTGATCTGGACGCTGGTGCCCGTGCTGATCCTGGTGGTGATCGCAGTGCCGTCGATCCGGCTGCTGGCCAAGCAATATGCGCCGCCGAAGGCCGATCTCACCGTAAAGGTGATCGGCAACCAGTGGTACTGGACCTATCAGTATCCGGATAACGGCGATTTCGAGGTCGTCTCCAACATGCTGAAGGAGCCGAGCGAGGTTCAGCCCGGGCAGCGCGCCCGCACCGAACGCGATGGCCCGCGCCTGATGGCGGTCGATGAGCGTATGGTGGTGCCGCAGGGCGCTGTCGTGAAGCTGATCGTCACGTCGGCCGACGTGATCCATGCCTTCGCGATGCCGGCCTTCTGGTCGAAGATGGATGCCGTTCCCGGCCGCCTCAACGAGACCTGGTTCAAGGTCGATCGTCCCGGCGTCTATTTCGGCCAATGTTCGGAGCTGTGCGGCGCACGCCACGCCTATATGCCGATCGCGGTGGAAGTGGTGCCGCCGGCGCAGTTCGCGGCGTGGGTCGCATCGAAGGGCGGCACGATGCCCGGCGCGGCCGGTGCGGCCAACCCGGATGCCACTTCGCCGGCGAGCCCGGCAACCGCCGGCGCTGCGGCCCCCGCTGCCGCCGCCGCCACTCCCGCGACCGGCCCGACCGTGAACGCCACCGTTCCGGCCCAGCCGACCACCCAGGGCGCCACCGCCAACGAAGGCACGCAGACCCGATGACCGATACGACCGCAACCGCAGCGCATTTCCAGGCGCATGACGATCACGCGCATCATGATGCGGATCACAAGCCGGGCTTCTTCGCCCGCTGGTTCATGTCCACGAACCACAAGGATATCGGTACGCTGTACCTGATCTTCGCGATCGTGGCGGGGATCATCGGTGGTGCGATCTCGGGCATGATGCGCGCCGAGCTCGCCGCACCCGGCATCCAGTATCTGCCGGGCTGGCTGACGATGCTGCACGGCCCTGGCACCTTCGACGAAGCGCTGCACCTGTGGAACGTGCTGGTCACGGCGCACGGCCTGATCATGGTGTTCTTCATGGTCATGCCGGCGATGATCGGCGGGTTCGGCAACTGGTTCGTGCCGATCATGATCGGCGCGCCCGACATGGCCTTCCCGCGCATGAACAATGTGTCGTTCTGGCTGCTGATCCCGGCCTTCTCGCTGCTGCTGGCATCGCCTTTCTTCGGCGGCGCGGGCACCGGCTGGACGGTCTATGCACCGCTTTCGACCTATGGCGAGCCGGGGCCGTCGGTCGATATGGCGATCCTGTCGCTGCACCTTGCCGGCGCATCGTCGATCCTGGGTGCGATCAACTTCATCACCACCATCTTCAACATGCGCGCGCCGGGCATGACCCTGCACAAGATGCCGCTGTTCGTGTGGTCGGTGCTGGTCACCGCCTTCCTGCTGCTGCTGGCGCTGCCGGTGCTGGCCGCGGCGATCACGATGCTGCTGACGGACCGCAACTTCGGCACCACCTTCTTCGATCCCGCCGGCGGCGGCGATCCGGTGCTGTACCAGCATCTGTTCTGGTTCTTCGGTCACCCCGAAGTGTACATCATGATCCTGCCGGGCTTCGGCATCGTCAGCCAGGTGATCGCCACCTTCAGCCGCAAGCCGGTGTTCGGCTATCTCGGCATGGCCTATGCCATGGTCGCGATCGGTGTGGTCGGCTTCATCGTGTGGGCGCACCACATGTTCACCACCGGCATGGATGTGAACACCAAGATGTACTTCACCGCGGCGACGATGGTGATCGCGGTGCCGACAGGCATCAAGATCTTCTCGTGGATCGCCACGATGTGGGGCGGCTCGATGTCGTTCAAGACCCCGATGGTCTGGGCGATCGGCTTCATCTTCATGTTCACCGTCGGTGGCGTGACCGGCGTGGTGCTCGCCAATGGCGGCATCGATAATTACATGCACGACACCTATTATGTGGTGGCGCACTTCCACTATGTGCTGTCGCTAGGCGCCGTGTTCGGCCTGTTCTGCGGCTTCTATTACTGGTTCCCGAAGATGTCGGGCCGGATGTACAGCGAGCTGCTCGGCCAGCTGCACTTCTGGGTGTTCTTCATCGGCGTGAACGTGCTGTTCTTCCCGATGCACTTCCTCGGGCTGGACGGCATGCCGAGGCGCTACCCGGATTATCCGGATCAGTTCGCGGGCTACAACCAGCTCGCCACGACCGGCTACATGATCATGGCGGTTGGCATGGCGTTCTTCTTCGTCAACGTCATCTGGTCGCTGATGGCGGGCAAGAAGGCGTCGGACAATCCGTGGGGCGAGGGCGCGACGACGCTGGAATGGACGCTGTCCAGCCCGCCGCCGTACCACCAGTTCGAGACGCTGCCGCGGATAGACTGACGACCGCGACCGGCGCGACGACACCCCAAGAGATGCTCACCCCGGACCAAATCCGGGGTGAGCCCTTTTTCGGACGGATCAGAATGGCCACCACTTTCGATCAAGCGATGCGGATGCCGGCGGATTGGCGCGATTTCCTCGCGCTGACCAAGCCGCGGGTGATGACGCTGGTCGTCTTCACGGGGCTGGCCGGGCTGCTGGCAGCCCCGGTTTCGATCCACCCGGTGCTGGGTTTCACCGCGATCCTGTGCATCGCGCTGGCCGCGGGCGCCGCCGCCGCGCTCAACATGTGGTGGGAAGCCGATATCGATGCGCTGATGAAGCGTACCGCGCGCCGGCCGTTGCCGGCCGGACGGATGGCGCGACAGGATGCGCTGCACTTCGGCGTCGGGCTCGGTGCCTTCTCGGTGCTGCTGATGGGCGTGGCGCTCAACTGGCTGGCGGCGGCGGTGCTGCTCGGCTCTATCCTGTTCTATGTGCTGATCTACACCGTGTGGCTCAAGCGCCGGACGCCGCAGAACATCGTGATAGGGGGTGCGGCCGGCGCCTTCCCGCCGCTGATCGGCTGGGTCGCGGCGACCGGCACGATCGATACGCTGCCGTTGCTGCTGTTCGCGCTGATCTTCCTGTGGACGCCGCCGCATTTCTGGGCGCTCGCGCTGTTCGTGCGGCCCGATTATGCGGCCGCTGGCGTGCCGATGCTGCCGGTGGTGGCGGGCGAGCGCACGACGCGTATCCAGATCCTGATCTATGCGGTGGCGACTGCCGCGGCGGCTGTCGCTCCCTGGGCGCTGGGAATGACGGGCGCGCTCTATGGCGTGATCGCCACCGCGGGCAGCGCGCTGTTCGTCTGGCTGTCCGCACGGGTGGCGGTCAGCCGCGTTGTCGAGCCGGCGCAGATGGCGGCCGAAAAGGCGCTGTTCAAATATTCGATCGCCTATCTGTTCGTGCTGTTCGGCGCGGTCGCCGCGGATCGGATGCTGCTGGCATGACGCCCGATCCGACCCCGGAGGATATTCGCCGCCGCCAGCGGTCACGCGCCACGGTGATGGCGCTGGTGCTGGGCGCGCTGGTGGTGCTGTTCTACGCCATCTCGATCGCGAAGATGAGCTGATGGCCACGCTGCCGCAACCGCGCCGCAACGCCCGCACCGGGCTGATCTTCGCCGGATTGGCCGCGTCGATGATCGGCGTCGGCTTTGCCAGCGTGCCGCTCTACCGGATGTTCTGCCAGGTCACCGGCTTCGGCGGCACCACGATGCGCGCCGCCGACGGCACCGATGCGCCGGGCGCGGTCGGCAGGATGATGTCGGTGCGGTTCGATGCCAATGTCAGCCCCAACCTGGCATGGTCGTTCAAGCCGGAGAAGCCGACCGAGCGCGTTGCCGTGGGCGCGCGCGACATGGCGTTCTTTACCGCCACCAACGATGGCCCGACCGCCGTGAAGGGCACCGCCACCTTCAACGTCACGCCGTCGCAGGCGGGGCAATATTTCACCAAGATCCAGTGCTTCTGCTTCACGGAGCAGACGCTGAAGCCCGGTGAGACGGTGCGCATGCCGGTGATCTTCTTCATCGATCCGGCGATCCTGAAGGATCCCGATGCCGGCGATATCAGCGAAATCACGCTCAGCTACACATTCTTCCCGGTGGAAACCGACAAGACGGTGAGCTAGGGACGACCGACAAGGGACTAGAGGGCAGCACGATGGCCGGTGCCAAGAACCACGATTATCATATTCTTCCCCCCAGCATCTGGCCGCTCGTCGGCTCGATGGCGGCGCTGGTGCTGGCGTCGGGCGGCATCATGTGGATGCATTCGCACCCCTATGGGCCGTGGGTGTTCGCGCTTGGCATCGCCGGCATTCTGTTCACCTTCTACAGCTGGTGGTCCGATGTGATCCGCGAGGCGCATGCCGGCGATCATACCCCGGTGGTGTCGCTGCACCTGCGCTACGGCATGATCCTGTTCATCGCCTCGGAAGTGATGTTCTTCGTCGGCTGGTTCTGGGCCTTTTTCGATTTCTCGCTGTTTCCGTCCACGGTCGATGCGGTCGGCGGCACCTGGCCGCCCAAGGGGATCGAGGTCATCGATCCGTTCGGCTTCCCGCTGCTGAACACGCTGATCCTGCTGTGCTCGGGCACAACCGTTACCTGGGCGCATCACGCGCTGCTGCACGGCGATCGCAAGGGGCTGATCAACGGCCTCTGGCTCACGATCATCCTGGGCACCGTCTTCACCTTCATCCAGGGCTATGAATATGCCCACGCCCCGTTCGCCTTCAAAGGGCTGAACTATGGCGCGGCCTTCTTCATGGCGACCGGTTTTCATGGCTTCCACGTGCTGGTCGGCACGATCTTCCTGATCGTCTGCCTCGTCCGTGCCTACAAGGGCCACTTCACCCCGCGCCAGCATTTCGGCTTCGAGGCGGCGGCCTGGTACTGGCACTTCGTCGACGTCGTGTGGCTGTTCCTGTTCGTCACCATCTATGTCTGGGGCGGCTGGGGCGCGCCGGTCCACGGCGGCTGATCGGGCCACACGGCAACCGGATTCGCGGCCGCGTCTCCCCGGTGGAGGCGCGGCCGCATCCGTTCTGGAGACATGGGATGGCCGAGCCTGCGCCCGCCGAAGTCGCCCTGAAGGGGCTGTGCCCACGTTGCGGCGCGACCGGGCTGTTCGCCGGCTTCGCGCGATTCGCGCCGGCCTGCCGCGTCTGCGGGCTGGATTTCGCGGCTTTCAACGTCGGTGACGGGCCGGCGGCGTTCCTGACGCTCGGGCTGGGCGCACTGATCTCGATCCTGGCGATTTCGGTCGAACTGGCCTTCTCACCGCCCGCATGGGTGCACCTGATCCTGTGGTTGCCGCTGTCGATCCTGCTCGTGATCGGATCGCTCCGGTTGGCCAAGGGCGCGCTGATTGCGCTGGAATATCGCAATGCCGCGCGCGAGGGGCGGATCGCGGAGCGCCGTCCGTGAAGCGGTTGCCGCTGATCCCGACCATCATCGTCGGCTTGGCCGTCGCCGCGATGATCGCGCTCGGCATCTGGCAGCTCGGCCGGGCGCGCGAGAAGGCAGCGCTGCTGAAATCCTACGCAGCGGCGAGCGCTCAGCCGTCGACCGGCTTCCCGATGATTCCGACCGACCAGACGCTGCTGTTCCGCCGCGCGTCCGCCTTCTGCCTGCAGCCGGTGTCCGAACGGGTGGAAAGCGGTCGCAGCGCCGACGGCCGATCGGGCTGGCGTCACATCGCCGCGTGCCGGCGCGGCGGGGGCGAGGGGCCCGGCATGTCGGTTGATATTGGCTGGTCGGCCGACTTCACGACCCGCAGCGGTTGGCGGGGTGGGCCGATATCCGGCGTGATCGCGCCCGCGCCCGATCATAGCAGCCTGGTGGCGCGCGCGACGGGGCGTGCGCCACCACGCGAGATCATGCTGGTCTCGGCAACGCCCGCGCCCGGCTTGGTTGCCAGTGCACCGCCTTCTCCGGCCGATGTGCCGAACAACCATCTGGCCTATGCCGTACAGTGGTTCCTGTTCGCTGGGGTCGCCGCGCTGATCTACGGGCTGGCGCTGCGCTGGCGTCGCCGCTAAGCCGCGCCCCCATGCGTTATCAGAGCACCCGCGGCAGCGCGCCCGTCCTCGATTTCGAGCAGGTCACGCTCGCCGGTCTCGCCGCGGACGGCGGGCTTTACGTGCCGGAATCCTGGCCTGCCTTCACCCGCGATCAGATCGCGGCGCTGGCCGGGCTGTCCTATGTCGATACTGCGGTGGCAGTCATGGCGCCGTTCGTGGGCGATGCGATCTCGCGTGAAGACCTGCGCACACTGTGTGCCGATGCCTACGGTCGGTTCGATCACGCCGCGGTGACGCCGTTGGTGCAGCTTGATGCGCGGCACTGGCTGCTCGAACTGTTCCACGGGCCGACGCTGGCGTTCAAGGATGTCGCGTTGCAGCTGCTGGGACTGTTGTTCGAACGCTTCCTGTCGCGCCGCGAGACGCATCTGACGGTGATCGGCGCGACATCGGGGGATACCGGATCGGCGGCGATCGATGCGCTGGCGGGGCGCGCGAAGGTCGACGTTTTCATGCTGCATCCGCAGGGACGCGTGTCCGACGTGCAGCGTCGGCAGATGACCACGGTGCTGGCGCCCAACGTCTACAACATCGCGATCGATGGCAGCTTCGACGATGCCCAGGCGCTGGTGAAGGCGATGTTCGGCGATCGCGACTTTGCCGGGCGGTTTGATCTGTCCGCGGTCAATTCGATCAACTGGGCCAGGCTGATGGCGCAGATCGTCTATTATTTCTACGCCGCGGTCCGGCTGGGAGGGCCCGACCGGCCGGTGGCCTTCTCGGTGCCGACCGGCAATTTCGGCGACGTGTTCGCGGGCTATGTGGCCGCCAGGATGGGACTGCCGATCGTGCGGCTGATCGTGGCCACCAACGTCAACGACATCTTGCACCGAGCGCTTTCGTCCGGGGATTATTCGGTGGGCGGCGTCACGGCGACCTCGGCCCCGTCGATGGATATCCAGGTCAGTTCCAATTTCGAACGGCTGCTGTTCGATCTGCATGGCCGCGACGGCGAAGCGCTTGCTGCGACGATGACGGGGTTCGAGGCATCGAAGGCGCTCGCCATTCCTGCCGCGATGCGCACCGAAGCAGCCGGGCTGTTCGCCAGCCACCGCGTCGATGCCGACGGCATGGCGCTGGCAATGCGCTGGGCCGCGCAGGAGACTTGCCAGATCATCGATCCGCATACCGGCATCGGCCTCGCCGCCGCGCGCGCCGCGGACCTGCCGGCGGACGTGCCGGTGGTGACGCTGGCGACCGCGCACCCAGCCAAGTTCCGCGACGCGGTCGAGCGCGCGACCGGGCAGCGGCCGAATCTGCCGCGCCGGATCGCTGGCCTGTTCGAGCGCGAGGAGCGGTTCGCGACGCTGCCGGCGGACATCGCCGCGATCGAAGCGTGGATCGCCGAGCGCGCCACGCCGCGGCCATGACCGCGCGGCTGCACCGGCTGGGCAACGGCCTGACCGTCGCGGTCGAACCAGTACCGGGTGTCGAGACGCTGGCGGTGGGCCTTTACGCCGATGTCGGTGCGCGCCACGAGCCTGCCGGGCTCGCCGGCCTGGCGCACATGGTCGAGCATATGGTGTTCAAGGGCGCCGGCAACCGCGATGCGCGCGCCATCGCCGAGGATATAGAGGATGCCGGCGGCAGCATCAACGCGTGGACGGCCCGCGACCATACGGTGTTCAACGCGCGCATGCTGGCGGATGATCTTGCGCTGGGGGTCGAGCTGATCGCCGATCTGGTGCGAACGCCGCATCTGGATGCCGCCGAGCTCGACCGCGAGCGGCAGGTCGTACTCTCCGAACTCGGCGAATCGCGCGATGCGCCTGACGATATCGTGTTCGATCACTTGCAGGCGCAGGCTTATGCCGGCCAACCGCTCGGTACCCCGGTGCTGGGCGACGAGGCGAGCATCGCTGCATTCACCGATGCCGACCTGCGTGATTGGATCGCGACCCGCTACCGGCCGGGTGGGCTGGTACTGGCGGCGGCCGGGAAGGTGGATGAGGATGCGCTGCTGAAGCTGGCCGAGGCGCGGTTCGGCGATCTTGCGCCAGGCCATGCACCGGCCGCGTCGGCAGCGGCGTTCACCGGCGGCGCGCATCATGATCGTCGCCGGTTCGATCAGATGCAGCTGGCGATCGCGCATCCCGGTGTCGGCTATCGCGATCCGGCGGTGCATGCCCTGTCGCTGTTCGCGCAGGTGGCCGGCGGGGGCATGTCATCCCGCCTGTTCCAGCAGGTACGCGAGGAACGTGGTCTCGCCTATTCGATCTATGCCTGGTCGCAAAGCTATGCCGAGACCGGCATGCTGGGCGTGCACTGCGCGGCGGCGCGCGATGCCGCGGGCGAAGCGTTCGCGTTGATGCAGCGCGTGCTGGCGGAGACCGCCGAAGGGCTTACCCAGGCCGAGCTCGACCGCGCCAAGGCACAATCGCGCGCCGGCTTGCTGATGGGTCTGGAGGGGCCGAGCGCCCGCTGCGACCATCTTGCACGCCAGATCCAGGTCCATGGCCGGATCGTGCCACCGGCCGAAACCGTCGCTGCGATCGATGCGGTGACTGTGGATACCGCTCGTGCCGCCGGGAGCGCGGCGCTGGCCGGCAACGCGGCGATCGCGACCGTTGGGGGCACGTTGAGGAAGGCGGCATGAGCCGCGACCTGCTGACCCTGATCGCCGAGCCGTGGGAGGATTACGGCCTGGTCGATTCGGGCTATGGCCGCAAACTCGAACGCTATGGCCGCTTCCGCTTCATCCGGCCTGAGCCGCAGGCGATGTGGGCGCCGGCCGCCGATGACTGGCAGGCGGATGGCGATTTCATCGGTGCATCCGATGAGGACGGCGGCGGCAAGTGGCATCTGTCGCGCGATGTGCCGCATGGCGGCTGGCACCTGCGCTGGAACGAGCTGCGGTTCACCGCGCAGAACACGCCGTTCCGTCACCTCGCCTTCTTCCCGGATATGGCCCCGCAATGGGTGTGGATGCGCGATCGGGTGGCCGAGGGCGATGAGGTGATGAACCTGTTCGGCTATACCGGCGTCGGCACCCTGGCGTTGGCCGCGCGCGGGGCGAAAGTCACCCATGTCGATGCGTCCAAAAAATCGGTCGAGGCGGGCAAGGCCAACGCCTTCCTGTCCGACATGGCCGATCGCCCGATCCGCTGGATGGTGGACGACGCCGCCAAGTTCACCGCGCGCGAAGTGCGGCGCGGGCGGCGCTATCACGGCATCATGCTCGATCCGCCGAAGTTCGGTCGCGGCCCGACCGGCGAGATCTGGCGGCTGGAGGAGGGGCTGCCGGGGCTGATCGCGGATTGTGTCGCGTTGTTGGGGCCGGAGTCGAAGTTTCTGGTGCTCACCGTCTACGCGGTGCGGATGTCGGCGCTCGCGATCGGCGAATTGCTCACACAGGCGACCGCGCATCTGGGCGGCCGCGTCGAGATCGGCGAGATGGCCGTACGCGAAGAGGCGCGCGGGCTGCTGCTGCCCACCGCGATCTTCGCGCGGTGGGTCAGGTAAGGTCCTTCCCCTTCCGAGGGAGGGTTATTCCGAGGCGGGCAGAACCGCCAGATTGTCGATCAGCCGGGTGCGGCCGAGCTTCGCGGCGGCCAGCAGCCGCGCGGGACCGTCGAGCGTATCGATCGCCTCGAGCTTCCGCGCATCGACCAGCGTGACATAATCAATCGGATCGAAGCCGGCATCCGCCAGCCGTTTGCGGGCCATGTCCAGCGCATCCGCCACCGGCGCGCCCTTCGCGATGCTCGCCGCCGCTTCGCCCAGCGCGCGCGGCAAAGTCCGCGCGGCGACGCGCTCCTCGGGAGTAAGATAGGCGTTGCGCGAGGAGAGGGCGAGGCCGTCGTCGTCGCGCTGGGTGGGCAGGCCGATCACCTCGACCCCGAGATCGAGATCCGTGGCCATGCGGGCGACGATCTGGAGCTGCTGGTAATCCTTCTCGCCGAACACGGCGACATCGGGCCGCACCTGGTTGAACAGCTTGGAAACGACCGTCGCCACGCCATCGAAATGACCGGGGCGGGCGGCGCCGTCGAGATGCGCCGAGATGCCCGCAACCGAGACCGCGGTGGCGAAGCCCGCCGGATACATCTCGGCCACCTCGGGCGCCCACAATATGTCGACGCCCGCGTCGTCGAGTAGCTTGGCATCGCTCGCCTCGCGGCGCGGATAGGCGGCAAAATCCTCGTTCGGGCCAAATTGGGTGGGATTGACGAAGATCGACACGACCACCCGGTCCGCGCGCCGGCGCGCTTCGGCCACCAGCGCCATGTGCCCGGCATGCAGCGCCCCCATCGTGGGCACCAGCGCCACGCGCTCGCCAGCCGCGCGAAAGGCGGCGACGGCGCTGCGCAGCGCGTCGACTGTACGAACCGTTTGCACGCGAAGGCCCCCTCCGATAGGTGCGGAGGCGCGTCTTAGGGGGGCGCAGCCGGGAAGATCAAGCGCGGAATGCGGCTCCGCGCAGGGGGCAGCCGAGGGGCCAGTGCAAAAAGCGCATCTCATTGTGTTCGCAAACGAAAAAGGCGGTTCGGGCAAATCGACGACAGCCGTGCATGTCGCCGTGGCGATGGCGGCGGCGGGGCGGCGGGTGGCCGCGCTCGATCTGGATCACCGCCAGCGAACCTTCGGCCGCTACATGGACAACCGCGCCGCGACCATCCGGCGCGAGGGTGTCGATCTGCCGATGCCGTTCCACGAGACGCTGGATCCGATGCGCGGCCCCCATGTCGGCGAACGGATCGAGGCGCTGCGCGAAGAGGTGGACGTGATCGTGGTCGATACGCCGGGTCGCGACGATGCGCAGGCGCGCGCCGCGATCGAACGCGCCGATACGCTGGTGACGCCGATCAACGACAGTTTCGTCGATCTCGATCTGATCGGGCAGGTCCACCCCGACACGTTCAAGGTGCAGCGGCCGAGTTTCTATGCCGAGATCGTGTGGGATGCACGCAAGGTACGCGCCAAGGTGGATGGCGGCACGGTCGACTGGGTGGTGCTGCGCAACCGGCTGCAGCATGTCGAGGCGCGCAACATGCGACGCGTGGCCGCGGCGCTGGGCGAGCTTTCGAAGCGGGTCGGCTTCCGCGTCATTCCCGGCCTGTCCGAACGCGTGATCTATCGCGAGCTCTTTCCGCGCGGGCTGACCCTGCTGGATCTGCAGACGATCGGCGGCGAGGCCGGGATCGCCCATGTCGCCGCGCGCCAGGAACTGCGCGAGATGGTGGCCGGGCTGGCGCTGCCCGACTGGGTGAAGCAGAAGCTGCCGGAAGCAGTCTGATGGCGTTCGCGATCATCCTGGCGGCGCTGGTCGGGTTGTGGGCCTGGAAGCAGGGTCATCTTGGTGCATTGCGCACCGGCGACGTCGCGGTGGGCATCGCTGCCCTGGCCGGGCTCAACGCGCTGCGCCACGGGCAGATGGCGCTCGCCATCGTGGCGCTTGGAGGCGCGGCGTGCTGGATCTGGATGCGGATGCGCGCCGAACCGGCGGTAGAGCCCCGCCTTTCGGACGAAGAAGCGCGTGCGCTGCTCGAACTGCCGCCGCATGCCGATGCGGAGATGGTGCGCCAGGCGCATCGCCGGCTGATCGCCCGCGTGCACCCCGATACCGGCGGCAGCGAGGTACTGGCGCGCCGCGTGAACGCCGCGCGCGATACGCTGCTCGATGGAATGAACCGACGCCGCGATTGAGCGTCTTGTGTCCGACCGCCGCGTCGCGCCGCGCTGGCACGACCGTTCAGTTCAGGGAGTTTGCATGACCCATCAGTTCGATCCGACCTCGCTGCGCGAATATGATATCCGCGGCATCGTCGGGAAGACGCTCGGCCCGGCCGATGCCACGGCGATCGGCCGCGGCTTCGCCACGCATGTACGCCGCGCGGGCGGCACCCGGGTCGCGGTCGGCTATGACGGTCGCGAGAGTTCTCCCGTCATGGAAGCCGCACTGATCGAGGGCCTGACGCGCGGCGGCGTCGACGTGGTGCGGATCGGCCTGGGCCCGACGCCGATGCTCTATTATGCCGAAGCCACGCTGGAGGTGGATGGCGGCATCCAGATCACCGGCAGCCACAACCCCGCCGAATATAACGGCTTCAAGATGGTGCTGCAGCACAGGCCGTTCTTCGGCGCGGATATCCAGTCGATCGGTAAGATGGCGGCCGAAGGCGATTGGGACGAAGGCGAGGGGACCGTCACCAATGCCGAGGTGATGGAGGATTATGTCGCACGGCTGATGGTCGGCTACGCCGGCGGCGCATTCCGCATCGGCTGGGATGCCGGCAACGGCGCGGCCGGCCCGATCATCGATCGACTGGTCGAGCTGCTGCCGGGTGAGCATCATACCATCTTCACCGAAGTCGATGGCCGCTTCCCGAACCATCACCCCGATCCTACCGAGGAGAAGAACCTCGCCGACCTGAAGGCGCTGGTGCTGGAAAAGGGCCTGGATTTCGGCCTGGCGTTCGATGGCGATGGCGACCGGATCGGCGCGGTCGACGGGCAGGGCCGGGTGATCTGGGGCGATCAGCTGCTCTCGATCCTGGCCGAACCCGTGTTGCGCGCCGAGCCCGGCGCCACCATCATCGCCGACGTGAAGGCCAGCCAGGCGCTCTACGATCGGATCGCGGCGCTGGGTGGCCAGCCGTTGATGTGGAAGACGGGCCACTCGCTGATCAAGACGAAGATGAAGGAGACGGGTGCGCCGCTGGCCGGCGAGATGTCCGGCCACATCTTCTTCGCGCATGATTATTACGGGTTCGATGATGCGCAATATGCCGCCGTCCGGCTGATCACGGCGGTGCGCCAGCTCGGCGGATCGCTGACCGCGCTCAAGGATGCGATGCCGGCAATGGTCAACACGCCGGAACTGCGCTTCCAGGTGTCCGAAGCGCGCAAGTTCGCGGTGATCGACGAAGTGCTCGACCGGCTGGAAGCCGAAGGAGCCGACGTCAACCGTACCGATGGCGCGCGGGTCAACACGCCCGATGGCTGGTGGCTGCTTAGGGCTTCGAACACGCAGGACGTGCTGGTCGCCCGCGCAGAGGCCAATGATCAGGCCGGGCTCGATCGGCTGATGGCGATGATCGACGCGCAACTGGCGGCTTCGGGCCTCGAACGCGGGCCGCAGGCGGGCCACTGATCGGCTGAGACAACCCCCGGGGCCAAGCCTCGGGGGGTTGTCCGATCAGTTGGCGGCGATTTCCAGCGGCTTTTTCAGCGTCAGCACGTCGCCTCCGGCATCCGCCATTGCCGCGCCGGCCTGCGCCAGCTTCGCACCGGCGCCATAGATGAAGCCGTAGACTGGATAGGCGCGCAGCCCCAGCCCCTTGATGGGGGCATACCAGACCTTCACCTGGCTCCAGTCGTTGTTTGGTGACACGTCGGTCACCGTCACGTCGCGCTCGACCTGGCCGCGGCGGCCGTTGATGATCGACCAGTTGGCGTGGGTTACCTTCACGACACGTTCGGAGATGATCTTGCTGACGGTCGCGACATGGCCGACCCGCATCGGGCCGCTGGCCTTGAAGACCAGCACAGCGCCCTCCTTCGGGCTGCCGCCGCGATCATATTTGCCGGCTGCCTTCTGCCACCAGCTATAGGCATCGCCGAACAGCTGGATACCCGAAAAGATGCGCGCGAACGGGGCACACTGCCAGCTTTCGGCCTGTGCCGCGGCCGGCATCGCGGCGAGCATGAGCGCGATGGAACCGATCGCGGCCCGAATGAGTTTCTGCACTTGTGTCGACCCCGTCTCTGCTTGAGGCGGGGCTACCTGCTGCTGGTTAACGGAAAAAGAGGATTGGCCATGCTTTGCGGCGAGGTGCGCCGCGGGCCCGTCGAGCCGTTCCGTAATCATGGCCACAAGCAGATCGGGTCAGCTTTCGGCGTCCAGCTCCGGATAATGGCGGAAGATGCCGGCCGAGAACGCCTGGCGACGCTCGCTGCGCAGATAATCGCTGATCCCGTCGAGCTTCGCGACACGCTGTCGCAATCCGCCAAGCCGCGGGAATGCGGGGGACAGCGTGGCGAAGCGTCGAGGGAAGGCGAATGCCAGCCCTTCGATCAACTGGAACAGCGAGAGATCGGCATAACTCCAGTCCGGTCCCGCAAGCCATGGTCCCCGCGCATTCAGGACATGTTCGAAGTAGCCGAGGAATTTGGGCATGCGCTCGGCCCGGAACGCCTCCGCGGCGCGCTTGGCTTCGGCCGACTGGTCTTCATAGGCCAGGCCAACCGCGACCGGGTGGTGGACATTATGGGCCTCGGCGACCGCATCGGCGATGGTCAGCTGCAGCTGATTCACCCAGAGCCGTCCGGCTTCGTCAGATGGGGCGAGCCCGTGCCGCCCGCCGAGCCAGAACAGGATGTTCGCCACCTGCGCGATCCTCAGGTCTCCCGCGATCAGCCAGGGCGGCGCGAACGGCGCATCGCGGCTGCCGTCGTCGATCCCGGCGCGGACCTTATCGGCAGCGCCTTCCTCCATCGCCACGTCGCGATAGGGAATGCGCTTCGCCTCCAGCGCCAGCCGTACGAATTCGCCACGGCCGGGAAGGCCGGGCCAGTACCAGAGTTCATAGTCGGTCATGCAAGGCTGAACGGGCAGCACGCTGGCGCCGTTCCGCAAACCGTCATTCCGCCATCGCCTCGGCGGCAAGGCTCTCCGCTTCGATCAGCAGCGCATCGTCGGCCAGGCCCTGCGCCACTTTCTCGTTGCCGATCAGGACCAGCACCGGCACTGCCAGCGGCGATACCTTGTCCAGATCGACATGCAGCATCGTGTCGACGGCCCGATCGAGCAAGCTGCCGAGCCGGCCGACATCGGTCATCCGTGCGCGCGCATCGGCCCACGCCGCCTCGAGCAGCAGATGAGTGGGCTCATAGCGGCGGAGCACATCGTAGATCAGATCGGTCGAGAAGGTGACCTGCTTGCCGGTCTTGCGCTTGCCCGGATGCTGGCGCTCCACCAGCCCGCCAATCACCGCGACCTCGCGGAAGGCGCGCTTCAGCAGATGCGACCGCTCGACCCATTCCACGAATTCATGTTCGAGGATGTCGCGCGAAAAGAGCGGGCGGGGATCGCGGATCGGCTTCAGCGCATAGCAGGCCAGCGCATAATCATTGGCGACGAAGCCGACCGGCTGCATCCCCAGCGTCTCCATCCGCTTGGTCACCAGCATGCCCAGCGACTGGTGCGCATTCCACCCCTCGAAACTGTAGCAGACCATGTAGTGCAGGCCTTCGCGCGGGAAGGTTTCCACCAGTAGCTGGCCGGGCTCGGGCAGCAGCGATCGGCGCGCCTGCGCGTGCAACCATTCCTGCACGTCGGGCGGAAAGCGCGGCCATTCGGCTGGCTCGGCAAGGAAGCTGCGGACACGGTGCGCGAGATTGGTGGAGAGCGGCATCCGCGAGCCGCCATAGGTCGGGATTCGCGCCGTCTTGTGCGACATGCGGACGTAGAGGTCGGTCGCGTCCATCCGCTCGACTTCCAGGCTCAGCCCCGCGAAATAGAAGGTATCGCCGGGGGCCAGCTGGCTGGCGAAGCCTTCCTCGACTGTGCCGAGCTTGCGGCCGTTGCGGAAGCGGACTTCGAGCAGGGCAGCCTCGACGATGATCCCCGCATTCAACCGATGCTGCGCAACAAAGCGCGGATGGCTGACATGCCAGAGGCCATCCGCGTGGAGCGTCAACCGCTTGAACTTGTCATAGGCCCGGAGCGCATAGCCGCCCGATTCGATGAAGCTGAGTACGCGATCGAACGTATCGCGGCCAAGTGCAGCATAAGGTGCAGCAAAACCAATCTCTTCAAACAGTTGATCGGCCGCGAACGGCGCAGCACAGGCAACCCCCATGATATGTTGGGCCAGCACGTCCAGGCTGCCCATCCGGAAGATGTCCGGATCCAGCTCGCCAGCCTCGACCGCGTCGAGCGCAGCGCGCGCCTCTAGATATTCGAACCGGTTGCCCGGCACGATCAGCGCGCGGCTGGGCTCGTCCAGCCGGTGGTTGGCGCGGCCGACCCGCTGCAAAAGGCGCGACGACCCCTTCGGTGCGCCCATCTGAATGACGAGATCGACGTCGCCCCAATCAACGCCGAGATCGAGGCTGGCGGTGGCGACCAGCGCGCGCAATCTACCGTCCGCCATCGCCTGTTCGACCTTGCGACGCGCTTCTCGGCTCAGCGATCCATGATGCACCCCGATCGGCAGCTTCTGTTCATTCTCGGCCCACAGATCCTGAAAGATCAGTTCCGCCAGGCTGCGGGTGTTGCAGAAGATGATCGTGGTGCGGTGAGTGGCGATCTCCGCCATCACCTGGGCGGCGGCATAGCGGCCGGAATGGCCCGACCAGGGCACGCGATCCTGGGGCAGCAGGATCGAGACTTCCGCCGGCGCGCCAGCATCGCCCTTCACCAGCGCCACGCCATCGATATGGCCGTCGCGCGACAGCCATCCGCGATACCCGTCCGGATCGGCGACCGTTGCGGAAAGTGCCACGCGCCGCATGTCCGGCGCGATCCGCGTCAACCGCGCCATGCAGAGCGACAGAAGATCGCCGCGCTTGCCGGTGGCAAAGGCATGGACCTCGTCGATCACCAGCGTGCGCAGGCTGGCGAGCAGGCGATCGCTGTCGGGATAGCTCAGCAGCAAGCTCAGCGATTCGGGGGTGGTCAGCAGGATCTGGGGCGGCTTCTGCCGTTGCCGCGCCTTGCGATCGGATGGCGTGTCGCCGGTGCGGGTCTCCACCCTTATCGGCAGGCCCATCTCCTCGATCGGCGTCAGCAGGTTGCGCTGCACGTCCACCGCCAAAGCCTTCAATGGCGAGACGTAGAGCGTGTGCAGTTCCTCGGTCGGGTTCTCGACGAGATCGGCCAGGCTCGCCATGAAGCCGGCCAGTGTCTTGCCCGCTCCGGTCGGCGCGACCAGTAGCGCATCCTGCCCGGCGCGCCCGGCGGCCAGCATCTCGCGCTGGTGGCGACGTGGGTGCCAGCCCTTGGCGGCGAACCAGTCGGCGATGACGGGGGGCAGATCCACGCCGCCGATGTAGGGGGCGGGCGGCGAAAGGGAATGCGCGGGCGACGCGGCGGTCAGGCGAACGCCCAGCGCAGGGTGCTGGCGATGCCCCAGGTCCCAGCCCGCACCAGCGGCCGATGCGGCATCGCGGCGTCGAAGCCGTGCATCGCTTTGGCCCAGCCGGGCAGTTGATCGATCGCAGCAGCGCGCAGCAGTGCGCGAACCGGAGCATCGCGCAGGCGATCGGCGGGCCGGGCGAGCACCGCACGGGCGATGCTTCGGGTGCGATCGTCGACCCGCAGTGCCGGCCGCATGCCGGCGATAACTGATTCGGCCGCGGTGCGATCGCGCGGCACCGGATCGGCGCCCATGGCCGTGCCGATCGCAGCCATCTCCGCGAAATAGCGATCCTGGTCGGCACGGCTCATCCGCGGCTCGCCATAGCGGCGCCAGCCGTCGAGAAAAGACAGCGTCTCGGTAACATGCACCCAGGCGAGCAGATCGGAATCGTTGGCGGAATAGGGCGTGCCATCGGGCAGGCGGCCATGGACATGATCATGGATGCCGCGCACCTTGGCGATGATGGCTTCAGCCTGGTCGCGCCTGCCATAAGTCGTCAGCGCGATGAAGCGCGCGGTCCTGCGCAGGCGGCCCGCCGGATCGCGGCGGAAATCGGAATGGTCCCATACTCCTGCCAGGACACCCGGGTGCAGCATCTGCAGAAGCAGCGAGGCGACGCCACCGACCATCATGCCAGCGACATCGCCATGCACGCGCCACGCGACCGAACTGGGCGCGAACAGGGCGTCCGCGCTCCGCTCGACGGGGCGCTCGCCCTGCGTCGGATCGTTGAACGTGCGCACCACGGCCTGGGCGATGGCGGCACGCAGCGGTTCGAGCGGCTGGCTCAGCGCTTCACCTCATTGTCCATCGCCTTGTCCACCGCATCCTGCTCCCGATAAAGCTCGCGCGTCGCCTGCTCGGTGCGGTCGAGTTCAGCCTTGCTGGTCCGATTGCGGAAGATCGCCCAGATCAGCACGACTGCCAAGACGATCGGGCCGATGATCGTGATCAGGCTCCAGCCCATGCCGCCACTGTCCATTGTCCATCTCCTTGGATAACAAGTGTCAACGCGGGCTGCCGTGGGTTCGATCCACTGGACGTGGCACGCCCCGCCCCCCATCTGATGCGGATGAGCCGCCTTGCCGCCTGGATCGAACCGCACCGCGAGGGCATCTATGTGCCCGCGGCGGACGCCTGGATCGATCCATCGCAGCCGAAACCGCGCGCGCTGGTCACGCACGGGCATGCCGATCATGCCCGGGGCGGCCACGGCGCCGTCATGGCGACGCCGGAGACACTGGCGATCATGGACGTGCGCTATGGCCAGCAGACGGCCCAGCCGGTGCGCTATGGCGAGACGTTACGGGTAGGCGAGGTCGATGTGCGGTTCGTGCCCGCCGGCCATGTGCTGGGCTCGGCGCAGATCGTGCTGGAACACAAGGGCGAACGGGTCGTCGTGTCGGGCGATTACAAGCGCCGGCCCGATCCCACCTGCCTGCCGTTCGAGCCGGTGCCGTGCGACGTCTTCATCACCGAGGCCACGTTCGGGCTGCCCGTCTTCCGCCATCCCGACACAGGTGCCGAGATGGACCGGTTGCTCGCCACGCTCCACGCCAATCCCGATCGTTGCGTGCTGGTCGGCGCCTATGCGCTGGGCAAGGCGCAGCGGGTGATCATGGAGCTGCGCGGGCGGGGGCACCGCGACCCGATCTACATCCACGGCGCGATGCAGCGGCTGTGCGATCTCTATCGTGAGTTCGGAGTTGATCTCGGCGCCCTCATCCCTGCCACCGGGCTGAAGGCGGCGGAGATGAAGGGATCGATCGTGGTCGCGCCGCCTTCCGCGCTCAACGATCGCTGGTCGCGCCGGCTGCCCGACCCGATCACGGCGATGGCATCCGGCTGGATGCGCGTCCGCCAGCGTGCGCGGCAACGCAATGTCGAGCTGCCGCTGGTAATTTCCGACCATGCCGACTGGGACGAACTGACCGACACACTGACCGAGATCGCCCCGAGCGAGGTGTGGGTAACGCATGGCCGCGAGGAAGCGCTGGTCCACTGGTGCATGACCCGCCAGATCAAGGCGCGCGCGCTCGATCTCGTCGGTTATGACGACGAGGATGATTGAGGCGGCCGATCATCCGCGCTAGGGGCGGGTGATGGTTCCCTTTTCGTTCGGCCCCGCTGAGTTCGTCGCGCTGCCGCAGGCCGCCTTGTGGTGGCCCGCGCGGCGGGCGCTGCTGGTGGCAGACCTGCATCTGGAAAAGGCCAGCTGGTTTGCGCGCTTCGGGCAGATGCTGCCGCCCTATGATACGCTGGCGACGCTGGCGGACCTGACCGCGCTGGTGGCGGCGACGGACGCGCGCGAGATCTGGTGTCTGGGCGATAGCTTCCACGACAAGGCAGGCTGCGATCGGCTGCCCGTGGAGGCGCAGGCGATGCTCCGCGCGCTGACCGGCGGCACCGACTGGACCTGGATCACCGGCAACCATGATGCCGGGTTCGTCGATCATTGCGGCGGACGGATCGTGGAAGAAGCGATCGTCGACGGGGTGGTGCTGCGGCATGAGGCCGATCCGGTCGATCCTCGGCCAGAACTGTCGGGCCATTTCCACCCCAAGCTCCGGGTGCGTGCGCGGCGCGGGCGGGTGGCGCGGCGCTGTTTCGTGGCATCGGCCACCAAGCTGATCCTGCCCGCATTCGGATCGCTGACCGGCGGGCTGGATGCCGATCATCCCGCCATCATCCGCGCGATCGGCGGGCCGGGCCAAGCGCTGATCCCGCTCAGCGATCGGTTGCTGCGGTTCCCGCTGGCGGCCTGAACTAGAAGGACAGGCCGACGCGCGCGACGACCGTCGCGCCGCTGTCCGCACGCAGAGCCGGGGGGATGCCGGCCCGATTCTTCGCGACGTCGGTATCCGAATACGTAAGCGACAGCAGCGCCGGGCCCGCCACCCGGCGGATGCCGACCGCCCAGTCGAGATAGGTAGGATCCGGGCGCAGCCGCGCCGCGCGCAGCGGATCATGCGTCTCGCCGCTGGTGCGCCCGATGTGCGCGGCGAGCGACCAGGGCGATCCCGGCAGCCCGCCGTCGGCCGCCAGCCGCAGGTTGAGCAGGCTGCCGCCAATCGCGCGTTGGCGCGGGGCATAGCGCGCGCCGGCCGCCAGCGTGATCGGGCCGATCAGCGTATCGGCCAGCACGCCGCCTTCCCAATAGTCGAGCGGTCCGCGGCCGCCGGCGAAACCCTGCCAGCGGACATCCGCACGCAGCCGGCTGCCGCCGGATCTTAGCGTGTATCCGCCCGTCACAGTCGCCCGCAGGTCCGCCCCGCCATGCCGGGGCGAACCGCGCACAGTGGCGGCGGCGATATCCAGCGTCGGCCCTTCCGTCCCGATACCGACGCCCGCTTCCACGGCTGCCCGCCCGCCGGATTGGCTGAGCCCGCGTTCGCGCAGATCGGTGGCGGCGTCGATCCAGAACGCCGGGTCCAGCGCGGCGGCGGGGGCCGCCGCGCTTGCGAGCCCAGCGGAAAGGATCGCGGCGCGGATCAATTGCCTGCTGCCAACCGGCCCGTGCCCGCGATTTCGGCGGTCAGCGTCGCTTCGTCGCGGCGCGCGGTTTCGATCAGCACTTCGCCGATCCGGCGGCGATGGCTGGCGGCGGCATCGGCCTGCACGCCTTCACGCGTTTCCATGCAGCCGCCCGCCCGAAAGCCGCTGCCGACTTCGACGGGTGCGAAGCTGCGCGTGGGGGCAGTGTCATCGGCCACGCTGCGCGTCACCGTCGCAAAGGCCTGCCAATGGCACTGCGCGGTGCCGGGCCGTGTTCCGGGGGACATGCCGCGCTGCTGCATCCGCACGTCGACATAGGCAGTATAGGCGGCGCGCACGGAAGCGCCGGCGGCCTGCACGGTCACATCATGGGTCATGTCGCTCCCGGCCGCCGAAAGCAGGGCCATCGAAATCAGATCGAACATCGTCACGCTCCTCTACGGTCTGCGATCTGCGTCGCAATGGCCGCGATGTGGCGGTGGCGCGTTTCGGCTTCTTTTCCGGACAATTTCGAAATGCGGCGGTGGCCGATGCGGGCGTGTGATCAGCCCTTCACGAGCGCCGGGCGATCACGCCACAGGCCGGGGTAGAAGGCCTTGAGCGCCTTCACCTTGGGCACGTCGTGCATCCGGATATAGCCCGAGTTCGGGTTCTCCCAGAAATAGTCCTGATGATAGGCCTCCGCAGCGTAGAAGCTGGTCGCTGGCTCGATCCGGGTCACGATCGGGCGTTTCCAGACGCCGGCCTTGCCCAATTGGGCGATGTAGCGCGTGGCCACTGCCTTTTGCTGCGCCGTCGTCGGGAACAGCGCGCCGCGATACTGGGGGCCGCGATCCGGACCCTGATAGTTGAGCTGCGTCGGATCGGCCACGACCGAGAAATAGACCTGCAGCAGCTGCGCATAGCTGACGACACGCGGATCGAACGTCACGCGCACCGCTTCGGCATGGCCGGTCCGCCCGCTGCCGACCGCTTCGTAATTTGCGGTGGCGCGGTCGCCGCCGGCATAGCCCGAAACCGCGCTCTTCACGCCCTTCACATGGGCGAACACGCCCTGGACGCCCCAGAAGCAGCCGCCCGCGAAGATGGCGGTCTCGGCTGGCGCGGTGGCGGGCGTCGAAAAGGCCGGTGGCGGCACGCGCACGCCTTCGGCCGCCGATGCGGCACTGATCTGGCCCAGCATGGCAGTGGACAGGAGGATGGCGGCACCCGCCGCGGCGACAGAGAGGCGAAGGCTGGTCATGCCCGAGTTACGTGGGCCTGAACACCAGGGTTGCAAGGCCGCGATCAGCGCAGCGCCAGCACCGCGGTCTCGAGCCGGTCGCAGGCTTCGCTCAGGATCGCCTCCGACGTGGCATAGCTGACGCGGAATGCCGGCTCGAGCCCGAATGCCGCACCGTGCACCGCCGCCACCCGCGCCTTGTCGAGGAAATAGTCGATCAGCTGCGCGTCATTCTCGATCCGCTGGCCACCCGGCGTGGCCTTGCCGATCAGGCCGGACACTTCGGGATAGACATAGAAGGCGCCCTCGGGCGTGGGGCAGGTGATGCCCGGCATCGCATTGAAGCGACCGACCACCAGATCGCGACGGCGCTGGAAGGCGGCATTGCGTTCGGCCAGGAAATCCTGCGGCCCGTTCAGCGCTGCCACGGCCGCCGCCTGCGCGATCGAGCAGGGGTTGGAGGTGGATTGCGACTGCAGCTTGGCCATCGCCTTGATGATCGCCACCGGCCCGCCGGCAAAGCCGATCCGCCAGCCCGTCATCGCATAAGCCTTCGAACAGCCGTTCACCGTCAGCGTGCGATCGTAGAGATCGGGCGCGACCTGTGCGAAGGTGGTGAAGCGGAACCCGTCATACACGATATGCTCGTACATATCGTCGGCCATCACCCAGACATGGGAGTGGCGGCGGATCACCTCGGCCAGCGCCTTCAGCTCAGCTTCCGAATAGGCGGCGCCGGTCGGGTTCGATGGCGAATTCAGGATCAGCCACTTGGTGCGCGGGGTGATTGCGGCATCCAGCTGTCCGGGCGTGATCTTATAGTCCTGATCCGCGCCGGCCGGCACGATCACCGGGGTGCCACCCGCGAACTGCACGATATCCGGATAGCTGACCCAATAGGGTGCCGGGATCACCACCTCGTCGCCCGCGTCGACCGTGGCGACCAAGGCGTTGAACAGCGTGTGCTTGCCGCCGACGTTCACGCTGATCTGATCGGGGGTGTAGGTCAGCGCGTTGTCGCGCTTGAACTTGTCGGCCACCGCGTTCTTCAGCGCGGCGGTGCCGTCGACATTGGTATATTTGGTCTGGCCGGCGCGGATCGCTTCGATCGCGGCGTCCTTCACGAAATCGGGCGTATCGAAATCGGGCTCGCCAGCGCCCAGGCCGATCACATCGATGCCCTGCGCCTTCAACGCGAGCACGCGGCTCGTCATCGCGAGCGTGGGCGAGGGCGAGATGCGCCCAAGGGCCTGGCTGATCTGCGGCATGGAAACTTCCCCGTTGCGGCTTTGCGCGCGCGCTGTGCCGCGGGAGCGGGAAAGATTCAACCGATCATGCCGCCAGCCGCGCAGCAATCAATCCGCGCAGCGCATTCCCCATGAAGAAACCATCCGAGAGATCGTCACGCGTCAACTCCGCTTCCACCGCCCGGCCTTCCCCGATCAGGCGATCGCGCAGCGTGCCGGGGAGCAGGCCCAAATCGAGCGCCGGCGTCAGCAGGCGATCGTCGCGCGGCACGAACAGGTTGGTGAAGCTGCCTTCGGTCAGCAGCCCGTCCGGCCGCTCGAACAGCACATCCCAGGTGCCCGCCTCGCGGCGCGCGCGATCGTAGAAGCCGCGGTCACTGGTTTTGTGGCGCAACCGGAAATCGCTAGGATCGACCGGCAGCGGTACCAGTGCCACGCCGACCGTACCGCCCGGCGTCTCGGGCATCGGGCCGACCTCGATCGCCAGCGCACCACTCGGTCCCAGCATCAGCCGCACCCGCGCGGGAGCGCGCAGCCGGAAGGTTGCAGCCTGCAGCTCGTTGCGGGCGTCGTGCCGGTCGAACGCAAAGCCGAACGCGGCGGCACTGGCCCGCATCCGCGCCAGATGGCGTTCCAGCTCCACCAAACCGTCCATCGGCTCGAACCGCATCGTCTCGATCAGGTCGAAGCTGCGCTGTCCCGCCGTCACGAACCGTCCCTTCGCCAGGCATTCGCGCCATTCGGCGCCGCTTTCGGAATCCGCCACGATCCCCGATCCCAGGCCCAGCATGGCATCGTCTGCGCCATCCAGCATGTCCAGCGTGCGAATGGCAACGTTGAACGCGGCCGATCCATCCGGCGACAGATGACCGATCGATCCGGTATAGCTGCCACGCGGATGATGCTCGACCGCCGCAATCACTTCCATCGCGCGGATCTTGGGGGCGCCCGTGATCGATCCACACGGGAAGGTCGCGGTCAGCACGTCGATCGCGTCGCGCCGTTCCGCCAGCCGCGCGGTGACGGTCGATGTCATCTGCACGACCGTGGGATAGGCCTCGATATCGAACAGCGCGGGCACCGCCACGCTGCCGGGTTCGGCGACGCGGGCGAGATCGTTGCGGATGAGATCGACGATCATCAGGTTCTCCGCACGCTGCTTCGGATCGTCGCGCAGGCTGGCGGGATCGGCACCGGCGGGTGCAGTGCCCTTCATCGGCCGTGCGGTCAGCGCGCCATCGGCCGTGGCGGTGAAGAACAGCTCGGGCGAGCAGGACAGCAGCCAGCGATCCCCGGTGAAGACGATGCCGCCCCAACCTGCCTTTGCTTGCCGCAATCGCGCATAGAGCGCACGCGGATCCCCCTGGACCGCGACATGATTGGGGAAGGTGAGATTGGCCTGGTAGATGTCGCCGGCCGCGATCCAGTGTTTCACCCGGTCCAGCGCTTCGGCATGGGCCTCCCGGTCGATCAGCGGGCGGGGCGGGCCGGCCCAGGCCCCGGCGGGATCGGGTAGCAGCGCAGGCACGGCCGCGGCCGGAATCGGCTCGCAGCGATCGAACAGCCCGAACCAGAGCAGGGGCCCATCCGCATCTGCGGCGTGGCCTTTCAGCCCGGGTTCGAGCACCGCACCCGCCTCGTAGGCGATCCAGCCCGCGACGTGCAGCCCGCGGGCAACCGCGGCACGCATCCTTTCCAGCGCGACCTCGACTTCATCCGCGCGATCGGTGGAGACGATGCCGACCGGATCCCGGAACAGCCGCGCCGTGCCCGCGCCCGGATCGCGAGCGTCGTCGAGCAGCACGAAGGGGCGGTCGCGCGCGATCATGCCGTCCGTTGACCGATGCGCGCCGCCCCGTAAAGTCCGCATCCAACGACAAGATCGAAAGGGTCCCGATCCGATGCGCATCCTGCCTGCGACATTGCTAGCTTGCTCGGCCTCGATCGCGCTGGCCCAGACGCCCGCGCCCGCGCCCGTGCCGGAGCCCGCAGCGGACGTCGTGCCTAAGCCGGCGGCGCTGGTGGCGGATGGGCTGCCCCCCATTCCGGCCGCGCTGGCCGCCGCGACCCGGCCCTATCTGGAATTCCGCACCGCCGGCTTCACCGGCTGGAACCCGGTCGATCGTTCGATGCTGATCGCCACCCGCTTCGGCAATACGGCGCAGCTGCACCGCGTGCGCGCACCGGGCGCCGATCGCCGCCAGATCAGCTTCGAGCTCGAGCCCGTGCCCTTCGGCGCCATCGCGCCAAAGCGCGGCGACGTGCTGGTCGTGCAGAAGGATGTCGGCGGGAACGAGTTCTTCCAGCTCTATACGCTCAGGAATGGGCAGCTGAGCCTGCTGACCGACGGCAAGAGCCGCAACGAGTTCGGCGCATGGAGCCATGACGGTGGCCTGATCGGCTATTCGTCCACCCGCCGCACCGGTGCCGACAGCGACCTCTATGTGATGGACCCGCGCGATCCCAAGAGCGACCGGATGGTCGCGCAGGTCAAGGGCGGGGGCTGGGCGATCGCGGATTTCGCGCCGGACACCAAGTCGGCGGTGGTGGTCGAATATGTCTCGGTCACAAAGTCCAACCTCTACCGGCTGGATCTCGCCACCGGCACGCTGACGCCGATCTCTGATCCAAAGGCGGAAGTGTCCTATGGCGGCGCCAAGTTCGCCGCTGACGGGCGGCTGTGGGTCACTTCGGACGAAGGGTCCGAATTCCAGCGCCTTGGCACGCTCGATCCGGCGACGCGGCGGTTCACGCCGGTCAGCAAGGATGCGAAGTGGGATGTCGAGGATTTCGACATTGCCGCGGATGGCAGCTTCATCGCCTATCTGCTCAATGAGGCGGGCGCCAGCCGGCTGAAGCTGCTCGATCCGCGCACCGGCGCCACGCGCGCAGCGGACCAGCTGCCGACCGGGATCGCGGGCGGACTCGAGATTGCGCCATGGGGGACGATCGGCCTCACCCTGTCGTCCGCGCGCAGTCCGTCCGATGCCTATTCGGTCGATCCGCAGACGCTGGCGGTGACGCGCTGGACGGACAGCGAGACCGGCGGTCTCGATCCGCAAGCGAATGTCGAGCCGAAGCTGGTGGAGGTGAAGAGCTTCGATGGCGAGCCGGTCTCGGGGTTCCTCTACCAGCCCGACCCCCACAAGTTTCCGGGCAAGCGGCCGTTGATCGTCAACATCCATGGCGGGCCAGAGGGCCAGTCCCGGCCCGGTTTCCAGGGGCGCAGCAACTATCTGCTGAATATGCTCGGCATCGCCGTCTTCTATCCCAATGTCCGCGGATCGACCGGGTTCGGCAAGCGCTTCGTCGCGCTCGACAACGGCCCGTTCAAACGCGAGGATTCGGTCAAGGATATCGGCGCCTTCCTCGATACGCTGGGCCGGCAGCCGGGGATCGATCCGGCGCGGATGGCAGTGACCGGCGGGTCCTATGGCGGCTATATGTGCTACGCTTCGGCGATCCGGTACGGCGCGAAGTTCAAGGGCGCGAACTGCGTGGTCGCGATCTCGGATTTCGTGACCTTCCTCGAGAATACGCAGAGCTATCGCCGCGACCTGCGCCGCGTTGAATATGGCGACGAACGCGATCCGGCGCAGCGCGCCAAGCTCAAGGAAATCTCGCCGCTCACACGCGTGTCCGAATTGCGGATCCCGCTGATGGTAGTCACCGGCGGCAATGATCCGCGCGTGCCAGCTTCCGAAGCGGATCAGATCGTGAAGGCGGTGCGTGCCAATGGGCGCACTGCCTGGCATCTTCTCGGGCAGAATGAAGGCCACGGCTTCGCCAAGAAGGAGAACCAGGATTACAATTTCTGGGCCAGCCTGATCTTCTGGCAGCAGACGCTGATGAGTGGCCAATCGGCATCACGCTGAACCGCATTTCGAATCCTGTGCAGCAATCGCAACCACGCGATCAGCCGTGCGTTCAGCGCGGTAGTCCAATCCCCTTTCGGACTGGCCGTGGCGTCGCATGTCCGCCCCGGCCGGCCGCGCCGCGTTGTATTGCGGCGCGGCCAGGGGATTGGCGCTTAAAAAGGATCATGATTCCATGATGAAATTCGGCGCCGCAATTGCGGCAGCGGCGATGGTGGCGATGCCAGCGATGGCTGCTCCGCGCGATACGCTGGCGGTGGCCGCGTTCCAGACGCGTGACAAGGCGGCGGCGATCGCGCAGGTGGCCGCGGCCGAGCGCGAGGCTGCCGGCCTCGTCGCGGCCGGCGACCGCGCGGCGCTGTTCGATCGCGCCATGGCGATCGGCTATCGCGCCAAGCTCACCCGCAGCCGCAGTGACGCCCAGACCTCGCGCAAGATGTTCGAGGCGTTCGCGGCCGCCAACCCGCGCGACCCAGAAGCGCAGATCGCGCTGGGCGGCTGGCATCTTGATGCGATCGACCAGCTTGGCGGCATGATCGCGCGGACCGCGCTCGGCGCCAAGCGCGCGGTGGGGGAAGCGGCGCTCGATCGCTCGGTCGCGCTCGGCCAGCGCCGTGCGATGTTCCCGGCGCTCGCCGCGATGATGCGGATCAGACTCGACCCGAAGGATCTGCGCCGGGTGGCGACACTGGCCGAGGCCGCGACGCGCGCGCCCGCGCCGACGCCGCTGGATCGGCTGCTTCAGCGTAACGCCGCCGCGATCCTCGTGCCGGTACGCGCCGGCGACGGCGAAGCGGCCTCGAAGCTAGCCCGCCAGCTACTGCCGTTCGGGCGCCTCACAAACTAAGGGCAAAGGCCCGCACGCCACAGGTGCACGGGCCTCGCAAGTCAGGCCTTCTTCTTCGCGGCGATCCAGTCGTCGATCTTCTTTTCGAGCACGGTCATCGGCAGCGCGCCCGTCATCAGCACCTGGGCGTGGAATTCGCGCGGGTCGAACTTCGCACCGAGCGCCTTCTGCGCCTTCGCCTTGCATTTCAGGATGGTGAGCGCGCCTACCTTGTAGGCCAGTGCCTGGCCCGGCATCGCGATATAGCGTTCGACTTCGGAGGTGGCGTCCGTCTTGCCCATGCCACTGTTGGCCAGCATGTAGGCGATCGCCTGGTCGCGGCTCCACTTCTTGGCGTGGATGCCGCTGTCGACCACCAGCCGCATCGCACGCAGCATCTCGTCGTCCAGCCCGCCGAAGCGCTGGTAGGGGTCGGTCTCCATGCCGAGATCCTTCCACAGCGTTTCCGCGTAGAGCGCCCAGCCTTCGACATAGGCGGTGTTGCCGCCGAACCGCATGAAGGCGGGCAGGGCCGTATTCTCCTGTGCCAGGCTGATCTGGAAGTGGTGGCCGGGCGATCCTTCGTGCAGGTACAGCGTCTCCATGCCCGGCGTCGTGCGTGACGGCAGGTCATAGCCGTTGAAATAGAAGATGCCGGGCCGCGATCCATCGGGCGTGCCCTGCTGATAGCTGCCGCCCGCCTCGTTCTTCTCGCGGAATTCCTCGACCGGGCGGATCTCCAGCCTGGCCTTGGGCAGCGTGGAGAACTGCTCGCCGATGCGCGCGTCGACGCGCTTGCCGATCGCATAATATTGCTCGGTCAGCCACTGCTTGGAGGCCGGTTTGAACTTCGGATCGGTGCGGATATATTCGAAGAATTCGGGCAGCGTGCCCTTGAAGCCGACCTCGGCCTTGATTGTCTCCATCTCGCCGCGGATCCGCGCCACTTCCGACAGGCCGAGCTGGTGGACCTCCTCCGGTTTCATCGGCAGCGTGGTGTTCGACCGGATCAGGTAGGTGTACAGCTTGTCGCCGCCGGGCATGTAGGCCAGACCGACACCATCGCGCGATGCGGGCAGATATTCGTTCTGCAGGAAATCGCGCAGCTTGGTGTAGGCCGGGTAGATGCCGTCGCGGATGATCGCGGCATATTCGGTCTTGAGCCGCGCCTGATCGGCCGCCGAGATGCCTTCAGGGAATTTCGTCACCGGCCCGTAATAGGGCGACTGTTCGATCGGCATCTTTAGCTGCGTATCAAGCTGGCCGATCATGTTGACCACGGTCAGCTTCGGCTGGACGACGCCGGCCTTCATGCCTTCGCGGAAGCGCGCGACGACGATATCGAACGCCTTCACGAATTCGCGGTGGCGCTTCAGATTATTCTCATAGTCGACGAGCGTCTTGAACGGCGCCGCGCTCTGGCCTGAAGCAAACACCGGATAGAAGGTGTGGAAGCCGGTGAAATGATCGAGCGGGCGGACCGCGGTCAGCGCCAGATAGTCGGGCTGCAGGCCGATCAGCGTGACATCAGTCTGATCCTTGAAGACATCATAGGCGATCTGGTTGGTCGGATTGAGCTTCGACCGGTCGATCGACTTGAGTGCGGCCAGATCGGCCTGGCCCGCGGCGCGCTCTGCATCATAATAGGCGTCGGTGCCGAACTCGCCCAGTCGATCGGCGTAGCGCAGGTCGCCACGGAAGATCGCCATGATCGGGTTGCGCTGGAGGCTCGCCTCATCGCTGTCATGGAACAGCTTGGTCAGCTTGGCATCCTCGGCAGATTGCGGCGCGGTCGTCGCCGGCGCAGGCTGCGCCGCGGCGATGGTGGGCACGAGCATCAGGCTCGCGGCGGCGAGCAGCGCGGAACGGATCGACATGAAGCGGGATCTCCGGGGCTAGAGCGTTGCCCTGTCCTAAGGCGGCAACACACCGCCGGCAAGCCTGCCGCGCATGAAAAAGGGGCCCGCGACGATCGCCGCGGGCCCCTTGATTTCAAGTCGGATCGCGTCAGAAGAAGAAGCGATCATAGACCTGGACGACACGGCCGGAACGCATGTCCACCAGCACGACATCATTGCCGTAGCGGATCCAGCGCGTGCCCGGACGGCTCGCCGGGAGGCGGTAGCGATACGGATCGTTGATCCAGTAACGCTGTCCGTAATAGGCCGGCTGGAAGCGATAGCCCGGCGTCACCGGGCGATAACGCCAGCCCTGCGGGCCGACATAGGCCGGGCGGCGATAAAGGTTGCGGTTGCGATCGCGATACTCGCGCCATTCCTCGCGCACCTCGCGGCGGGCCTGGCGCACGTCGCGGCGCTCCTCGCGCACATCGCCGCGATCGCCATAGCGGCGGGCGTCGCGCAGCTCGCGCTGTTCCTCGCGCAGATCCTGGCGGGCATCGCGGATGTCGCGGTTCTGGGCGCTGGCCATGGTCGGGACGGCCAGGCCGGTTGCGGTGGTGGCGGCCATCAGGCCGGCGATGATCAGCTTACGCATGGTGCGCACTCCTTCTTCTCCGTTGCGGATCGAGCGTGGAAAGCCTCGCTCGCCGAACGGTTCCTGATTCGCACAGCGGCGCTGAACGGGCTGCGAACGGCGCTGTAAGCCGCGCGAAAGCTTTGCGGCCGATCTACGAGAAAAGGGCGCCCGGTTGCCCGGACGCCCTTTCCCCGTGACGATCGTCGATCAGTAAAAGAAGGAATAGATGATGTCCTCGATCAGCCCGCTGCGGACGTCGATCAGCATCACATCATCATAATAGCGGACCCAGCGATAGCCGCCATAAGCCGGCGGCAGCCGATAGGCCCAGGGATCGCTGATCCAGTAGCTCGACCCGTAGAAATAGGGCTGGATGCGATAACCGGGGGACCAGCGCCGATACTGGCCGGCATAGCCGCGCGGGGCATAATAGCGCGGCAGGCGATACGCGTTGCGGTTGTTGTTGCGCCAGCCCCGCCAGTCATAGCGGCGATCATTGCGCCAGTCGCGGCTCCAGCCGCTATTGCCCCGCCCGCGATCATTGCCCCAGTTACGGTCGTTGCCGCGATTGTCGCCCCAGCGACGATCATTGGCCCAGCGGCCATCGCGACCGCGATCGTCGCGCCAGTCACGGCGGTCGTCGCGGCGATCTCCGCGATTGTCGCGCCAGTCGCGATTATCGTCACGCAGGCCCTGGCGGACATCGCGATAGCGCTCGGCCTGCCTCTGCGAAGTGCCGCCCCGCACGGCCTGGCGATCGCGCCACTGCTCTGCGCGATCGCGGCCCAGTTCGCGGCGATCCTGGCGCAGTTCGGCACGGTCGCGCTGCAGCTCGCGCTGGTCGCGGCGCGCCTCGCCGTAACGGCCCTGCGCGACATCGCGACGGACTTCCTGGCGCTGCTGCTGCACTTCACGACGGCCTTCGCGTACTTCCTGGCGTCCCTGGCGGACTTCCTGGCGGTTCTCGCGCGCCTCACGGCGATCCTGCCAATTCTGTGCCGCCAGCGGCGACGCCATCGTCGCGCCCAGCAGCAATGCGGTGATGATCCTGCGCATGCCCTTCATCCTCATCGAGCGGTGACGCAGGAAATGCGTCACCCTGTTGCAGGCTTGCCTGATTCGCGGTGGCGCGTTGCTGAATTGAAATGTCAGCCGATTGAAAGGATTCGGCTTCGGTGCGAACGTCTCTCATCAAGCCGCCCGGCATTGACCTGCCGGATCGCGCGAAATAGGCGAGCGCCGGAAGGAGCCCTCCATGACCTATGTCGTCACCGACGCCTGCATCCGCTGCAAATATATGGACTGCGTCGAGGTCTGCCCGGTCGACTGCTTCTACGAAGGTGAGAACATGCTCGTCATCAACCCCAGCGAATGCATCGATTGCGGCGTGTGCGAGCCGGAATGCCCGGCGGAAGCCATCCTGCCCGACACCGAGGGTGGGCTGGAGAAGTGGCTGGAGCTGAACACCAGCTTCTCCGCACAATGGCCCAACATCACCCGCAAGCGCGAAGCGCCCGCCGATGCCGACGAGCACAAGGGCGAGGACGGCAAGTTCGACAAATATTTCTCGCCCGAGCCCGGCGAGGGCGACTGACCGCCGTACGCGCGATCGCCGAGCCATGAGCGGCTATCCGCTGCGCTTTCGCCTGCTCGCGATATGCCTCTCGGTGCTGGCCGGCTTTGTCGATGCGATCGGCTTTCTCGCGCTCGGCGGCTATTTCGTCTCGTTCATGAGCGGCAATTCGACGCGGCTCGGCGTCGATATCGCGACCGGAGAGGCCATGCTCGTGCCGGCGATCGCCATCCTCTCGTTCGTGGTCGGGGCGATGGCGGGCGCGCTGGTGGCGGCCGGCACGGGTGACCGGCGCAAGCCGGCCGTGTTGGCGCTGGTTGCGCTGCTGCTCGCTACGGGCGCGGCAGCGGCCGGCGAAGGGGTCGTGTTGCTCGCGCTTGCCGTGGTCGCGGCGGCGATGGGGGCCAGCAACGCCGTGTTCCAGCGCGATGGTGAGGTCAGCATCGGCGTGACCTACATGACTGGGGCGCTGGTGAAGCTGGGTCAGCGGCTGGCAGGCGCCCTGCTGGGCGAGCCGCTCTGGGCCTGGCTGCCGCACGCGCTGCTTTGGGCGGGGCTCGCCAGCGGTGCGCTGGCGGGGGCCCTGATGCATGCTGCGATCGGCCTCGCCGCGTTGTGGATCGCCGCTGCCGCCGCTGCGCTATTGGCAATCGCCGCCGCGCTGATGGGGACGGCAGTCGATGTACGGGGGCCGGACGCGCCGACCCCCTGAACAACCTCAGAAGCCGCCGGTCGGCGCGCCGTTCGGCACCACCGTCACCGCGCGGCGGTTCTGCGCCCAGGCGGCATCGTTCGATCCGGTATCGAACGGCCGCTCCTTGCCATAGCTGATCACCGAGATCCGGCCCGGATCGACGCCGTTGGATGCCAGGAAGTTCTTGGCGGCGTTGGCGCGGCGATCGCCCAGTGCGAGATTATATTCGCGGGTGCCGCGTTCGTCGCAATGGCCCTCGATCGTCACGCGCACAGCGCCGTTCTGCTGCAGCCATTCGGCATGCCGGCGCAGCGTGCCCTGTGCCTCGGCGTCGAGATCATGGCTGTCGGTCGCGAAGAACACGCTGTCGGTGCCCGCCTTTGCCAGGAAATCGGCCCGGCTGCCGGGTACAGCGCCGGTGCCGACACCGCCATCGGTGGCGCCGGTGTTGCCGGTCGTCGGGGCCACGCTCTCGGCAGGCGGCGGCGGCAGATCGGCAGGCTTCTTCTTGGCGCAGCCGGCGACCGCGATCAGCGATACCGCTACCATGAGCTTGACGGGAAGATGGGCCATGTCGGTCTCCTTGTTTAGTCGGCGGCCCCGCTACCGGCCGCGTGAGCTTAGAGCGGTTATCGTTTCAGCCCGGCAACAGTTCCGGGCGCCGATCAGGGCAGCAGCGGCCCCCAGGCGGGATCGGATCCGTCCAGCGGCGTGGGCACGCGCTTCTCGTTGACCCCGGTCAGGTCGACCGACCAGAGATCGGCCTTGCCCGAGCCTTGCCCGGTCCGGAAGAACATGATGACCCGGCCGTTGGGCGCCCAGCTCGGCCCTTCGTCCTGCCAGCCGTTGGTCAGGATTTTCTCACCGCCGCCGCTGGGCGACATCACGCCGACCGAGAAGCCGCCGCCGATCCTGGTAAAGGCGATCAGATCGCCGCGCGGGCTCCAGGCCGGGGTCGCATAGCGGCCGCCGCCGAAGCTGATCCGGTTCTGGCCCGATCCATCGGCGCCCATCACATAGAGCTGCTGGGTGCCCGACCGGTCGCTTTCGAATACGATCTTCGATCCGTCCGGAGAGAAGCTGGCACCGGTATCGATGCCGGGCGATGTCGTCAGCCGCTGCGGCGTGCCGCCCGATGCGGAAACCCGGTAGATGTCTGTGTTGCCGTTGACCGCCATCGAGAAGACGATCGTACGGCCATCGGGCGAGAAGCGCGGTGCGAACGTCATGTTGCGCTGGTTGACGACGAGGCGGGAGCGCCCCGAGCCGACATCATAGACATAGATGCGCGGCTGCTGGTTTTCGAACGACATGTAGGTGATGGTCTGCTGGTTGGGCGCGAAACGCGGCGTCAGCACGATCGACTGGCCGTTGGTGATGAAGCGGTGGTTGGCGCCGTCCTGATCCATGATCGCCAGACGCTTGGTGCGCTTCTTCTTGGGCCCCGTCTCGGAGACATAGACGACGCGGCTGTCGAAATAGGGCCCCTCGCCGGTCAGCCGCGTATAGACGGTGTCGGCGCACTTGTGCGCGGCGCGGCGCCAGTCCGCTGGCTTCACCACGAAGCCCTGGCGGGTCAGCTCGGTCTGGCCGAAGACATCGTACAGATAGCAGCCGACCGTGAGCGTGCCATCGCCATTGGCTTGCACGAAGCCCTGCACCAGCGCCTGCGCGCCGGTCGACGTCCAATAGGGATATTCGGGGGCGTTGACCTGATTGAAAGCGACCGGGCGCAACTGCGCGGCGCCGAGCGGCGTGAACAGGCCGCTGTTGCGCAAATCGTTCGAGATCACCTCGGACACACGATTGCCGAGCTCGGCAGTGGTGCCTGCCGCGGTTTCGACAGGGCTCGGCGTTGGCATCCGCGGGATCGCGATCGGCGTCGGCGCAGCGATGCCGCCAGTGATGTCGACGCGAATCTGCGCGGCGGCAGCCCCTGCCATCACCGTCGTCCCGGCGAAAGCCGGGATCCAGAGCCACGCATGGTAACGCTTGCGGCTCCTGGATTCCGGCTTTCGCTGGAATGACGAGGTCAGTCTTGGGCGGGCGACAAGGCTCATCTTCATCTCCTGCCCCCGGGGGGCGTGTGGCCTATCGGGATCACAAGTGTCAACGCGCGGCGATCTGGCTGAAGCCGGCTTCGATGTCGCGCCAGCCATTCTCGTAGAGTTCGGCCGGCAGCTTGAGCGGAGTGCATTCCATCACCGATGCGATCGCCACCTCGGCCGCGCGGGTGGCGTAACGGCGGTTCTCGTCGTCGACGCCGGTCTGCTCGGATCGCGTCGGCCGGGCGGTCAGCGTGCCGTCCGGATCAAACCGCAGCCGCAGCACGGTGATGATCCGTTCGGCGCCGGGGCCGACGATCCCCTTGCGCTCGTAACAGGGCTGCACTTGGCGCTTGATGGCGGCGGCAAGCCCGTTCATCTGCGCCTGGCCGACCGCGGCGGCGCGCGGTGTCTGCGCCTTGCCCGCGCTCTTCTCGGGGGTGATGCCTTTCAGGAAATCGTCGCCGATCGATCCCCCGGCAGCTTTCGGGCGGGTGCCGCTGCCGGCGGAACTGGCCGGCGCTGCCTTGGCCGGCGTCGGCCGCGCCGGGGCCGCCTTGGCCGGCGTCGCCTTCGGCGGTGTGGCCGGGGCCTTGGGCGCGGGCTTGGCAGGGGCGGCAGGCTTGGGAGCCGGCTTGGCCACCGGCTTTGGCACCGGCTTCGGGGCAGGAACCGGCTTCCGCGCGGGGGCGGGTGGTGCCGGCGCCGGGGGGGCGGGTGTCGGTTTCGGCGGCGGTGGCAGCGGCTCCGGTTCGGGCGCTGCCGGCGCGGCTTCCTCGGGCGGGCCGATCTCGGGCGCGACAGACGGCGCCGGCGCTTCCTGCGTCAATACTGGCGCTTCGGATCGCAGGCCGATCGCATCGACCAGTTGCACGTCGACCGGTTCGCTGATCTTGGGCAGTGGCTTCGGCGTGGTCAGCAGGCCGACGGACAGCGCGCCGAACAGCGCGATATGGCCGGCCGCCGCGATCGCGAAGCCGTTGCGTTCGGCGCGATCCATCAATTGCCCTGCTTGGTATCGGCGCCCACGGTGACGAGCGCGACCCGGTTCAGCCCGGCGCGGTTCAATTCGCCCATCACCCGCATCACACGGCCATAATCCAGCCCGGTATCGGCGCGCAGCAGCACCTGCCGCGGCTCGCCCGACGGGCGGCTGGCGGCGATCTCGGCCAACCGCGATCCGAGTGCGGCTTCGGCCACCTGATCCTCGCCGATGAAGATGCGGCCCTGATCGTCAATCGCGATATCGACCGGTTCCCGTTCCTGATCCAGCGCGCCGGCCTTCGAATCGGGCAGGTTCACCGGCACGCCCGCGGTCAGCAGCGGCGCGGTGATCATGAAGATGATCAGCAACACCAGCATCACATCGACCAGCGGGGTGACGTTGATATCCGCCATCGGCGCGCGGCGGCCATTGCCGCTGCGGCCGGAGATCGGGCCCATCGCCATCACTCGATCTCCAGCTCGCGGCTCAGCGTGGCGTGGAAACCGTCGGCGAAGCGGTTGAGCTTGGCTTCGAACTTGTTCAGCTTGTGGGTCAGCCGGTTGTAGGCGATCACCGCCGGGATCGCGGCGAACAGGCCCAGCGCCGTCGCGAACAGCGCTTCGGCGATGCCGGGCGCGACCACGCCGAGCGAGGTGTTCTGGCTGGCGGCGATATCGGTGAATGCGCGCATGATGCCCCACACGGTGCCGAACAGCCCGACGAACGGCGCGACCGAGCCGATTGTGGCCAGGATGTTCAGCCGATCGGAAAGCTTGTCCATCTCCTGCGCGGCGGCCGCTGCCATCGCGGTCGCCAGCCGGGCGCGGGTGCCTTCTCGATCGACCGGCTTGCGCGCGGTGGAGCGCCGCCATTCGGACACGCCGGCTGAAAAGATTTTCGCGGACGGCAGATCCTCGCGGCCGGCACCGTCATACAGCCGGTCGATATCCTCGGCCTTCCAGAAATCCTGCTCGAACCGCGCGCTGGCCTTGGCGACTCGGGACAGCTTCAGCTGGTGTGCGATGATGATCGCCCAGGTCCAGATGCTGGCAAACAGCAGGCCAAGCATCACCGTCTTCACGACGATGTCGGCTTGCAGGAACAGCGTGATCGGCGACAGGAGATTGCCCTGGGTGGTCAGCTCGATACCGGTCATTCGATCAATCAGCCCCTTGCAGCCGCGAAAAAAGTGCGACCCAGTCGCGCGGCTGACGCCGGGGCCGTCCATCGGGAGCCAGGAAGGCCGCGGTCACATCCGCGCTCGCCAGTTCCTCATCCCCGCGCATGACTCGTTGCTGAATGACGCACGAAGCCGCGCGGATATCCGTCAGCCGCGAGATGATCAGGAGCGCATCGTCCAGTCGCGCCGGCCGTCGATAGCGGATCGCCAGTTCGGACACTGCATAGGCGCCGGTGCCATCTTCCTGCGCGGCGCGCTGGTCGATGCCGGCTGCGCGCAGCATGTCGCTGCGGGCGCGTTCCATGAAGCGCAGATAGTTCGCGTGATAGACGATGCCGGTGAGGTCGGTGTCCTCGAAATAGACGCGCACCGCGAAGCGATGTTCGGGCCCGTCGAAATATCCGGCATGCGGCTGGTCGCGGTCGTCCTTAACCATCCGCGCGGGCTTAGCGGCTGAGGCGAGGGGGGCAACCCCCTACAGATCCAGCCCGCCCTGAGCGCCTTCGGGCGGCACCAGCCCGAGATGCGTCCAGCCCCGCCCGTTCAGGCAGCGGCCGCGCGCGGTGCGGGCGACCAGGCCGAGCTGGATCAGATAGGGTTCGATCACTTCCTCGATCGTGTCGCGCGGCTCGCTCAGGCCCGCGGCCAGCGTCTCCACGCCCACCGGGCCGCCGCGATAGATGTCGGCGATCATCGCTAGGTAGCGCCGATCCATCGCGTCGAGCCCGAGCGCATCGACCTCGAGCCGGGTCAGCGCCGCATCGGCCGCGCGCGCATCGACGATCGCGGTGCCCGCGACATTGGCGAAATCTCGCACCCGGCGCAGCAGTCGCCCCGCGATCCGCGGCGTGCCACGCGCGCGCCGGGCGATCTCGGCCGCGCCATCGGGGGCGATGCCCAGTCCGAGCAGCCCGGCCGCGCGCCGCACCACGCTTTCCAGTTCGGCCACGGTATAGAATTGCAGCCGCACCGGGATGCCGAAGCGATCGCGCAAGGGGGTCGTCAGCAGGCCCTGGCGAGTGGTGGCGCCGACCAGTGTGAAGCGCGGCAGATCGATCCGCACGCTGCGCGCGGACGGCCCCTCGCCGATCATCAGATCGAGCGCGCGATCCTCCATCGCCGGATAGAGCACTTCCTCAACCGCGGGCTGCAGCCGGTGAATCTCGTCGATGAACAGGACATCGCCATCCTCGAGATTGGTCAGCAGCGCCGCCAGATCGCCTGATTTCTGGATCACCGGGCCCGATGTCGCGCGGAACCCTACGCCCATTTCGCGTGCAACGATCTGCGCCAGCGTGGTCTTGCCCAGGCCCGGCGGGCCGAACAGCAGCACATGATCCAGCGCCTCGCCCCGCGTCTTCGCCGCGCTGATGAAGATGCGCAGATTGTCGCGCGCGGCCGCCTGGCCGACGAAATCGTCAAGCGTCTTTGGGCGCAGCGCCGCATCCACATCCTCGGGCCGGCGGGCGGCGGTCAGCAGGCGATCGTCTTCGTCCATCGGTACGCGCTTAGCGTGCGCGACGCTTTGCGGGAACCGCGTTGCACCATTCCATTCACCGCGCTCCTGACATAGCGTGCGCCCCGGGGGACATCATCATGGCGACGGCTGCGATTCCCGATGCGGTGCGCGATCCGCTGGTCGAGCCGGCCGGCGCGGGGCTGACGCGGGCCGGGACGGTGCGGGTGGATGCGATCGATCGGCTGCGCGGACTGGTGATCGCGCTGATGGTGCTCGATCATGTCCGCGACTTCTTCCATGTCGACGTGATCGCCTATGACCCGACCGATCCGGCGCGGACCACCGCGATCCTGTTCGCCACGCGCTGGATCACCCATCTGTGTGCGCCGACCTTCGTGTTCCTCGCCGGCGTGTCCATCCACTTCCAGAAGGCGGACGGCAAGCCGGATGCCGCGCTGTCCCGCTTCCTGCTGACGCGGGGGGCATGGCTGGTCGTCCTGGAATGCACGCTGGTCAGCTTCGGCTTCAACTTCGGCGCGCCGTTCCTGTTCCTGCAGGTGATCTGGGCGATCGGGATGAGCATGATCGCGATGAGCCTGATCGCGTGCCTGCCCACGCGCGCGGTATTGGCGATCGGCGGTGCACTGCTGCTGGTCTGCCCACTCCTGCTGGCCGCCACCGAGGGGGCGACCGGGCTTGGCGCAATCGTGCGAACGATCGCGATCGCGCCCGGGACGCTGCCGGGCCTGCCCACTTTCCAGCCCTATCCGGTGCTGCCCTGGCTGGCAGTCATGTGCCTGGGCTTCGGGCTCGGCCCTGTCTTCCGCCAGCCTGCACGCGAACGGCGCCGCGCGGTGCTGGGGATCGCACTCGGGCTGCTGGCCGCATTCCTCGTGCTGCGCGGGCTCAACGGCTATGGCGATCCTGCACCCTGGCATGGCTGGCCGACAGCCGGCCAGACGGTGATGGGGTTCCTCAACATCTCCAAATATCCGCCTTCGCCGGATTATGTCGCGATCACGCTCGGCCTGTCGCTGCTGCTGTTCCTGCTGCTGGAGAGGCTGGGCGGTGCGGCATCGCGCGTCCTGCTCGATTTCGGGCGGACGCCGCTCTTCACCTATCTGTGCCATCTCTACATCGCGCACGGGCTGATGCTCTTGACTGCGGCAGCGATGGGGATGCCGGCCGTCGCCATCAACCTGTTGCCGAACTGGTTCGCAGGCACGATCCCGGCGAGCTGGGGTTTCTCGCTCACCACCGTCTATTGCGTCTGGCTGCTCGTGCTGGCGATGCTGGTGCCGCTGGCACGCTGGTTTGCAGGCGTGAAGCGGCGTCGGCGGGACTGGTGGCTGGGCTATCTGTGAGGGAGAGGGCATTGATCGATCGACGCAACCTGCTCGGCCTGATAGCCGCCGCGCCGCTGCTGGCCCGACCCTCCATGGCGTTCGCGGCGTCGCCCTTTCCGACGGCGCGATTCGATCAGGCGATCGTGATCGACGGGCTTGGCGGGTTCGACGATCCATATGGCAAGGAGGGCGATGTCCGGATCAGCGATCGCGGTTGGGCCGAAATCCGCGCCTCGGGGGCGACCGCGTTTCATTTCACGATGGGCGAAGTCGGCAACGAGAAGGACGGCGGCTGGCTGGATACGCTGAAGTCGTTCGGCCAGATCGGCGGTTTCCTCGACCCCAATGCCGATCGCTTCATGCTGGCGCGCTCTGCCGCCGATATTCGCGCGGCCAAGGCGGCGGGCAAGATCGCGATCATCTACGGTTTGCAGGATACGGCGATGGTCGGGGCGGACCTCGATCGGCTTGCCGTGCTGAAGGGGCTGGGCGTACGCATCGTCCAGCTAACCTACAATCTGCGCAACCTGTCGGGCGATGGCGCGCTGGAGCCCGCGCAATCGGGGCTATCGCGGCTCGGCCGGCGGACGATCGAGCGGATCGAGGCCGAGAAGCTGCTGCTGGATCTGAGCCATGGCGGGCGCCGTACGATTGCGGAGGCGGTAGCCGCGGCGAAGCGGCCACCCATCATCAGCCATACCGGCTGCCGCGCGCTGCACGACAATCCCCGCAACGTCGACGATGCATCGCTGAAAGCGGTGGCAAACAAGGGCGGCGTGATCGGGATCTACTGGATGCCGTTCCTGGTGGCGAACGGCAAGCCAACGGGGGCCGATCTCGTGCGCCACATGGATCATGTCGTGAAGCTCTGCGGCGAGGATCATGTCGCGATCGGCACCGACGGCAATCTGAGCAAGACCGTGATCGACGACAAGGCGCGCGCCCGCCAGAAGAAGTTCTACGAGGATCGCACCGCGCGCGGCATCGCTGCCCCGGGCGAGGGGCCGGACATCTTCAATATCGTCACCGAATGGGATGGCCCGATGCGGTTCCGCAAGCTGGCCGACGGTCTTGCCGCTGCCGGCTGGAGCAGCGCGCGCATCGAAAAGGCGCTCGGCGGCAATCTGATGCGGCTCTACGCCGACGTGTGGGGCAGTTGATCTGATCCTCCCCCGCATGGGGGAATTGGCTCAGCCCAGCTGCTGCGCAACCAGCGCCTTCAGGTCCGCTTCCGGTCGCGCGCCATAGTGCGAGATCACTTCGGCCGCTGCGATCGCGCCGATGCGTAGCGACTCCTCCAGGCTGCGGCCGCGGACATGGCCGAACAGGAAGCCGGCGGAGAACAGGTCACCCGCGCCAGTCGTGTCGACCACCTTGTCGATCGGCTGGGCCGCGACCTCGGCGCGCTCCCCGCCCGAGACCGCGATCGCGCCCGCGGCACCCCGGGTCGTCACCAGTACCGGCACCTGCGCCGCAATCTCCGCGACCGCCGCCTCGAAGTCCGATGCGTCGGCCAGCGCCAGCAGCTCCTCTTCGTTGGCGAACAGGATGTCGATGTCGCCATCGGCGATCAGCTTGCGGAAATCGGCGCGGTGGTTGTGGATGCAGAACTCGGCCGAAACGCCGAGCGCCACCTTGCGGCCGGCCGACTTGGCATAGCGGATGGCGCGCTTCATCGCTTCGCGCGGCTCGGCGGGATCCCAGAGATAGCCTTCGAGCAGCAGGATGCCTGCGCCCGCCACCGCGTCCGCGTCGATCGAATCGGCGGGCAGATACTGGGCCGCGCCGAGATAGGTGTTCATCGTGCGCTGGCCGCACTGGCTGACCAGGATCAGGCAGCGCGCGGTCGGCACGTCGCTGCCGCCACGTGCCGGCACGTCGAACGCCACGCCCTGCGCGCGAATATCATGGGCGAAGACTTCGCCGAGCTGGTCGTCGGCGACCTGGCCGACAAACGCGCAGGATCCGCCCAGCGCTGCGAAGCCGGCCAGCGTGTTGGCGGCCGACCCGCCACTCACTTCGCGGCCCGGGCCCATCTTCGCGTAGAGATCGGTCGCCTGGCCCGCGTCGATCAGCCGCATCTGGCCCACCGTCATCCCGTTATCGGTGATGAAGTCATCGCTGGCAGGCGCCAGCACATCGACGATGGCATTGCCAATTGCGATGATGTCGAGGGTGGGTTCGGTCACGGGCAACTCCGGCGGTCGAAAAGGCGGAGCCGCGCCTAGCGGGCGGATCGTCGGCGTGCAACCGCGGCGCATTGCCAAGCCCGAATGTTATGATATGCAATCTCATCATCATGATGGAGGCCGTGTCATGCGTCGTTCCGCCGTCCGCCCCGCTGCCGAACCCGCGCTGTTCGGAGAGATCAACACGACCCCGTTGATCGATGTGATGCTGGTGCTGCTGATCATGATGATCCTCACCGTGCCGATCACCACGCACAAGGTGCCCCTCGACCTGCCTCAGGCCGGGCCAACAGCCGGGGCGCCGCGCCCAACGCATCGGCTTGCGCTCGATCCCGCCGGGGCACTGTCATGGGATGGTGTGCCGATCGCAATTGCGGAGCTCCCCCGGCGGCTGGCCGCGCATGTCGCTGATCCGGCTGCGCCGCAGCTGACTTTGCGTGCCGAAGCTGAAACCCCTTATCTCCGCTTCGACGAGACGCTGGCCACCATCCAGCGCGCCGGTGTCACCCGGCTGGGGCTGGTCGATAATGGACGGTTCGTATCCGGCGACTAATCGCATCGGGGTTGCGCCGCGGCTGGTGCGGCGCGATCCTGCCAGGCGGGAGGTTCGGCCATGAACCGGGATCCGCGGATCGATGCCTATATCGAACGGGCGCAACCTTTTGCGCAGCCGATCCTGCGCCATATCCGGGGGCGGATGCACGCCGCCTGCCCCGACGGCGAGGAAACCATGAAATGGTCGTCGCCCAGCTTTACCTACCAAGGCGAGATCTTGGCGGGGATGGCCGCCTTCAAGGCCCATGCGGCGCTCAACTTCTGGAAGGGCGGCGCAGTCACCGACGGGATCGACGGTGCGATGGGCCGGTTCGGCAAGCTGACCAGCATTGCGGACCTGCCGGACGACGCGGCATTCGATGCGCTGGTGACGAAGGCGATGGCGCTGGTGGGAACCCGTACCGCGCGACCGAAGCCAGACCCCAAGCCACGGATCGATACACCCGCCGACATGACCGCGCGGCTTGCCGCCGATCCGGCGGCTCAGGCGGTCTGGAATCGCTTCCCGCCCGGCCAGCGTCGCGAATATGTGACCTGGATCGTCGAGGCCAGGCGACCGGAGACGCGCGCGAAGCGGCTCGATCAGGCGATCGCGTGGATCGCGGACGGCAAGCGCCGCAACTGGAAATACGAGAATTGCTGATCGTTGCGCCCGCCGCTAGCTAGGGAGGTGGGCGACAGGCGGGGTCTTGCGGGTGGACGGCGACGCAATCGGGGAATTGGGCGCGATCGCCACGGCCGGGATGGCGGCGCGCGCGATCGAGCCGGGCGCCGGCGAGGCGCATGCGGCCGGGCACGGCGCCTGCCTAAATTGCGGCTGCAAGCTCGACGGGGCCTATTGCCCTTGCTGCGGTCAGGCAGCGCATGTCCATCGCTCGCTGGCGGCGTTCGGCCACGATATCGCGCACAGCGTGCTGCACTTCGAAGGCAAGATCTTCCGAACGCTGCCGCTGCTGTTCTTCCGCCCTGGCGAACTTACCCGGCGCTACGTGCATGGCGAACGCGCGAAATTCGTGTCGCCGATGGCGCTGTTCCTGTTCTCCGTATTTACGATGTTCGCGGTGTTCAGCCTGGTCGGCGGGCCGGTGCCGCTCGCATCCGGCGAGGAGATACGGCAGGGCGTTGCCCAGGCACGCGTCAATATCGCCGCCGAGCAGCGCAACCTAAGTAGCCAGCGCGACCGGATCGATCGCGAGATCGCCGCCGCACGCGCCGCGAACCGGCCGACGACGGCACTGGAAATGAGCCGCAAGGCGTTCGATGCGAAGATCGCCGATACGCAGCGTTCGGATGCGTTCGTCCGGCTGGGCGAAACCGGCACCAGTGCGCTCCGCCCGAATATGGAAGAGCTGAAGATCAACACTGGCGATCCCGCGTTCGACAGGAAGCTCGGCCATCTGCTCGAGAATCCGGATCTCGCGCTCTACAAGCTGCAATCCAGCGCCTATAAATTCTCGTGGGCGCTGATTCCGATCTCCGTGCCGTTCATCTGGCTGATGTTCTTCTGGAAGCGCGGGTTGACGGTCTACGACCATGCCGTGTTCGCGACCTATTCGATCAGCTTCGTGACTCTGCTCGTGATCCTGCTGTCGCTGATCCGCCCGATCGGGCTAGGCGCCGGCTTTGCGCTGACCGTGCTGACCTTCGTGCCGCCGGTCCATATGTTCGTGCAGCTGCGTGGGGCCTACCCGATCGGCCGCTTCGGCGCGCTGTGGCGCACCGTGTATCTGGTCACGGTGGCGACCTTCTCGTCACTCGCCTTCTTCGCCAGCCTGCTGGCAATCGGGCTGCTGGGCTGAACGATCAGCGGCGGCGGGTATCGCTCGCCTGCATATAGGCCTGGCGGAAGCTGCGCGCGACGCCGCCTTCCGTAAGCGTCTTGTGGCGACGCACCGCAATTTCCCAGCACTGCGCGGCCTTGCCGCGGATCGAGAAGCCGGTGCCGGCGGCTTCCGCCTCGATACCGGGCGGATCGAGCGCGTCGATCGCGGCGGTCGCGGCGGCGGTCGCTCCGGCGCTGACCCCGGCCAAGTGATCGGCCAGATCCTCGAACGACGCGCGCACCGCTTGCGCATCGGACAGAAAACCATCGGTGCGACGCGCGAGCAGCGTTTCCGCCAGCTTGCGCGTCGGGGCCCATTTGAACGGATTATTGTCGACCGCGCCGATCGTGGTGCGATCGAGCCCGCTTTCCTGCTTCAGCCGGGTCCGATCGGCAAGTAGGCCGGCAAGCCCGAGAATGGTCTGGCGATACATCGCGCCCGCACGCTGCATCACCTCGGCCGGATCCTCGCCAGACAAAGCAGATGCATCGATCCCGGCACCTGCGCAGAAGGCCTCGATCAGCGATGCATCGCGCGGCGCGGGGCGCAGCGCAGCGACTGGGTCGCTCCAATCGCGCGGCAGGCTCGGCACGGTCAGCGGCACCATCTGGGCGATGCAGGTGGCGTCGCCGTCGCTGGCCTGTTGCGGCGCGCGATCAACACGGATGGCAAGGCCGCCCAGGGTCAGCACCGTCTCCGGCTCGATCGAGACCGGAACGTCATGGGCCACGCGCTCGCCGCTGCCCAGCAGCACGCCGTTGGTGCTGCAGTCGCGCAGCACCAGCCCGCCCTGCTCGACCGACAGCAGGCAGTGGATCCGCGACAGCGTGCCTTCCGGATCGTCGAGCATCCAGTCGGCCGAAGGATCGCGGCCGATCGAAATCCGGCCATCGGCCAGCAACCGGGCATCGATCTGCTCGGCAGGCGCGTCGCGGTGAAAGAGGCGGCAGATATACATGGTCAGGCGCTCCGCGCAGTGGGGGCGGGGGTGGGGATACGCGCAACCGGCGCCGCCGCGATCCGCGTGGCGGCCAGCGCGCGTGGGCTGCCCGACGGTCGGTCGGCGGCTTCCAGCCGTTCCTGCATCGCAGTCGCGAACAGGTTGAAGCGATCGAACAGCGCGCCGAACTCATCGCGCCGCTGGTGCGAAATCCGGAAATCGAGATCGCCGAGCGCGGCATCGGCCAGCGCGCGGTTCAGCCGGCGCACGGGCCGTGCCAGCAATCGCGCGACCGTGAAGCTGACCCCCGCGACCACCAGCAGCACGATCCCGCCCAGCGCGATCAGCAGCGCGCGGCTGGTGGCGGCCGCGGTCTGCAGTTCGGCCTTGCTGATGCTGACTTCGATCGTGCCGAAGGTGCGATCGGCATAGAGAATCGGGTGGACGAAGCGGAACCCGGCGCGGCCATCGTCCAGCTTGATGTCGGTCACGGTCACCTGGCCGGCGCGGTGGACAACCGCCTCGCCCTGGGGCGCGTGATAGCGCGTGCCGAGCTTGGCCGGATCGCTCGATCCCCGGATGATGCCGTCATTGTCGACCATCGTCATCCAGCGCACCGATGTGTCGCGCGCGGCGGCGGCGATGAACGCCTGGACCGGCAGCCAATCGCGCTCGATGCCGGGCAGCGCCGCATTCTCGACCGAGGGCAGCGCCGCATTGCTGGCGACGAACGAGGCGATCGACGATCCCGATGCCAGCGCCATCCGCTCCATGGCCGCATATTGGCGGTCGAGCACCGCGCCGATGCAGAGGAACAGCGCCACCGCGGTCACGGCGACCATCGCCAGCGTCACCCGCACCGTGATCGGCACATAACGTCCGCGTGCGGCGGCGTCCGCACGCACCGCTTCGAACGCCTTGGTCTCGCGCTCGATCGCGCGGGCAAGGTCATTGCCGTCGGCAAAGCGCCGCTCGGGCCGCTTGGACAGGAGTTTCTCGATGATGAAGCGCAGGCCGCCGGGGCAATCGTCGGCCGATGCGGTGATCGGTTCCGGATTGCCCTGGGTGATCTGCAGCGCCAGCGTCGCGGCGCCGGTGCCGTCGAACGCGGGCTTGCCGGTCACGAGTTCGTAGAGAACCGCGCCGACCGAGAAGAGATCGGATCGGCCGTCGAGCGGGCGGCCGAGCGCCTGTTCGGGGCTCATGTATCGCGGCGTGCCGATCACCTGGCCGATCTGGGTCTTCAGATGATCGCCCTCGCGGGCCTCGACCCGGGCGATCCCGAAATCGAGCAGCTTGATCGATCGCCCATCCTTGGCGAGCATGATGTTGGACGGCTTGATATCGCGGTGGACGACGCCGGAGAGATGCGCGTAGCTCAGCGCCGAAGCCAGCTGCGCGCCGATCGCCAGTACGGTTTCCGCCGACTGCCGGCCCTTTTGCGCGATCACCGTATCCAGCGTGTCGCCATCCAGCAGCTCCATCGCGATATAGGCGAAGCCATCGGCCTGGCCGACGTCATAGATGGTCACGATGGCGGGATGGGCGAGCGCACCGGCAGCCTTGGCTTCGCGCAGGAAGCGATCGGCCGATTCCGCATCGGCGGCGACATCGGCCTTCAGCAGCTTGATCGCCAGCACGCGATCGATGCTCGGATCATAGGCGCGATAGACTTCCGCCATCGCGCCTTCGCCGATCTTGTCGCGCAGCTCATATCGTCCGACCAGCCGCATGGCTCCGCCTCTTCCCGAACGATTCCGGGCCGCAGGCGCAGCCCCAAATCCCATAGTCCGTGGGAGACTAACCGCGCAGCCGTTAAGAGAGCGTTCCAACTATTACAGATTATCCAGACATCTTTACGACTTGGCGCGGACCGTGCGGCGGATCCGTAGCGCCCGTTCCAGATCGCGGCGCACCAGCGGGTTGGCCGGATCGAGCCGTGTGGCCTGGTTGAGCAGGCCGACGGCGCGATCGATCTGGCCGCGGTTCATCTGTTCCAGCGCAGCCGCGCGCAGCCGCTGTGCACCGGCCGGATTGGCGGCCGGGGCAGGTCGGGGGGCAGCAACGACCGGCGCAGGGCGCGGCGCGGCCTTTGCCTCGGCCGGGGTGCGATCGGGCCGGGGGGTGGCGCGCTGGGGTTCGCGCCCGGGGACGCGAATCTTCTGCCCCGTCGTGACCGTGCCCGCGGCCTGCAGGCCGTTGTACCGCGCGAGCGCATAGAACATCATCGGATCCCCGAGATGGCGCTGGGCCAGGCTCGAGAAGCTGTCACCGCTGCGCGCGGTGACCGTGTAGGACTGGCTGCCGAGCAGCGTTTCGGCCGGCGTGTCGATCTGCCGCAGCAGGCTGGCCGCGACCGCATCGCCGGGCTGGCGGGCGACGACCTTGGCCAGCAGCTTGCGCGCCTTTTCGGCCTCGCCCGCGTTCAGCAACGCGATCGCGTCGCCCACCTTCTCGCGGCCTTCCCAGCCGCTGGCGGCGGGCTGGGCTCCAGCGCTTTCGACGCGCCCGCCGCCTTTCGACGATGGGCCGCAGCCGGCCAGCGTGGCGCTGGCGATCAGCAGCGTTGCCGCCATCAGGCGGTTCGGGAGACGGCTCTGGATCATGCGGACAGGCGGCTTTCGATTGCGTCGATCTGACGGTGAACGGGGGGCGCGAGCCGGGCCAGGAATGCTGGATCCTCGGCCAGCGCCAGGAAATCGTCGCCGGCGAGCGGGCGTGCGAAATGATAGCCCTGGAACAGGCCGCAGCCGAGCGCGCGGAGCGCGGCGACCTCGGTCTCGGTCTCCACGCCTTCGGCCAGCACGCGCAGGCCGAGACCATTGCCAAGCGCGATCAGCGCGGCGCAGATCGCGCGGCTATCGGGCCGGGTATCGATGCCGCTCACGAATTCGCGGTCGATCTTCAATTTGTCGAACGGAAGGTTCTTCAGATAGCTGAGGCTGGAATAACCGCTGCCGAAATCGTCGATCGCCAGGCTGATGCCCATCGCGCGAAGCGTGCCGAACAGGTTCAGCGTGCGCGACGCATCGGCCATCGCCGCGGTTTCCGTCAGCTCAAGTTCGATCGCGTTCGCCGGCAGGCCGTGCCGATCCAGCGTGCGCGCGATCTTGGTCGCCAGCTGGTCGTCCAGCAGCTGGCGGGCGGACAGGTTCACCGCCATCTTGAAATCGGCATGGCCGGCATCGCGCCAGCGCCGCGCCTCGCGTGCGGCCGTGTTCAACACCCACAGGCCGTAGCGTTCGCCGAGACCGATCGCTTCCACCACCGGAATGAAGCGCGCGGGCGAGACATTGCCCAGCGTCGGATGCTCCCAGCGCAGCAGCGCCTCCGCCCCCACGATCCGGCCCCGCGCCAGATCGACGACCGGTTGGAAGAACATCGTCAGCTGATCCTCGGCGATCGCCTGCGCCAGATCCTGCTCCAGCACGAAGCGTTCGCGCGCCGCCGCACGCTCCTCGGCGCGGCCAGGTGCCAGGCCGCCGGCGGCATCGCTGCTGCATTCGATCAGCGCGGCCACTGCCTGCGCCAGCAACATGGCCGGTGCCGCGCCGTCCTCTGGCCAGCAGGCGCTGCCCGCGGCGATGGTCGGGGTCAGGATCGTGCCGACATCGTCCAGTTCCTGCGCGGCGACGAACAGGATCGATCGCAGCTGCGCTGCCTGTGAATCGCAATCGCCGTCGCAATCGCCGAACCAGAGCGCGAACGCATCGCGATCGACCTGCGCCAGCAGCACGCCACGCGGCACGGCGCCGGCCAGCCGCTTGGCGAAGCCGATAAGCACACGATTGGCGGCCGCCTGGTCGAAGGCGGCGATGCGATCATGGTCGATCAGCCGGATCACACCCAGCAGGCGCGGCGCGGCGGGATCGCGCGCCACCGATTCGATCGCGGCGAACAGCGGTTCGCGAGTCACCAGCCGGGTCACGGGATGGATTGGCATGGTGCGGTGTCGCACCGCTTCCAGCCGGGCATCGAGCGCGGTGATCAGCCGGTGAAGCCCGCCGCTCGCAGCCCCATCCTCGATCAGGCCGGCAAGGTGGCGCTCCGCACGGCCCACGCGCCAAGCGGCGCTGAGGGCCAGGCCGCAGGCAGCCGCCGCCGGGATCGCGGACAGCGTTCCCGAACCGGCCATCGCCAGCACCGACGCCGCGCCCGCCAGCAGCGCTGCGACGCACATGCGCAGGCTGTCGCGGCCGGGCGGCCCGGGATTGGCAGGAGCGAACGGCATGATTTCGCAGGGTTCCTTGCAGCTGCGCGCTGCTGGCACCCTAGGCGGAAACGGTTAACGGAAGATGGTGACAGGTGAAACCGTCAGGCTAAGCTCAAGCGTGGGCGGCATTCTTGTGGAACAGCTTGTTGACGATCACCGCCACGATGCTGCCGATCACCAGCCCGAACAGACCCGACAGCGCGGCCGCTACGATCCATTCCAGCGCACCACCGATCGCGGGTACCGCATGGCCGGCTGCGGCGCCGGCGTCGTGGATCCAGTCGGGCAGCGGGGTCAGATGGAAATAGTGGAGCTGGTGGACGATGATCTGCCCACCGACCCACAGCATCGCGGCCGTGCCGATCACCGCCAGCGCGCGCATCAGGATCGGCATCGCCTTCACAAGGCCGCGGCCGAACGATGCCATCGCGCCGGTCCGCGTCTTGGCGAGATGCAGGCCGATATCGTCCATCTTCACGATCAGGCCGACGACGCCATAGACGCCCGCAGTGATCACCAGCGCCACGATCGCCAGGACGATCGCCTGATTGAGGATCGGCAGCGTGGCGACCTCGGCCAGCGCGATCGCCATGATTTCGGCCGACAGGATGAAATCGGTGCGGATCGCGCCGGCGATCTTCTTCTTCTCCAGCTCGGCTGGGTCACCGGTCACGTCTTCGTCTGCGCCATGCTTCGCACCGCCCAGCGCCTCGATCACCTTCTCGGCGCCTTCGAAGCAGAGATAGGTGCCGCCCACGATCAGCAGCGCCGGGATCGCCCAGGCCGGTGCGAACGCGCTCAGCAGCAGCGCGGCCGGCAGCAGGAACAGCAGCTTGTTGCGGATCGAACCGACCGCGATCTTCCAGATGATCGGCAATTCGCGCTTGGGCGTGAAGCCGGTCACGTAGCGTGGCGTGACCGCGGCATCATCGACCACAACGCCGATAGCCTTCGATCCGGCCCGGCCGGCAGCGGCGGTCACATCGTCCAGCGAGGCCGCGGCCAGCTTGGCGATCGCCGCCACATCGTCGAGCAACGCAACCAGACCGGATGCCATCGATAACCCCCTGTTCCCTGTCGGATCGGCCACAGGTAGCGCGTGGCCGACGCGATGCAATCAGCTCGAACGGCTGGGATCGGTCATCGGCTCCGCCAGTTCGCTCGGGCCGGCTGCGCGCATCACGGGCAGCGATCCGGTCTGGCGTTCGATCCGGCGATGGACGACGGGCGGCCAGGATCCGCGATGCAGGGCCTTCAGTCGCTCGCTATTGGCGGTGTCGGCCTGGGTCCGGCGCTGATTGTGGCGGACATAATCGAGCCAGGTCGAGACCTTGTAGCGTTCGATCCACAGATCAGGCTCGCCCAGATCGCGCAACAGCGTCCAGCGATGCGCGCCATCGCGGCGGCGGATGCGGCGGCGCTCTGCCATCGCCTCCAGAAAGGTGGGGATGTCGGTCGCCTCCAGCCGATATTCGATCGACACCACGATCGGTCCGCTGCGCGGCTCCACCGGGATCGCCGTCTCAGGCTCCTGCCAGCCGCGCGGATCGAGGTTCAGCGATTCGACCTGCGGCAGCGGCGCGCGCAGGCCCAGCAGGAGCCCGGCCGCCTGGCAGCCGCCGGCGATCACCAGTGCCTCGCCCACGCCGTGGCGCTCGGCCAGCAGCCCGAACAGCCAGGCGCCGACCGCCATGCCCCCGAACGCTGCCATCTGGTACAGCGCCAACCCGCGCGCGACGACCCAGCGCGGCGTCGCCATCTGGATCGTGACATTGAAGGTGGACAGCGCGACCACCCAGCCGGCACCGGCCAGCATCAATGCCGCGATCGTCAGCGGCAGCGCGCGGCTGAGCCCGACCGCGACTGCCCCCGTCGCCAGCGCAAGCGACCCGATGCGCACGATCGCCTCGGTCGGAAGCGCGCGGCGGATGCGCGTGCTGGCGAGCGCGCCCGCCACGGCGCCGATCCCGAACGCACCCAGCAACGCGCCATAGATCAATGGACCGCCCGCCATCAGCCCCCGCGCGACCAGCGGCATCAGCGCCGGAACCGCGCTGGCGGCGAGCCCGAACATGGCGGCACGCAGCATCACGGTGCGCAGGATCGGTGACAGCGCCACATAGCGAACCCCCGCCGCCATCGCGGTGCCCAGCCGTTCGCGCGGCAGCAGCCGGGGCGGGGTCTGCGGTCGCCAGCGCAGCAGCACCACGATCAGCCCGACATAACTGAGCGCATTGGCCAGGAAGGCGGCAGCCGCGCCGGCTGCCGCCACGATCGCGCCGCCGATCGCCGGCCCCACGCTGCGCGCGATGTTGAACCCCATGCTGTTCAGCGCGACCGCGCCCGACAGCGACGCGCGCGGCACCATATCGCCGACCGACGCCTGCCAGGCCGGCCCGTTCAGCGCCGTGCCGCAACCGATCAGGAAGGTGAATCCCAGCAGCAGCCATGGGGTCAGCAGCCCGGCCCAGGCGGTCACTGCCAGCGTGGCGGATACCGCCAGCATGAAGCCCTGCGCCGCCAGCATCACCCGGCGCCGATCGAGATTGTCCGCGATTGCGCCCGCCCAGAGCGAGAAGAACATGATCGGCAGCGTGGTTGAAGCCTGCACCAGCGCCACCAGCTGCGGCGAACTGGCAAGGCTCGTCATCATCCATGACGCGCCGACCGATTGGATCAGCCCGCCGAAGTTGGAAACCAGGCTGGCGATCCAGACCGCGCGGAAAATGGGGATGGAAAGCGGCGCTTGGCCGGGGGCGGGCGCCGGCGTCGTCAATGGATCAGCCGCGCGCCGTCTCGTGATGGCGGATCACCTCGTCGATGATGAAGCGCAGGAACTTCTCGGAGAAATCGGGATCCAGTTTCGCTTTGTCGGCCAGATCGCGCAACCGGGCGATCTGGCGGCTCTCGCGATCGGGATCGGCCGGCGGCAGCCCGGTGTGCGCCTTGTAACGGCCCACCGCCTGCGTCACCTTGAAGCGCTCGGCGAGCATGAAGACGAGCGCGGCATCGATATTGTCGATGCTCTCGCGATAGGCGGTCAGCGTCTCGTCGGTCATGCGTCCTCCCGGTCCGCCGCCTTTTCGGCACTCGCCCCCGTGCTGGCAACCCCCGGCGGCTTGCCTTCGCGGCTGTCCCCGGCCAGAGCGGAACGAGATGACCGCCACGATTCACCCGATCGGCCGCGCCGCCGCCCCCTCGCTGGATCCGATGATGGCGCTGGTTGCCGCCGATATGCACCGCGTGAACGAAGTGATTCTGGCACGGATGCAGAGCCGGGTGCCGCTGATCCCCGAGCTGGCCGGCCACCTGATCGCCGGCGGTGGCAAGCGGATGCGGCCGATGCTGACGCTGGCCTGCGCCAAGCTGCTCGATTATCCGGGCACCCGCCACCACAAGCTGGCTGCCGCGGTCGAGTTCATCCACACCGCAACGCTGCTGCACGACGATGTCGTCGATGGATCGGGCCTGCGCCGCGGCAAGCGCACCGCGAATATTATCTGGGGTAATCCCGCCAGCGTGCTTGTCGGTGATTTCCTGTTCTCACGCTCGTTCGAACTGATGGTCGAGGATGGCAGCCTGCGCGTGCTCAGGATCCTGTCCAACGCCAGTGCTGTAATCGCGGAAGGCGAGGTTGATCAGCTATCCGCCCAGCGCCGGATCGAGACGTCGGAAGAACAATATCTGCACATCATCGGCGCCAAGACGGCCGCGCTGTTCGCCGCCGCCTGCCGGATCGCGGCCGTGGTGTCGGAACGTGACGAGGCGGTCGAGCAGGCGCTGGACAGCTATGGCCGCAACCTCGGCATCGCGTTCCAGCTGGTCGACGATGCGATCGACTATGAATCCGACGGCGCGACTATGGGCAAGGATGCCGGCGACGACTTCCGCGATGGCAAGGTCACGCTGCCGGTGATCCTGGCGCATGCCCGCGGCGATGCCGATCAGCAGCGCTTCTGGCGCGATGCGATGGAAGGCCGCCGCGTGGCCGACGCCGATCTTGCCCAGGCGACGGCGCTGCTGCGCGCGACCGGCGCGCTGGAGGACACGCTGGCGCGTGCCCGCCATTACGGCCAGCGCGCGATCGACTCGCTCGCCGGGCTGGGCGGCGGTCAGGCGAAGGCGGCGCTGGTCGAAGCGGTCGAGTTCGCGATCGCGCGCGCCTATTGATCGCGCACCTGCGGCCGATGCGCCCGGCCTAGCGGCGGCAGAGCACGTCCTTCAGCGCGAAGCCGCGCGTCTTCACCTTCGCCGCGATATCGATGATGTTCGAACTTTGCGACCGTGCCCGCCCCGCATAGGCGGCAGTCGCGTAGCCCGCGACCTTGCAGAAGGCGGTCCCCGCGGCGACGTCGTTCGATCCTGCCGAAACCGCGGTGCCGCTGAGTGTCGGCGTCGCGAAGAAGGCGACATCCTGGCCCTCGGTGCCGCTGCTGGCATCTAGCGTATCGAGATCGACCGCCGTCCCGGTCGATGCGGCCGCGGTCGAGCTGTTGCTGGTCGAACTTGAGCTTGCTGTCTGCGCGGATGCGCCACTGCGCCGTGCCGAGGCGACAGTGGATTTGCGCAACAGCGGCTGATCCGCATTCAACGTCTGGCAGCCGCCGGCGAACCCGCTTTGCGGGCAGACCTGCCACTCGCCGACAACGCGTGCACTCTGCGCCCGCTTCGCGAAGCCCTGCGTGGCCAGGTCGGGCGAATCCGTCGTCAGCGTCACCGATCGCCCGATATAGGCTGGCAGCTCGTAAAAGGTGATGCTGGCGCTGGGGGATTGCGCCTGGCCGGGCGCCATCGGTGCCAGGGCCGCGGCGATGAAAAGGGCGCTGCGCATGATCCGTCTCCTGAAAATCCTGCGCTTTCAATGATCGAGCCGCCGATCGGGTTTCCTTTGCACCGCTGCTGCTCCGCGAACTGTCCCTTGAAGGCACCGGCCTGATAGGGAAAATGCGATGATGCAGGAGCTGCCGATCCATGCCGTGCTGTCCGAGCTGCTTGGGGCATTGCGAGCCGCGCCCAACGCGGTGCTGGTCGCGCCGCCGGGGGCGGGCAAGACCACCGCGGTCGCCCCGGCATTGCTGGCCGAACCCTGGTGCGACGGCCAGATCCTGCTGCTGTCGCCACGGCGGCTAGCCGCGCGCGCGGCGGCGGAACGGATGGCGGCGCTGGCGGGCGAGCCGGTGGGCCGTACGATCGGCTATGCCACCCGGCTCGATGCGAAACAGTCGGCCGCCACGCGTGTGCTGGTGCTGACCGAGGGCATCTTCCGCAACCGCGTCCTGGCCGATCCGGAGCTCGCCGGGATATCGGCGGTGCTGTTCGACGAGGTGCACGAACGCAGCCTGGACAGCGATTTCGGCCTGGCGCTGGCGCGCGATGCGCAGGCGCTGCGGCCCGACCTGCGGCTGGTGGCGATGTCGGCAACGCTGGACGGCGCGCGCTTCGCCCGGTTGCTGGGCGACGCGCCGGTGATCGAGAGTGCGGGCCGCGCCCATCCGCTGGACCTGCGCCACATCGGCCGGGCGAACGAGCAGCGGATCGAAGATGCGATGGCCGCCGCAATCCGGCGCGCGCTGGCGGAGGAGCCGGGGGGGTGCCTGGCTTTCCTGCCGGGGGTGGCGGAGATCGAGCGGACCGTGGAGCGGCTTGATCGCCTGCCAGCGGACGTCGTTCTGCACCGGCTGCACGGCAGCCTCGATCCGGCGGAACAGCGGGCCGCGATCGCGCCGGCGGCGGCGGGCACCCGGAAACTGGTGCTGGCGACATCGATCGCGGAAACCAGCCTGACGCTGGATGGCGTACGGATCGTGGTCGATTCGGGGCTTGCGCGGCGGGCACGCTATGATCGCGCTGCGGGCATCACCCGGCTGGTGACGGAACGCGCCAGCCAGGCTGCCGTCACCCAGCGTGCGGGCCGCGCCGCCCGTCAGGCGCCCGGCGTCGCCTATCGCCTGTGGGAAGAGGCGGCGACCGCCGGATTGCCGCGCTTCGATCCGCCCGAGATATTGGAGGCGGATCTATCCGCGCTGCTGCTCGATTGCGCACTATGGGGCGTGACCGATCCGGCCACGCTCGCCTGGCTCGATCCGCCGCCGGCGGCCGCGGTGGCGGAAGCGCGTTCGCGGCTGATGACGCTCGGCGCGCTCGATGGCGATGGCCGGCCGACCACGCATGGCCGGGCGATCCAGCGGCTGCCGCTGCCGCCGCGGCTGGCGCACATGCTGGTCGCCGCAGGTGCGCGCGGGTTCGCGACGCTGGCCGGCGAGGTCGCGGCGCTGCTGTCGGAACGTGGCTTGGGCGGCAGCGATGCCGATCTGGATACGCGACTGCAGCGCTGGCGGCGCGAGCGCGGGCCGCGTGCGGAGGCGGCGCGTGGCCTCGCCCGGCGATGGGCGGCGATGGTTTCGATCCGTCATCCCGGCGAGCGCCGGGATCCAGAGCCCGGAACGTCACCGCCTGCCGCCCTGGATTCCGGCGTTCGCAGGGATGACGACCAGGGAAGCGTCGCCGCCTGCGTGGCGCTGGCCTTTCCCGATCGTGTCTCGCGCCGGCGCGGCGGGGACGGGGCGGATTGGGTCTCGATCGGCGGACGCGGCTTCCGCCTCGATCCTGCGGCGCCGTTGGCGCGTGCCCAGTGGCTGGCGGTCGCCGAGGCGCAGGGGGCGGCGGCGGGCGCGCGGATCCTGTCTACCGCGGCGATCGAGGAGGCCGACGTGCTGGCGCTGTTCGCCGACCGCGTGGAGACGCGGCGCAGCGTGCGGTTCGATCCCGCCACGCGCGGTGTGCAGGCGGTGCGCGAGCGGCGATTGGGGGCCATCCGCCTGGCATCCGGCCCGGACGATGCCGCCAATCCCGCCGCGATCGCAGCGGCGCTGGTGGAAGGCGTGCGTGCGCACGGGCCGGCCTTGCTGGACTGGCCGGATACAACTCGTGCGCTGCGGGCCCGCGCCGCATTTGCGGCAGCGCACGGTTTCGACACCGCGGACCTCAGTGACGAGGCGCTGCTCGCTCGACTGGAGGATTGGCTGCCCCCACTCGTCGCCGGGCGCCGCCGGCTAGAGCAGATCCCGGCCGATGCGCTACATCAGGCGATCCTGGCGCTGATCGACTGGCCCCAGCAGCGCCTGCTCGACCGCATCGCCCCGACCCATTTCGAATCCGCCGCCGGCAGCCGCCATCCGATCGATTATGAGGGCGATGGCGCGCCTGCGGTCGAACTGCGCCCGCAGACGCTGTTCGGCCGCGCCGATCACCCGATGCTGGCCGATGGCCGGGTGCCGCTGCTGCTGCGGCTCACCTCGCCCGCGGGGCGCCCGATCCAGACGACGCGCGATCTGCCGGGCTTCTGGTCGGGCAGCTGGGCCGCCGTCGCGCGCGAAATGCGCGGCCGTTATCCGCGCCATCCCTGGCCGGACGATCCCGCCGCGGCAGATCCCACGCTGCGCACGAAGAAGGCGGCCGCGCGCGGCAGGGCTTGACGACTCGCGGCCGCGCGCGGCATCGCGCAAGGCCATGAGCCATGCCCGCATCTATCAGCTCGACAAGAGCGCCATGCAATCCGGCCGCGCACGCGCCGGCCGCTGGGTGCTGGAACATGAACCGGCCGAGGCAAAGCGCGCCGATCCGTTGACCGGCTGGGCAGGATCGGGCGACACCAACGGCCAGGTCCGGCTGACCTTCGATACGCTGGATGCCGCGCGCGCCTATGCGGAAAAGGCCGGGCTCACGCCGCGGATCGTGCCTGCCGCGGAACGCGTGCTCAAGATCCAGGCCTACGCCGACAACTTCCGCTAAAGCCGGAGCGCCACCGACGCCGCGTGCGCGGGCAGCCCTTCGGCTTCCGCCAGCGCCACGGCCGCCGGCCCGATCGACCGGATCGCGGCGGCGTCGCAGCCCAGGAAACTGGTGCGCTTCATGAAATCCAGCACCGAAAGCCCGCTGGCGAAACGGGCGCGCCGGCCGGTGGGCAGCACATGGTTCGGCCCGCCGACATAATCGCCGACCGCTTCCGGCGTGTGGCGGCCGAGGAAGATCGAACCGGCATGCCGCACCGCGCGGAACAGCGGATCGGGATCGGCGACGGCCAGCTCGAGATGCTCGGGCGCCAGCCGGTCGATCAGCGGCGGCGTATCCGCCAGATCGGCCACCACGATGATCGCGCCGTTCGCCTGCCAGCTGGTCCGCGCCGTCTCGCCAGTCGCCAGCGTCGCGAGCTGGCGATCGACTTCGGCGGCGACCGCGTCGGCGAAGCCCTGATCGTCCGTGAACAGGATCGACTGGCTGGTCGGATCATGCTCCGCCTGGCTCAGCAGATCGGCGGCGATCCAGGCCGGGTCGTTGGCCGCATCGGCGACCACCACGATCTCCGATGGGCCAGCGACCATGTCGATCCCGACGACACCGTAAAGCTGGCGCTTGGCCTCCGCCACCCAGGCATTGCCCGGGCCGACGATCACGTCGACGGCCGCGATCCGCCCGGTGCCGTGGGCAAGCGCGGCCACCGCCTGGGCGCCGCCGACCCGGAACAGTTGATCGACGCCGGCCAGTTCGGCAGCGGCCAGCACAAGCGGATTGGCCTCGCCACCGGGGGTGGGCGTGACCATCACCAGCCGATCGACGCCGGCGACCTTGGCCGGCAGCGCGTTCATCAGCACCGACGAGGGATAGGCAGCGCGCCCGCCCGGCACGTACAGCCCGGCCGCTTCCACCGCCGACCAGCGCGCGCCGAGGCGGACACCGGCGCGATCGGTTTCGTCGCGGTCGGCGGGGCGCTGCGCGGCATGATAGAGGCGGATGCGATCGGCGGCGAGATCGAGTGCTGCGCGCAGGTCGCGGGGCAGGCCATCGAGCGCTGCGCGGCGTTCGGCGCGGGGCACTTCCCAGCCGGTGGCATCCAGATCATGGCCGTCGAAGCGCCGGGTGAGATCTGCCAGCGCCGCATCGCCTTCGCGCCGCACCCGCGCGATGATCGCAGCGACGGCTTCGCGAACATCCTCGTCCGCCTCCCGGCGGCCATCGACGAGCGCGGCAAAGCCGCTCGCAAACCCGGGATCGACAGTGGCCAGCCGGATGGTCATGCCGCGCGGGTGGCCCCGACCGCGGTGCGGAACGCCTCGACCAGCGGCACGATCTCGGGCCGAGTCTTGAAGGCGGCACGATTGACGATCAGGCGCGCCGAAACCTCGGCGATCACCTCGACTTCGACGAGCCCGTTTTCCTGGAGCGTGCGTCCCGAGGAGACGAGATCGACGATGCGATCGGCGAGGCCGAGCTTCGGTGCGATCTCCATCGCGCCATTCAGCTTCACGCATTCGGCCTGCACGCCGCGCGCTTCGAAATGGCGGCTCGTCAAAGCCGGATATTTGGTGGCGACGCGGACATGGCTCCAACTGCGCGGATCGTCCGCAGCGGCCAGACTGGCGGGCTCGGCCACCGAGACGCGGCAGTGACCTATGTCGAGATCTACCGGGGCATAGAGTTCCGAATAATCGAACTCCATCAGTACGTCCGACCCGACAACGCCCAACTGGGCCGCGCCGTGGGCGACGAAGGTCGCCACGTCGAATGCGCGGACCCGGATCAGGCCGATCTCGGGGCGATTGGTGGCGAAGGCGAGCGCGCGGCTATCCTCGTCCGCAAAGGCAGGCTCGGGCTCGATCCCGACGGCAGCGAGCAGCGGCAGCACCTCGCCCAGGATGCGTCCCTTCGGAATCGCGATGATCAGCTGTCCGGCCATGCGGCGCGCCTTAGGACGGCCGCACGGCCATGGCAATTTGGCTCAGGCGCTGCGGCTGGCTTCGAACAGGAACCACGCGCGCTCCTCGGCCTGGTCGGTCCAGTCGTCCAGGATGCCGCTGGTCGCATTGTCCTTGGCTTCGTCGACGATGTCCTTGGCGTCGCGCAGATATTCCACGAGCTTCAGATTGTCCTCGCGCAGCTCGATCAGCATGTCCTGCGGCGACACGAAATCGGCGTCATTGTCCTTGATCCGCTGGCGGCGGTGGATGTCGCCGATCGACCGCAAGGTGACGTTGCCGGTCTTGCGCACCCGTTCGGCAATGGCGTCGGTGGTGCCCAGGATCTGGGTCGCCTGATCGTCGAGCATCAGGTGATAATCGCGGAAATGCGGGCCCGAGACGTGCCAGTGGAAATTCTTGGTCTTCAGGTACAGCGCGTAGCTGTCCGCTAGGATTCCATTCAGCGCATCGGCGACGGTGCTGACCGCGTTGCTGGACAGGTCGGTCGGGGTCGCGAGCTTGGGCTTGGGCGCTTTCGCCATGGCAATTGGCCTCCATCGGGCTGGTTTCGATTCGCTGGCCCAACGAACTATCGCATGTTTGGTGGCATCGGGGAGCCCGCGGCGACCGATTAAAAATCGCGATCAGGCTGATCGCCGGCAGTGACTCAGATCAAGCGCAGCGCATTCAGCGCGACGATCGTGCCGATCAGTACGAGCAGCGCGCCGGCGGTGGCGCGCATCGGCCGCAGCGGCAGCCGATCGGCCAGCTGCCGGCCGGCCAGCGCCACGGGCAGCGTCGCCGCCAGCGCGCCCAGGCCGCCGCCGATGCCGGCCAGCACGACGGAATCGGCCCGTGCCGCCAGGGCGAAGGTCAGGAACTGGGTGCGATCGCCGAACGCCATCACGCCGATCGCGAATGCCGCCGCGCCGAACGCGCCGAGCCGATCGTAGATCGCCTCGCGCGGCGTGGCCGGGGGGCGGAACATCGTGATGCCTGCGAAGATCAGGGCGAGCCCGCACATCAGCGAAACGGCTCTGAAATTGACGAGATCGGCAACCAGCGCGCCGCCGGCCGCGGCCAGCAATGCGGTCGCCAGCAACCCAGCGGCGATCCCGCAGAGCACCGCGCCGCGACGATCCGGGAAGCGCGCGACCAGGGCGAGCGCCATCAGCTGGCTCTTGTCGCCCAGTTCGGCGACCAGCGCGGCAAGGAATGTGGTGAGGAGCGCGTCCACGGGGTGGCGGGCGCGCGATGGATCAGGGGCGCAGTGCGGCGGCAAGCGCGTGGCCGGCAGGGCCATAGAGCGCGCTGCGGCCATCGTTCGCCAGGCCGGCAGACAAAGCTGCGGCGGCATCGACGATCGCACCATAACCGTAGAGGCCAGCCAGACCGGCGATCGAATCGATACGGCGGCCAAGCTCGCGCGTCGAGAAGAGGCGGTGATCGCGGGTCACCTGATCGATCCGGGCGCGAAGCTCCGCCTCGATGGCGGGATTTTCGAACGTGGTGTCTGCTGCCGTCGCCATCATGGCCTCCTTGATGGCAGCACCTTGGCCCGGCTTTGGTTAGCGGAGGCTTAAGCACGCTGACAGCCAAGGTTCAGCAAGGCCGCGACCATATGGCCGTTCGGCTTGACTTTCGGGGCGGGGTCCCGCATTGGCCGCGGCTCCAGCGGAATCGGGCGGCGGCGACGCCGCCTTGTTTTTTCGTGCCACCGATCATTTCGTCCAGAAGGTTTCAGGGTCATGGCCAAGCCGACCACCGTCAAGATCAAGCTCGTCAGCACGGCCGATACGGGCTTCTTCTACGTCACGAAGAAGAACCCGCGCACCCAGACCGAAAAGCTGAGCTTCCGGAAATATGATCCGGTCGTGCGCAAGCATGTCGATTTCAAGGAAGCCAAGATCAAGTAAGCGGGCAGTCACGCGCTGCTTGTCGGCTGTGTGACTAGACCAGCGCTTCGACCGACTGGATGAAGCGCATCACCGAGATCGGCTTCGAAATATAGCCTTCGGCTCCCGCCGCCCGGATCCGATCCTCGTCGCCCTTGGCGGCATAGGCGGTGACGGCGATGATCGGGATCCGCGCCAGCGTCTCGTCCTGTTTCATGGCGTCGATCAGTTCCAGCCCCGACACATGGGGCAGCTGGATATCCATGATGACGAGTTCCGGCTGGAAGCTGCGCGCCGCATCCAGCGCGTCACGGCCATCGCTGATGGCCATGGCATCGAAATCATGAGCGCGCAGCAGATCGCAGAACAGCTTCAGGTTGAGTTCGTTATCCTCGACAACCAGAACTTTCTTCGTCACCTGCGACCCTCTGCTGCGGAGGCCCGACACTAGGTTATGCACGTCAAGGACACAATCGCCGAGGACGACGCCCAGACGGTGGCGCTGGCCGCGCTGGCCTGGACGCTGAGCGAGGATGCGCGCGCCCAGCGGTTGCTGGCGCTGACCGGGCTCGACGGCGATTCGCTGCGTATGCGTGCGACCGATCCGGCCTTGCTGTCCGCACTGATCGGCTTCCTGGAAACCCATGAGCCCGATCTTATCGCCTGCGCCGATGCGATCGGGCGAACCCCGGCCGATCTGGTCAGCGCCGGGCAGCGGTTGGGCGGCGATCGGGCCGGCAGCGATTTATGAGCAGGCCGCTGCTGATCACCGATTGCGATGAAGTGCTGTTGCACATGGTGACGCATTTCGGCGATTGGGTGGGCGAGGCGCACGACGTCGATTTCGCGCTGGAGACTGGCGAGTTCGCATCCGCTCTGACCCGGCGGGCAGACGGCAGCGTGCTCGAGAAAGAAGCGGTCTGGCCGCTGCTCGACGGGTTCTTCGCAACCGAGATGCACCGCCAGACGCTGGTGCCGCATGCCCGCGAAGCGCTTGTGGCGATCGGCGAGCATGCCGAGATCGTGGTGCTGACCAATCTCGGCGATCATTGCCACGCCGGGCGTGTCGCGCAGCTCGAGGCAGTCGGCATCCGGCACCGTGTGGTCTGCAACCAGGGCGGAAAGGGCCGCCCGGTCGCGCGGCTGATCGAGGAATATCGGCCGAGCGTGACGGTGTTCGTCGACGATCTGCCGATCCATCACGCGTCGGTCGCGAAACATGCACCGTCGGTGTGGCGGCTGCACATGGTGGCCGAACCGCGGCTCGCCCCCGGCATCCCGGCGGCGCCCGAAGCGCATGCGCGGATCGACGACTGGGCCGATGCCGAGCCCTGGGTGATCGCGAAGCTACGTGCCGGCGCACCCGCTGACGCCTGATCCGCCTCGCCTTCACGCCAGTTGAGTGAGTCCAACCGGCGCGCCAAGCTCGGCCGGGCGATCGGCGGGGACACTGCAATGACGAGCGAGCTTTTCACGGCCGAGGATCGCGCCCGGCTGAACCGGCTCACCGACGAGGCCGAGCTTCGGGCGATGCTGGCCGATGTCGCTGCCCGCATCGACTGGCTGGACTGGCCCGGCCTGGCGGCGTTGTTCTGGCCGGACGCGCAATTCGACTTCGGTATGTTCAAGGGCGATCTCGCTGCATATCTCGAATTCGTGCGGACGCTGGAAGAGGGTTATCGGCGGCGCATGCATCTGTTCGGCATGCCCACCATCCGGATCGATGGCGCCCGCGCGCGACTCGATGCGCCGTCGATCATCGTCTGCCGCACCGACAATGGCGGCGGCGGAATCGAGGATGTGTTCACCGGGCGCTACGTGCTGTCCGCCGAACGACGCGGAACGGAGTGGCGGTTCGCTTCGCTCGATTATCTGATGAATTCGATCGACCGGTGGGACCGCGAGACTGACGATCGCACGGCGCCGATGAATTTCTTCGAAGGGTTCGGACCCGATCACCCGTTGGCCTGATCCGTCGTTCCGCATTCCCGCTAAAGCCGGACTCCGGGGGAGCGCCGCCGATCAGCCGGTCAGTCCGGCCGCGGTGGCGAGGCCGAGGAAGGCAAGGAAGCCCATCGAATCTGTCGTCATCGTGACGAACACCGACGAGGCGACCGCGGGGTCGGCATCGAACCGGTCGAGCGTCAGCGGCACCAGCACGCCGGCCAATCCGGCGATCACGATATTGGCCAGCATCGCGCTGGCGATGACGCCGCCCAGCGCCATGTTCTGGAACACGATCGAGACGCCGGCGCCGATCACGACGGCGATCGTCGCGCCGTTCAGCAAGGCCACGCGCAATTCGCGCGTCACGCTGCGCACCATGTTGGATCCGGTCAGCTGGTTCGTGGCCAGCGCGCGCACAGTGACCGCCATCGTCTGCGTGCCGGCATTGCCGCCGACCCCCGCCACGATCGGCATCAGGGTCGCCAGCGCCACCATCTGCGCGATCGTGCCTTCGAACAGCGCAATGATCGACGAGGCGACCAGCGCCGTCAGCAGATTGGCGAGCAGCCAGCGGACGCGGCTGCGATAGCTGTCGAACACCGGCTCGTTGATGTCGCCTTCGCCCGCGCCGGACAGCTTCAGGATATCCTCGCCGGCCTCTTCCTGGATGATGTGGACGATGTCGTCGACGGTGATCATGCCGACCAGCCGGCCCGATCCATCGACGACGGCGGCGGAGATAAGGGCATATTTCTGGAACTTGAGGGCTACTTCCTCCTGATCCATGTCGACCGGGATCAGCGTCTGTTCGCGCTGCATGACATCGGCGATGGCGATGCCCCGCGGCGTGCGCAGGATCCAGCTGAGCGCGCAGGTGCCGACCGGGTGATGGCGACCGTCGACGACGAAGATCTCCCAGAAATCGGTCGTCAGATCCTCGTTGCGACGCAGATAGTCGAGCACGTCGCCCACCGTCCAATGTTCGGGCACCGCGATCAGATCGCGCTGCATCAGCCGGCCGGCCGATTCCTCCGGGAATGACAGCGCTTCCTCGATCGCGGCGCGATCGTCCGGCTCCAGCGCGCGCAGCACGGCGCGCTGGTCCTCGTCGTCCATCTCCTCGATGATGGCGACGGCATCGTCGGTATCGAGCTGGGCGGCGATCTCCGCCACTTCCTGCGGATTGAGCGCGTCGATCAGCTCGTCGCGCACCCATTCGTTCATTTCGGAAAGGACTTCGCCGTCGAGCAGCTCGGCCAGCGCGGATGCCAGCGGGCGGCGTGCATCGGTCGGGGCAAGCTCGAACAGATCGGCAATGTCGGCGGGATGGAGCGGGGCGACCGCATCACGCGCCGCTTCGACATCGCCTTCCTCGACATAGGCCACGATCCGCGCGACGAACTCCGGCGTCAGCCGATCTTCCTCGTCATGGCTGGCGCGCGCTGCCGGGGCGTCGAAATCGGTTTCCGTCATGGGCGGGCTCCCTGCCGCAGGCGCGAAGCGGCGATCTAGGCCGGAAATTCGCGGCTGTCAGCCTTTGTCAGGGGGATTCCGCTGCATAGCGGCTTATGGATGTCGGCGCGGTTTCGGCCGTGCGGGCAGGATGTCAGACGCGACCCGCATCCTGTCCGGTTGGACGGCGCACCGAAGGGCTACTCCCTGCGGCTGCGTCGTCCGCCTCCGCATCAGTGGCCCGCGTCGACCGGCACCGATGTGCCGCCCCGGGCCGGACGCATCACCGCGACCAGCGGCGCCGCCAGCAGCGCGATCCACATCATCAGCCAGAAATCGTCGACATAGGCGATCATCAGCGCTTGGCGGTTGATCTCGCCATCGATCATCGCCAGCAGCGCGTTGCCCTGCACGCCCAGCCGTTCGAGCAGGCCGCCGTCGAGATAGGGCAACGTGACCGCGGTGATATGGCCGCCCAGATCGCTGTGGCTGGTCTGCAGGTTGGAGGCGAGCATCGCTGTCATCACCGAGATCGCGATCGCGCCGCCGATGTTGCGCATCAGGCTGTAGAGCGCCGCACCCTCGGTGCGGAGCGCAGGTTCCAGCGTAGCGAAGGCCAGCAGATTGAGCGGCATCACCACGAAGCCGAGCCCGAGCCCCTGGATGACGCCGGAAATGACGACCGGGCGACTGTCCATCTCGAGGCTGAAGCCGGACATCATGTGCAGCGACCACGCGATCAGCAGCATGCCCGAGAAGATGGTGATCCGCGGATCGATCTTGCCCGCGATCCGGCCGGCCACGATCATCGCGATCAGCGTGCCCACCCCGCGTGGCATGATCAGCAGGCCGGCATCATAGACCGAATGGTTCATCAGCCGCTGCAGCAGCGGCGCAGTCAGCGCGGCGCCGGCCAGCAGCACGCCACCGGCGATGGTGACGAACAGCAGCGCGGTGGTGAAGTTGCGGTTCGTGAACAGCGCCAGCGGCACGATCGGGTCGCGCGCATTCATCGAGTGGAAGACGAACAGCCACAGCGTCGCGACCGCAAGGCCCGCCTCGATCCAGATCTCGGCCGAGTCGAACCAATCGAGATGGGTGCCGCGATCGAGGAACAGCTGGAAGCTGCCGAGCATCACCGCCAGCAGCGCGAAGCCGATCAGATCGAACCGGCGTGCGGGGCCGCGATCGTCGGACAGCAGCAGCCAGGCACCGACCACGGTGACCGCGCCGATCGGCACATTGATGAAGAACACCCAGCGCCAGTCGTAATTGTCCGTCAGCCAGCCGCCCAGCACCGGGCCCATGATCGGCCCGATCATCACCACCATGCCCCAGATCGTCATCGCGCGGACATGGCGTTCGGGCGGATTGATGTCGTAGGTGATCGCCTGGCCCATCGGCAGCAGGAACGCGCCGAAGATGCCCTGCGCCACGCGAGCAGCCACCATCATCTCCAAAGAAGTGGAGACGCCGCAGAGCGCCGATGTGATCGTGAAGCCCAGCGTGGCGATGGTGAAGAGCTGGCGGCGGCCGAAGCGATCGGACAGCCAGCCGGTCAACGGCATCGCGATCGCGCTGGCGACGACATAGCTGGTCAGCACCCACGCCACCGTTTCGCTGGTCGCGCCGAGCGCGGCCTGCATGTGCGGCAGCGCCACGTTGGCGATCGTGGTGTCGAGCACGACCATCAGCGTGGCCGACATCACGACGATGGTGACGAGCAGCCGCCGCGCGGGGGGCAACGGATGAGTGGCATCCATGCCGACGCAGCTAGGCGCGCCGCGAGCGGGGGACAAGGGCTGCAGCCTGCGCCATGATGGCGGACATGGTGGAAACGGGGGGCGGGCCCCCTATCTTGGTTCGCATGACCTATCGTCTCTCGGTGCTGGACCAGACTCCGATCGCGGAAGGCAGTAACGCTGCCGAAGCGGTGCGCAATACGCTGGACCTGGCGCGCCAGGCCGATGCGCTCGGCTATCACCGTTACTGGCTGGCCGAACATCACGCTTCGCCCGCATTGGCGGGAGTGGCGCCCGAGGCACTGATCGGCCCGGTGGCGCTGGCCACCAGCCGGATCCGGATCGGATCGGGGGGGATCATGCTGCCGCACTTTTCTCCCTTCAAGGTGGCCGAGACGTTCCGGCTGCTGGCGGCGATCGCGCCGGGTCGTATCGATCTGGGGCTGGGCCGCGCGCCGGGCAGCGACCAGCGGACGGCCTATGCGCTGCAGCGTGATCGCAGCCGGCGCGTGCCCTCCGACGATTTCCCCGAGGCGCTGAGCGAACTGCTGGCCTATCTGGGAGAGGGCCTGCCATCCGACCATCCGTTCGCGCCGCTTGCGGAAACGCTGCCATCGGGCGGCGGTGGATCGCCCGATCCGTGGCTGCTCGGCTCGTCCCCCGATTCGGCGCGCTGGGCAGGCGAACTGGGGCTGCCCTACTGCATCGCCGACTTCATCAATTCGTCCGCGGTGCCGCTGGCCGAGATCTACCGCCAGAATTTCCGCCCATCGCGCTGGGCCGATGCTCCGCAGCTGATCGTGGCGAGCTGGACGATCGCCGCGGACGACCGCGAGACGGCCGACCGGCTGGCCGCGCCATCGCGAATGATGATGGCGCACTTGCTGGCCGGCCAGCTGATCGCGGTGCCGTCGGTCGAGACGGCGATCGCCTGGCTCGCCGATCACCGCGCGCCCGAACGCGGGCGGCGGATGATGCTCGGCAGCCCGGCCGAGGTGCATGCGCAGCTCGACGAGGTCGCTTCGATCTACGGCGCGGACGAGATGATGCTCGTCAACATCCTGCCCGATCATGCGCCGCGCGTGCGCAGCTATGCACTGATCGCAGCCGAATATGGGCTGGCAGGGCTGGCTGCCGCCGCCTAAGCGCGCTTCCACAATTTCAAACGGAGATGACTATGGCCGATCAGACTTTGACGCTTTCGCTCGATTCGGGCGGCGACGTGACGATCAAGCTGCGCCCCGACCTGGCCCCCGGCCATGTCGAGCGGATCACCGAGCTCGCCAAGGAAGGCTTTTACGACGGCGTGGTGTTTCACCGCGTGATCGACGGCTTCATGGCGCAGGGCGGCGACCCGACCGGCACCGGCACCAGCGGATCGAAGAAGCCCGACCTGAAGGCCGAATTCTCGGCCGAGCCGCACGTCCGCGGGGTCTGCTCGATGGCGCGTACCGCAGCCCCGAACAGCGCCAACAGCCAGTTCTTCATCTGCCTAGACGACGCCACCTTCCTCGATCGCCAGTACACGGTTTGGGGCGAAGTGACCGACGGGATGGAATGGGTCGACAAGCTGCCCAAGGGCGAGCCGCCCCGTACCCCGGGCAAGATCGTGAAGGCGACCGTTTCCTGATCCGCGTGCGTCAGCCTCGCTTCGGTGGGGCTGGCGCCGCTGCCGGCTGGCTGTCCGATCCTTCGAACAGCCAGTCGTGGAACAGCCTGACCGCACGGTTGGCGAGCGCCGGCCGGCGGCAGGCGAACCAGTAATTATAGCTCGATTCCACCGGCAGATCGAAGAGCGCGACCAGATCGGGATCGTTCGCATTTTCGAGATGGATGTCGAGCATGAAGGCGATGCCGAGACCCTGCGCGGCGGCATCCAGCATCAGCTGACCCGAATCGAACATGTCGATTTCCTGCGGTTCGAGCCGATCGAGCCCCGCCGCGGCGCGCCAATTGGCGAAGGTCTCCGGCATGTCGCGGTGCAGCAGGATCGTGTGCCCGGCAATCTGTTCGGGGCGCACGAGCGGATCGATGCCGTCGCGCAGCCGCCGGGGGCCGATCGCGACCACCTGATTGCGATCGATCCGCCGCGAATAGAGCGCGGGATCGACATCGCGCGCCAGCACGATCGCGGCATCGATACCGTCGCCGAGCCGCGACAGCGCATGGCCGCCGGTTTCGAGATCGAGATGCAGCCCGGGATGGCGCGCCCGCAGATCGGGCAGCCGGCCGACGAGGCGCTGCGACGCGTAGAGCGGCAGCACCGCCAGGCGAAGACGAAGCTGCTCACCCTCGCCGGTCAGCGCTTCGATCGCTTCACCCAGCGTATCGAGCGCAGGCGCGATCCGGGACAGCAGCTGCTCACCAGCCCGCGTGAGCAGCATCTGCTGATGGCGACGTTCGAACAGCGGCTGGCCGAGATGGCGTTCGAGGGCCTGGACCCGACGGCTAAGCGCGGGCGACGATAGCGCCAGTTCTTCCGCAGCGGCTTTCACCGAGCCGAGCCGCGCCACCTGTACGAAAGCCTCGATGGCAGTGAGGGGCGGCAATCGGCGCAAGGAACACTCTCCTTCGTGACCGAACTTGTGCGGTGCAACGCGCGAGGGGCTCAAGCGCTGCAGCAGCCATCCGGCTTCCTACCGAGTATGAAACCGGTTGCGAAATTTGCAAGCAGGGATGACTTTTTTTGCAATTGCACGATTCGTCGCTGCGATGCACAACGATCAGGCCTTTCAGGCATCCTCTCCTAAAACTTTCGGGTCGGCCCATCGGGCTGGCCCGTTTTTTTTGCCTGCGCGGGATCGCAATCGGGGCCGCCCTGCCTATCTCGCACAGCAACGAGCGGGCAGGACATCGATGGCTGATAGCGAGACGACCGGCAAGAAACTGCAAGTGGCGAACGCACGCCCCGATGATAGCGGGCGCGGGTTGGCGCGATTGTCGCGCACCACGATGAACGCGCTCGGGCTTGTCGAAGGCGATGTCGTGGAGATCGAGGGCAAGCGCGCCACGCCGGCCCGCGCGGTGCTGCCCTATGCCGAGGACGAGGGGCTCGACATCCTGCGGCTCGACGGGCTGCAGCGCGCCAATGCCGGGGTCGGTTCGGGCGATTTCGTCGAGGTGCGCAAGGCCGAGAGCAAGCCGGCCCAACGCGTGGTGTTTGCCCCGGCGCAGCAGAATCTGCGGTTGCAGGGATCCGGCCAGGCCCTGAAGCGATCCTTCGGCATGCGGCCGCTGGTGGCGGGCGATATCGTCGCCACCGCGGGCCAGCAGCGTGTCGATCAAGACCAGATGCCGCCGCAGCTGCGCCAGATGCTCAACGCGCCTGCCTTCGCGCTGCAGGAAATCCGGCTGACGGTGGTTTCGACGGTGCCAAAGGGCATCGTCCATATCGACGCCGAGACCGAAGTCGAGTTGCGCCCCGAATATGAGGAGGCAGCCGACGCGCGTCGGGCAGACGTGACCTATGACGATATCGGCGGGCTCGGCTCGACCATCGATCAGGTGCGCGAGATGGTGGAACTGCCGCTGCGCTATCCGCAGCTGTTCGAGCGGCTGGGCGTCGATCCGCCCAAGGGCGTGCTGCTGCACGGCCCGCCCGGCACCGGCAAGACCCGGCTGGCCAAGGCGGTGGCGAACGAAAGCGACGCCAGCTTCTTCTCGATCGCGGGGCCCGAGATCATGGGATCGGCTTACGGCGAGAGCGAGAAGCGGCTGCGCGACGTGTTCGAGCAGGCGACCAAGGCCGCGCCGTCGATCATCTTCATCGACGAGATCGATTCGATCGCGCCCAAGCGCGGCCAGGTGACCGGCGAGGCCGAAAAGCGGCTGGTGGCGCAGCTGCTGACGCTGATGGACGGGCTCGAATCGCGCGCCAACCTGGTGGTGATCGCGGCGACCAACCGGCCCGAGGCGATCGACGAGGCGCTGCGCCGGCCCGGCCGGTTCGACCGCGAGATCATCATCGGCGTGCCCGACGAGCGCGGCCGGCGCGAGATATTGGGGATCCACACCCGCGGCATGCCGCTGGGTGACAAGGTGGATCTGAACGCGATGGCACGCCAGACCTATGGCTTCGTCGGCGCCGATCTTGCCGCGCTGACCCGCGAGGCCGCGATCGAGGCGGTGCGGCGGATCATGCCGAAGCTGGACCTTTCGACCAACACGATCCCGCCCGAGATCCTGGATTCGCTGGCCGTGACCCGCGAGGATTTCGAGCAGGCGATCAAGCGCGTGCAGCCATCCGCGATGCGCGAGGTGATGGTGCAGGCGCCGAACGTGGGCTGGGACGATATCGGCGGGCTGGACGAGGCGCGCGAGAAATTGCGCGAAGGCGTCGAGCTGCCGCTGAAGGATCCGGACGCGTTCCGGCGGCTGGGCATCCGCCCGGCCAAGGGCTTCCTGCTCTATGGTCCGCCCGGAACCGGCAAGACGCTGTTGGCGAAGGCAGTGGCGCGCGAGGCGGAGGCGAACTTCATCGCCACCAAATCGAGCGACCTGCTGAGCAAATGGTATGGCGAGAGCGAGCAGCAGATCGCCCGGCTGTTCGCGCGCGCCCGACAGGTGGCGCCGACCGTGATCTTCTTCGACGAGCTCGACAGTCTGGTCCCCGCGCGCGGCGGCGGCATGGGTGAGCCGCAGGTGACCGAGCGCGTCGTCAACACCATCCTGGCCGAGATGGATGGGCTGGAGGAACTGCAATCGGTGGTGGTGATCGGCGCCACCAACCGGCCGAACCTGATCGATCCGGCGCTGCTGCGGCCGGGCCGGTTCGACGAGCTGATCTATGTGAGCGTGCCCGATGCCGGCGGGCGGCGGCGGATCCTGGGCATCCACGCGCAGAAGATGCCGCTGGCCGACGATGTCGACCTCGACGCGATCGCCGAGCGGACCGAGCGCTTCACAGGGGCCGATCTCGAGGATCTGGTGCGGCGCGCGGGCCTGACCGCGCTGCGCGAATCGCTGGACGCGAAGAGCGTGACCGCCGCCCATTTCGAAGCTGCGCTGGAGGAGACGCGGGCAAGCGTGACGCCCGAGATCGAGCGCGAATATGAGCAGATGTCGGCGCGGCTGAAACAAGATTCGCTGTCGCTGGATCCGGTCGGCTTCATCGCGCCGGGCATGCTCACCCCGCGCGGGCCGAAGGGGTCAGAGCCCTGAGCGCATAGCCCAGCAGCAGGATCAGCGCGGCCGCCGCGGCGAGATAGGGCAGCGGCCGCGCCACCTGATACAGCGCGATGCCGATCGCGGGGCCGACGACATAGACCGCGCCGTTTATCGACGTGACGCGCCCGGCGACCGCGCCCTGTTCGCGGCTGCCGACCGCCAGGCTGGCACCCGCGGTGAAGCCCGGACGCAGCAGTCCGAAGCCGAGCGACGCAATCGCGAACGAGGTGGCGAGCGCGTGGATCGTATCGGCCAGCGCGATCAGTCCGCAGCCGGCGGCGCCCGCCATTGCCCCCCACAGGATCAGCGCGCGCGGTGACAGCTTCAGGCGCGGAATGATGCCCCACTGCGCCAGCAATGCCGCGCCCGCGCCGGCCATCAGCACCAGACCGATCAACGGCTGCGCGGCGATCGGCGGCAGCGCGAGCCGATCTATGATCAGGAAGCCCATCGCCTGGCTGGCCATCGCCTGGGCGTGACCGGCTACGACTCCGCTGACCATCCACGGCCAGAGCCGGGCATCGTTCCAGGCAAGCTGCCCCGGCGACTGCGTGTTGACCGCGGCGATCACCGCGGCGCCCGACGGCTCGCCCCCGATCGACGGTTCGGCATTGGCGGCGCCGCCCACGTCACCCAAGTCGCGTTCGTCGCCCAGCAGCCGGCCGACCACCAGCCAGGTCGCGACGCCGAACAGCGCGAAGATATAGGCCGGCCCTGCCAGCCCGACGCCGGGCAGCATGAAGAAAGGCGCGAGCGCCGGGCCGAGGATGGTGCCGAGCCCGAACGCGGAGGCGAGCAGGGTCAGCGCCTGCACGCGCTCGCCCGGGCCCGTGCGCGCCGCCACCAGTGCCTGCGCGGCGGGCGGAGCAGCCGCGCCGAAATAGCCGTAGAGGATGCGCCCGCCGACGAAGAGGATGAAGGTCGCGGCCGGCCCGGTCCAGCCCCACAGCCCTGCCGTCAGCGCCAGCGCACACACGAAGCAGGATCCGGTGAAGCCGCCGAGCCCGATCAGCACCATCTGCCGCCGGCCACGACGATCCGAGCGCCGTGCCCAGACCGGCGCGGCCAGCGACCACACCAGCGCCGAGAAGGAGAAGACCAACGCCACCACGAGATCGGGCAGGCCGAGCTGCCGACCGATCGCGGGCAGCACCGATTGCAGCGCGGTGTTGCCGGCGGCGGTCGTCAGCATCACCAGGAACAGCAGCGCGAAATCGCGGCGATCGGCGTCTGCGGTCAAGCCGGGCGCGCCCAGGTATAGCCGCGCGTGACGGTGGCGACCGTGATCCGGTAGCTCTCGTACCAGCGATCGCGACCGGCATCGCGCGCGGCGCGGTGCGCGGGATCATCGCGCCAGGCGATCGCATCCGCCTCGCTGGCCCAATAGCTGACGGTGAGGCCGAACCCATCCGCCCCGCGCGTGGCTTCCATCCCCAGATAGCCGGGCATGGCGGCGGCGCGCCGATCCATCTCGGCGGCGGCGGCGGCATAGCCGGCCGCGTCGCTGCCGTTGCGGGTCGACGAGAAGATCACCGCGACCGCGTTTGCGGGAATGACATCCATGGGGGGGACATAGCGGCGGCCGGCGACCCGCGCCACGACCAGTGCGCGAGGCGAAGGCGCGCGCGGCAGCGCAAAAGGGTGACCATCCCGCCGATCATGCTAAGGCGCGGATGCGGGCAATGATACCGCACCGGGGCGATAGGAGAAGATGCGTGCTTTTTCACACCATGATCGGATCGAACGACATCGATCGTTCCAAGCGCTTTTATGACACGGTGCTCGGCACGCTTGGCGTGGGGCCGGCGATGGTGAATGTCGCCGACAGCGGCCACACCCGCCTGATCTATCGGGGCGAAGGCGGGACCAATTTCATCGTCACCCAGCCGATCGATGGCCAGCCGGCCACGGTCGCGAACGGCAGTACCGTCGCTTTCTCCTGCAATTCGCCGGAACAGGTGAAGCAGTTTCACGATGTCGCGGTCGCCAACGGTGCCGTGTCGATCGAGGCGTCCCCCGGCCCGCGGCAGACCGCCACGATGGGGACGATCGAGCTCGCCTATTTTCGCGATCCCGATGGCAACAAGCTGTGCGGAATCCATTTCCCCACCTGAGCGATAGCAAGGCAGTTAGGCTGCCGCGGTGCGCGGTCAGGGGCCGGCGCGCACCGCTAATCGCCGCGCTGGCGGTCGCGGCCGAGCCAGTCCGCGCCGCCGATCAGCAGCATCACGCCGGTCAGCGCCAGCATGAATGTGGCGAGCGCGAGCGCGGCTTCGAGCCCGCCCGGCGGGGCGGCCGGTGACGGGCCGATCGCTTCGCGGTGGAGCAGCGAGGTCGCGCAGCCAGCCAGGAACAGGGTGGCGCCGATCGCGCGGAAACGGAAATCCCTAGCCGTCATGGCGGGGCTCCCCGGCGATCCGGTGCAGCACGACCAGCGCACGCGCGTGCGGGCCAGTGCCGAGCGGAATCAGCGCGCGATCGAAGTCTTCGTCGCGCGGGATCGAATCAGGCGGCCGATCGGCGGGTGCGGTGACGATCAGCGTATCGCCGGTGGCGGCGCGGAGCCGTTCCGCCACAGCGGGGCTGTGCGCCGTGCGGCCCGCGGCCAGGATCAGGTCCGCGCCGTCGCGCTCGGCAGCGATCGCGCTGGCGGGATCGGCGACGTCGAACTGCCAGCCGATCGCCGGATCGCGGTGGGCGGCACCGGCCCGCCGCGCCGCGGCGATGGCGAGCGGAGAGCGATCGCAGCCGCGTGCCTCGATCGCGAGGAAACCCTTTGCGCGGGCGCGAGCGGCGATATCGATCAGGCGGCGGCCCGACCGGCAATCAAGATCGACGATGCGGATCGCGCGACGGCCCCGGCGCCGGAGCGCGGCAAGCACATCATCGATGACGCTGGCAGCGGATCGGGCCGGTCGGACGCGGGACAGGATGGTGGCGGCCATTCGGTTCTTCCTGAGCGCGCGGCCGGGATGGCGGCGCGGCCCTGGAATCTAGGCAGCCGCGGCGTTGGAATTCGAGATCGATCCGGGCCGGGGGCATAGCATTTGCGTATCGCCGCGCGCGCCAGCCTCCGTCCGCCGCGCGGGACGCTGCCGGAACTTGCTTTCACGTGCGGCATTTGCAACGGAGTCGCCTGTCTCTGCCCCCGCACCGGGAGTTCCCATGCCGTCTCCGTCCGCCGATACCGCCCTCGAGCAGCGCCGCCGCCGAGGTGAACCGGGTCCGATGGGCATGTTCTTCCGCGAATTCCTGAAGCATCCGGTGATGGTCGGCTCGATCATCCCGTCGTCGGACAAACTGATCGCGCGGATGCTGGCGCGCACGGATTGGGCGAACACCAAGCTGTTCGTGGAATATGGGCCTGGCGTGGGCACGTTCTGCCGCCCCATCCTGGAGCGGATGGCGCCGGACGCGACCCTGCTGGCGATCGATACCAATGCCGACTTCATCAACTATCTCGGCCGGCGGATCACCGATTCGCGGTTCCGCCCGGTGCTTGGATCGGCGGCGGACGTGCGGCGGATCATTGCCGAGCATGGCTTCCAGCAGGCGGATTATATCCTGTCCGGCCTGCCATTTTCGACGCTGCCGCCGGGCATCGGCCCGCGCATCGCCGCCGAGACCCATGCCGCGCTGCGGCCGGGCGGGGCATTCCTGGTCTATCAGTTCAGCCCCAAGGTGAAGCATTTCCTGACCCCGCATTTCGAGCGGATCGACCATGCGTTCGAGCCGGTGAACATCCCGCCGGCGCAGCTTTATTGGGCATGGAAGGACTGACCCCGCCGCGCCTGGTGCCGGATGCCAAGCTGCTGGCAAAGTAGGATTTCGTCTGTCATCACCGGATCATGGTGATTCGCCTTTTGTTCCTGATGCTGTGCGCGCTGGCCGCGGCCCCGCTGCACGCCGAGCCGCGTGCCGACGCCTGGTGGAAGCATGTCGCGGTGCTGGCCGACGACAAGATGGAAGGCCGGCTGACCGGCACCCCGGGCTATGACCGCGCTGCCGCCTATGTCGCCGGGCGGTTCCGGAAATATGGGCTGAAGCCTGCCGGCACCGATGGCTATCTGCAGCCGATTGCGTTCGAGACGCAGGTGGTGGACGCCGCAGGCTCGACAGCGACGCTAATCGCGAAGGGCGTAGAGACTCCGCTGGCGATCGGCGCTCAGCTGCTGATCAGCGCGCGCGGCGGGCCGCGGCCGGCCGCGACCGAAGCGCCGCTGGTGTTCATCGGCTATGGGCTGCACATCCCCGAGGCGGGGCATGACGATTTCGCGGGCGTGGACCTGAAGGGCAAGATCGCGGTGTTCGTGGCCGGGGGGCCGCAATCCATTTCCGGCGCGCTCAAGAGCCATGCGCGTGCCGAGCGCGGCAAGCTGCTTGAGGCGCGGGGCGCGGTCGGGTTCATCTCGATCGACACGCCCAAGATGATGGAACAGCCATGGGCGCGCGCGGTGGCGCTTTCCACCCAGGCCGGCCTGTATTTCGCGGACGCCGCGCTGCGCGACGTGAAGGGCGTGCAGTTCGCGGGCAGCTTCAACCCGGCCGAAGGCGAGCGGCTGTTTGCCGGATCGGGCCGGCGTTTCGCCGAGATCGCGGCGCTGGCCGACGCATCGAAGCCGATCCCTGGGTTCGCCCTGGGGCAGGTGCTGAAGGCGACGGTGGCGACCCGGCTGGGCACTGCCGCCGCCGCCAATGTCGTCGGTGTGCTGGAGGGCAGCGACCCCGCCTTGAAGGCGGAGCATGTCGTGCTGTCCGCGCATCTCGACGGGCTGGGGATCGGCGCGCCCGAGGGCGGCGATGCGATCTACAATGGCGCGATGGACAATGCCGCCGGCGTGGCATCGCTGCTGGAGATCGCGCGCGGCTATCGCAAGGGCAAGGTGCGGCCGCGACGATCGATCCTGTTCCTGGCGGTGACCGCTGAGGAGAAGGGTCTGCTGGGCTCGCGTTATTTCGCGCGCCGGCCGAGCGTGCCGAAGCCGAGCCTGGTGGCCGACATCAACCTGGATATGCCGCTACCGCTGTGGCCGCTGACATCGCTGCTGGCGTTGGGACAGGAGGAGAGCAGCCTAGGATCCGACGTGCGGGCCATCGGCGTGGCGATGGGGCTGCCGGTGATCAACGACCCGCTGCCCGATCGCAACAGCTTCATCCGATCGGACCAATATGCCTTCATCGAACAGGGGGTGCCGGCGCTGTTCCCCAAATTCGGCTTCAGCAGGGGATCGGCGGCGTTCGACATCGAGAAGCAGTTCCGCGCGACCCGCTATCACGGGCCGTCCGACGACCTGGCGCAGCCGGTGAACAGGGCCGATGCGGTGCGGTTCAACGATTTCCTGGCGGCGCTGGCACTGCGGGTGGCCGATGCGGACCAGAAGCCGCGTTGGAACACGAACAGCTTCTTCCGCAGGTTCGCAAAGCCCTGAGGCTGGCTATCGCGCTCGGGAAGCGGGCTTTTCACAGGGATGCGGAACGTCCGCCGATTGCGGGTCGTTCACCCTGAACCCCATCCGGAGACGCCCCATGATCCGCACCCTCGCCATCGCAGCCATATTCGCGGCCGCGCCTGCCGCCGCCCAGCTTTCGACATCGCCGTCGACCGGTGCTGCCGGCGGCACATCCGGTTCGCTCTCCACCGGCACGGGAACCGGCGCCGGGACCGGGCTGAACTCGACCGCGATCGGACGGCCCCCCGCGCCGCTCGGTTCGACATCGTCGTTGAGCGAGCGGATCGATTCCGCAGCGGGCCTGTCACCCGTGCAGCGCCCCGGCGCACGATCAACGCTGGACCGGCCGACCGGATCGATCGGCAGCGGCGGCGGCGTATCGGGTGTGGCCAATTCGAACTTGGATGATCGCCTGCGCCCGGCCGGCCAGCCGCTCGGCCCGACCACGACCGGTCAGGACACGCGCACGGCCGACCCACTGGTCCCCCGCCTTTAATTCACAACGGTTTGCATTGATGCTGCAATGCGGCGAAAGGGAGTGATGAACGCTCCCACGCCAACATTCGCCCGCGCACCGATCGGCTTTGCCGAGTTCGTGACCTTCGTGGCATCGCTGATGGCGATCAACGCGATGGGGATCGACATCATCCTGCCGGCGCTGCCCGCGATCGGCACGTCGTTGGGCATCGCCGACGAGAATAGCCGCCAGCTGATCATCGCCTGCTACATGCTCGGCTTCGGCGCGATGCAGATCGTGTACGGGCCGCTGGCAGACCGGTTCGGGCGCCGGCCGGTGCTGCTGTGCGGACTGCTGGCGTTCGTTGCGACGAGCCTGTTCGCGAGCTTCGCCACCGATTTCCTGACGATCGTCGCCGCGCGCACGCTGCAGGGCATGACCGCGGCGACATCCCGCGTGCTGGCCGTGTCGATGGTGCGGGACCGGTTTTCGGGCCGACAGATGGCACGGGTGATGTCGCTGACCTTCATCGTCTTCCTGGCGGTGCCGATCCTGGCGCCGACGCTTGGCCAGATGATCCTCTACATCGCGCCCTGGGAGGCGATCTTCTACGCGCTGGCGATCTATGGCGCGCTGGTTGCAGTGTGGGGGTTCTTCCGCATTCCGGAGACGCTACACGCCGAGGATCGCCGCGCGATCGCGGTGCGGCCGCTGCTGGAGGCGGCGCGGCTGGTGCTGACCAACCGTTATTCGCTGGGCTACACGATCGCGATGACCTTGCTGTTCGCCGGGTTGATGGGGTTCATCATGTCGGTGCAGCAGATCTTCTACGACGTGTTCCGGCGGCCCGACATCTTCACCTATGTGTTCGCGCTGGTGGCGAGCGGCATGGCGGTGGCGTCGTTCGCCAACTCGCGGATCGTGGAGCGGCTGGGGACGCGGTTCGTATCGCACTGGGCGCTGATCGGGTTCGTCACCTTCGGTGGGCTGCACACCGCGTGGGCGCTGGCGGGCTTGGAGACGGTCTGGTCGTTCTCGGTGTTCCAGACCGGGCAGATGATGTGCTTCGCGCTGGCAGCATCCAATTTCGGCGCGATGGCGATGGAGCCGGTCGGGCATATCGCGGGCACCGCATCGTCGATCCAGGGCACGGCATCGACGATCGGCGGTGCGCTGCTGGGGCTGGCGATCGGGCAGAGCTTCGACGGGACCACGCTGCCGGTGGCGATCGGCTATCTGCTGCTGGGGCTGGCATCGCTGACCGCAGTGGCGATCACCGAGCGTGGGCGGCTGTTCAGGAGCCATCCGGTGGCACAGGTCGAGGCCTGAGCCTACCCAGCCCGCGAGCCCGCCTGTGCCGAGGTCGTAAAAGCACTGTCCGTCTCGCCCGCGAAAAAGAAGAAGACGGCCTTTCGACGGGCTGAGAGCGAGCGGAGAGAGGGAATCTCCCGGTCCTCAATAATCCTTCGAGATGCGCACGTTCGCGCTCTGGCGGCCGATCGTGGAGATCGAGGACAGCAGCGACAGCCAGCGCGTGATCTGGAATTCGACCCGCGTGGCCGAATAGCCGGCGCCATCCGAGATCACTTCGACATAGGTGCGGCGGCCGAGATATTTGCCGGCCGCGACCGAGGTGCCCTGACCGGTGGTGGGATCGGCGGGCAGGATGCGGAGCCGATCGAGCCCGGCGGCGCGGCGCACGGAGTTGATCGGGTTCAGGCCATCGCCGCTGCCGCCGGCATTCAGCGAGGCGACCGCGGCGGCGAGCTGGAGCGCCTCCGGCGCGGACAGGTTGGTGATCGACGATCCGAACAGCAGGCGTGACAGCAACTCGTCTTCCGGCAGTGCGGGGACGCTGGCGAAATCGATGTCGGGCTTGAGGCCGGTGCCGGTGACGCGGATGGTGGCGTTCAGGCCCTGGAGATTGGCCTGGGCCACGATATCGAGCGCGGGATCGGGCGGTGCTTCGCCATTGAAGCGGATCGCGCCGCGATCGAGATCGAAGCGCCGGCCGGCGAATTCATAATTGCCACGGATCAGATCGGCGGTGCCGGTAATCGCGGGGTTATCGACCGTGCCCTTGATGACGATGCGCGTGCGCCATTCGCTGTCCAGCCCGAGGCCCGAGACCATCAGCCGGTTCCGCGCATCGGCCTTCAGATCCAGCCGCCACGGGCTCGGCGGGCGAGTGGCCTCGGGCTCGTCGGCGGGGCGGTTGATCTCGCGGACGGCGAGACGGGGCACGGCGGCGGCGGCGGCACGGCCGAGCCGAAAGCGTGAGGCGATCAGATCGACGTCGCCGGCGATCGTGCCGCCCGAGCCATCCGACCGGATGGTGAGCGGGCCGGTGACGGTGGCGCCGATATCGTCACGCGCGAGCAGGATCGCGCGGTCCGCAGTCAGCGCCAGATCCATGCCCAGCCCCTGCGCGGCGGCCAGATCGAACACGCCGCGGCCCGCAACCGAGCCGCCATTGGCTGTCGCGCCGACGAAGCGATCGATCACCAGGCGCGAGCCGTTGAAGCGGCCGGCGGCAGCGATCTTCTGGATGACCGTGCCGGTGACCGCGCTTTCGAGCCGGGCATTGTCGGTGCGCAGCGATCCCCGGATGCTGGGATCGGCCAGCGTGCCGCGCATATCCGCCCCGATCGAGACCGGGCCGGACAGATCGATCGTCTCGACCCCGGTCAGCCGCCAGAGCGTGTCGGCGGGGCCGGCGTAGCGGAGCTGGGCGAACAGCGGGGCACGCTGAAGCCGGGCCATCAGATCGGCGCCTGGGCCGAGCGGCGAGAGCCGGGCCTGGGCGCGGCCGATCGTCTTGCCGCCGCTGGCGACGATGGCGCGCCCGGCGGCGCCACTGGCGCCGAGCACGGCAGTGAGGCCAACATCGACCGGCTGCGACGACAGCACGAGCCCCGAGCGCGTGAGGCCGCGGACGCGCAGATCGGTGCGGCCCGTGGGGATGCCGCCGGCGGGCAGGCGATAGGAGAGCGTGCCGCTGGCCGATCCGCCGAGGCCGAGGCCCGGGAAGCCGATATCGAGCACGGTGAGCGGCATGCGCTGCAAGGTGGCGTCGAACTCGGTGGCGCTGGCCCCGAACCGCCCGCCGACCCGCGCCTCGCCGCCGGCGAAGGCGAAGCGGGCTGGGGCGAGCCGCCAGCCATCGCCGTCACGGGTCAGGCGGGCCGCTTCCTCCAGCCGGATCGGCCGGCGATCGACCGTGCCCGCGCCGGTGAGCGCGACACTGTCGGGCGTGACATCGGCCGCGACATCGAGTGCGAAGGCGCGGCCGCGGGATCCGGCGACGCGGCCCTTGATGATGCCGGTGCCAGCGCGCAGCGCGGCGGTGGCGGACAGGCTGGCGAAATAGACCGGGCCCACGCGCGCGCCCTGCGCCATCGCGCTGCCATCGATCATCGCGCCGGCCGGGGTCAGCAGGATCGCGCCGTCGAGTTTGCCGCGGCGGAGGACGATCGGGGTGGCGGCGGTGAGCGTCGCGCCATCGGCGGTCAGGTGCGTCTCGATCCGCTGATCATCGCCGACGGGGGCGAACAGCAAGCGGCCGCCGAGCCCGCCGCCAGCGAGATCGAGTGCGCCGGTGAAGCCGCCGGGGTCGGAGCGCAACGTGCCGGTGGCGTTCGTGCCGGAAACGGCGAGCGCAGCGACCCGGATCAGCGCCGGCGCGGCGCGCGGCAGATCGATACGCCCGCTGGAGGTGAACGGGCCGAGCGTGGAACCGCCGGCGGCGGCATAGGCATAGCCCTGAGCATCGGGATCGAGCTGGAGCTTCACATCGGCCAGACCCAGCGCCTCCATCGGGCTGGCGAGCGCGATCGCGAGGCGGGGGCGATCGATGCGGCCATCGAGCACCATGCGCAGCGGGCCATATTCGCGCTGGCGGCCACCGCCTTCGAAGAAGAAGGTGCCATCCTTGCGGCGATAGCCGTTGCCGGTGAGCGCGATGCCGGGGGCAGTGAGCCGCAGCCCCATGAAGCGCACGATGCCATCATTGCCGCGCACCAGCCGCGTATCGATCGCGGGCAGGCCACCGGCGAGGCCGGCCAGGAAGCCATTGTCGAGCCGGCGGACCCAGGCGCGGCCGCGCCCTTCTACGCGCGTCCCACGGCCGCTGGGATCGGGGACGACGCGAAGCTCGCTCGTCACATCGACGATGCCGAGACCGGGGATCAGATAGCGGGTAAGCCCGCCCGACAGCGTGACGGTGTAGCGCCCGGTAACAAGATCGAGCAGCAGCGCGAGCTTGCCCTTCAGCTTGTCCGACCCGAGCGCGATGTTGCTGCCGGTGACCGTCTTGGCAGTGACATCGAGCGTGCCCGACAGCGCCAGATTGCGCAGGATGCCGCCGGCGACATCGCCGACCCCCGTGACGCGAGCAGCAGTGAGGCGGACGGGCAGCTTGACCGGGCTGGGCGACAGGCGACCGGTGCCGACCGCGCGCACGGTTTCGAACCCCGTCTGATCGAAGGCGACGCGATCGGCGACCAGCCGGTAATCATAAGCGGCGGTGGCGAACGGGCCATCGAGCGTGGCTTCGAGCCGGATCGCCCGCCCCGTCATGTTGGGGAACAGGGCGGGCGGGCGCAGCAGGCTGGCCGCGATCTTGAGCTTGTCGAATCCTGATTCCGCCAGATCGATCGTGCCATCCGCATCGACCGACAGCGCGGGCGTACGCAGCTTGAGCAGGCCGGCCAAGCGGCGATCGGCCAATGTCGCCTGGCCATCGATCAGGATCCGCGGCGCGGACAGGCGCTGCAGTTTGCCGGCGAGGAAGGGGGAGGGCGCGGCCTGCCCTTTCAGCAGATAGCGGCCATCGCGCACGCCGAGCGCCAGATCGACCGTACGGCGGCCCGACAGATCCATCCGCGCGACGCCGTTCCAGCGCGCCCAGCTGCCATCGCCGGTGACGATCAGTGCGATCGGCCGGCGCGTGCCGACGATGCCGCCGACCACGCTATCCGCCGGGGCGGCGAGCCGGGCTTCGAGATCGAAGCGATCGCGATCAGGTTCGGCATCGAGCCGGATGCGGAGCCGATCGCCACCGCCGGCGACGCGCGCATCGAGCGTGATCAGCGCACGGCCGCGGCGGATATCGGCGCGCCCGTCGAGCCGGGCGATGCGGCGGGTGCCCGCGACCGGCGGCTCGATCCGGATCGCGGCGATGGCGAGGCGATCGATGCGGATGTCGAAGCCGGGCAGGATCGGCGTCTGGCGACCGGTGGGGCGCAGTTTCGGCAGGCGGTGCAGCACGACCAGATCGGATTCGAGCCGGCGGATATCGAGCATGTTGGCCAGCCAGCGCGTCGGCCGCCAATCGAGATCGACCTCGGGCGCCTCGAGGAACAGGCCCTGCGGATCATAGAGGCGCAGATCGCGCAGGGTGGCGCGGCCCCAGATCGAGCCATCGATGCGGCCGATGCGGATCTTGAGCCCGGATCGGATCGGCAGCGACGCGATGCGATCGACGATGAAGCGATGGCCGGGGCCGGTATCGATCGCCCAAATCGCTACGCCGATCGCCAGCGCCAGCGTGAGCAGCAGGCCCAGCGCCCAGCGCAGCGGCCAGGGCCAGCGGCGCCGCACGGCCGGTGGCGGCAGAGACTCCCCCGCATCGGGCATCAGAAGGCCTGGCCCAGCGAGACATAGACCGCGACCCGGGCATCGCCTGCGCGGCGATTGAGCGGCGTGCCGACATCGACGCGGATGGGGCCGAAGCTGCTGTGGTAGCGCGCCCCGATGCCGGCACCGTAGCGCAGGCCCGAAAAGTCCGGATAGGTCTTGGTGTAGAGATTGCCCGCGTCGAGGAAGGGCACGACCCCGAAGTTGCCGAAGCGGACGCGGGTTTCCACCGCGAATTCGGCCAGGCTGCGGCCGCCGACCGGATCGCCATTCACATCGATCGGGCCGATATCCTGGAAGCCATAGCCGCGCACCGAGGCGCCGCCGCCGGCATAGAAGCGGCGCGACGGCGCGATGCGATCCCGCGACGCACCCAGGATCGAGCCGAGCCGAATGCGGCCGGCAACCACCACGCGCTCGCCGATCGGCTGATAGGCCGATGCATCGATCTGAGCGCGGGCATATTGAAAATTGCCGGCCTGGAACGAGGCTTCGGGCGAGAGCCGGCCCGACAGCCGATAGCCCGTCTTCGGATCGAGCAAATCATCCGAGCCATCATAGCTGAGGCTGGTGGGGAAGGCGGCGATGAAGAAGGTGCGTCGGCGCGGAATACCCGACAGGCCGGTGGAATCGCGTTCGTCCGACGCGATCAGTTCCGCGCCCAGGCTCCACGTCCATTTCTTCTGCCAGATGATATTGGTCTGGCGTTCGAGGCCGCCGGCCAGCGTGAACGTCTTGGCATCATAGGCATCGCGGCGGATGCGCGCGGCCGAGACCAGCCCGGTCAGCACCCGATCGCGGCCCTTGTAGTTGTTGCGGCGGAGCGAGAGCGAGGCGAGCTGTTCGCGCGTGCCGGCGACACCGCGCACGGTGACGGCGCCTTCGGGCTTGACCAGGTTGCGATGCGTCCAGCTTGCCTCGACCCGCGCGCCTTCGCCGGTGCCATAGCCGAGCTCGCCCGCGACGGTGCGGGGCGGCGCAGGCTCGAGCCGCGTTACGATATCGACGACGCCGGGTTCCGCGCCGGGGCGCGGCTTGATCTGCACCGTCGACACCAGCCCGGTCTGGATCAATGCGCGGCGATAATCCTCGACCAGCGCGGCATCATAGGGCTGGCCCGGGCGGAAGCGCGCGATGCGGCCGAGATGGCGGGTGCCGAACAGCCGCGTGCCATCGACGGCGATCGCGCCGAACCGCTGGGCCTGCCCGGTCTCGACCGGCAACGAAAGCGTGGCGGTGCGGGTGGCGTGATCGATCACAATATCGGGATCGGCGACGGTGCCGAAGGCGAAGCCCTCGCGGCCGAGCTTGGTCTGCAGCGACGCTTCCGCGGCGATCACGCGTTCGGCGTCGACCGGATCCTGCGGCTTGATCGGGAAGGCCCCGGCCAGCGCGCCAGCCTTGTCTCCGGCAGCGGACAGGCCGGGCGTTTCGACATCGACGAAGCGGTAGATCGGACCCGGCTCGGCCGCCAGCGTGACCGTGATCCGGCGCGTGACCGGATCGGAATCGACGCGCGCGGTGACCAGCGCATCATAATAGCCATAGGAGCGCAGCAGATCGGCGAGCAGCTGTTCATCCTGACGGGCACGGCGATCGATCTGCGCGACATTGGCGTCGCGATCCTTCGCGGTCTTGAGCGCCGACAGATCATTGAAGCGGGTGCGCAGACGATCGTCGGCAATTCCGTCCAGCCCCTCGAGCACGACGCCGTAGCGCTGTTCTGCGGTGAGATCGACCGCGGCGGCAGCAGCGGAGGGATCCGGTGTATCGCCGTCGGCGACGTTCAGATCGGGCCAGTCCACCCCGAGATCGGGCAGATCGGCCAGCGGCGATCCGGGATCGAGCATATCCGCTGCGGGATCGGAAGCGGGCTGATCCTGCCCGAGCGCAGGCGCCACCGACGACAGGAGAAAGCCGGCGATCGCAGGATACGCATGCGAGCGCCGCGGAAGAACCGACCACATGGCCGCCACGCTACCCGCAACCGCCGGCCATCGCCAGCGGGGATGCAATGGATCAGTGCCGGGTTCCGGTGACGCTGTCGCTTTCCAGCAAGCCCAGCAGCCGTTCGACTTCGCGCCACCGGCAGAAATGGATCACATTGCCGGCATCGCGACTGCGGCCGGCGCGGATCGCGGCCTCGATCGCGGCGCCGGTTCCGAAGCTGTGACGAAGATCGACTGCGCTGTCCCAGACGGCGCGATCGGCGATGACGGGCGTGGATTGCATGGGCCAGCCCTATCAAGCGCCGTGCCAGTCTGGCCGGTGACGACAGGCTGCGGGTGACGATGGTGAAGGACGCTTCACCAAGTCCCGCCGCGGGACGGCGATCCCGGCGCGGGACGATGCTGGCGCACGCGGCCCAGCGATGGCATGGGCAACGGATGAGCCAGCCTTCCCGCAGCCGCGCCGCCGGCGCGCCCATCGCCTTCCTGCTGATCGCCGGGGCGCTGATCGGCGCGGTGCTGGGCGAGCCATCGATCGGTTTCCTGATCGGGCTGGGGCTGGGTGTATCCCTGGCGCTGCTGCTGTGGTGGCGCGATCGGCGGGGTTAGGCCGAAGCCGATCTAGCGCAGGCGGCGGCCGGCCCAGACCGCGCGACCGACGATATCGAGGCGGGCGGGATCGACGCCGGGGATCGGTGGATAGGCCGGATTGTCGCTGAGGATCGCGACGCGGCCATCGCCGGGATCGCGCTGCAGCCGTTTGACGATCAGCGCATCCTCGCGCCGGAGCACGAAGATGCCGTCGCCGATGCGGCGGGCATCGGGGGCGGTATCGACCAGCAGTTCATCGCCATCGGACAGCGTCGGTTCCATCGAATCGCCGGCGACGCGGATCGCGGACAGGCTGCCGGTGCCGTTGCGCGCCACCCCGCGCAGCCAGCCGGCATCGAACGCGATCCGGCCGGCGCGCGCCTCTGCATCGGCGACCGATCCGGGCCCGGCCGAGGCGGTGACCGCCAACCGCGGCACGAGCAGCAGATCGGCGGCGGCCGATCGCGTGCCGGCCACCGCCACCGTGAGCGGGGCAGGGCCCGGCGGTCCGCCAAGTTCCGATTCGTCGATCCCGAAATAATCGGCGAGCGTGCGGCGATCCCCCTCCGCCAGCACGCGCGGGCTGCCGCGGCGGACATATTGGTGGAGATAGGCGGGGTTGCGGCCGAGCAGGCGCGACAGGCCGGCATAATCCTCGCGCCGATCGCGGATCAGCGCTTCCAGGCGCGAACGGGCCGATGCCGGATCCATCCCCATCTCATAGCGATGAGAAAAATCCTAGACAAGTAGGATTTCCGATGAGAACAAGATGGGAACAAAGGAGTCGGGCGATGGAGTCGTTTCATGCATCTGCTAAGCCGGATCGAGAAGTTTCTGAGGAAGACCGGCATGAAGCCGAGCCGGTTCGGCCGAGAGTCGGTGGGCGATCCGCGGCTGGTGAAGGACCTGCGCAGGGGACGCGAGCCGCGCCCCACGATGACCGCGCGGGTGCACGCCTATCTGGACAGAGCTGGTTGATGCCTGCGCCCGACGCTCACCGCGCGGTGCTGCGCGCGCTCGATCGGATGCTGCCGGAGGGTACTGCGATCCTGACCAGCGAGGCCGAACCCTGGGCAAGCGCCACGTTCAGCGGGGCGCGTCACCTGGTGCTGGTGGAATGCGTGGATCTGCACGCCGCGGTCGATATCGTGAGCGCGCTGCCCGAGCATGAGTTCAGCGTGCCGGGCCACATCATGATCGATGCGAACGGACTGGCGGCAGGTACCGCCGTCGCGGTCGAGCTGCTGACCGTGGAGGATCGGTGAGTGGGGATCAACCGCGCTTGGCGAGCTTGCCCAGATCGGCGAGCGCGGCGCGGAGCGCCCCATCGACATCGTCGGCCGGGGCCTGATCGCGGGTGGCGCGGCGCGCGAGGCCAGCCTCGAGCCGGGCCATCAGCTCGGCCGTGCTGCGCGGCGGGCCGGGGGGCGGAACGGGCGCGGCGGCGGTGGGCGTGGCGGCAATGGGATCGGGCGCGGGGGTTTCCGACGGAGCGACCACGACGGTTTCGGGAGGAGCGGCCCCCGCCACATCCGACGGGATGGGTTCGGGATCGACGAACGGCGTATCGAGCAGCAGCGGTTCGAGCTCCGCTTCCGGCTCGTCCACCGCAACGTGCTCGACCATCAAGGGTTCGGCCGGCGGATCGGGGAAGATGCGGGCACGCTGCGCGATATTGCCTTCCGGCTCGGGCACGCGCGCGACCGGGTTGCCGAGATCGGCGGCGGCGAAGATCGGGCGGCGGACGGGTGCATCGGGGTGCGCATCTTCCGCGCGCGGCGTGAAGACATAATCGCGCTCGGCATCGGTATCGACCGCGGCACGCTGCGGCCAGTGATCGATCAGCCAGAAGATCGCCCAGACGAGCAGGAACGCAGCGAGCGCGCCGGCGAAGACCACGCCCGAGCGCGCAGTATGGCCGAGCGGCGGGGTGGCGGCATCGATCAGCCCGGGCAGGCCGCTGGCTGCAACGATCGCCTCGAGCAGCGGCTGCGGCATGGCATGCAGCGCGAAGCCGGTGCTGGCGGCGAGCAGGCTGGCCATTACCGGTTCGATCGGGAAACGCGCCAGCCGGGCGGCGAAAGTCTTGGCCATCAACGCGATCTTTCCATCAGCTGGCGGTAAACCGGCGCGTACCGTGCAATATTTGAAGACCAGTTACGATCCCGTTCGACAAAGGCGCGGCCGGCATCGCGCCGCCGATCCCATCCGGCGCGATCGGCGAGCAGCGCGGCGAGCGCAGCGGCCATCGCCGGCGGATCATCGGGCGGGAACAGCGTACCGGTGACGCCATGTTCGATCAGTTCGCGATGGCCACCGACATCGGAGGCGGCGACCAGCCGGCGCTGCGCCATCGCTTCCAGCGGCTTCAGCGGCGTGACGAGCTCGGTCAGCCGCATCGCCTTGCGCGGATAGGCCAGCACATCGATCAGGCTGTAATAGCGTTCGACCTGATCGTGCGGCACGCGGCCGACGAAGCGGATCCGCTCCGCCACCGGCGAAGCGGCGGCCTGGGCGGCGAGCGCGGATTCCATCGGCCCGCCGCCGACCAGCAGCAGATGCGCGTCCGGGCGCGTGGCGACCAGCAGCGGCATCGCCGCGATCAGATCGTCCAGCCCTTCATAATCGTAGAAGCTGCCGATGAAGCCGATCGTCTCGGCATTGGCGGGCAGACCCAGGCTTTCGGCCAGCGCGGTATCGGCGGGTGGCGGATCGCCGAACAGGCCAAGATCGACGCCGTTGGGCGAAACCATGATCTTGGCGGCCGGGATCCCGCGCGCGACGAGATCGGCGCGCAGCCCTTCGCAGATCACCGCGACCGCATCGGCCTGGCGCGCGGCGCGCGTCTCCAGCAGCTTCGTGACCCGGTAGCGCGCCGATCCCTCGCGATCGGTGCCGTTGCCGACCGCCGCATCCTCCCAGAAGGCGCGGATCTCGTAGATCAGCGGCAGGTTGCGGCGTTTGGCGACCTTCAGCGCAGCCATGGCGTTCAGCACCGGCGAATGGACGTGGAGCTGATCCGGCCGCCAGCTTTCGCAGATGTCGTCGATCCGTGCGGCGAGCGCGGCGATCTCGCGAAGCTCGCGGAGCGGCGGCGGGGCGGGCGATGGCTTTGGCGTTCGATGGAAGGTGAGGCCGTCGATCGTCTCGGGATCGGGCGTGGACGGATTGTAGCGCGGCCCGGTGACGCCCAGCACCTGCCAGCCCATCGCGATCTGCGCCGTCAGGATCGCGCGGGTGCGGAAGGTATAGCCGCTGTGGATCGGCAGGCTGTGATCGAGGATGTGTAGGATCCGCATGGTCGGGGGATCGCACGCGGCGGGTTAAGGCGGGGTTAGGGAGGAGGCGACCGGACCCTTCACCCGATCCTAACCCGCCGCCCCTATCGCGGACGCTGCGATGATCGATCTGTTCTCCCTCGCGCTCACCCATGGGCTGATGCTGCTGGCGGCATGGCGGCTGATCGCGCGCGATGATCTCGACCGGGAGGCGCCGCCGGCGCGCGACGCCGATGCGTGATCTGGCGCTGGTGGGGTTCCTGGCCGGGCTGATCGCGCTCGGCTTCCGGCGGCCGTTCCTGTTCGTGCTGGCCTATGCCTATGTCGACATCGTCTCGCCGCAGCGGCTGTCATACTACATGCTCAACTCGGTGCCGGTCTCGCTGATCTGCGTGGCACTGGCTGTGCTCGGCTGGATGGTGGCGGACGACAAGCGGGGGATGCGCTTCGGGGGGCGGCAGGCGATCATGCTGATGCTGCTCTGCTATTGCGGCTATACCACGATGAACGCCGACTTCCCCGCCTCCGCCGCGGAGAAATGGGCATGGGTATGGAAGGCGCTGGCGTTCGCGATCTTCCTGCCGCTGACGCTGCGCACGAGGCTTAGAATCGAGGCGCTTTCGCTGTTCATGATCCTGTCGGCAGCATCGATCATCATCGTGGGTGGCATCAAGACGCTGGCTTCGGGCGGCGGCTATGGCGCGCTGAACCTGATGGTGGACAACAACAGCGGCCTGTATGAATCGAGCACGATCGCGACGGTGGCGATCGCGATCGTGCCGCTGATCCTGTGGCTTTCGCAGCATGGCAGCATCTATCCGACCGACTGGCGGGTGAAGGCGTTCGCGTGGGCGCTGTGCTTCGCCTGCCTGCTGATCCCGATCGGCACCGAGGCGCGCACCGGGCTGATCTGCATCGGGCTGCTGGCAGTGCTGATGATCCGCGAGGTGAAGAAGCGCGGCCGATACATCGCGGTGCTGGCACTGCTCGGGCTGTGCGCGGTGCCGATGCTGCCGTCGAGCTTTTCCGACCGGATGGACACGATCAAGGAATATAAGGCCGACAGTTCGGCCTCCACCCGGATCGCGGTGTGGAAGTGGACGCTGGGCTATGTCCGCGATCATCCCTTGGGCGGCGGGTTCGACGCCTATCTGCAGAACAAGCTGGTGATCGACAAGGTGGCGACCACCGAGGATGGCGGCGGCCAGGTGATCCAGGCGGTGCAGGAATTCGACAAGGCCCGCGCCTATCATTCGGGCTATTTCGAGATGCTGGGCGAACAGGGCTGGCCGGGGCTGGGGCTGTGGCTGCTGCTGCACGGCATCGGCATCGCGCGGATGGAGGCGGTGCGGCGGCGCTATCGCCGGCGCGGCAAGGCGGACGAAGCCTGGGTTGCGCCGCTCGCGACCGCGCTGCAGCACGGCCATCTGATCTATATGACCGGATCGCTGTTCGTGGGCATCGCCTTCCAGCCGTTCGTCTACATGCTGGTGGGGATCGAGATCGGGCTGGACGCCTATCTGCGCCAGCGCCGCGCGGCCGAGGCGTGGCGGCCGATCGTGGCGAAGCGCACGGCAGCGAAGCCGGCGGTGGTAGCGATCAGCTAGCGCCCCTTCGGATCCGGGCCATAGCGATTGGGGCCGACGGTGCCATCCTGTGCTGTAAAAAAGATGATGATAGCGAGGTAGCCAAGGTAAAGGATATTGTTCGCGAACAGCAGCATCAGGGCCGTATCAGACGGTGGCTGCGCCGACCGGAACGCCATCATTATAAGTGCCATTCCGCCGAGGCCGTTGGCCAGCAGCAATAGGAGCGGCGCAGCCCACCATCCGCTACGACTTGTATCGTGAAGCCGCCGAACGAGAACTGCGGCCAACGGGGGTCCGAAGGCAAGCAGCCAGAGCCCGTAGCCGACGAGTGGACCAACGAAAAAGTATCCGGACGGACCGTCTGATGACGGCCCGGCCGCCAAGGCGGCGAACGTGAAGACCACGCCGGCAATCATCAGCAACTGGCCCGCTACGATCATCATCAAAACGAAGAACCAGAACTGGGGGCGGTCGGATCGTCCCCGATAATCGCGCGTGCGCATAAACGCCGACAAAGCCGTCCGAAATTCGCCCGCCATCGATATCCCCGTTCCGACGATCCAGAAGACTGCAACCCCAAACGATGCGTGGCAAGGCAGCGAGCGGTGTGCAACGTCGATACCAAGATCGACTGCTGTCCGCCGCCATACCGTGGGCTGCTCTCTCGCTCTGCGTCCGAGAAGGATCTGCGCTTCCATTGGCGGATGGCTTTGGCCATGAGCATCCGCCATGGACATCCTTCTCATCGGGGGCGGCGGGCGCGAGCATGCGCTGGCCTGGGCGCTGGCGCGATCGGCGAGCTGTGGGCGGCTGTATGCGGCGCCCGGCAATCCCGGGATCGCGATCCATGCCGAGTGCATCGCGCTCGATCCGGCCGATCAGGCGGCTGTGGTCGATTTCTGTCACGATCGGGCGATCGGGCTGGTCGTGATCGGGCCGGAGGCGCCGCTTGTCGCGGGGCTTGGCGATACGCTGCGGGCGGCGGGCGTGCCGGTGTTCGGGCCGGGCGCGGCGGCGGCGCAGCTGGAAGGATCGAAAGGCTTCACCAAGGATCTGTGCGCGGCCAATGACATCCCGACCGCGGGCTATGTACGCTGCTCATCCGCCGACCAGGCGGTCGCCGCGCTGGCGCCGTTCGCGCTGCCGGTAGTGATCAAGGCGGACGGCCTGGCCGCGGGCAAGGGCGTGGTGATCGCGATGAGCCACGACGAAGCCGAGGCTGCGATCCGCGATATGTTCGCCGGATCGTTCGGCGCGGCGGGCGCGGAAGTGGTGATCGAGGAATTTCTCGACGGCGAGGAGGCGAGCCTGTTCGCGCTGACCGACGGCGAGACGGTGGTGGCGTTCGGATCGGCGCAGGATCACAAGCGGGTGGGGGATGGCGATACCGGCCCCAATACCGGCGGCATGGGCGCCTACAGCCCGGCTAGGGTGCTGACCCCGGCGCTGGAGCGGCAGGCGATGGAGGAGATCGTCGTGCCGACGGTGAAGGCGTTGGCGGCGGCAGGGACACCCTATTCGGGCGTGCTCTATGCCGGGCTGATGCTGACCCGGACCGGGCCGAAGCTGATCGAATATAACGCCCGTTTCGGCGATCCGGAGACGCAGGTGCTGATGCCGCGCTTTCGCGGCGATCTGGCGGCGTTGATGCTGGCGGTGGCCGAGGGGCGGCTGGCAGAGGCGACGGGCTGGAGCATGGGCGATGAGGCCGCGCTGACGGTGGTGATCGCGGCCGAGGGCTATCCGCGCATCCCCAAGGCGGGCGGGCGGATCGACGGGCTGGCTGCGGCCGAGGCAAGCGGCGCGATCGTCTTCCAGGCCGGGACCAAGCAAGCGGGCGACGCGCTGGTGGCGAGCGGTGGGCGCGTGCTGGCGGTCACCGCGACCGGGGCTGACGTGGCGGCCGCGCAGGCCGCCGCCTACCGCGCGGTCGATGCGATCGACTATGCCGACGGGTTCTGCCGGCGCGATATCGGCTGGCGCGAGATCGCGCGCGGAGCCTGAGCCGCGCTGACGGGTTCAGGAATGCGAGACTGACAAGGAGTGACGATGGACACCAACCTGATCCTGATCATCGCCGGGGTGGCGGTGCTGGCGATCGTGCTGCTGCTGGTACTGACCCGCGGCCGGAAGCCGATCCTGCCCGGCGAGGAACGCGACGGGGTGGGCGATGCCGGCGCAGCGGCGATCGGCGATGTCGTCGACGAGCTGCTCGGGGTCGATTCTCACCCCGCAATGCCGGAGGCGGCGGGCCCGCCCGACGATCTGACGCGGATCAAGGGATTGGGGCCGAAGGCGGCGGCGCTGCTGAACGGCCATGGCATCACCCGCTACGACCAGCTGGCGGCGCTGGATCAGACGCAGGCCGCGTCGCTCGATGCGCGGATGGATGCGTTCAAGGGCCGGCTGGAGCGCGACCGCTGGCTGGAACAGGCCGGACACCTTGCCAGCGGCGATACCGCGGGGTTCGAGGAGAAGTTCGGGAAACTGGGGTAAGGCTCGAAACCCGAACCGTTGGTGCTGAGCATGTCGAAGCACTGTTCCTTCTCCGTCGAAAGAGAAGGCAGACCTTCGACAAGCTCAGAGCAAACGGAGATACTTCCCGAAGTTATTCGTAATCGCCGCCCAGGTTCTGATTACGCGGCGGCGCGGCCGCAGTGAGGCGCAGCGCTTCGGCGGAGGCGGCCAGCGAGCCGATCTCGTCCGGCGCATCCTCTTCGTCGACCTGGACCCGTTGCAGGTTGCTGACGACCGATTCGTGCAGATCCTTCGGCGTCACCGTCTCCTCGGCGATCTCGCGCAGCGCGACGACCGGGTTCTTGTCGCGATCGCGATCGAGCGTGAGTTCGGCCCCGCCCGAAATCTGCCGGGCGCGCTGCGCCGCAAGCAGAACCAGGTCGAACCGGTTGGGAATCTTGTCGACGCAATCCTCGACGGTCACGCGCGCCATGTGAAACGCTCCGTATGAATTCGGGCTGTCCGGAAAGCGAAGGCCCCTAGAGCGCGGGGGCCTGAATGTCAATCAAGGTGGCGGCGCTTGCATCCTGGGGGCGGGGGGACGATGGCGGAACCATGCCCGATCCCGAGCCAGCCGCTACCGCCCAACGGATCGATCTCGGCCCGATCGACGTCGCCGGCCACCGGCTGACGCTGCTGCCCGACGGGCCCGAGCGGATGGACGCGCTGATCGCGCTGATCGACGGTGCCGAGCGAACGCTGCGCCTGCTCTATTATATCTACTGCGAGGACGATGCCGGACGGACGGTGCGCGCAGCAATCGCACGCGCGCTGGAGCGGGGGGTGCGCGTCTCGCTAATCGTCGACGGATTCGGCAGCGATGCCGACGACGAGTTCTTCGCCCCGATCAAGCTGGCGGGGGCCGAAGTCTGCCGGTTCCTGCCGCGGATCGGCCGACGCTATCTGCTGCGCAACCATCAAAAGCTGGCGCTGGCCGACGAGGCGCGGGTGATCATCGGCGGCTTCAATGTCGAGGACAGCTATTTCGGGCCGACGCCGGGCGACGGCAGCGCCTGGCGCGACCTGGGCCTATTGGTGGAGGGCGAGGCGGCCGGGCGGCTGGCGCGCTATTTCGACGCGCTTTCCAAATGGTCGCATACGCCGAAGGCCAAGATCCGCGACCTGCGACGAACGCTGAAACAGCATAGCGAGACCGAGGGCCCGGTGCGCTGGCTGATGGGCGGGCCGACCCGGCGGCTGAGCCCCTGGGCGGCGGAGATCAAGGCGGAACTGCGCCAGGCGCGTCGGGCGGATCTGATCGCCGGCTATTTCGCGCCGAACCCGGGCATGCTGCGCCCGATCGAGGGCATCGTGCGCCGCGGCGGCAGCGCGCGGGTGGTGACGGCGGCCAAATCGGACAACAACGCCACCATTGCGGCGGCGCGCCACACCTATCACCGGCTGTTGAAGCGCGGCGTGCGCGTGTTCGAATATCAGGCGACCAAGCTCCACACCAAGTTGTTCGTGGTCGACGACGCATCGCATATCGGATCCGCCAACTACGACATGCGCAGCCTGTACGTGAATCTGGAGCTGATGATCCGGATCGAGGATGCGAGCTTCGCGGATCTGATCCGCCGCTATTTCGAGCAGGAGCTGGCATCGGCCCGCGAGATCGGCGAGGGCGATCACGAGCGCGCCGGCTGGTTCGACCGCATCAAGTGGGGCTGCGCCTATTTCCTGGTCGCAGTGCTCGACTACAACCTGTCGCGGCGGCTGAACTTCGGGCTCGACGGGCGATAGCGGTCGTGGCGTGAGGCTTGGCGCCGCCGTGGGGGGCAGGTTCGCCATGCTTCAATGAAGCCGTGAAACGAACGCTCTGACCGGGGAACGGACCCGGCATTGCTGCCGGGCCAACCCGTAGCGATCAGCCGGCGTGTTCGTCTGCCGACTTGCTCTGCAGCTGGACATAGTTCTGGATGCCCATCTGCTTGATCATGTCGAACTGCTTTTCGAGATAATCGACATGCTCTTCCTCATTGTCGAGGATCTTGAGCAGGAGATCGCGGCTGACATAGTCGCGCACGCTTTCGGCATGCTGGATGCCGTCACGCAGCACCGGGATCGCTTCCTCTTCCAGCGCGAGATCGGCCTTCAGCACTTCTTCAACCGTCTCGCCGATCTTCAGGCGGCCCAGCAGCTGGAAGTTCGGCAAGCCATCGAGGAACAGGATGCGTTCGGCAAGCCAATCGGCATGCTTCATCTCGTCGATCGACTCACCATATTCAAACTTGGCGAGCTTCTCGACGCCCCAATGGTCGAGCATGCGGTAATGCAGGAAATATTGATTGATTGCCGTCAGCTCGTTCTTGAGCGCGACGTTGAGATATTCGATGACTTTCGCGTCGCCCTTCATGACGGCCTCCGATCAATGGACAGGCCATGCAGATAGACGCTGCGATCAACTTGGGAAAGGCGGAAAATGGCTGATTTCAGCCATTTTCTAGCTGCGAACGCTAGGCAACCGCACGCTCTGAATCAATGATCTGACGTGCGAATGGGACGCATTGTCCACAGCGCGGACGCATCCCGAGGGTTGCATAGGCGCTGCATGGGCTTCGCGCACCCTGGCGTGCCGCCGCGCGGACATCCTTTTCACGGATTGCATTGCAGACGCACACGACCATGCCCGATTCCCTCTCCGCTCTGCATGATCTAGCGCTAGTGCGATTAAGTCGCAATAGGCTTGCGCATCTTTCGCAACTGCTGGAATTGACGCCTCGCCAAGCTGCGCCACAGCCATTCGAAGGGGCCGTAGGAAAATCTCTGAAGCCAGAGCGCGCTCCACAACAGGATCAGCATCCAGACCGCGGCGACGACGAGGTACAGATCGGCCCGGCCCAGCCAGGCATAGAGGCCGAGCCCATAGCCATAGAAAAGGGTGGTGCAGATCAGGCTGGTCACAAGATAATTGCTGAGCGCCATCCGCCCCGCGGCAGTGAGCCGATCCGCCAGCCAACTGGCCCGACCAGACCGCACCCACAGAATGATCAGGCTGGCATAGCCAATCGCGATCCAGGGCCGCAGCAGGAAGCTCAGCAGATCGTTGCGCTGCATTCGCACGACATCGAAGCTGGCCACGATCGTATCGCGCGCGATCAACGCGGTGGCCGGGATGGCCGCCAACAGCGCGATGGCCGCGAGCAGGCGATAGAGCCGGGGGTTGCACGCACCGGTCAGGAAGCCGGTCCGCAACAGCCACAGGCCGAGCGCTGCGAAGCCCAGCGTTTCGAACAGGCTGCTCGGCAGCACGATCGTCTGCATGAATATCGTCATCTCGGCGCGCGCCTCGAACACCTGCGCGAAGCCACCCCGATAGAGCGCGATATCCTCCGCGATGCCGGCCGGATCGGGGCGGAAGCCGGCAAGCGTGAGATCCCACGCATCGCGCACGGCCAAGCTGGCACCAGGCGCGGCCGCCGCTGCCTGCGCGTCCGCCATGCCACGCCAAAGCGCGACGTCGAACGCCGCCGCCATGACCAGCAGCACGACCGCGCCTGTCAGCACCGCCGACGGTCGCCATTCGCGCGCGACATACAGCAGCGCGCCGACCAGCGCATATTCCACAAGGATATCGCCGTACCAGATCAGCCAGGCGTGGATCATGCCGAACAGCAGCAGCCAGCCCATCCGCCGATAATGCGCCGCCGCGGGCGAGCGGCCATCGGCTTCGGCGGCATCGGCCATGATCGCCATCGACGCGCCGAACAGCATGGTGAAGAGCGCGCGCATCTTGCCATCCGCCAGCACGAACGCCGTGGCCCAGGCCCACAGGTCGGTACCCTGCGCGCCGCCATAATAGGTCGGATCGACATAGGCATAGGCGGGCAACCCCATGCCGACGATGTTCATTACGAGGATGCCGAGCACCGCAAAGCCGCGAATCGCATCGATCGAAACGATGCGTGGCGCGGTCCCCGGCAAGGGGGCAGGATCGGATGCGGCGGTGGCGATCAGGCGAGCGCCGCGTCTGCGCCCATCAGCGCAGGGAAGAAGCCTTCGTGGGCAGCGCGCAGATCGAACAGCGTGACATTGCAGAGCCCGCGGACCTCGATCGTCTCGCCACCGGTGCGGCCGATCCGCTGCAGCGGGACGGCACGGGTGCTCGCGAGCGCGGCGATCGCGGGATCGCCGGCGGCGACGGTGACGAGATAGCCGCCCTGATCCTCGCCGAAGCACCAGCCGGCGGGTGACGCGCGTTCGTCCGGCTCGATCGCGGCGCCGATGCCGCCGGCCAGCGCCATTTCGGTGAGCGCCACTGCGACGCCGCCGTCGCTGATGTCGTGAACCGCCGTGGCGACGCCATCGGCGATCAGCTTGCGAACGAGATTGCCGGCGGCCTTCTCCGCCGCCAGGTCGACGGGCGGCGGCGAGCCGGCTTCGGCGCCGGCGCATTCGCGCAGCCACAGCGACTGGCCGAGATGGCCGCGCGACCCGCCGATCAGCCAGATCTCCTCGCCATCGGCCTTGATCGCGATCGTCGCGCTCCTCGACCAGTCGGCAAGCAGGCCGATACCGCCGATCGCGGGGGTGGGCAGGATCGCCGATCCGCCGCCGGTGGCCTTGCTTTCATTGTAGAGCGAGACGTTGCCCGACACGATCGGGAAGTCGAGCGCGCGGCAGGCATCGCCCATGCCGTCGAGGCAGCCGGTGAGCTGCGCCATGATCTCGGGCCGCTGCGGGTTGGCGAAATTGAGGCAGTTGGTGACGGCAAGCGGCATTGAGCCAACGGCGCTCAAGTTGCGCCAGCATTCGGCGATCGCCTGCTTGCCGCCCTCATACGGGTCCGCATAGCAATAGCGGGGCGTGCAATCGGTGCTGATCGCGAGGCCCTTCGCCGTGCCGTGGACGCGCACCACCGCCGCGTCGCCGCCGGGGCGCTGCACGGTATCGGCACCGACCATGTGATCATATTGCTCCCAGATCCAGCGGCGGCTGGCGATATCGGGGGAGCCCATCAGACGGACGAGATCGGCCCCGATATCGGCGCTGGCGGCCCCTTCGGCGATCGGGGCAACGCCCGACCATGCGAGATACTGATCGCGCGGCATGGCAGGGCGATCGTAGAGCGGGGCATCGTCAGCCAGCGGACCGAGCGGAATGTCGCACACCGTCTTGCCCTTGTGGACGAGGACCATGCGGCCGGTATCGGTGACGCGGCCGATGATCGCGAAATCCAATTCCCATTTGTGGAAGATGGCTTCGGCAAAGGCCTCGCGGCCGGGCTTCAGCACCATCAGCATGCGCTCCTGGCTTTCGGAGAGCATCATCTCATACGCGGTCATGCCGGTTTCGCGCTGGGGCACGGCATCCATGTCGAGCTCGATCCCGACGCCACCCTTCGACGCCATCTCGACCGAGGAGGAGGTGAGGCCGGCCGCGCCCATGTCCTGGATCGCGACGATCGCATCCGACGCCATCAGCTCGAGACAGGCATCGATCAGCAGCTTTTCGGTGAAGGGATCACCCACCTGCACGGTGGGCCGCTTGGCTTCGGCATCCTCGCCGAAATCGGCCGAGGCCATGGTGGCGCCGTGGATCCCGTCGCGTCCGGTCTTCGAGCCGACATAGACGATCGGATTGCCGACGCCGGAGGCCGCCGAATAGAAGATCCTGTCCTGATCGGCGATGCCGACCGTCATCGCGTTGACGAGGATGTTTCCGTCATAGGCGGGATGGAAATTCACCTCGCCACCGACGGTGGGGACCCCGACGCAATTGCCATAGCCGCCGATGCCGTGGACGACGCCGGCGATCAGGTGGCGCATCTTCGGATGATCGGGGCGGCCGAAGCGAAGCGCGTTCATGTTGGCGACGGGGCGCGCGCCCATCGTGAACACATCGCGCAGAATGCCGCCGACACCGGTCGCGGCGCCCTGATAGGGCTCGATATAACTTGGGTGGTTGTGGCTCTCCATCTTGAAGATGGCGGCCTGGCCGTCTCCGATATCCACGACGCCTGCATTTTCGCCGGGGCCGCAGATCACCTGGGGCCCGGTGGTGGGCAGCTTCTTGAGGTGGATGCGGCTCGACTTGTAGCTGCAATGCTCGGACCACATGACCGAGAAGATGCCGAGTTCGACGAGGTTTGGCGCGCGCCCGAGCGCGGAGAGGACGCGCTGATATTCGTCTTCGGACAGGCCGTGCTCGGCGACGATCTGGGGCGTGATCTCGGTCATGCGCGGCCGATAGCGGAGCCGGCGGGGCTTGTCAGCGGCTGGTCTGCGGGTTTAGCGTTCGATCCCGGTTTGTTCCGATTCTCTTTGGGAGGATGCGATGCCGCAGACGCCGCCGCAGGGCTATCACAGCGTGACGCCGTATATCATCGTCGACGATCCGGTCGCCGCGCTGGATTTTTATACGCGCGCCTTCGGCGCGGAGACGGTGATGAAGCTGACGATGCCGGACGGCGCGATCGCGCATGCCGAGATACTGATCGGCGATTCGCATGTGATGGTGTCGGGCGAATGGCCGGATCGGGGAGCGCTGGGGCCCAAGTCGCTTGGCGGCAGCCCGATCAGCCTGCTGCTGTATGTGGCCGATGTGGATGCGCAGTTCGCGCAGGCGATCGCGGCTGGCGCGACCGAGGTAAGCGCGGTCGCCGATCAATTCTATGGCGATCGGACGGGCACGCTGACCGATCCGTTCGGGCATAAATGGATGCTGGCAACGCATATCGAGGACGTCAGCGAGGCCGAGGGGCAACAGCGGATGGATGCGATGATGGCGGGCGGCGGCTGATCCGGCCCTCTTGATCGGCGCGGGCCGTTTCGACTAGGGGAGCGGCCATTCGCATGGACCCGGTGAAATTCCGGGTGGCTATTCCGGCCGCCGATCCGCCGGACAACAGCGCAGATCCAACCTGTTCGGACCGCGAAGCGGCGACAGCCATCTGCCTGGTTCTGGTAATCCGATGACATTCAATCCTACCGCCACCGCGCGGTCTTTCCATGTGGCCGACGTGCGCCGTGAGACGCTAGCGGGCATCGTCGTGGCGCTTGCCCTGATCCCGGAAGCGATCGGCTTCTCGATCATCGCCGGCGTCGATCCCAGCGTCGGCCTCTATGCGTCGGTCGCGATCGCGATCGTGATTTCTCTGCTGGGCGGGCGGCCGGCGATGATCTCCGCTGCCACCGCTGCGGTGGCCGTCGTCGTCGTGCCGCTCGTGCGCGATCATGGCGTGGCCTATCTGTTCGCGGCCACCGTGCTGATGGGCGTGCTGCAGATCGCGGCCGGGCTGCTGCGGCTGGACCTGTTGATGCAGTTCGTGTCGCGATCGGTGATCACCGGCTTCGTCAACGCGCTGGCGATCCTGATCTTTATGGCGCAGCTGCCGCAGTTGATCGGGGTCAGCTGGCACAGCTATGCGATGATCGCGGCGGGGCTGGTGATCATCTACGCGCTGCCGCGGATCACGAAGGCGGTGCCGTCGCCGCTGGTGGCGATCCTGGTGCTGGCGGCGATCAGCATCGGGCTCGGCCTGCCGGTGCGCACTGTGGGCGATATGGGGCAGCTGCCGAGCGGGCTGCCTGCATTCGCGCTGCCGCAGGTGCCGCTGAGCTGGGAGACGCTGCGCATCATCCTGCCCTATTCGCTGACGATGGCGGCGGTAGGCCTGCTGGAATCGCTGCTGACCGCGCAGATCGTGGACGACATGACCGACAGCGAAAGCGACAAGCGCCGCGAATGCGCTGGCCAGGGCGGCGCCAACATCGTCGCCGCGCTGTTCGGCGGGATGGGCGGCTGCGCGATGATCGGCCAATCGGTCATCAACGTCAGCTCGGGCGGACGCACCCGGCTGTCGACCTTTGTGGCGGGCGCGTTCCTGCTGTTCCTGCTGGTGGCGCTGGGCCCGATCGTGGGGCGGATCCCGATGCCGGCGCTGGTGGCGGTGATGATCATGGTTTCGATCGGTACCTTCAGCTGGAATTCGATCCCCAATCTTCGACGCCATCCGTCGACATCGTCAGCGGTAATGCTGGTGACGGTGGCGGTCGTGGTGGCGACGCACGATCTGGCGCAGGGCGTGCTGGCCGGCGTGCTGCTGTCCGGCATCTTCTTTGCGGCCAAGGTGCGGCGGATGTTCGCGGTTGAGCGCGGCGCGCAGCCGAACGGATCGGTGCGCTACCGCGCGAGCGGAGAGATCTTCTTCGCCTCGGTCGATCGCTTCACCCGGGCGTTCGGGGCGGAGGCAGGGCGGCCGGTGACGATCGATGTCACCGATGCGCATTTCTGGGACATTTCGGGCGTGGCCGCGCTCGACAAGATCGTGGCGCGACTGCGGCGCGACGGATCGGCAGTGTCGGTGATCGGCTACAATCAGGCGAGCGCCGATCTGGTCGACAAGTTCGCGCTGCATGACAAGACCGGGTTTGAGATGGGCGCGGTGCCGCACTGAACCGACCCGCCGCACATAAGAAAAGGGCCGGCGCGACGGCCGGCCCCTTCATGATCGGTGCGGAAGCGTCAGGCCTTGCAGCTCTGGCTGGGCTTGCCGGGCTGGGCCAGCGTCACGGTGGTGCCATTGCCAGTCAGCGTATAACCTTCCGCCGAGAAGGCGTCGCCGGCGGCCGGAGCGGTCAGCTTGGTGGCCGGACCGGTCTTTTCGGACCGCAGATCGGCGGTCAGATTGTCGCTGAAGAAATCGATGTAGACGAGGCTGTTGTCCTTGCAGCGATAGGTGCGGCTGGCCAGCAGCGATGGCGGCAGCTGCACCGGCGGCGCGGCGGCGATTTCGGCCGCATTCGGATCGACCGGGTTCGCGTTGATCGTCTCGGGCTCCGAATTGCAGGCGGCGAGCGCCAGGAGCGGGAGGGCGGAGAGCGGGATAAGCTTGTTCATGACGCCGCTGACTTTGCGGACTGTTCCTGTCGCGTCAAGCGACAGATTCGCAACTTCGCAACACGGCAGGCGCGAAGCTGCAGCGGCGGGCTGCGAAAAAACACGCCGTCGTCCAGCGATCATTCATGAAATTCGGCGAGTTCTGGGATGCGCCCGAACGCGATCTTGCTGCCGACGCGATCGATCCGGCCGCCGGTCGCCGGGCCCAGCGTCACTGCGTTGCGGCCGAACCGTTCGTTGATCCGGTCCATCGCGCGCGCCAGATGAAGCGTGCGCGCCTCGCGCGCCAGCGGATCATCGGCGGCGAGATGCGCGAACAGCGATCCTTGCTCGCCCTGCACGGGGGCAAGCTCGGTCAGCGCGATGCCGATCCGGCGGAGCTGGCCGCCCCCGGGCCGCGCCCGCGCCTCCGCGGCCAGCCGCGGCCAGATCAGATCGAGCGCTGCGAGGATACGGAAACTATCCTCGGTCGCGGGCAGCCGGGCCGAGCCATGCCACTTGCCGCGATCCACTTCGAACAGCGCATCGACGGTGAGCAGGGATGCGGCATAGCGCGCGCGGCGGAGCCGGCTGCCCGCCTTGAGCGCCAGCCGCCGGGCGGTCAGCCGCGCGGCTTCCAGCCCGCGCTGCGATGGCGAGAGGACATGGCTGTGGCCGATGCTGCGCGTCTGCGTCGGCTTGTCGGGCAGATCATGGCCGTGCAGCGCATACCAGAGCCGATCGCCGTTCACGCCGCCCCAGGCATCGCCGGCATCGCGCGGGCGGCGCGCGCAATAGGCCTCGATATCGAGGATCCCCTCGCGCGCCAGCCGTCGTTCCATGTTGGCGCCGATGCCGCTGATGTCGCGCAGCTTCAGCGCATAGAGCCGTTGCGGCAGTTCGTGCGCCTGCAGCATCACCAGCCCGTCGGGCTTCTGCATATCGGAGGCGAGCTTGGCGAGCAGCCGGTTGGGCGCGATCCCGATCGAGGAGCGCAGGCACACGCCCACGTTGCGCGCGATGCCGGCCTTGATCCGCCCGGCCAGAGCGATCGCGGCGGCGGGATCATTCTCGTTATCCGCCAGCCGGCAGGCCACTTCGTCGATCGAGCAGACCTTGGTGACGGGGATGTGCTTCCACACCTCTTCAACGATCGCGTCGTGGAACTCGACATAGCGTTTGTGATCGGCCGGCACGATGATCAGGTCACGGCATTTCTGCTTCGCTTCCCAGACCGGCGTGCCGGTCGAGATGCCGAATGCCTTCGCTTCATAGGAGGCGGCGATCGCGACCGTCGTATCACTGTCCACCGGGGCCACGAGGATCGGACGCCCGCGTAGCGCGGGATCGACCTGCTGCTCCACACTGGCGAAATAGCTGTTCAGATCCAGGAACAGCCAGCGCAGCGGGCGAGGGAGCGACTCGAAGCTCATCGCAACAGTTTATCTGAAGAACAAAAAAGGAACAGTCTTGACGCTGCCGCCGCCCGGCCCGACAAGCGCCGCCATGACGATCGACTCCCACCTCGCCGCGCTCGGCATCGACCTGCCTGCACCAGCCGCCCCCGTCGCCGCCTATGTGCCGACCGTGGAGGTGGGCGGGCTGATCCATGTATCGGGCCAGCTGCCGTTCCTGGATGGCGCGCTGATGACCGGGCGGTTGGGCGAGGACCGCGACGAGGCCTTTGGCCGGCAGGCGGCGGAGCGCTGCGGCGTAATGTTGCTGGCGCAGATCAAGGCGGCGCTGGGCTCGCTCGACCGGGTCGAGCGGGTGGTGAAGCTGGGCGTGTTCTGCGCATCCGCGGACGGGTTCACCGATCAGCCCAAGGTAGCCAACGGCGCGTCGGAACTGATGGTGGCGGTGTTCGGCGATGCCGGGCGCCATGCCCGCAGCGCAGTGGGCGTGCCGGTGCTGCCGCTGGGCGCGGTGGTCGAGGTCGATGCCGTCTTCGCCGTTCGCCCCGCTTGATCGCGCGCTGGCGCCGGCGCCGGGCGACGCCCGTACCGCGTTCCTGAAGACCCAGCCGTTCGCGCATCGCGGGCTGCACGGCGCGGGCCGGATCGAGAATAGCCGTGCTGCATTCGATGCGGCCATCGCCGCCGGCCACGGTATCGAACTTGACGTGCAGGCCAGCCGCGATGGCGAGGCGTTCGTGTTTCACGACGCCATGCTGGATCGGCTGACCGACGAGAGCGGCCCGATCACCGACCGGACCGCTGCGATGCTGGATCGGGTGCGACTGCGCGGCACAGACGAGCCGATCCCCAGCCTGCACGCGGCGCTGGTGCAGGTGCTGGGCCGGGTACCGGTGCTGATCGAGGTGAAGTCAGCGGGCCGATCGGTCGCCGCGCTCTGCCTGGCGGTGCACCGTGCGCTGGAGGGGTATCGCGGGCCGGTGGCGGTGATGAGCTTCAACCCCGAGATCGGCCACTGGTTCGCCGAACATTCACCGCGCACGCTGCGCGGGCTGGTGGTGAGCGAGGAGGGCAAGCAGGGCAAGCGCGGCGCGGCCGAGCGGCGGCTCTCGCTCTGGCGATCGAAGGCCGAATTCCTGGCCTATGACATTCGCGACCTGCCAAGCCGCTTTGCCGCCGAACAGCGCGCGCGCGGCTTGCCGGTGGTGACCTGGACGGTGCGCGATGCCGCGGCCGAGCAGGTGGCGCTGATCCACGCCGACGAGATCATCTACGAGCGGACTGCGTGAACCTGCCCTCCACCCACCATCGTCATCCCGGCGGAAGCCGGGATCCAGGGTTTCGGGCATCGGCGTTCGTGGCTTTGGATCCCGGCGTTCGCCGGGATGACAGCGGCGGGCGATGAGCGACCTCGTCGCGGGGCTGGGAGAGGGGGTGGCGGCGTTCGATCCTGCCGACTGGGATGCGTGCGCAGGCGGGGCCAATCCGTTCGTGAGCCACGCCTTTCTTTCCGCGCTGGAGGATTCGGGCAGCGCCGTGCCGCGTGCGGGCTGGCAACCGGTGCCGATCGCGATCGACGGGGCGGAGGGGCGGCTGGCGGCGGCGATGCCGGCCTATCTGAAGAGCCACAGCCAGGGCGAATATGTGTTCGATCATGGCTGGGCGGATGCCTGGACGCGCGCGGGCGGCGATTATTATCCGAAGCTGCAGATCGCGGTGCCGTTCAGCCCGGTGCCGGGACCGCGGCTATTGTCTGCCGACCCCCTGCTGAAGCGCGGGCTGATCCAGGCGGCGGAGGCGGTGGTGCGCCAGCACGATCTGTCGTCCGCGCACGCGACGTTCATCGATCCCGGCGAGGTGGCGCTGTTCGAGGCGGCGGGCTGGCTGATCCGCACCGATCGCCAGTTCCACTGGACGAACGACGGCTATGCCGGGTTCGACGATTTCCTGGGCGCGCTGGCATCGCGCAAGCGCAAGGCGATCCGCAAGGAGCGGGCGGCGGCCGTCGCGGGACTGGAGATCGTGCACCTGACCGGCGACGCGATCGAACGCTGCCACTGGGATGCCTTCTGGCATTTCTACCAGGACACCGGCGCCCGGAAATGGGGCCGCCCCTATCTGACCCGCCGCTTCTTCGACCTGCTGGGCGAGCGGATGGCGGACAAGGTGCTGCTGGTGCTGGCGCTGCGCGGCGGACAGCCGATCGCCGGCGCGTTGAACCTGATCGGGGCGGACACGCTGTACGGCCGCTACTGGGGCGCGCGCGAAGACGTGCCCTTCCTTCATTTCGAGCTCTGCTATTATCAGGCGATCGATGCCGCGATCGCGCGCGGTCTGGCGCGGGTGGAGGCGGGCGCGCAGGGCGAGCACAAGCTGGCGCGCGGCTATGTGGCGACGCCGACCTTTTCGGCGCACTTCATTCCCGACCCCGGTTTCCGCCGCGCGGTCGCCGAGTTCCTGGCGCGCGAGCGCGACGCGGTGGCGCGCGAGATCGAGTTTCTGGGCGAGCTGGCGCCGTTCAGGAAGGGTTAGGTCAGGCGGCCTGGCGCGTGGTGGCCGACAGCCAGGCGCGGGCCTGGCGCTGCGCCTCGGCGATTTCGCGTGCGCTCATCTCGTCGGCGATCTCGGCGCGGCATTCCTGCGCGCGGACCGAGCCGCGCACCGCGGCCAGGTTGAACCATTTGTGCGCCTCGATCAGATCGACCCCGATCCCGCCGCTGCCCGAGGAATAGGCCATGCCGAGATCGAGATAGGCATCGATATCGCCGCGCGCCGCATCGGCGATCAGGCTGTCGAGGAAGAAGGAAGCCGTCTTGAAGCTGTGCGCCATCGGATTTCGTCCCATTGGATGAAGGGACAATGGCCGCTGAGTCGCCAAGAAATGGTTAACGCGAAAAATACTGTGTTTCGAAGCGGTTGAGCCCCGTCAGTCGCGTCCCGCACGCAGTGCCGCAGCCGCCGCGAACGGCGCGATCGCGACCAGTGCGAGCGCGGTGGCGGCCAGCAGTTTCAAGCCGCCGGCATCGACCGCGCCGAGCGATCCGGCACCGAAGATCAGGATCGGGATCGCCAGCGGCAGCATCAACAGTCCGGCCAGCGCTCCCGCCCCGCGCAACCCTGCGGTGAAGGCCGCAGTCATCACACCAAGGGCTGCGAGCGCGGGCGTGCCGAGCAACAGCCCGAGCTCGATCTTCACGAGGCTCGCGCCGTCCAGCCGCAGCAGCGCGGCGCCGGGCAACGCTGCCAGCAACAGCGGCGGCCCGAACGCCAGCCAGTGCGCGACGATCCGCGCAGTCATCGCCAGTTCTTCGGACAGGCCGCGCACGGCAAGTTGATCGAACAGTCCCGATTCGACATCGGGCGCGACCAGCCGATCGACCGGCAGCAGCGCCGCCAGCAGCGCCGCCATCCACAGTGCGCCGCCGCCGGTGCGCGCCAACAGCGCGGCATCGGGGCCGACCGCGAACGGGAACAGCGTGGCGACCAGCAGGAAGAAGGCGATCGGCAGCGCTACCCCGCCGCCGCGCCAAGCCGCCGCCAGATCGCGCTTGACCAGGGTTAGGAACATGGGCGGGGCCGATGCATGGACGGCATTTGACGGCTATCGCGGGTGACACATCTTCCAGACATGGGCCCCTGCCTGCGCAGGGGCGACGGGAGCGGGAGGCTCACGCCAACACCACTTCGCGGGCATCCGCCAGGCCGATCGGCTGGTGGGTGGCGGCCAGCACGATGCCGCCGGCGGCGCGGTGCGCCGCCATCGCCGTGGCCAGCCGGTCGAGCGAGGCCGTATCGAGACCGTTGCCGGGCTCGTCGAGCAGCCAGATCGCCGCGCCGCCGGCGATCGTGCGCGCAAGCGCGGCGCGCTTGCGCTGGCCGGTGGAGAGCATCCGCACCGGCACGTCGGCAAGCGCCGCGATCCCCATCGCATCGAGCGCGGCGGTGACCGCGCCCCCATCCACCCCGTCGAGCCGCGCCCAGAAGCCGAGCGCCTGCGACAGCGGCAGCGCCGCATCGAGCGCGGCGGCCTCGGCCGTGAGCGCGAGCCTGCCTTCGCGCGCGATGCTGCCGGCGGCAGGTGCCAGCAACCCCGCCGCCAGCCGCAGCAGGCTGGACTTGCCGACGCCATTGGGGCCGGTGACGAGCGCGGCCTCCCCGGCATCCAGCGCGAACGAGAGGCCCTCGAACAGCAGGCGATCGCCGCGCAGGCAAGCGACCCGATCGAACGCCACCCGCGCCGCGATCATCCGGCGGCATCCTCCAGCGCGTGCATATCACCGTCGGACAGGCCGAAATGATGCCCCGCCTCGTGCACCACGACATGGGTGATCAGCGCTTCCAGGCCCACCCCGGTCTCGATCCATTCCAGCAGCAGCGGCAGCCGGAACAGGTGGATCATGTCGGGCAGCGCACCCGAATCCGCGATCGATTTCTGTCCGACCGCGACGCCGGTGTAGAGCCCGGTCAGCTCCCACGCGTCCGCGATGCCCATTTCCGCGAGCACGTCTTCTTCCGCGAAATCCTCGACACGGACAATCACGCCATCGAGCAGCGCGCGGAAGGCATCGGGAAGCCGCGCGATTGCGGTGCGGGCCAGCGCGTCGAGCTCTTCGGCAGTGGGGGCGTGTCGATCGGCCATCAAGGCTGGACCTAACCGCCGCGCCGGGCATAGTCGAGCAGGCGAAAGGGAGAGAGATGATCGAACCGCTGAACGACGAGGAACGCGCCGACGCGCTGGACGGACTGCCCGATTGGGATCTGGACGATGCGCGCGACGCGATCCGGCGCAGTTTCGTGTTCGCCGATTTCGCCGAGGCGTTCGGCTTCATGGCGCGAGTGGCGCTGATCGCGGAAAAGGCGGATCATCATCCCGAATGGAGCAATGTCTGGAACCGGGTGGATATCCTGCTGACCACGCACGACGCCGGCGGCCTTTCCACCCGCGATATCGAGCTGGCCGAAGCGATCGACGCGATCGCGGGGTGAGCGGGCCGGCGATCCGTTTCGATGCGGTAACCGTGCGCCACGGCACGCTGGTGGCGGTCGACGCCGTGTCGCTGGAGATCGCGGCCGGCAGCTTCGTGGCGCTGGTCGGCGCGTCGGGATCGGGCAAGTCGACGCTGCTGAAGACGATCAACCGGCTGGTGCTGCCGGATGCGGGGCGGGTGCTGCTCGATGGGGCCGATAACGCGGCCCAGCCGGTCCATCTGCTGCGGCGATCGATCGGCTATGTGTTCCAGAATATCGGCCTGTTCCCGCACCGCGACGTGGCCGCCAACATCGCGCTGGTCGCCCGGCTAGTGGGGCGCGAGGCCGATGTCGGCGCGCTGCTCGATCTGGTCGGCCTGCCGCGCGCGGTGGCCGGGCGGATGCCGGCGGCGCTTTCGGGCGGGCAGCAGCAGCGTGTGGGGGTGGCGCGCGCGCTGGCGGGCGGGCAATCCCTGTTGCTGATGGACGAGCCGTTCGGCGCGCTCGATCCCGTGACGCGCGATGCGCTGGGCCGGGCGGTGCGCGATCTGCACGGGCGGCTGGGGCTGACCACGATCCTGGTGACACACGACATGGCCGAAGCGCTGCTGCTGGCGGATCGGGTGCTGGTGATGGCGGCCGGGCGGATCGTGGCGGATGCGACGCCGGCCGTGATGCTGGCGGGCGGTGCCGGCCCCGAGGCGGACGCGCTGGTGGCGGTGCCGCGCGCGCAGGCGGCAGCGCTGGCCGCGATGGGCGCGCGCTGATTTCGCGCTTCCCAAGCCGACCTGCGCGTGGTTGATGCCCGGCGGGGCGACCAGAGACTTGATAACAGGGAGATTGAGATGCGCCTGATCCTCGCGGCGGCTGCGGCCGCCCTGCTTGCCGGCACCGCACTTGCGCAGGCGCCCGCCGCCCCCGCGCCGGCGCCGCAGCCGAAGCTGACCTACATTCATGCCGGCGCGTTGCTCGACCGGCCGGGCCAGCGGCCACGCGGGCAGAGCACGATCATCGTGCGCGGCGACCGGATCGAGGCGATCCGCGACGGCTTCGTGCCGCCGGAGGCGGGCGCGACGCTGGTCGATCTGAAGGATCGGTTCGTGCTGCCGGGGCTGATCGACATGCATGTCCATCTGTGGGGAATCGGCGGCGATCCGCTGCGCAGCCGGCTGACGGCGCTGGGCAATGACGATGCCGACAACATGGTGGTGGCGATCGAGAATGCGCGCACCACGCTTGACGCGGGCTTCACGACAGTGCGCGATCTGGGCGGCAATCCGCGCGGTATCCGTGCGATGCGCGACGGCATGGCGCGCGGTGCGCTGACCGGGCCGACGATCGTGAATGCCGGCCGGATGATCTCGATCACCGGCGGGCACGGCGACGGCACGAACGGTGTGTCCGAAGTTTTCGCCGACGCGATCCACGAGCATCAGATCAACACCTGCGACGGGGCGGACGATTGCCGCCGCGCAGTGCGCGCGCAGATCGGGCTGGGCGCGCAAGTCATCAAGTTCGCGGCCACCGGCGGCGTGCTGTCGAACGTGGCAGGTGGCCTTGGTCGCGCGATGACGCAGGAGGAGATGAAGGCGATCTGCGATACCGCGCATGAGTTCGGCCGCAAGGTGGCGGCGCATAGCCATGCCGCCGAGGGCACCAAGGCGGCGATCCTGGCCGGGGTCGACACGATCGATCATGGCACCTTCCTGGATGACGAGGCGATCCGCCTGTTCAAGCAGAAGGGGGTGTGGCTGGTGCCGACGATGATCGCGCCGCAGACCGCGCTGGCCTTCGCGCGGGGCGGTCAGCTGCCGGCCAACACCATCCCGAAGGCGGAAGAAGCCGCGACTGCCGCGATCGCCAGCCATCGGCGCGCGATCGCATCGGGCGTGAAGATCGCGTTCGGCACCGATACCGGCGTGTCGAAGCATGGCGAAAACGCCAAGGAATTTGCGCTGATGGTGGGTGCGGGGATGACGCCGATGCAGGCGATCACCGCCGCCACCGTATCCGCATCGCAGGCGATCGGGCGCGAGGCCCAGATCGGCACGATCGAGCCGGGCAAGACTGCGGACATCATCGCAGTGACCGGCGATCCGCTGGCCGATGTGCGGCGGCTGGAGACGGTCGACTTCGTGATGGCGCGGGGCGCGGTGGCGAAGCAGGACGGGCGGCGCACGCTGGCTGAGTAGGGCCGGAACTGCCCCGACAGGACTTGTCCGGGCTGAGCTTGTCGAAGCCCCGTCCTTCTTCGGCGATCGGCCGGTTCTGAAGAACGACCTTTCTACACGCTCAGGACGGACGGATCGGGTGATCGAACGAAAGGGCCTCGCACATCTCGCGGCGCAGGCGCGCGCCGCCGATTACCTATGGCGTTCGTCGTCCTGATATACCGTTTCATCGAAAGCCGTTGTGATGTTGTAACATGCTGGCCATAGCGGCGCGCGAGTAAGAAAAGGGATTCGCGTCGTGATGAAACATGCTGCTTTGCTTGCCGGGATCGCGCTCGGCGCGCTGGCGCTGCCGGCCCACGCCCAAGGGATCGGCCACCGCGAGGGGGAGGATCAGGCGGGCGGCTATCATGTGCCCGATGATGCCACGATCGTGATCACCGCGCCGTTCCGCCGCGACCGGCGCGATCTGCTGGCCGGCGTGTCGGTGGTGACGGGCAGCGAGCTGGTCCGCGAGACGCGGCCGACGATCGGCGAGACGCTGACCCGCCAGCCGGGCGTTTCCGCGACCTCGTTCGGCCCCAACGCATCGCGCCCGGTGCTGCGCGGCTTCCAGGGCGATCGGGTGCGCGTGCTGACCGATGGGATCGGCAGCTTCGACGCGTCATCGACCAGCGTCGATCATGCCGTCGTCATCAATCCGCTGACCGCGGACCGGATCGAGGTGCTGCGCGGGCCGTCGGCGCTGCTGTTCGGGTCGTCGGCGATCGGCGGCGTCGTGAACGTGATCGACAGCCGCATCCCGCGCCGGATGCCAGACGAGGCGCTGCACATCGATGCGCAGGCGACCTATGGCTCGGCCGCCGACGAGCGCGCGATCGGCAGTGCGGTCGACGTGCCCGTTGGCGGCAAGATCGTGCTGCATGTCGACGGCAGCTATACCAAGACCGGCGATCTCGACACGGGCGGCTTCATCCTCTCCCCCACCCGCCGCGCGGAGGCGGCGGCCAGCGCCGATCCCGAGATCCGCGATCTCGCCAATCTGAAGGGCAAGCTGCCGAACAGCGCGGCGCGCACCTGGGACGTGGCGGGCGGCGCCGCGATCGTGACCGATACCGGCAATCTGGGCTTTTCGGTCAGCCGGTACGACAGCCTGTACGGCGTGCCGATCCGCTATGCGCTGGAGCCGGGCGAGGAAGCCGAGGCGGTGCGGCTGGACGTGCGGCAGACGCGCGCCGACCTGCGCGGCGAGGTGGAGACGGGCGACGGCTTCCTCGAGCGGATCCGGCTGCGCGCCGGGTTCGCGGATTATCGCCACGACGAGCTGGAGGAGGATGGCGCGATCGGCACCACCTTCCTGAACAAGGGGATCGAAGGCCGCGTCGAATTCGTGCAGGCCAAGCGCGGCGGCTGGCAGGGCGCGTTCGGCGGCCAGCTGCTGACCCGCGATTTCCAGGCGATCGGGGAGGAGAAGTTCGTCCCCAAGACCGAGAGCCAGCAATATGGCCTGTTCACGCTGCAGCAGTTCGATCTGGGCGCAGTGCGGGCGGAGGCCGGCGGCCGGTTCGAACGCAGCATCATCAGCGCCGCCGCCGACGAGGATCTGGGCAATCCCGATCTGCGTCGCAGCTTCAACGCCTTTTCCGGATCGCTGGGGGCCAGCGTCGCGATCGCGCCGGCCTGGCGGGTGGGCCTGAACCTGTCGCGCACCGAACGCGCGCCCTCGGCCGAGGAGCTTTATTCGAACGGGCCGCACGCCGGCACGCAGGCGTTCGAGATCGGCGATCCGAACCTGGCGAAGGAGAAGAGCTGGGGGGTGGAAGCGACGCTGCGCGGATCGGGCCCAGGCTATTCGCTGGAGGCATCGGCCTATCACAGCTGGTTCGACGACTATATCTATGATTCGCTGACCGGCGAGATCGAGGACGGCCTGCCGGTGTTTGCCTATTCCCAGGCCGATGCCCGCTATTACGGCTTCGAGATCGAGGGATCGGCGACGCTGGCGACGCTGGGCGAAACCGCGATCGTGGTGGACGGCGTGGCCGATTATGTCCGCGCGCAGATCCGCGGCACCGGCCCCGCCCCGCGGATCCCGCCGCTCCGCCTGCTGGGCGGAATCGAGGCGCAGGCGAACCATGTCCAGGGCCGCGTCGAGGTGGAGCATGCCTTCCGCCAGGACCGCGTGTCCGCGTTCGAGACCGAGACGGCGGGGTGGACGATGGTGAACGCGTCCGTATCGGTGAGCCCGTTCGGCCGCGCGAACCCCACCCGGCTGATCCTGTCCGCCAACAATATCTTCGATATCGTCGCGCGGCGCCATGCCAGCGTGCTGAAGGATTTCGCGCCGCTGGCGGGACGTGATCTGCGCGCTTCGGTGCGGTTCAGCTTCTGAGGCTTTCCGTCACCCCGGCGGAAGCCGGGGTCTAGGGCCATGGGCGCGGTGTTTGCGGCTCTGGATCCCGGCTTTCGCCGGGATGACAAGCTAGCGTTCGATCTGCCCTGCCAGCCAGGTCGCGGCCTGATCCGGCGTCTGCTTGTCGCGGTCGCGATCGACCCGGTAGTTCGCCTCGCGCATGCGGGCAACGTCGATCGCCCCCTTCAGCGGAAGCAGCGCCGCGCGCAGCGGGGCATCGCGCGCGTGAGCCCCGCTGATCAGCAGCAGCGCATCATAGCCCGGGATCGCCTGCGCGGGATCGGAGAGCACGACCAGATCCTGCGCGGCGATCCGCCCGTCGGACGAGAAGGCGGCGATCACGTCGGCCTGGCCGCTCTGCAGCGCGCGGTACATGAAAGTGGGGCTGTAGGCCTTGGCGGAGGCGAAGCGCAGGCGATAGGCCTTGGCCAGCGCCGCCCATTCGGGGCGGTCCAGGAACTCGAGATCGGCCGCCAGCCGCAGCCGCGGCGCGGCGGCGGTGAGATCGGCGATGCTGCGGATGCCGAGCCGCTGCGCATCGGCGCGCCGCATCGCCAGCGCGTAGGCATTCTCGAAGCCGAGCAGGGCGAGCACGCGCGCGCCTTGTCGCGCGGCCAGCCAGCGATCGATCTCGGCGATCATCGTCGCGCGCGGCGGGGCATCTGTGCGGCGCATCGCATTGGCCCAGATCGTGCCGGCATAATCGACATAGACCGCGACATCGCCGCGCTCGAGCGCGGACAGCGCGACCGACGAGCCCAGCCCTTCATCGTATCGCACAGCCATGCCCGCAGCTTCGAGCCGGCGGCCGATCAGGCGGGCGAGGATATATTGCTCGGAGAAATTCTTCGCGCCGACCGTGATCGCCGGGCGGGAGGGGGCGAGGGTGGCGACCAGCGCGGACAGTACCGCCGCAAGAGCTATCCCGCCGGCGACCAGCGCGCGCAGCGGCCGGCGGCGGGCGATACCCTGCTCGACCGCGCCCAGCAGCAGATCGGCCGCGATCGCGAGCCCGGCCGCGCCGATGCAGCCGGCCAGCACCAGATCCCACGTCTCGGTCTGCAGGCCGGAGAAGATCAGGTTGCCGAGGCTGGGCTGGCCGACCGTGGTGGCCAGCGTCGCCGCGCCGATCGTCCACACCGCAGCGGTGCGGATGCCGGCCATCGCCACCGGCGCGGCCAGCGGCGCTTCGACCAGCCGCAGCTTCTGGCCACGCGTCATCCCCAGTCCATCGGCCGCCTCCAGGATCGCTGGATCGATGGTGGTGAGCCCGGCGATCAGGTTCCTGAGAATCGGCAGCAGTGCATACAGGGTCAGCGCCAGCAGTGCGGGCAGGAAGCCCAGCGCCGGGATGCCGCCGCCGACGAGATCGGACAGCGCCAGCAGCAGCGGATAGAAAAGCGCGAGCAGCGCCAGCCCCGGAATCGTCTGGATGAGGCCGGCGACCGCCAGCGCCACGCCGCGCAGCCGCGGCCGCCTGGCGACCAGGATGCCGAGCGGCAGGCCGATCAGCAGCGCCAGCGCCAGCGCTGCCGCCGACAGCAGCAGATGCTGGGCGGCGAGTGCGGGTAGCTGGGCGAACGCGTCGCGCAGGATCAGTGGGCCTGGTTCAGCGCGATGCTGGCGTTCATGCGGGCGATCTGCTCGTCAGTGGCCGGCTGCTGGTGATCCGCCTTCCACTGCGCATAAGGCATGCCATAGACGAGCTCGCGGCCCTGATCTCGGGTCAGCCGGCCTTCGGAAGCATCGGCCAGCCAATCGCCCAGGCAGTTGCGGCAGAAGCCGGCCAGCCCCATCAGATCGACATTCTGGGCATCGGTGCGGTGGCGCAGATGCCCAACCAGCCGGCGGAACGCGGCGGCGGCCAGCGCATCATCGATTTCGGGCAGCGTATCGGCCGGTGAATCGCAGGACATGGTCACTCCATTCTTGATCTGGCGTGATTAACCCCTAACCACGGGCGCTCGCCAGCCAGACCCAAACATTCAAGGATCGCGCCGTGGCCCAGCAGATCGTTGCCCCCCGTTCCCGCAAGGTGCGCGTGCTCGCGACCCTTGGGCCGGCCAGCAACACGCCCGAGATGATCCGCGCGCTGTTCCTGGCTGGGGCCGACGCGTTCCGGATCAACATGAGCCACGGCGCGCATGACGACAAGGTGCCCGTGATCCAAGCGATCCGCGCGCTGGAAAAGGAGATCGGGCGGCCGACCACGATCCTGTTCGATCTGCAGGGGCCGAAATTGCGCGTCGGCCGCTTTGCCGAGGGGGTGGTGACGCTGAAAGTCGGCGAGCCCTTCCTGCTCGATCGCGATCCCGCGCCGGGCGACGTCACCCGCGTGCAATTGCCCCACCGCGAGATCTTCGAGGCGCTGCGGCCGGGCGCCCGACTGTTGCTGGACGACGGCAAGCTGGTGCTGCGCGTGACCGAATGCGACGAGACGCTGATCCGAACCCGCGTGGAAGTCGGCGGCACGCTGAGCAACAACAAGGGCCTGAACGTGCCCGACGTGGTGGTGCCGATGGCGGCGCTGACCGAGAAGGATCGCGCCGATCTCGCCTTCGCGTTGGAGATGGGGGCGGACTATATCGCGCTCAGCTTCGTGCAGCGGCCCGAGGACGTGGCCGAAGCGCGGCGGCTGATCGGTGGCCGCGCGGCGCTGCTCGCCAAGATCGAGAAGCCGGCGGCGGTGGACCGGCTGGAGGAGATCCTCGAGCTGGCCGATGCGGTGATGGTGGCGCGCGGCGATCTCGGCGTGGAACTGCCGCCCGAACAGGTGCCGCCGGTGCAGAAGCAGATCGTGGAAGCCGCGCGACGGCTGGGCCGGCCGGTGGTGGTCGCCACGCAGATGCTGGAATCGATGATCGTAGCGCCCACGCCGACCCGCGCGGAAGTGTCCGACGTGGCAACCGCGATCTATGATGGGGCGGATGCGATCATGCTGTCCGCCGAATCGGCGGCGGGGGCCTGGCCGGTGGAATCGGTCGCGATGATGGACAAGATCGCGATCTCGGTGGAGAATGATCCCGGCTATCAGGCGCGGCTGCACTTCACCCAGACCACGCCCGATGCCACCACCGCCGATGCGCTGTCCGAAGCCGCCGATCGCATCACCCGCACGGTCGGGGCGGCCGCGATCATCTGCTTCACCATGTCGGGATCGACCGCGCGCCGGATCGCGCGCGAGCGGCCATCGGTGCCGACGCTGGTGCTGACCCCCAAGCGCCAGACCGCGCGCCGGCTGGGCCTGCTGTGGGGCGCGCATTCGGTGGTGACGAAGGATGTCGCCAGCTTCGAGGAGATGGTGGCCAAGGCCAAGCGGATGGCGCTGCGCCACGGCATCGCGCAGGCCGGGCAGCGGCTGATCGTGATGGCGGGCGTGCCGTTCGGGACCCCCGGATCGACCAACATGCTCCATGTCGTCCGGCTGACCGGAGACGAACTGAAGGGGTATGCCGACTGAGAGCTGGCGTTCAGCTCCTACCCCTCCAGCGCCAGCAGATGATCGCGCAGCGCGCGGGCGTCGTGGAGCGCGTTGTGGGGCACGGCGCTGTTGCGCGCGGTCGAGAAGCCGGGGGTGCGGACATAATCGAAGCCGAGCCGTGGCAGATCGACCACGTCGGTCGCGTGGATTGTCAGCAGGCGGCAAAGCAACGCGATATCCTCGGGCCAGTCCGCCACCAGCACGGGATCGGGATCGGCCGAGAGATAGCGGGCCAGATCATGCGCCGCAGCCACCCGATCCAGCCGATTGTCGAACGCGGGCGGCACGTTGAAGAGATAAGGCACGACATGGCGTTCGACCCAGGGGTCGAGATCGTCGGGCAGCGGCAGCGCGACATAATAATCCTCGCCGCCATGTTCGGCGGCCAAGCCGATACTGATCAGCGCGCCGCCGAAGCCGTTGAATTCGGTATCGAGGAAATAGCGCAAGGGTGTCAGGCTTCGGAGGGTGCGCGCGCGACGATCGCCAGCGCATGGACGCGCTCCACCAGCAGGTCGCCGAGCGCTTTGTTCACCGCGCGCTGGCGGGCGACCCGGCTCTGGCCTTCGAACGCGGCGGCAACGATTTCCACGGTAAAGTGCGATTCGCCGCGCGCGTCGTGGCCGGCATGGCCGCGATGCTTTTCGCTGTCGTCGATCACGGCGAGGCGATCGGGTGAAAGGGCGGCGGTCAGGCGGCGGGTGATTTCGGCCGCGACGGGGCCGGTGGCGGTGTTGGTCATCGCGCCTATATAGGCGAATTGGACGACGGAAGGCAGCATTGAACGACGGCAGGGCAGGACGCGCGAGAGGGGATCGCTTCCACGGTCGAGTGATCGACGGCGGTCGCGCCTGCGCGCATGCGGGCTGCCGGGAAGCGGGCGAATTCCGCGCGCCGACCGAGCGCCACCGCGCCAATCCCGATGCACCGCCAGCCTGGCAGTGGCTATGCCTGGAACATGTGCGCGCCTTCAACAGCGGCTATAATTATTTCGAAGGCATGAGCACCGACGAGATCGAGGCCGAGCAGCGGCCTTTCGCCGGCTGGGAACGCGAGACGAGGGCGTTCGCCGCCAATGGCGCGCCCGGGCCGAAATGGGCCGACTTCACCGATCCGCTGGACGCGATCGGCGCGCGCTTTGCCCGCGCCGAGCGCGCCGAGCGCAAGGATGGGCGGCCGCTGGCGGAGGGCGATCGCAAGTCGCTGAAGCTGCTCGGGCTGGAGGTGGATGCCGACCGGCGCGCGCTGCGCCAGCGCTACGCCGATCTGGTCCGCCGCTACCATCCCGACCATAATGGCGGCGACCGCAGCCATGAAGCGACGCTGCAACGGGTGGTGGAGGCCTATCAACAGCTGAAGGCGTCGCCCGCCTTCGCCTGACGTTCAATCCCGTCCGGCGATCCGGCGGGCGACCTCGGCCAGCTGATCGGACGCGGCGCCCCAGCCGGCTTCGAAACCCATCGCCGCATGCTGATCGCGCGCTTCAACCGTCCAGTGTCGCGCGATCGCGGTGTAACGCGTCCTGCCGCCCTCTTCGGCGAACTCGTCGATCCGCACCATGAACGGGCCGGCCGGCGCCCAGCCGGCGGTGAAGGCGTCCGTCGAGACGATCCGGCGCTGGGGCACGACTTCGAGGAAGACGCCTTCATGGGCATGTTCCTCGCCTTGCGGACCGCGCATCACGATGGCCGAGCGGCCGCCTGCCCGCAGCTCCTGCGCCACGATTTCTGCAGTCCAGGGCCGCGGGCAGAACCATTCGCCGCCATGTTCGGTCCAGGCGCGCCAGACCGCATCGACCGGCGCGTCGATCAGCCGTTCGATGCGCAGCTCATGCTCGGCGCTCATGCCGGTCCTCCGCGACGGGCTGCCTCGATCGCGGTGATGTCGATCTTGCGCATGGTCATCATGGCCTGCATCGCGCGCTTGGCGGCTTCGGGATCGGGATCGGCCATTGCGTCCATCAGCGCCCGCGGCGTGATCTGCCAGTTGTGACCCCAGCGATCCTTGCACCAGCCGCATTCACTCTCCGCGCCGCCATTGCCGACGATCGCGTTCCAGTAGCGGTCGGTCGTTTCCTGATCGTCGGTGAAGATCATGAAGCTGACGGCTTCGTTCGGCTTGAACATCGGGCCGCCGTTGAGCCCGACGAACGGCTGGCCGAGCAGGGTGAATTCCACCGTCAGTTCCGATCCCGCGGTGCCGTCGGGATAATCCACCGGCGCGGTGCGGATCGCATCGACATGACTGTCCGGGAATACCGATGCGTAGAATTCGGCGGCATGCCGGGCCTGGCCATGATCGTACCAAAGGCAGGCAGCCATCGGGTGCTGGTTCATGTCACTCTCCCTTGCCGCCGGGTGCCACGATGCCGAACGGGGCTCCCATCGGATCGCTGGCGACGATGATGCGATCGCCGCCCGGCACGTCCATCGGACCGGCATGAACGGTGCCGCCCTCGGTCCGCACCGTATCGGCAGCGACATCGATGTCGGGTGCGCGGAAATAGAAGAGCCAGCCGGCCGGCTGTTCGGGCGAGCCCTGCCGCATCGTGGCACCGATCGTCTCGTCGCCGACCGCCACGAAGATGTAATCGCCCATGTCGCCCATCGGCATGCTGCCGGGGAAGCTCCAGCCGAAGACATTCGCGTAGAAGTCGTTGCCCGCCGCCTGGTCGGTGGTCGTCAGTTCGTTCCAGTTGCATTTGCCCATGCCGGTGCGATCCCAGGCAGTGCTGCTTTCGGTACTGGCGCCGCGCATCACGTAGAAGGGGTTGCCCTGCGGATCCGCGACATAGGCCATGCGGCCGACGCCCGGCAGGTCGAAGGCCGGGATCCGCACGCTGCCGCCTGCGGTCGCGATCCGCGCGACGGTTGCATCGACATCGTCGACGCCGACGTAGAAATGCCAGCCGGGATCGATCTGGGGCGGAGACTGCCCCGGCTGATGGCCGGCGAGGCCGCCCACGAACGCGCCCCCGCCCGCATCGATCATGCGGTAATCCATGCCCCCCGGATCGGCGGGATGGATCGTCCAGCCGACGACGGCTTCATAGAATCGCTTCGCGCGATCCGGCTCTGCACTCAGCAGTTCGTACCAGATCGGGGTGCCGTGCGGATTGGTCATCGATCCTCTCCCCGTCAGGCGTCGACGACGGGCGTGAACCCGCCATAGATCATGCGCTTGCCATCGAACGGCATGTCGTCGGGCGGCGTCTTCATCCGCTCGTCGGCCATGAACTTCTCCCAGCCGGCGACGTGCGCCTCCTTCGAGGGCCATTCGACCCAGCTGAACACCACTTGTTCGCCATCCTTGGCGTGGGTCGCGCGCCGGAAATCGGTGATCTTGCCATCCGGCACGTCGACGCCCCAGCATTCGACGACGCGCGTGGCACCGGATTCAAGAAAGATCGGCGCGACCCTGCGCGCCATATCGAAATAGGCGCCCTTATTTTCCGTCGGCACGGGAATCAGATAGCCGTCGGCATATCCCATGGTGCCGCCCGGGCCTTCGTCGACTTCCGGTACGAATCCGGCGAAAATCATGCGCTTGCCATCGAACGGCATTTCGCCGAGCTCGGCCATGCGCGGGTCGCTCATCATCTTCTGGCCGGCCGCATCGCAGGTCGTCTTGTCGGGAAACTCGATCCAGCTGAACAGGACGGCTTCGCCAGGCTCAGCCTGGACCGCGCCCTTGAAATCGTTGATCTTCCCATCCGGCACGTCATCGCCCCAGCCTTCGACCAGGCGATCGGCGCCGAATTCCTTGAACAGCGGCAGCGCCTTGGTGGCATGATCGACATAGCGCGCCTGATTCGCGGTGGGCACCGCCAGCACGAACCCTTGAACATAGGTCATTGGCCCTCTCCTCGGTTCTGTTTCATCTTGGCCTCCCATTCGGCGAAGCCCGGCGGCGGGCTGCCGGTGAAGCCTTCGAGCTGCGCGGCCAGCGCGCGCTGAAAGGCCGGCCTCGCCTCGCCCCGGGCGACGTAGGCCACCAGCCCCGGATATTTTTCGAGCAGCGGATCGCCACGCAGGATGCGCAGCACCGATATCATCAGCAGATCACCGGTGGTGAACTGGCCGTCGAACCATTCACGCTCGCCCAGACGGGCAGCGACTTCGCCCAGCCGCTCGTCGATCCGCTGGCAGATGGCGGGCAGCCGCGGCTTCGACCATGGCTTGTCGGCTTCGAACAGCGTAGCGATGGCATGATCCATGATCGGCGGCTCGACCGTATTGAGTGCGGCGAACATCCATTCGATCGCGCGAGCACGACCACCCGGATCCTTCGGCAGCATCGCGCCGCGCGTCTCCGCGATGTGCAGCACGATCGCGCCCGATTCGAACAAGGTGATGCCGTCTTCCTCCAGCGTCGGCACCTGCCCGAACGGCTGGATGCCGCGGTGAGGTGGCGCCTTCTGATCGCCCTGGCTCAGATAGCGGACGGCATAAGCCTGTCCGGCCTCTTCCAGCGCCCAGCGTGCGCGCAGATCGCGGACTTGCCCCCTGGCGAAATCGGGCACCCAATCGAATGCGGTTATGGTGGGGCGCGGCGGGGCGTGTCGTTGACCCGCGGCGTTGCCTGACCCGCTGTCTTCTGGTCGTGAATCGGTCATGGTGTCTCCTCTCACCTTGTCCGGATCAATATTGCCTTGGCTAGCGGAATGAGTTATCAAAAGCAACTATGAAGTCAGAAAAAGTTACCGATGAGCGATTGTCCACCGAACGCTGGTATGACGATGCATGCGGCACCGCTCATGCGCTCGAGCTGGTCGGCGAGCGCTGGTCGCTGCTGATCGTGCGCGAACTGATGTTTGGCGGACGCCGGTTCAGCGAGTTGCGGGCCAGCCTGCCGGGCATCAGCGCGAACATATTGACGCAGCGATTGGCCGGCCTTGAGGCAGCGGGCATCGCGCGGCGGCGACGGTTGCCGCCGCCCGCCAATGTGCAGGTCTACGAACTGACCGATTGGGGCTATCAGGCCGAGGTCGCGATCCAGGAACTGGGTCGCTGGGCGGCACGCTCGCCCACCCATGATCCGTCGCTGCCGCTATCGGCGGCATCGCTGATGCTGTCGTTCCGCACGATGATCGATCGGCCGCGCGCCGCATCATGCCCGGCCCGGATCGGATTCAGGTTCGGGGCGGAAGCGTTCGTCGCCCGGATCGGCGCCGACGGGATCGAGATAGAACGTGGCGAACCCGCCGGCGTGGATGCGGTCCTCACCAGCGATCCGATGACGATCGCCGGCATCGTCTATGGCGGCCGCCCGATCGCAGATGCCGAGGCCGCCGGCGTGCTGCGGGTAGAGGGCGATCGGGCCATTGCCGAGCAAGTGACTGGGCTGTTCGTGCTGCCGCCCAAGGCCGGGGCGGGTTGACGGACGCGCTCCGGCTTCCCACTAGCCAAGGCGATAGCGACCGGAACCCATCGAAGCCGGCGCCATTCTTCACGTGACCCCAAGCGATCCGGATGTGGTGATGACCGACCTGCCCAATATCCAGCCCGATAGCCGCACCGCGACCGTGCTGGATGCACCCGACCGGATGGTGAAGCTACGCGACGCGTTCGGCATCGACAGCGACATGGAAGTGCCGGGCTTTTCCGAGGCGGACGAGCGGGTGCCAGATCTCGACCCCGCCTATGTATTCGATCCGGATACGACGTTGGCGATCTGCGCCGGCTTCGCCCACAACCGGCGGGTAATGGTGCAGGGCTATCACGGCACCGGCAAGTCGACGCACATCGAGCAGGTGGCCGCGCGCCTGAACTGGCCATGCATCCGCATCAACCTGGATGCGCACATCAGCCGCATCGATCTGATCGGCCGCGACGCGATCGTGCTGCGCGACGGCCAGCAGGTGACCGAATTCCGCGAAGGCCTGCTGCCCTGGGCGCTGCAGACGCCGACCGCCTTGGTGTTCGACGAATATGATGCCGGCCGGCCCGACGTGATGTTCGTGATCCAGCGGGTGCTGGAAACCGAGGGCAAGCTGACCTTGCTCGACCAGAACCGCGTGATCCGGCCGAACCCCTATTTCCGGCTGTTCGCGACGGCGAATACGGTAGGCCTGGGTGATACCAGCGGACTTTATCACGGTACGCAGCAGATCAACCAGGGCCAGATGGACCGCTGGAACATCGTGGTGACGCTGAACTATCTGCCGGCCGCGGTCGAGGCGCAGATCGTGCTCGCCAAGAGTGGCGAGTATGACAAGCCCGACGGCAAGAAGCTGGTCGACAACATGGTCAAGGTGGCGGACCTGACCCGCGCCGGATTCATCGCGGGCGATATCTCGACTGTGATGAGCCCCCGCACGGTGATCAGCTGGGCGCAGAATGCGCTGATTTTCGACGATGTCGGCTTCGCCTTCCGGCTGAGCTTCCTCAACAAGTGCGACGAGGCCGAGCGCTCGCTTGTCGCCGAATATTATCAGCGCGTGTTCGGCAAGGATTTGCCGGAGAGCGTGGTTAGCAAAGGCTGAGCCGGCGTTGGTTGAAAGGCGTCGATTGCATAGGATGGCATCATGCGCGCCGATAGGGTTATCAAGACATTGAAGGATCACGAAGGCGAACTGCGGCAGCTCGGCATCGCCAGCCTATCCCTGTTCGGATCGGTAGCACGTCGGCAGGAGCACGCGGTTTCCGATGTGGATATCGCGATTACTTTGGATAGCGCTGCGCATGTGGGCGCTTTCGCATTTGCGGCGATCGCTGGCCGGCTCGGCAGCTTGCTCGAGGCGACGGTCGATGTGGTAGGCGAGCCCGCTCGCAAGCCGGCCATCCAGCGAGAGATCGATCGGGATCGCTGGCTTGTCTTTTGATCGCGAGTTCAGGCGGGTCGAGGATATCGTCGCCAATATCGATCTGGCGATCGCCTATCTCGGGGATCACGACGAGGCCTCTTTCGCGGCCGACCGCAAGACCATGGATGCCGTTGAACGATGCCTGCAGCGGCTGACCGAGGCGGCGATTCGCATTGGGGCTGAGCGGATGTCGCTGATTGCGCCCGACCTGCCCATGTCCGAGGTCCGTGGTCTTGGGAACATGCTGCGCCATGAATATGAGAACATCGACGCGCTGACCATTTTCAATACCGTGCAGTTCGATCTGCCGGCGCTGAAGACGTCTGTCGCTTACCTGGCTGATCTTCGAAATGGCTGAGCAGACACCTCTCGATCGCTTCAAGGCCTCGCTCGGCGGGGCGGCGCGGGCGATGGCGCGCGAGCCCGAGCTGGAACTGGGCTTCACCACCGATGCGCCGCAGCTTCTCGGCAAATCGATCAAGGTGCCTGCGCCGGCGCGCTCGCTGCCGGCCGATCAGGTGGCCGAGGCGCGTGGCTTTGCGGATGGGGCGGCGTTGCGGCTGCGGCACCATGATGGCGCGCTCCATGCCCGGGGCGCCCCGGCGGAGGCGATCGCGCGCGCGGTATTCGATGCGGCCGAGCAGGCGCGGATCGAGGCGATCGGTTCGCGCCAGATGGCGGGCGTGCGCGATAATCTTTCGGCCTCGCTGGCGATGCGGATGAAATCCGATCCGCTGGTGCGCGCGCGCACCGCGGAGGAAGTGCCGCTCTCGACCGCGATCGGGCTGATGGTCCGCGAAAGGCTGACCGGCGATCTGCCGCCTGCTGCCGCCGAGCCCGGCTTGGCGCTGGTGCGCAGCTGGATCGAGGAGCGGGCGGGTGCTGATCTCGACGCGCTGGCGCTGGCGCTGGACGACCAGCGCGCCTTTGCGAAACTCGCGACCCGGCTGCTGGAGGATCTGGCGCTGATCGATGTCGAGGCGCAGCCGGAGAGCGACCCGCAGGACAGCGAGGACAGTGACGGCGACGAGCCCGACGAGGGCCAGGAAGGCGCACAGGACGAGGAGGACGGCGGGAGTTCCGACAGCCAGGTCGAAGCCCGCTCGGAGGAATCCGAGGGCGGCGACGAGGAAAGCGACAGCCGCGAAACCGACGACGAGATGTCGGACGAGATGGATGGCCAGGACGGCGACGAAGGCGACGAGGGCATGATGCCCGTCCGGCCCAATCGGCCGCCAGCCGACCTGTCCCCCCAGTTCGACTATAAAAGCTTCACGACGGCGTTCGACGAGGTGATCGCGGCGGAGGATCTCTGCGACGAGGACGAGCTCAACCGGCTGCGCGCCTATCTCGACCAGCAGCTGATCCACTTGCAGGGCGCCGTCACCAAGCTGGCGAACCGGCTGCAGCGCAGGCTGATGGCGCAACAGTCGCGCAGCTGGGATTTCGACCAGGAGGAAGGGATGCTGGATGCCGCGCGGCTGGCGCGCGTCGTCGTCAGCCCGGGCCATTCGCTGAGCTACAAGATCGAGCGCGATACCGAGTTCAAGGATACGATCGTCACGCTCCTGATCGACAATTCGGGATCGATGCGCGGCCGCCCGATCTCGATCGCGGCGATCTCGGCCGACATCATGGCGCGCACTCTGGAACGGTGCGGGGTGAAGACCGAGATACTGGGCTTCACCACCCGCGCCTGGAAAGGCGGGCAGGCGCGCGAGAAATGGCTGGGGGAAGGGCGGCCCGCGCATCCCGGGCGCCTGAACGATCTGCGCCACATCATCTACAAGCAGGCGGACGCGCCGTGGCGGCGGGCGCGACGCAATCTCGGCCTGATGATGCGCGAAGGCCTGCTGAAGGAGAATATCGACGGCGAGGCACTGCTCTGGGCGCACGGGCGGCTGATCGCGCGGCCCGAGGACCGCAAGGTGCTGATGGTGATATCGGACGGGGCGCCGGTCGACGATTCGACGCTGTCGGTCAATTCCGGCAGCTACCTCGAACGCCATCTCCGCCAGGTGATCGGCTGGATCGAGAGCAGGTCCCCGGTGCAACTGGTGGCGATCGGCATCGGGCATGATGTGACGCGATACTATCAGCGCGCCGTGACGATCATGGATGCCGAGCAGCTGGGCGGCACGATGGTGGAGCAGCTGGCGGGGCTGTTCGAGAGCGAGTGATCTACCGGCAAAGAAAAGGGCCGGGCCTCCTTTCGGAAACCCGGCCCTCCGCGAACCCGGATAAGCAACTGCGGGAAACGCGTAGCTGGTACTGATCGATCAGCAGTTGCGATCGATCGCGCGACCGGCGAGGGCGCCGATGCCCGCGCCCACGATGGCGCCGGCCGTATCGTCGCCGCGACGACCCACCGCCGCATCGCCGAGCAGACCGCCCGCAATCGCGCCGATGATGGTGCCGCCAGTGCCGTTGTCGCGGCAGCGGCCACGGCCGCCATAATAGCGGCGATCGCCATAATAGCCGCGCCCGCCGCGGTAATAGCCGCGATCGCCACGATAGTAGCCGCGGCCGCCATAATAGCGGTCGCCGCCGCGATACCGGCCACCACGGTAGCGATCACCGCGATAACGGTCGCCGGCCTGCTGGTAATAGCCGTCATAATAGCCCTGCGCCTGCGCGGCAGCGGGTAGGGCAGCCATGCCGGCCGCGGCGACGCAGCCTGCAGTGGCGATCGAAAGCAGCTTCTTGAACATGGCGAAATCTCCTTTCCGTCTTCAAAAGCCGTCCGGTCAGTGCCGGTTCCCTGCTCGGCAGGGGCCAGCCTTCGTCGACATGAGAGCCTTATTTCATGATTCGTGTGAGCCCTGGCTGAATGCGCGGGTTAGCCGCCGTTCAGCTTGGCGGCTGTGCTGGCGCGCACTGGCGGGCACGTTAAGAGGCGCGGGTGCGCCATCTTGCGATCCTGCTGCTGCTTGCCGTCTTCCTTGCCCTGGGCGGGGCGATGCGCGTCCATCGGTTCGATCCCGCGCCGATCATCCATGCACGGCCCGTCCCGCTGGACCGCGATCGACCCGATCTTCGGCAGGTAGGGCGGCTGACCTTCGTCGCCGGCTGGTCGCTATCCAGCCGCGAGGCCGACATGGGCGGCATATCATCGATGAGCATCGTGGGGAGGCGCGTGACTACATTGTCCGATCGCGGCACCGTGATCGCGTTCGACGTGCCGACCGGCGGCCTTGCGGGCGATGCACGCCTGTCGCCGCTGCCGGAAACACCTGGCGACCGAACCTACAAGGGCGGGCGCGACAGCGAATCGATGACGATCGATCGGGCGACGGGCCGGCTTTGGGTAGGGTTCGAAGGCGCCAACGCGATCTGGCGCTACGGAGCCGGACTGGCGACCAGCGAGGGCGGCACGGCGCCGCCGCAGATGGCGGACTGGTCATCGAACTCGGGGCCGGAGGCGATCGTGCGGTTGCCGGACGGACGTTTCCTGGTCTTTGCCGAAGGCAAGCGCGGGCCGCGCGGGGGCCGCGAGGCGCTGCTGTTCGCGGGCGATCCCAGCCGCAAAGGGATGCGTGCGATCCGTTTCGAGTATCGGCCGCCCGAAGGCTATCGCCCGACCGAGGCGGCGCTGCTGCCCGATGGCCAGGTGCTGCTCCTAAACCGGCGCGCATCGCTTCGCGATGGCGTGTCGGCGGTGATCGAGCGAATCGATCCGGCCCGGATCAGGCCGGGGCAGATCGTGCCGGCGGAGCGGATCGCACGGATCGCGCCGCCGCTGATCGTCGACAATCTCGAGGCGATGGCAGTCACCCGCGAGCGCGGGCGCACGATGCTGTGGATCGCGTCGGACGACAATTTCCTGTTCTTCCAGCGCACGTTGCTGCTGAAGTTCGCGCTGGATTGAGACTTCGCGACGGGCGCACACGCGAAACGCCCGCCCGGCGATGCCGGACGGGCGATCAGATCTCGGCAGTCCGGGCCGTCAGGCCCGGGCGCGGATCAGGCGGCGACGGCCTTCTTGGCGATCTGCCGCTTCAGGCGGCGCGCGCGCAGCGACAGCTTGTCTTCCGATGTCTTCAGCAGCCAGTTGTCCAGCCCGCCGACATGCTCGACCGAGCGCAGCCCGTGCGTGGAGACGCGCAGCTTGACGCCTTCGCCCAGCGCGTCCGAGATCAGCGTCACATTCTGCAAGTTCGGCAGAAAGGTCCGCTTGGTCTTGTTGTTGGCGTGGGACACATTGTGGCCCACCTGACGGCCCTTGCCGGTCAGCTCGCAAATGCGCGACATGTCTTCGTCCTGGTAATCGGGGTTGCCCGGAAAGTGGGGGCGGATAACCGCCGCATGCGGATTCGTCAAGCAGAGCCGACCGCTTGTTGATCGTTCCAGTGATGCAACCGTTTCGGAAAGCTCGCGTTGGGCGTGCATTAACAGGAGGGACATTCCAATGCGTGCAGGAATCATCGTCGTCGTCGTGCTGCTCGCGATCGCCGCGATCGCCACGGGCTTCGTCGATCTGAGGAGCAAGGGCGGCGCGCTGCCCGAGGTGCAGGTCAAGGGCGGTGATCTTCCGTCGGTGGATGCGGATGTCGGCTCGATCGACGTCGGCACGAAGACCGAGACGATCGAAGTGCCGAAGGTCGAAACCACGACCGAGAAGGTTGAGCTGCCGACCGTCGACGTGAAGAAGGCGGGCGAATAAGCCTGAGGGAGCCGCGACATGCCGATCCTTGCCATCATCGCGGCCATCCTGCTGCCTCCGCTGGGCGTTTACATCGCCCGGCGGAGCCTGGGTCCCGCTTTCTGGGTGTCAGTCCTGCTGACGCTGATCGGTTGGGTACCGGGCGTCATTTTCGCCCTTGTGGTGATCGCGAAGCCCGATGTGATGCCCGCGCGCATCAGCGGCTGATCGCGCTGGCATGCAGGACCGGCGCTCACTAAGTGCAGGTCCATGCTGACCGTATCCGAAGCCCAGTCCCGCGTCGCCGATCTGGTCGCTGCCGCCACGCGTAGCGGTGCAGATGCCGCCGATGCGCTCTATGCCTGCGATGCCGCGACGCAGGTGTCCGTCCGGCTTGGTGCGCTTGAGGATGTTGGTCGGTCCGAGGGCGAGGAAATAGGCCTGCGCGTGTTCGTCGGCCGGCGTTCTGCCAGCGTGTCGTCGTCCGACCTGTCGCCCGATGCGCTTGGCGTGCTCGTGGAGCGCGCCGTTGCGATGGCACGCGAGGCTCCCGAGGATCCCTGGTCCGGCCTGGCGCCGCAGGATCGGCTGATGCACGGCACGGCCCCTAATCTGGATCTAGTCGACCGTCATTCGGCGGAGCCGGCCGCGCTGAAGGAACGCGCGCTGGCGGCCGAGGATGCGGCGCGCGCCATCGCCGGCGTCACCAACAGCGAAGGGGCCGGCGCCAGCGCCAACCACGCATTGATCGCGATCGGCACCAGCCACGGTTTCACCGGCGGCTATGAGACGACCGGCTTCGGCTGTTCGGCCAGCGTGATCGCGGGCAGCGGCGCCGGCATGCAGCGCGACTACGCCTATCATTCGGCGCGCCATCAGGCGGATCTCGAGGATCCGGCCACGGTCGGCCAGCGCGCGGGCGAGCGCGCGGTCGCCCGGCTGAACCCCGGCAAGCTGGCCAGCGGGCCGATGCCGGTGCTGTTCGATCCGCGTGTTGGCGCCGGGCTGCTTGGCCATCTGGTTGGCGCGATCACGGGATCGGCGATCGCGCGCAAGACCAGTTTCCTGCTCGATGCGCTGGGCAGCCAGATCTTTGCGAAGGGCGTCACGATCAGCGATGATCCACATCGCCCGCGCGGTCTGCGCTCGCGTCCGTTCGACGGCGAGGGACTGCCGACCGGCCCACGCGATATCGTGGCCGATGGCGTGCTGACCGGGTGGCTGATGGATTCGGCCTCCGCCCGTCAGCTGCACCTGGAGCCGACCGGCCATGCCACGCGCGGGATCGGCGGCAGCCCGGGCGCGGGGGCCAGCAACCTGTTCCTCGAACGCGGGCTCGTCAGCGTCGAGGGGCTGATGAGCGACATCCGGCTGGGCGTGTTCGTGACTGAGCTGATCGGACAGGGCGTGAACGGCGTCACCGGCGACTATAGCCGCGGCGCATCCGGCTTCGTGATCCGCGACGGCGCGCTGGCCGAGCCGGTGGCCGAGATCACGATTGCCGGCAATCTGAAGGACATGTTCCGGCAGCTGACAGCGGCCGATGACCTGGTGTTCCGCCGCGCGATAGACGTGCCCACGATCCGGATCGACGGGATGACGATCGCCGGTGCCTGAAACGCTTCTCGATGCAGTCAGCGCGGTCGCGGCCGATGTCGGCCGGATGGTGCACGGCCGCTGGCAGCAGGATTTTCGGCGCTGGGAGAAGCTGCCGGGCCATCCGGTGTGCGAGGTCGACCTGGAAGCGGATGTCATGCTGCGCGAACGGCTGCGCGCGATTGATCCCGAAGCCGGCTGGCTATCGGAGGAGACGATCAATTCGGCGGACCGGCTGATGCGGGTGCGCGCCTGGGTCGTCGATCCAATCGACGGCACGCGCGACTATATCCGCGGCCGCGACGGCTGGGCGGTGTCGATCGCGCTGGTTGAAGGTGGCAGCGCAGTGCTGGGCGTCCTCGATGCTCCGGCGCGGGGGGAACAGTGGCGAGCGCAGGCGGGCCAGGGCGCCACGCGCAACGGGGCGGCGATCGCCGCATCCGATCGCACCGTGCTTCCGGGTGCCCGCGTGCCGGCCGATGGATTGCCCAAGGCGGACTCTGATCTGGTGGCGGTGCACAAGCCGAATTCGATCGCGCTCAGGATGGCAATGGTGGCTGCCGGACAGGCAGACCTGCTGGCTACGCTGCGCTGGGGCCACGAATGGGATATCGCCGCCGCCGCCCTAATTGCGCAGGAGGCCGGGGCGATCGTGACCGACGCACAGGGCCAGCCGCTCCGATTCAATTCGACCAAGGGCGAGATGTTCGGCGTGTTGGCGACGGCGCCGGCGATCCATGCCGCCGCGGTCGACCGGCTGGCCGGCCGGGCAGCGGCAGCGCGGGTGCGCTGACACTGCCCGGCTGCGATCAGGCGAGCGTACGGACGCCGGGCTCACGATCGTAGAAGCGCTGCGCGGCTGCCGTCAGGAACGTATCGTCCAGCCCGGTCACGCCGTCATCCGGCTCAATACCGGCCTTGTCGAGCAGCGGCTGGGCGGCGTCGCTGGCACCGATCGCCTTCAGATGGCCGAACGCGTCCATCGCGAACTGTACTGCGGCCGCTTCCTTCAGCAGCGCCTGGCAACCTTCCTCGGATAACAGGATCGCCACGGCATCGAACAGCTGCGACGGCGTGCCCGCCAGCTGGCCGTCGGCCTTACGCATCGATCCATCCGCCAGCTTCGCGCCGCCGACCTTCGGCGCGATGATGACCGGCTTGCCCTTGGCGCCGTCGATCGCGGCGACCAGCGTGTCGAGTGCAGCGCCATCGGTACCATCGGCGATCAGGATGCCGACCGCGCGGCCCTCCAGCGTGGCCTTCATCTTCTTGTGGATCGACAGCGCATCGGACGGCGGCATGTCCACCGGCTCGAGCGCGGCTTTGGCCTTGGCAGGGAGCTCCAGCGCGAGCCCGTCCGCGACGCGCTGTGCCAGATCCTCGTCCACGTTGCGCAGATTTGCCAGCATCCGCGGCGGCACCTGATCCAGCAGGCCGACCTTCGACAGCTCGAACACGAAGGACGACGCGATGTGCGCCTGTTCGCTCGGCGTCTGCGACCGGAAGAACAGCCGCGCCTGGCTGTAGTGATCGGCGAACCGTTCCGCCCGGATGCGCAGTTTGTCACCCTGCTCGTCCGCGCCGGTGGCCGCATTGACGGTCGCGAAGCCGCGTGACGGGCTTTCGCGCGGGCCGCCTTCCTCGCCATGCTCGGCCAGGCTGTTCGGCTCGTAATTGGCGCGGCCCTTGGGCACCTGGGTCTGCATCAGCCCGTCACGCTGGAAATTATGCATCGGGCAGCGCGGCGCATTGATCGGGATCTGGTGGAAGTTGGTGGTGCCCAGCCGCGACTTCTGCGTGTCCATGTAGCTGAACAGCCGGCCCTGCAGCAGCGGATCGTTGGAGAAATCGATGCCGGGCACGATGTTGGTCGGCAGGAAGGCGACCTGCTCGGTCTCGGCGAAGAAATTGTCCGGATTGCGATCGAGCACCAGCCGGCCGATGACGCGGAGAGGAACGTCCTCCTCCGGGATCAGCTTCGTGGCATCCAGCACGTCATAAGGCTGCGCTTCGGCGAACGCCTCGTCGAACACCTGGATCGCCAATTCCCACTCGGGGAAATCGCCACTGTCGATCGCTTCCCACAGATCGCGGCGATGATAGTCGTTGTCCGCGGCCTGCAGCTTCAGCGCCTCGTCCCAGATCGTCGACTGGATGCCGAGCTTGGGGCGCCAGTGGAATTTCACGAAGCTGGCGTCGCCCGCTTCGTTGACCAGCTTGAAGGTGTGGACGCCGAACCCTTCCATCATCCGCAGCGAACGCGGCAACGTGCGATCGGACATCGCCCACATCAGCATGTGCGTGGTCTCCGGCATCAGTGATGCCCAATCCCAGAAGGTATCATGCGCGCTGCCGGCCTGCGGATAGGCTCGGTCGGCCTCCATCTTCACCGAATGGACGAGATCGGGGAACTTGATCGCATCCTGGATGAAGAACACCGGGATATTGTTGCCGACGAGATCCCAATTGCCTTCGCGGGTGTAGAATTTCACCGCGAAGCCACGCACGTCGCGCGGCGTATCCACCGACCCTGCGCCGCCCGCCACGGTGGAGAAGCGCACGAACACCTCGGTCTTCTCGCCCTTGGTGAAGACGGCAGCCTTCGACAGATCGCTGATATCGTCGGTCGCCTCGAAATAGCCGTGCGCGCCCGATCCGCGAGCATGGACGATCCGCTCCGGAATGCGCTCGTGATCGAAGTGGAAGATCTTCTCGCGCAGCACGAAATCCTCGAGCAGCGTCGGCCCGCGCGCGCCGGATTTCAGGCTGTTCTGGTTGTCGCTGATCGGCACGCCGTGATTGGTGGTCAGCACTGCGGCGTCGCCGCTCGCCTGCTGATGGGTTTCGCCGCCGTTGCCGGGGTTGCGGGTTTCGTCGGTCATCTCTGATCTCCTGCAGGCGCGGATCGGCCGGCTGTTCAGCGACCCAACGCATCGCGGCGATATGTGTCCCCCCGCTTGATCGAGATCATGACGTTGCTGAAGGAAGCCCGCGGCCCGGCTTGGCAAGTCGCGCCGCGCACCCGATAGTCGCGGCCGACACAGGGGGGACATTCAGGATGCGAATCAGCTTCTTCGCGCTTGCGCTGGCGCTTGCTTCACCGGTGGCGGCCGCACCCGCCGACGATCTGAAGACGGTGATCGACGAAAGCTGGCAGTTCTTCCTGCAGGCGAACCCGGTCTATGCCACGTCGCTCGGCGAGCGGCGCTACGACGACAAGGTGCCCGATCCCTCGCTGGCGGCGCGCGATGCTGAGGCCGCGAAGGCCAACGAGTTCGTCAAGCGGCTCGATGCCATTCCCGATGCCGGGTTGTCGCCGGCCGATCGCACCAACAAGGCGATCCTGCGCCGCAGCCTGGCCGAGTGGGCGGAGGGCAATCGCTATCCGCAGCGGGTGATGCTGTTCACCACCTATTCCAGCTGGCCGCAGCAGTTCGCCGGCATGGCGGATGGGCTGCCGTTCCGCACCCGCGCTGATTATGAGAGCTACCTGAAGCGGCTGGCGCAATATCCGGCGGTCAACGCCGAATCGCTGAAGATCACAAAGCAGGCGGTGGCCGGCGGCTACGTGCTGCCGTGCGTGACGCTCGGAGGGCTCGAGAAATCGGTGCGGGGCGTGGTGGTGGCGGATCCGACCAAGTCGCGGCTCTACGAGCCGTTCACCCGCGCCAAACCGGGCGACATGAGCGATGCCGACTGGCGCGCGATGCAGTCCCGTGCCGGCACCTTGGTCAGCACCACCATCAACCCGGAATTCACCAAGCTCGCCGATTATTTCCGCGACGATTACCTGCCGAAATGCCGCAAGACGGTGGGGGTCTCCGCGCTGCCGCAGGGCAAGGATTATTACGCCTACCGTGTCCGCGTCGAGACGACGACCGACATGACGCCCGACCAGATCCACCAGCTCGGCCTGTCCGAAGTGAAGCGGATCCGCGCCGAGATGGAGGCGGTGTCGAAGAAGGCGGGTTATCCAACCCGCGAGGCGTTCATCCAGACACTGCGGACCGATCCCAAATATTACGCCAAGACGCCCGAGGAACTGATGTCGGCGGCGTCACGCATGGCCAAGATCATCGATGGCAAGATGCCCAGCCTGTTCGGCCGGCTGCCGCGGCTGCCTTATGGTGTGAAGGAGATCCCGGCCGAAACCGCGGAAGGGACGACGACGGCCTATTACATGCCCGGATCTGCGGCCAGCGGCATCGCCGGCTTCTATTATGTGAATACCTCAAAGCTCGATCAGCGTCCGCTATGGGAGCTGCCCGCGCTGACGGTGCATGAGGCGGTGCCCGGCCATCACCACCAGCTAGCGCTGCAGCAGGAGCTGGAGCTGCCCGACTTCCGCAAGCACGCCGCCTTCTTCACGGCGTTCGTCGAAGGCTGGGGGCTCTATTCGGAGCGGTTGGGGATCGAGATGGGCATCTACGACACGCCCGAGAAGAATATGGGCCGCCTGTCGTACGAGATGTGGCGCGCCTGCCGCCTGGTCGTCGATACCGGACTGCACGCAAAGGGCTGGACCAAAGAACAGGCAGTCGCCTTCATGACCGACAATTCGGCCTTGTCGGCCGCCAATATCGATGCCGAGGTCAACCGCTATATCAGCTGGCCGGGCCAGGCGCTGGCCTACAAGCTGGGCGAACTCAAGATCCGCGCGCTGCGTACGAAAGCGGAAAAGGCGCTGGGCACCGGCTTCTCGCTGCCGCGCTTCCACGATGCCGTGCTGGGCCAGGGATCGGTGCCGCTCGACGTGCTGGAAGCGCAGGTCGATGGCTGGATCGCTGGCGGCGGGAAGTGATTGACTCCTCCCCGCGCCGGGGAGGATCTTAGGGCACGCCTGCGGCTTCGCGCTTCGCCTGCTCGCGTTCCTCGCGGGCCATCCGCATGAATTGCTGGAAGCAGCCGGTCTGCCCGTTCGATCCGTTGACCGAACAGCTGTTGGGCAGGCCGGACCGGCCGACCCATTCCAGCTCGCGCGCAGTGTTCGCCCAGCTCTGGCCTCCGCGATCCGCCTTCTTCTCGCGAAAGCGCTTCGGCACGCGGTACCGCTCATTCTCGGGAAGGCGCGCACAGACGATGATCTCGTCGTCATCCCCCTTCGGGCACGCGTCCTCACCAAATACGAGCAGGGTAGCGACGCGTTCGGGCGGGGTGGCGGTCTGCGCCGCGATCGGCGGGGCCAGCATCAACAGGCTGGCGAAAGCGGTGGCGAGCATCAGGCGCGATCCCTTGTCGTGTCGGCGGTCATGTCTGCCGACCACGCGCTGCCGCGGCTGACCCGGACGTGAACGACCGGGCCCGGCGATCAGAATTCGATGTTGGCGGGCTTGCCGTTCTGGCGGTCTTCCTCGCGCGCGTTGCGCAACCGCTGGCGATAACAGCCGGTCTGCCCGCCCGCGCCGGAAGGCGAGCAGCTGTCAATGCCGGTCTGGACCTGTCCCTCGCGATCCATCGCATTGACCGCCTTCTGGTTCAGCACAGCCTGTGGCTGGGCCGGGGCGTTTTCACGCAGTGGATCGCGATAGCGCTCGGTTTCCGGTGCACGCACGCAGATTTCGTTTTCGGGGCAGGGATCGTTGCCGAAGATGCGCAAGATACGTTCAGGCCGCTGGGCATCGGCCGAAGCTGGCAAAGCAAACCCGCCGGCAATCATCGTAACGGCGGCGGCGAAAAGAGCGATCTTCATGAGCCTGATCCTGTTTCCTGTCGCATGGCCAACGCCTGAACGATCATCCCGGTGCCTTCAGATTCGTTTGCTGACCGCAATCGCCGCCCGGCAGCCAAGCCGAATCATCGCCGACATCAGCGGATAGCCCGGCGCGCGTTCGGCGCCGTGCGCGATCGCGGTATCGCGATGCTCCACTTCCTCAGCCCGGAACTCTTCGATCACGGCGCCCAGTTCGGGATCGCTGTCACCGAGCTCGACCAACTGCGCGCCATAATGCCGATCGATCTCGGTCTCGATCGCGGCCGTGCAGGCCATCGCCGCATCCGGACCGATCAGCGCGGTGCCGGCGCCCAGCGCATAGCCCGCCACGTTCCACAACGGCTGCAGCAGTGTTGGCCGCACCCCGCGTTCGGCGATCATCCGATCGAAACGGACGCGATGGCGTTCCTCCTGGGCAGCCATGCCGGCAATGATCCGCGCAGCGGGGCTGCGGCTGCCCATGACCGCCAGCTGCCCGGCATAGATGCGGGTCGCGCCATATTCGCCCGCCTGATCGACGCGCAGCATCGCCGCGCGTTCGGCGTCGCTTATCGGGATCGGGGATGCTTGAGCCATAGCATCACTATGGCGACGAAGCCGCCGATCGAAAAGAGCGCGTTCCACCCGGCAAGCGAAATCCCCGCCAGCGCCCATTGTGGCGCATCGCAGCGGACCAGCGGCGTGGCCAGTATATCGGCCAGCGAACCGCCCTGGCTGAGCGTCGAACAGCGGGTCAGCCCTTCCCACCAGCCATATTCGACCCCGGCGTGGAACGCGCCGATCAGTCCGCTCGCCAGGATCGCGAGCGCCGCCAGCAGCACCAGTGGCCGCGCGACGGACCGCAGCACGAAGGCCAAAGCTGCGATGACGATCGCCGCATAGTGCGGCCAGCGCTGCCAGTGGCACATTTCGCACGGGTAGAGTCCGCCCAGATATTGCGATCCGAGCGCGCCCGCCATCAGCGCGGCGGGCAGGAGGAGCGCGATCAGGCGCGCCTTGGCGAACGGGGTCATGGCGGTCCGATGCATGGCCGCCGCCCCGATCAGGTCGGGGCGGCGGGAGAGGATCAGCGGCGCGAGGCGGTCTTGCCGCCGCCGGCACCGGCACTGGCGGCGGCGATCGCGGCCTGCGCGGCCGGCGTGCCGATCCGCTGGATCGCCTTCAGCGCATAATCGAGCTGATAGTCCTCCACGCCCTGCTTCTTCAGCTGGTCGGCGGTCGCGGCGAAGCGCGGATCGGGCTTGCCGTCATCCTCGAGCACCTTGTCGTCGACCTTGGCCTCGTTGATCAGATGGCGGCGCAGATCCGCCTCGCGCAGCCGCGGGCGATCCTTGTAGTCCGGATCGCTGAGCTGCGGCACCAGGATGTCCGGATCGATGCCGCCTTCCTGCACCGACCGGCCGGACGGCGTGTAATAGCGCGCGGTTGTCAGCCGCAGCGCGGTCTCCTCGGTCAGCGGCAGCAGCGTCTGGACCGAGCCCTTGCCGAAGCTGCGCTCGCCCATCACGAGCGCACGGCGATGATCCTGCAGCGCGCCGGCCACGATCTCGGCCGCGGAGGCCGAGCCCGCGTCGACCAGCACGATCACCGGCAAGCCATGCGCCAGATCGCCAGGCTTGGCGTAATAGCGTTCGATATCGCCCTTCTCGCGCCCACGCTGCGACACCACTTCGCCGCGCTCGAGGAAGGCATCCGCCACCTCGATCGACTGGTCCAGCAGGCCGCCCGGGTTCGAGCGCAGATCTACGATATAGCCGAGCGGCTTGGCGCCCGCGCCCGCCAACTGCTTGTCGATGCCCAGCAGCGCGGCGCGCACCGCCTCTCCGGTCTGCTTGTTGAAGGTGTTGATGTTGACGATGCCGACGCGGTTCTTGACCTCCCACTTCACCGGCTTCAGCACGATGATCTCGCGCTTCAGCGTGACGTCGAACGGCTTGTCGCGGCCGGGGCGCACGATGGTGAGTTTGATCGCGGTGCCGGGGCGGCCACGCATCTTGTCGACCGCTTCGTCCAGCGTGCCGCCGAAGATCAGGTTGCCATCGATATGGGTGATGAAATCGCCCGCCTTGATGCCAGCACGGGCCGCCGGCGTATCTTCGGTCGGCGCGATCACCTTCACCGCGCCGTCTTCCTGGCTGACGGTAAGGCCAAGACCGCCATACTCGCCGTCGGTCTGCGTGCGCAGGTTGGTGAAGTCGCGCGCGTCGAGATAGCTGCTGTGCGGATCGAGGCTGGCGAGCATCCCGTCGATCGCGCCCTTCATCAGCGTCTTGTCATCGACCTTGTCGACATATTCGGAACGGACCCGCTCGAACACGCTCATGAACTGATCGAGCTCGCGATAGGTCTCCACATCGACCGCGGCCACCGCGCTGACGGCGGCGCCGGCGGCAAAGCCGGTCGCGACATAGAGGAAGGGACGCAGGAGGGACTTGGCCATCGATTCCGGTCTTTCGCTGGAAGGCTGTTCAGCAGGATATCGTGTTTCGGGGCGGCGCGCAAAAGGGGCGCTGTCGGCATTTCGGCTCATCCCGATACCAGCCGCGCAATATCAACCGGGCGGTTGCCGCGACGCAGCTCGACCGTGACCTGCGGCCGGCCCGGTCCGGCGCGACCGAGCGGGCTGCCGGCATCCACGCTTTCGCCGACGCGGACCGACAATGTCTCCAGCCCGGTAACGACGCTCGTCCAGCCGCCACCATGATCCAGGATCGCGATCCGGCCATAGCCGCGGAACGGCCCCGCGAACGAGATGCGGCCGCCGGCCGGCGCCACGACCTGGGCATTGGCGGCCGCCGCGATCGTCAGGCCGCGCGCGCGCGCGCCGCTCTCCGATACTTCGCCCAGCCCCGTCACCACCCGGCCGACGACCGGCAGGCGGTAGCGCCGCGATCCGCCGGCCGCGGCCACGGCATCGGGCGGGGGCGTCGCGGCACTGCCCGGTACCGGCGGGCGCAGCACCGGCCCTGGCAGTCCCGCCAGCCGGGCGCGCACCTGCGCCTGTTCGCCCAGATCGGCCATCAGATCGGCGATGTCGCGCGCATCCTCACCCAGCGCCAGCGCACGATCGGATTCCAAAATCGCGGATTCGCCGAGCGCCGCCGATCGGGTGCGATGGCGCGCCTCCAGTGCGGCGAGCGCGTCGCGCTGATCCTTCAGCCGTTGCTGCCCGGCAACCAGCGTGGCGGCGGCGGCATCGGCCTGCGCGCGCAGGCGATCGCCCTGCGCCACTTCGGCACGCAGAGATGCGGTGCGCGCGCGGACCCGCGGCATCGTCGTCGCCAGCAGTGCGCGGACATGGGCGAGATCGGCGAGCGATCCGGGCTGCACGATAGCCAGCGCAGGCGGTCGCCGCGCCATGGTCTGCAGCGCGGCGGCCAGTCGGACGACAGGTTCCTGCTTGGCGGCGAGCCGGGCCCGCTGGCGTGCGCGCAGCCTCTCGACCAGATCGATCCGCGACTGCGCGGCCTCGATATCGGCCTCCGCCGCCTGGATCCGTGCCGCGACCGCGGCCTCCGCGGCGCGCGCACGGGCGGCTTCTGTAGTCGCGCGCACCGCTTCGGCCTCGAAACGCGCCGATCGGCGCGCCGCCGCCTCGGCTTCACGTCGCGCAGACAGCAGCGCGGCGGCTTCTTCCTGGATGGTCTGCGCGATCGCGCCGCCCCCGATCAGGGCGGCCAATCCGGCGATGGCGATCGCGCCGCGCATCATCCCTCGCGGTGATAGGGATGGTTGGCGAGGATGCTGGTTGCGCGCCACAATTGTTCGGCCAGCATCGCGCGTGCCAGCAGATGCGGCCAGGTGGCGCGGCCGAACGCCAGCAGCAGATCGGCACCCTCGCGATCGGCCTGGCCATGGCCATCGGCCGCCCCCAGCAGGAAGCGCGCTTCGCGCACGCCGTCGTCGCGCCAACGCCCCAGCGTCTCGGCCAGCTTCATCGACGGCATCTGCTCGCCGGTTTCGTCCAGCGCAACGATCCGCGTGGCTGGGCCGATCGCGGGAATGCGTCCGCCGGTATCAGGCAGCTCGGTCTGCTTCACCGGCCAGGCGATACGCTTCAGATAGCGATCCACCAGATCCGCCTCGGGCGAGCGGCCGATCCGCCCGCGCGCCACGATGTGCAGCAGCAAGCGATCAGTTCGGGCGCACGGCGGCCGGGTCCGGCGCTTCGCCGAATGCCCACATCCGTTCCAGATTGTAGAAGCTGCGCACTTCGGGGCGGAACAGATGGACGATCACGTCGCCCGCATCGATCAGCACCCAATCCGCCGCGGGCAACCCCTCGATCCGCGCGATGCGGCCGGTTTCGGCCTTGATCCGATCGGCCAGCTTGTTGGCCATCGATGCGACCTGGCGGGTCGATCGGCCGCTGGCGATCACCATATGATCGGCGATGCTGGACTTGCCGGCGAGCGGGATCGTAACGGTTTCGACGGCCTGATCGTCGTCGAGCGATGCCAGGACCAGCTTGTGGAGCGCGTCGACGCTGTCGTCGGATCCGGGGGCGGGTCGTGCGGGGGATGCGGGCAATTGACCTCCTAGGTGACTGGCCGGCGCGACAACCGGTCGCGTGGAGCCTTCGGGTGGATATGCTGGTGCCAAAGCGGATCGCGCAGACGCAGCGCGGTGGCCGAGCGGGGATCGGGGCGGAAACGCAGCAGCACGATCGCCGGCGGACTCCACAGCGTCCAGTCAAGCGCCTGACGTGCGGGCCGGACATCGCGCCGCAGCCAGCCCATCGCGATACTGCGCTGGGCCCTCGCATCATAACCCGGCCGCGCGATGACGGCAATGGGGACGAGTCGCGCGATCCGCCGCCAATCCCGCCAGCGGTGGAACTGGGCCAGATTGTCCGCCCCCATCACCCAGATGAAGCGCCTGCGCGGATAGCGGCGGACGAGCGCAGCGATCGTATCCACGGTGAAGCGGGTGCCCAGCCTCGCTTCGATCGCGGTCGGCACGATCGGCGCGCGCCGGGCGGCGCGACCTGCCGATGCCAGCCGGGCGGGCAGCGGTGCCATCCCGGCGGCCGGCTTCAATGGATTGCCGGGCGAGACTAGCCACCACATCTCGTCCAGCCCGAGCGCGCGGATCGCGAACAGGCTGATCGCGCGATGCCCGCCATGGGCAGGATTGAAGGATCCACCAAGGAGCCCGGTGGCGGTCACGCTGAATCGCGCCAATTCTGGCGTTCCTGATAGACACGGATGATGTCGACTGCTCCGCCATCGAACCGATAGGCGAGGAGATGGCGTGTTCCCAGAATCGGCAGCACGCGAAATCCATGGTTGGGAATGGCACGACCCGATAGCGGAAATTCAGCCAGCTGACCGTTCCGCACCTTGATCGCCGTCAACGTCCGCAGCGCGATTTCAGGTGACGCCTCGCGATTGAGCCAGTCGTTGATCCTGCGAAGGTCCGCCAGGGCCGCCGGTGTCCAGCTCAGCTCCGGCATCGTACCTTCTGACGGGCGATCATCTCGTCGAGCTCGGCCATCACCACGTCGTGAGCGATCAGGGCGCCACGGTCGGCCTCATCTATTCCCACCTGCACGAAAGCGATGAAGTCAGCCTCTCGCTCAGCGACTTCGCGAACAGCCTGCGCGACAAACCACGAGCGGCTTCGCCCCTGCGCTTCCGCGATCCGGTCAACCTTGGCGAGCGTCTCGGCATCAAGCCGGGCGGTGATGACGGCAGACTTGCTCATTGGAGCAACGTATCGTTTGTATACACTCGATTCAAGGGCGCGCCTGGCCGCTGCCGTGCACGATCCACTTGTAGGTCGTCAGACCTTCGAGCGCGACCGGGCCACGCGCGTGCAGCCGGCCGGTCGAGATGCCGATTTCGGCACCCAGACCGAACTCGCCGCCATCGGCGAACTGGGTGGAGGCATTGTGGATCACGATCGCGGAATCGACTTCGGCCAGGAAACGTGCCGACGTGGCCATGTCGTCAGTGACGATCGCGTCAGTGTGATGCGAACCGTGAGCCGCGATATGGGCGATCGCGCCGGTGACGCCATCGACATGCGCGACCGCGCAGATCGCATCGAGATATTCGGTATCCCAATCTTCCGGCTGCGCCGCGACGACGCGCGGATCGAGCGCGCGGATCGTATCGCTGCCGCGCAGTTCACATCCGGCATCGATCAGCGCGGTCAGCAACGGGGCGGGGTCCGGAAAAGCGCGATCGATCAGGATCGTCTCGGTCGCGCCGCAGACGCCGGTGCGGCGCAGCTTGCTGTTCAGCGCCAGTCCGCGCGCCATCGCCGGATCGGCGGCGCCGTCGATATAGAGGTGGTTGATCCCGTCGAGATGCGCCAGCACCGGCACCCGCGCTTCCGCCTGCACGCGCGCGACCAGCCCCTTGCCGCCGCGCGGCACGATGATGTCGATCAGCCCGGCCGCCGACAGCATCGCGCCGACCGCCGCACGGTCGGTCGTGCTCACGAGCTGGATGGCATCGGCGGGCAAGCCGGCCTCGATCACGCCAGCCACCATCGCGCGATGGATCGCGGCGGAGGATCGCGCGGCTTCCGATCCGCCGCGCAGGATGGCGGCATTGCCTGCCATCAGCGCCAGTGCGCCGGCATCGGCGGTCACGTTCGGCCGGCTTTCGTAGATGATCCCAATCACGCCAAGCGGCACGCGCACGCGTTCCAGCACCAGCCCGTTCGGCCGTTCGCTACGATCGATCAGGCGGCCGACCGGATCATCGAGCGCGGCGACGGCCTCGATCCCGGTCGCGATTCCTTCCACCCGGTCCGGATCCAGCTTCAGGCGATCGAGCAGCGCCGGCGAAAGGTCGGCCTGCCCAGCGGCGGCCAGGTCGGCGGTGTTGGCGGCCAGGATCGAGTCGGCATCCGCGCGGATCCGCCGGGCGGCGGCGCGCAACGCGGCCGACTTGGTGGCGGTCGGCGCCCGCGCCAGCAGCGCGGCGGCAGTACGCGCACGCTGGCCAAGGTCGGCGATCAGGGCGGCAGGGTCGGTCATCGACGCTGGGCTATCGAAGGAGTCGGCAAGTTTGGCGAGCCTTTTTTACAAAGCCGCACCTGCTGCCGGAACCTGCCGGTCCGCCGCCTGTTCAGCGGCCACATTCAAAACGGGGGAATTCCATGCGTCTGCAAATCGACGCCACGCTCGACTACAACATGGCCGAGCCGGTGGAGACGATGTTGATGATCGAAGCCGTGCCGATGCACGACCAGATCCTGATCGACGACATGCTGACCATCGACGGCGTCGGCCCGCTGGTGCCGACCACCGGGGAAGATGGCCTTGGTCGGCGCACCATGATGATTGCCGAGGGCCACTTCGTCGCCAATTATCGCGGCGTGTTCGATGTCGATCGGGTCGCTCCCGATCTCCATGCGCTGGCGCGTGTCTCCCGGCTCAATCTGCCGGCAGAGGCGCTGCCCTATCTGTGGCCGAGCCGCTATTGCGAGGCGGACAGGCTGGAGACGTTCGTCGACCGCGAGTTCGGCGAGCTCGACGGCGGCCCGCGGGTGGCCGCGATGGCGGACTGGATCCACGATCATCTCGATTACGTGCCCGGATCGAGCGACGAGGAAACGAGCGCCGCGCGGACTTTCGTCCAGCGTCAGGGCGTGTGCCGCGATTTCGCGCACCTGCTGGCGTCTTTCGTACGGGCTTCGGGGATCCCGGCGCGGCTCGTGTCCGCCTATGCCTGGCAGCTCGATCCGCCGGATTTCCACGCGGTGGTCGAAGTCTGGCTGGCGGATGCCGACGGCGTCGGCGGCTGGCACCTGGTCGATGCCACCAAGCTGGCGCCGATCGAGGGGCTGGTGCGAATCGCGGTCGGCCGTGACGCGACCGACATCGCGTTCATGACCGTCTTCGGCGGGTCGATGATGAACGCGCAGAACGTATCGGTCACGCGGCTGGACTGAAGCCTGGGCGACGCTATGCCAGCGGCATGATGCGTCGCCTTGCCCTCATCCTCGCGCTGGTCTCCGGCACAGCCCAGGCGGCGGAGCCGACGGTCCACGATCGCGCGATCGCTGCCGGATACAAGGCGTTGTTCCTGTGCAACGGCCTGTTCGTGGCAGGGCAGAGTGAGGCGGCGATCGGGCGGGACGATCTGGCTGGCGCCTATCCTGCGATGCAGCCGCTGGTCGACGCGCTGCCGGCACGCATTGATCGGGCCGGGCAGACTGTGCGCGTAGCCTTTGCGGACGCGATGCCGGCGCGGATCGCGGCGCGGCGCGGCGGCTTCGGCTGTGTGCTGGCACCGGCCGGCGCGGCCAATGACTCGATGCTGCCGACGATCGCGCCGCTGCCACTGCATGATGCACGCGCCTGGCCGATGGGGGACAATGGTGCCACCGCCATGCTGCCACCTGCCCGGCGGGCGACGCTGGATGCGAGGGTGAAGCTGGCGTTCGGTGCCGACTATGGCGCAGATGCGCGGACGAGCGCGGTGCTGGTGCTGAAAGGCGATCATATCGTCGCCGAGCAATATCGCGCAGGATATGACCGCCACACGCCGCAGCGGACATGGTCGGTCGGCAAGAGCATCGCTGCCACGCTGATCGGTCGTGCGGCGCAGCTCGGCATCCTGTCGGTCGACGATCCGGTCGGCATTCCCGAATGGGGGCCGGGCGATCCGCGCGGCGCGATCCGGATCCGCCATCTGATGCACATGGCGAGCGGCCTTTACAGCGAGGGGCCGGGCAACCGATCCGACGACATCTATTTCGGGGGCAGCGCGGTCGCCGAAAAAGCCGGCACGTTGCCGCTGGAAGCAGCGCCGGGAACGCGCTGGAACTATGCCAACAATGATACGCTGCTGGCGGTGCGGGCGCTGGAGGTGCGCCTCGGCGATCGCGCGCCGGGCTTTCCGCAGGCCGAGCTGTTCGCCCGGCTGGGAATGACCCGCACCTTTGCCGGCACCGATTGGCGCGGAACCCCGATCCTTTCCAGCCAGATATGGACCACGGCCCGTGACCTGGCGCGACTGGCGCTGCTCTATCGTGCCAACGGGATGTGGGCGGGGGAGCGCTTGCTGCCGGTGGATTGGACGCGGTTCGTGAGCACGGCGGCGCCCGCGCAGCCGCCGGCGGGGCGCGAAGGCTATGGCGCCTTCTTCTGGCTGTTCGGTCCGGACCAGGGGCTGCCGGCGGGCACCTACGCGATGAATGGGAATCGCGGTCAATATGTGATGATCGTGCCGGCGCGCGACCTGATCGTGATCCGTCGCGGTTTCGATCCGATCGGCGGAACCGGCTTCGACATCGCGCGCTTCGCCCGGGATGTGGTGGCAGCGCTCGACTAGGCTGATCGCGCTGGCGATCGCAGGGCTGGCCGCGGCCGCGCCGGCGGCCTCCCGCCCGTCGCCTACCGCAGGCGAGATCATGATCGACATGGATGCCCCGTTCATCATCGCCGAGATCGGCGGCCAGAAGCTGCGCCTGCGAGTCGATCCCGCCGCGCAGGACGTCATCCAGCTGAACCCCGATGCGGCCGCACGGACCGGCATCGCGCTTCCGGATCGGCTGGAGGCGGTGGTCGGGCGGATCGAGGTCCAGGGGCGCAGCGGGCCGGCGCAGGTCCACATTCTCGGGCGGCGCATGCAGGCGCATGTCGCCACGCATGACAAGCGCTGCTGCGACGATGCGGACGGTGAGATCGCGCCGATGCTGTTGCCGTTCGATGTGGTGCGCTTCGTGCGGGCCACGCAATCCGCACCGGGAATGGCGCGCCGATTTCCGCTGCAGGCGTCGGGCGAGAGCGGACAATATGTGCGGGTGCGGACCGCGGGTGGCACGCTGTTCGCGCGCTTCACGCTGCGCTGGCCAGAGACGGTGGCGACAGCGGCAAGCGGATCGATGCTGGCGCGCGCCGGGGGCGGGCGGTTCGAGGGGCCGGGGCTGATGACGGCGCAGGCGTTCGGCATCGCACGACCGGCGCGGATGATGCGATTGGCGCGGCCGGTGGACATCACGGGCTTCGCCATCGACCATGCGATCGTGCGCCAGGCCGATTTTCGCGGGCAGAACCGCTTGCCGTCCGATAAGCCGCGAGCGGACGATATCGCGGTGCGCGGACGCGCGGCGTCGCCGCAGTCTGCCTGGCCCGCGTTGACGATCGGGCGCGATCGGCTCGACCGTTGCGACCGGATCGAGATCCGCCGGATGCCGCCCGAAATCATCCTGTCATGCCGATCCTGAGCCGTCGTGCGCTGCTGGGTGGGCTGGTCGCCACTCCGCTATGGGCTGTCGCGGCCGCCGATCGCGGCGCGGTGTTCGATGCGATCTGGCGAAGGATCGCCCGCGATTATTGGGATCCGGAGTTGAACAGAGTCGATTGGGCGGCGGCGGCCGCGCGGTTCCGTCCGCAGGCGCTGGCTGCCCCGGACGAGACGGGCTTCTACCGGATCGTCAACCGCATGCTGGCGCTGATCGGCGACAGCCATGTCTATGCGCAGTCGCCGGCGGCGCGCAGCTATGACGAACAACGCGAAGACGGCGGTGAGACGGCGGGCTTCGGTATCGCGACGGCCGAGAGCGCCGATGGCTGGCGGATCTTCGCGGTCCGCCCGGGCGGACCGGCCGCGCGCGCGGGTGTGGAGATCGGCTGGGTGCTGCTGGCAGTCGGTAGCCGGCCGCCCGATACCGATTGGCATCCGATGCCGGGCGAGGCCGTGATCCTGGCGCTGCGGGACGATGACGGCCGCACGCGATCGGTGCGCGTTACCGCCGAGCCCTTGGCGACCGATCCGCCGCGCGCGACGCGCCTGCTGGCGGGCGGCATCCTGCTGCTTCGGCTCGACGCGTTCGATGATGGCGATGCGCGTTGGATCGGCCGCGAGATCGAAGCCGCCGCGCCCCGCGCCGTGATTCTGGACCTGCGCGAGAATGGCGGCGGCGGCGCGATCGAGGGCGCGCGCGTGGCAGGCCGGTTCTTCGCTGAAAAACGCACGCTGCTGCGCCGCATCGAGCGCCGACGATCGCTGGACGTTCCGATCCTGAGCGCGGGCCGCCGTGCGTGGACCGGGCCGCTGGCGCTGCTGGTCGGTCCGCGCAGCGCCAGTGCGGCGGAGGCGCTGGCCGCACTGGTCGGAGAGGCCGGGCGGGGGCCGGTGGTGGGCGAGCGTACGGCGGGCGCGCTGACCGGCGCGGTGCGGATCGACCTGCCCGATGGCGGGCTGCTGTCGATCGCGGAGGCCGACGTCCGCACGCCGGGCGGCAAGCGGATCGAAGGGGTCGGGGTCGTCCCCACCGATCCGATCACGCCTGCGCTGGCCGATCTGCGGGCCGGGCGCGATCCGGTGCTGGCGCGGGCGCAAATGCTGCTGTCGGCGGGATAAGCGCCCGCCCGCCCGCGACTTGCGACCAGCCGAGTCGATCGCGGGGATCAGCCGAGTCCGGGCAAGCTGTCCTTCAGGCGCGCCGCTCCATTAAGATTGCCATGGGCATCAGGCACGGGCGGGCGACATGACAGGGGCAGGGCGCAGGGCGGCGACGGCCGCCATCTTCGGGGCGGCTTCGCTATTGGTTGGCTGCGTGCCGCCAGCCGTGGAAACGGCCGCTGCGCCGCCGCCGCGGCCGGCCGCGGTCGCGCCCGTGCGGCGGACCGTGCCGCCAGTGGTGCCGCCTGGCGCCACGCCGCGGCCGCCCTATGATCTGGTGAGCGCGGTCACCGCACTCGGACGCGGGTTCGATGGCAAGGCCGGCATCGCGGTGCGCGATATCCAGGCTGGCTGGGTGATCTCGTTCAATGGCAACGCCGCCTTCCCGCAACAGAGCGTGAGCAAGCTCTGGGTGGCGCTGACCTTCATGGATGCAGTCGATCGCGGCGTGCTTTCGCTCGACGATCCGATCCTGGTGCGCCGCGCCGATTTGGCCGTGTTCCATGCGCCGATCCGCCAGTTCGTGACGGGCGATGGCTATCGCACCACGCTGCGGCGGTTGCTGGAAGGCGCGATGACGCAGAGCGACAATGCCTGCAACGACATGCTGCTGCGCAAGGTCGGCGGCCCGGATGCGATCCGCGCCTTCCTGGCGCGCAAGGGCCTGTCCGGAATCAGCTTCGGCCCGGGGGAGGGCAAGCTGCAGGCCCGTATCGCCGGGCTTGACTGGAAACCGGAATGGGCCGGCACCCAGGGCTTCCTCGAAGCGCGGTCGAAGCTCAGCTACGAGGTGCGCGCGGCGGCGCTGCAGCGTTATCTGGACGATCCCTATGACGGCGCATCGCCCGAAGGCATCACCCATGCGCTGGCGCAGTTGCGCCAGGGTCAATTGCTGACGCCGTCTTCGACCGCGCTGCTGACCTCGCTGATGGCCGCCAGCCGCACCGGGCCGCAGCGGATGCGCGCCGGGCTCGGGCCGGATTGGGCGCTGGCCCACAAGACCGGCACCGGGCAGGAACTGGGTTCGCTTGCCACCGGCTACAACGATGTCGGCATCCTGACCGCGCCCGATGGCCGCACCTATGCCGTGGCGGTGATGATCGCCAATACGCGCCAGTCGATCCCGGTGCGGCAGCGGCTGATGGCGGACGTGGTGCGCGCGGTGGTGCGCAGCGCGCCGGCCACGCGCAGCGGAACCTCGCTCGCGCAATAGCCAGGCGAGTCGCTTCGCTCTGGACAGCGGCGGTATGGGCTGAAAGGGAAGCCGCGACTGTCAATTCGGGAGGAAGCACGATGGAATTGAGCGGAATCGGCGCGATCGTCACGGGCGGCGCATCGGGCCTCGGCGGCGCGACTGCTGAGATGCTGGCCAAGGCCGGCGCGAAGGTGACGCTGTTCGACCTCAACGAAGAGGCCGGCCAGGCCCAGGCGGCCAAGATCGGCGGCCGCTTCGCGAAAGTGAACGTGACTGACGATGCGGAAGTTGCCGCTGCCGTCGCCGCTGCCGAGGAGGCGCATGGCGTGACCCGCGTGCTGGTGAACTGCGCCGGTATCGCGATCGCGGTGAAGACGGTGGGGCGCGATGCGGTCCCGCATCCGCTGGATCAGTTCCGCAAGACGATCGAGATCAACCTGATCGGCACCTTCAACGTGATCTCGAAGGTGGCCGCGCGGCTCACCCAGGCCGAACCGATCGGGGAGGAGCGCGGGGTGATCATCAACACCGCTTCCGTCGCCGCCTATGATGGCCAGATCGGGCAGGCCGCCTATGCCGCATCGAAGGGCGGCGTCGTCGGCATGACGTTGGCGGTCGCGCGCGATCTATCGCAGCACGGCATTCGCGTGATGACGATCGCGCCCGGCATCTTCTGGACGCCGATGCTGGCAGGCCTGCCCGAAGCCGCGCAGGAGTCGCTCGGCAAGCAGGTGCCGTTTCCCAGCCGGCTCGGTCGGCCCGAGGAATATGCCCAGCTCGCCGCCAGCATCCTCGCCAATCCGATGCTCAACGGCGAAGTCATCCGCCTTGACGGCGCGATCCGGATGGCGCCGCGCTGATCGAACGCCGTGGGTGCCGCGTCAGACGGTGACGTGGCACCCCGGCGCCCGCGCTAGCGCACGGACCAGTGCGGCCGAAAGCTGCTCCGCAGTGAATGGCTTCGACAGCACGGCAAGATCCGGCAGGCCGCCTTCCACTTCGGCAAAGCCCGTGATCAGCAGGATCGGCAGTTGCGGCCAGCGATCCGCCACGTCGCGCGCGAGATCGATTCCCGATCGTTCCGGCATCGCGAAATCGGTGATCAACAGGTCGAATGCAGCGTCCGTCTCTAGGATCTGCAGTGCGCGGTTCGCGCTGCGCGATTCGACGATGGTATGGCCGCTGCCACCCAGCTGATCTGCCAGCATCGCCGCAACTCCAGGGTCATCCTCGACCAGCAGGATCCGCTGCGGGGCCATCGGTGCCACGTTGTCGTCACCCGCCGCCGCAGTGAGCGTGTCAGCGGTTAGTGGCAGTAGCAGAGTCACCCTGGTGCCGGCGCCTGGCGTGCTTGCGATCACGACATCGCCGCCAAGCGCGCGTGTCATCGATCGCGCCATCGGCAGGCCGAGACCAGTGCCTTCGCCACGCGGCTTGGTGGTAAAAAACGGTTCGAACACGCGCGCCTGCAGCGCGGCATCCATGCCGACGCCGGTGTCGATCACGCTGATCGCCACGAACGGGCCGTCGCCGAGTTCGGCCGGCACCTCGCTGCCATCGGCGATGCGGGTCTGGATGCGGATCTCGCCGCCATCGGGCATCGCATCGCGGGCATTGATGCACAGATTGACGATTGCCAGTTCGAGCTGGCCCGGATCGCAGCGCACGGCGCCGACCGTATCGCTTGCCTCAATCCGCAGCGTCACCCGGCCCGCCATCGCGCGGACGATCAGCTCCTCGATCCCGCGCAGCGCTTCGGCCGGATCGAACGTTTCGGCGGCCAGGTCGCGCTGGCGGGTGAAGGCGAGCAGACGGCGGCTGACCGTACTGCCGCGGGTCGCCGCCTCGCGGGCATTGGCCAGGTAACGCTCTAGCCGCACCGGATCGTCACGGCGGGCCATTGCCAGTTCCAGATTGCCCAGGATCACGGCGAGCAGATTATTAAAATCATGCGCGATGCCGCCCGCCAGCGTGCCCAGCGCCTGCAGCTTTTCGGCCTGGTGCATGCGCTGCTCGGCGATGCGACGGTCGGTCTCGTCGATCTCGATACGCAGCAGATGGCGCGCATCGGGCTTGTCACCGAACGGGATGCGGCGGATGCGCGTCCAGCGATCGCCCCCGGTGCCCGGCCAATGGCATTCCTCTTCGCTGTAGCGGCCTTCCGCCAGCGCCTCCTCGTCCGCGGCGTCGATCGGATCGCCAGGCAAAGGGCACGTGGCGAGCGCGTTTGCCCGCAGCGTCCGATGGGCACGATCAACCAGTGCGATGCCGAGCGGGGAGCGTTCGGCCAGCGCCGCGAAGGCGGCGCGCTCGAAGGCCACCGCCGCACGCAGCCCATGCCGTTCGGCCGCAGCGGCCACCATCGCGCGAAGGCTCCCGGCCTCCCACGGCTTGTGCGCATAGCCGGAGATCGCCCCGTCGTTGACTGCCGAGATCACTGCCGAAAGATCGGCATAGCCGGTCAGCAGGATCGCCTCGGTCGGCAGGATCGCGCGGGCACGGGCCAGGAACTGATTGCCCGGCAGCTCGGGCATGCGCTGGTCGGAGATGATGACCGCGATATCGGGATGGGCCGCGACCAGATCGAGCGCTTCCAGCGGCGAGGTGGACGCCAATATGTCGTAATCGTCCTCGAACAGATCCCTGAGCGCCACCAGGATCTCGGCTTCGTCATCGACGATCAGGATGCGCGGGCGCGTCATGTCGCGGGCACCGGGATGGCGAGCGTGAAACGGGCGCCGCCGCCGGGCGCTTCATCCACCATGATCTCGCCGCCATGCGCGCGCACTATGCCATACGCGATTGCCAGCCCCAGACCGGTGCCCGATCCGACATCCTTGGTCGTGAAGAATGGTTCGAAGATGCGCGCGCGCTGATCCTCTGGCACGCCCGGGCCGTTGTCGGCGATGCTCATGCGATAGGTTTGGCCGTCGCTGGTGGTGGTGATCGTGATCCGCCCGTGATCGGCTGGCACGGCATCGGCGGCGTTGGACAGGATATTCATGACCACCTGGTTGATGAGCGCAGCCGAACAAACCAGCTCGGGGGGCGCACGATAGTCGCGTTCGATCGATATGCCGACCGCCATTTTCGGTCCGAGCAAGGTGAGTACGGCTTCGATCGCTTCTGGAATGTCGATCCGGCTCGATTCGCCGTCATCAAGCCGCGAGAAGCGGCGGAGCTTGACCACAAGATCCTGGATCCGCGCCAGGCCGTTGCGGATCGCGCCGAGCCGATCCACCGCCTTGGCGATGGCAGCCGAGCGATCGGCCTCGTCCGCGGTCGCCGCACGTTTGACGGCGCGCTCGACCGTGTCCTGATGCGCCAGGATGAAGGCGAGCGGATTGTTGATCTCGTGCGCGATGCCTGCGACCAGCTCGCCAAGCGAGGCCATCTTGGCGGCCTGCACCAGTTGCCCCTGGGTTTCGCGCAGCCGGGCATTGGCGTCTTCCAGCCCGCGGTTGGCGGCGGCCAGCGCTTCCGCCACCTCGGCCTGCGCGCGCGCCTGCGCCAGCGCGATCCCGCGTTCATGCTCGCGTGCCGCCTCGCGCGCCTCATCGTCGCGCGCAGCCTTGCGGCGGATGGTGGCGCGCACGCGGACGAGCAGCATCTCGCGATCGCTGTCGCGCGAGATCACGTCGTCCGCGCCTGCCGCCAGACCGGCGCTGACGCCGCGATTCGATCCGTCCCCCGCCAGCCCGACGATCTCGAACCCCGCGCCCAGGCCTGCACGCAGCGCATCGAGCGCAGTGATCAGCGCGCAATCGCCGACATCGATCGCCAGTACGCAATCGATCGCATCGGGCAGTAGCGACGCCGCCTCGTCCACCGATGCTGCGCGGGCGACGCTATGGCCTTCGGTCGCCAGCAGATCGCCCAGTTCGGCGCGGTCCACGTCGCTGCCGCCGACCAGCAGCAGCCGCGCGGGGCGAAACTCGGGGCCGCCGCTCGGTTCTGTCGGATCGGGCCGGCGCTGCCGGAGCAGTGCGCGCAGTCGCGGCACCAGCAGGTCCGCGCCACCCTGCTTGGGCACATAGGCATTGGCACCGCTGTCCAGCCCGTGGCGTTCGAGATCGGTCGCCGAATCGCCGGTCAGCATCAGGATCGGCAGCGTGCGGGTGCGGACCGCCTGTCGAACCAGGCGGACCAGTTCGTCGCCGTTCATGCCGGGCAGCCGGTAATCGACCACCATCAGGTCGGGCAGCCGTTCGTTCAGCCGGTCAAGCGCTTCCTCGGCGCTGCGCGACCGATCGACGGTGAAGCCCTGCGGTTCGATCGTGCGGCGGAAATGCAGGGCCTGCGTATCCGAATCCTCGACCAGCAGCAGCCGGGGCACGGGCGCGGTCATGGCGTGCCGCCGATCGCGCGAAGCAGCTGCGGACCGATCTGCCCGAGCGGGATCGCGACGGCACCGGCGCGGGCGGCAGCGGCCGGCATGCCGTTGACGATCGCGGTGCTGCCATGCTCGGCGATCGCGCTGCCGCCGGCCTCGACCAGCTTGCGGACCCCGGATGCCCCATCCTCGCCCATGCCGGTCAGGATCACGGCCAGCGCCGCCCCGTCCAGCGCGTCGGCCGCCGATTCGATCAGCACGCTGGCGGCCGGGCGCTGGCCGCCGACCGGCGCGTCCGCGCCGATCGCGATGCGGCCGCCGCGATCCACCTTCAGATGGCGATCGCCCGGCGCGACATGGATCGTGCCGGCCAGCGGCACCGCGCCCTGTTCGGCAAGGACCACGCGCTGCGGCACGACCGTATCCAGCCAGTTGGCAAACCCAGCCATGAAGCTTGGCCCCATATGCTGGACGAGCAGCACCGGCAGCGACAGGTCGGCCGGCAGGCTCGAGAACAGCGCGGCCAGCGCCTGGGGCCCGCCAGTGGATGCCGCGCACAGGATCAGCTTGGGCGCCACTGCGGGACGGCGGCTAACGGCAGCCGCGGTGCGCGGGCGGATGCGGTGGCGCACCACCGCGACCTGGCTCATGATAGCCAGTTGGGTGCAGATTTCCCGCGCCACCCGCGGATGGGCGGGATCGCCGATCCCCGGCGGCTTTTCGACCGCGGACAGCGCGCCCGCGCTCAACGCCGCCATCGCGGTCGATGTCTCGCTGCGATCGATGCTGGCGGAGATGACGACGATGGGGGTCGGCCGATCCGCCATGATCTGGCGTGTCGCCTGCAATCCATCCATGCCCGGCAAGCGGATATCCATCGAGATGACGTCGGGCTTCACGCTTGGCAGCGCGGCGATCGCATCCTCGGCATTGGCGAGAGCCGCAACCACCGCCAGCCGCGGATCGGCCTCGATGATGTGGGTCAACAGCGTGCGGACGACAGCCGAATCTTCCACGATCATCACGCGGACCGGCTTTGCGGACGAGGCCATCGGGTTCAGATCAGCTGCTGCACGATGGCGATCAGTTCACCCTGATCGAACGCCTGCTTGGTCACATAAGCGCTGGCGCCCAGGTCGAGGCCGCGCTGGATATCATCGGGGCTGTTGCGCGAGGTCATCATGACGACCGGAAGCGCGCCGAGCGCAGGATCGTTCCGAATGGCGGACAGCAGGCCAAACCCATCCATCCGCGGCATTTCCACATCGGCCACGACCAGATCGACCAGTTCGATGCCCGCGCGCAGCCGTTCCAGCCCGGCAAGCCCGTCCACTGCCACCAGCACGCGATAGCCCTGCGCCTCCAGGATGCTTTTCTCGAGCGTACGCGTCGTGATCGAGTCGTCCACGACCAGGATCGTCCGCTGCCGTGGTGCGATCTCCGCGACCGGCTGGATGCGACTGGCCGGCAGCGCGTGCCGCCGCGCCAGCAGCACATCGGTGCCCAGCACCAGCGATGCGCGGCCATCGATCAGCGCGGTGCCATAGACCAGAGGCGCATCGACCGCGATCGCCGTCGGATCGCCAACCAGCAGCGCGCGCACTTCGCGCAGCCGATCGACCGCGATCAGCACGCGTTCGGATCCGCTTTCGACCAACGCCGCCTGGATCAGCGCATCGGGCGCTTCGGCGGCGGGCAGGCCCAGCAGGTCGGTCAGCAGCAGCAGTGGAACGGCGGCGCCGTCGATCACGACCACCGGCGTGCCTTCGACCAGCTCGATCTCGGTCGCCGCGATGCGCAGCAGCCGCACGATGCTGTCAGCGGGCAGCGCATAGTCGCCGCCGCCCGCCTCGACCAGCAGCAGCGTCTGCCGAGACAAGGCGAGCGGCACCGACAATCGCACCATCGTGCCGCCGCCGGGCCGTTCGCCGATCTCGATCTGGCCGTGAAGCCGCCGCAGCGCTTCCGCCACCACCGAAAGGCCGACGCCACGGCCTGAAACCTCGTCGATCGTGGCGGCGGTCGAGAAGCCCTGCTCAAACAGGAAACGACGCAGCTGCACGGGATCGGCACGCTGCCCAGGCGCCAAGAGCCCGGCGGCGCGCGCCCGATCCGCGATTCGCCGATAATCGAGCCCGCCGCCATCGTCCGTGATCGTCAGCGACAGGCGTCCGCGGCCGGCACGGGCCGTGATCCGCACCTCCCCGGTTTGCGCTTTGCCGGCATCCGCGCGGGCGGCGAAGGGTTCGATGCCGTGGCTGACCGCGTTGCGCAGCAGATGCAGGATCGGCTCGCGCAATCCGTGCAGCACACGGCGATCCGCCTCGCCATCGGTCGCCTCGATCGCCAGCGTCGCAGCCTTGCCCTGGCTGCCCGCCAGATCGCGCACCATGCGTTCATAGCCATCGAACAGCGTTGCGATCGGCAGCAGCATGATCCGCTCGGCATCGCGCTCCAGCGCCTCGCCCGCCCGCTCCAGCGATGCAGCAAGCCGCGCCTGATCGCGGGCCTGGCGACCGGTCTCGATCCCCGCGCGCACCAGCCGGCGCGCAGTCTCGCCGGCGCCTTCGCGCTCCGCCAGCGCGGCCAGCGATGCCAATTCGGCGGAAAGCGCCGCCAGCCCATCGGCCAGCCCGCCCTGATCCTGGGCCTGCATGCCAAGTTCGACCAGCGAGCGGGAGAGCGCCTCGACATGGGTGGCAGATACGCGCAGCCGTTCCTCCCCGCGCGGGGAGGCGGGCTCCTGCGCCTGTTCGGGGGTGGCGCCGCGCAGGCTGGCGCTGTCCTCCATGCCGTCGGCCAGAGCGCGCAACCGGGCGGTGGTCGGCGGATCGAGCCCGGCTTCGCCCTGCTCGATCGCCAGCAGCAGCGTTTCCGCTTCGTGTGCGATCGCTTCGGTCTCGGCCAGCTCGACTGCGCGCGCGGCCCCCTTCAGGCTGTGCGCGCGGCGGCTGACTTCGCGCAGGTCGATCGCGCGGCCGGCGTCGGCGTCGGCCAGCGCCGCACGGATCGCCGCGAGATGCTCGGCCAGTTCGGCCGCGAAGGCCGCTTCGAGTTCGGCGCGCAGATCGTCCATCGGGCCGCGATCAGATCCGGTAGCGCTCGGTGATTCCGACCAACGTGCGCGACAGCTGGGTGAGGTCGCCCGCCGCCTGGTCGAGCTGGCGGGTGCTGGCGGCGGTCTGCTGGCTGGCCTGGCGGATATTCTGCAGCGCGATCGTCACCTGTTCGATGCCGATCTGCTGCTGGTTGGTGCTGGCCACGATCTGCTGGAAGGTTTGCACGCTTTCCTGGATGCGCATGGCCAGCGCCTCGATCGCGCGCTGGCTGGCATCGGTCCGGTCCTTGCCCGATGCGACCCGCTTCACTGCCTCCTCGGTCAACATCACCGATGCGTTGATGCCGCGCTGGATTTCGCCAAGCAGCGACCGCACCGTGCGGGTGGCCGATTTCGCCTGATCTGCCAGCATCTTCATTTCGGATGCCACGATCGCGAAGCTGCGCCCGCTTTCGCCCGCCGCCGCCGCCTCGATCGCGGCATTCAGCGCCAGCAGGTGCGAGCGTTCGGAAACATCGTTCACGGTCGCGATAATGTCTCCGATCGCCTGCGTCTTTTCCGACAGCGCGACGATATTGCCTGCGACGGCCTCGGCCTGCTCGCGGATCGCATCCATCGCACGCACCGTATCGTCGACCGCGGCGATCCCGTCCTCGCTGGTCTGCGCGGTCGCCTGCGCCGATGCGATCACGTCCTGCGCGCGGCGGCTGATCTGCGCGCCGGAATGAGTGATCTCGTCGACCGTCGCGGCAGTCTCCTGGACTGCGGCCAGCTGTTCCTCGACCGATGCCGCCTGCTGCTGGGTCGATGCGCGGATCTCGGTGGCGGCGGCGTTCAGGTTCTCGGTGGCCTGCCGGCTCTGGCCCGCCATCCCGCGCAGGCTTTCGACCATCATGTTGAGCGTACTGCCGAGCTGACCCAGTTCATCATCGCGGGAGACCGTGGCGGTACCGGTCAGATCACCCTGGCCGACCTGGCCGACGAAGCCCATGAAGGCGGCGAGCGGCGTCGTGATCGATCGGCGGATCGTCCAGGCGATGCCTGCACTCAACAGGATCGCGATCACCAACCCTGCAATGATCGAGTTGCGGCTATCCTCGTACACATCGCGCGCGGCGGCGCGCCCCGTCTCGACGACCTCGCCCATCGTGGCACGCAGATCGGCCAGCTGCTTGATCAGTGTCGCGCGCTGTTGGCCGATCGTGTCCTCGCGGCTGACGACGCCGGCCGCATCGCCGGCTGCGGCGCGATCGATCTGCTGGCTGCCGATCTCGCGGATGCGGTCGAACGCGTCGCTGGCCGTCGCCGCCTGGCCCGCCATCTGGCGCCAGAGGCCGGATCGCGCGCCGGTGACCGCGGTATTTTCGTAGGTCGCCAGATCCTCGCGAAGCCGGTCGATCGCGGTTTCGACGGCGCTGGCCTGGGTCTGCCAGCTCGCCGCGCTCGCTCCGCCGCCGCCCGCCAGCGCGCGCAACCGGGTCTCGGTCAGCGTCGCTTCGGCCCGGCCGATCTGGTCGAGTTGCGAGATCGCCGCAAGATCACGGGTCACGATCCGGTCGACCGTCGTGCGGACCATCCCGATCTGGGCAAGCGCATAGACGCCGAGCCCGATCAGGATTGCGATGATCGCTGCGAAGCCGGCGATGATCCGGTTGGAAATCGACACTTTCATCCTTCCCTATGTGTGCGCCGCGCGATCAGCCGTTCGGCGAGCCTGGTCGTCGAGACCAAGCTGATCGGTGATCCGTCCAGCGTTATGATGTGCGCGAGGGCCGCGTCAGTTTCCACCGCGTGATCGACGGGCACCGCGATCGCCGCGTCGACCCCGGACACAGCCAGTGCGAGCAGCGGCGCGCTGTTCGCCAACACCACCATGTGCCGCGATTCGGCGCGTTCGACGCCGAGCGCCGCCGCGGGATCGAACAGATTCGCGATCAAGCCCCGCCAGGCGACGATGCCCAGCAGCGCCGCTGGCGCGCCGGGCACTGGCGTCGCGCGCGGCAGCGGCGCCACTTCGCGGATCGCGGCGATCGGGCTGGCGAAACGGGCGTCGCCGATCGACCAGCGCAGGTGGAGGATGGTTTCGGCGTCCGCGGCGGCGGGTGGCGCGGCGAACACTGCCTGGCGCTCGGCCAGCAGCCGCGCGATCCCCTCGGCATCGCGGACATCGTCGGTAATGGTGATGTCGCCGGTGTCGCTCATGCCGCGGCACCGATCGCGTGGCGCGCAGCGGCGACGACTGCGCCGGCGGTCATGCCGTCGCCTTCGGGCAGCGGGGTTTCTGCATCGATCCGCAGCACCAGCCGCAGCGCATTGCCGATCGCGCGGCGGCCCTCTCCGTCGCGCCCTCGCGCCAGCAGATGTCGGCCGAACATGTAATGCGCCATGGCGAAGCCGCTATCGAGATAGAGCGCCCTGCGAAAGCCAGCCTCGGCGGCGGCATCCTGTCCCAATGCGAGCGCGCCCAGCGCCGACAGATAATGCGGCACCGGATCGCGCGGCGCGGCGGCCATGCCGCTTGTGGCGAGGCGCATGGCGGCCGCGCCATCGCCTTGCCCCAGTGCGATCCGGGCCGCTGCGATCGCATCCTCCGGCGCATCGGCGGCTGGCGCGGGCGCGGCCGGCTGCTGCCGCGCACGCCGGGGCGGCACGATCGCGACCGGCGGTCGCAGCGCGGGTGCCGCCGCGTGGATCGGGTTCGGAACGTGGATCGGCTCCACCGTCGGCGGCATCGGTTCGGTGGCCGCGCCGCGCCGTCTATAGGCGACCATGCCGTCGATCTCGATCTGACGTGCGACCGTTTCGAAGGCGGGATTGGGCTCGGCATGCCCCAGTAGCAACGTGCCGTCTACCGCCAGCCGATCCACCATTCGGCCGACCATCGCGGTCGCCATGTCGTGGTGGAAATAGATCAGCACGTTGCGGCACAGGATCAGGTCGAAATCGGTGAACTGCAATGCTGATGCCGGATCCAGCAGATCGACCATGTTGTGCGATTCGAACCGCACCAGCCCGCGGTGGACGGCCTTCAATCGATACTGCTCGCCTTCCCGATCGAACATGCGGGTGCGGGCATCCTCGTCCAGCGTGCGCAGCGCCCAGGGCGTGAACAGGCCGGCGCGCGCGGTGGCCAGCGCACGCTCGTCGATATCGGTGCCGGTGATCGCGATCCGCCAATCGGCGATGTCGGCACCGATCAAGTCGCGTAGCAGAATCGCGATCGAATAGGGCTCAGCACCGGTCGAGCAGCCGACGCTCCAGATCCGCAGCCGGCGGGTTTCGCGGCGTGCTTCGATGAGTTTGGGCAGCACGCTTCGACGCAGCATGTCGAACTGTTCGGCGAAGCGGAAGAAGAAGGTCTCGTTGATCGTGACTTCGCTGGCGAGCGCGGTCCATTCGGCCGCACCCGTGTCGCCGTCCAGCAACGCAAGATACGCAGCGGGCGTATCGATGCCGCGCGCGGCCATGCGCTGGGCCAGCCGTTCCCACAGCTGATCGTCCTTGTCGGCATAATAATGATGGCCGGTGCGTGCGATAACGGCCGCCTTCAGTGCGGCGAAGGCGGGGTCGTCGCTCGGCGCGGTCGGCATCTGGCGAACCGCGCGGTTCATACCGGGATCGCCCAGTCGGCCGCGCGGCGGAGGGCGTCGTCGGTCAGGTCGGCGATGCGCGCGCGCTCGGCATCGGCGAGCAGGCGGTCAAGCGACAGCAGATGGGCGATGCCATCCTCCAGCGAGACCTCGCCGATCACTGCGCCGCCCTGACTGTGTTCGGGTGACACCGGGGCGATCGCGGCGGGCTCGGCCGACCGGACATCTTCCACTCGATCGACCAGCAGGCACGGCATCTGCGCGCCGGCGCCGTGCGGCCGGATGATATGCGCGAACAAGCCGGCCGCCTTGCGCGGTGGCGCGCCGAACAGGATGGCCGGATCGAGCACGGGTAATATCCCGCCCGCGATGCTGACGAACCCGGCCAACGGCGCGGGCAGGCTCGGTGGCCGCCACAACGGCAGCATCGGCACGATATCGCGCACCCGGCCGGCATCGATCGCGAACCGGGCTTCGCCGATCCGAAAGACGAGCAGGGTGGCGGGGAGCGCATCCATCGCGCCCTTAGCGCATTTCGCGAGGGCTGGCGCAAGCGCCCCCGGCTGCCCGCCCGCCCGGGATCAACGGTTGAAGCGTTCGCCCTTCGCCGCCTTTTCCGCCAGCAGCGGGGCGACTTCGAACCCATGCTTCTCCAGCCCGGCGACGATGGTCTTCAGTCCGATCGTGTCTGCCCAGAACATCGGCCCGCCGCGATAGGGCGGCCAGCCATAGCCGTAGATCCACACCACATCGATGTCGGACGCACGCTGGGCAATGCCCTCGCTCAGGATCTTCGCGCCCTCGTTGACCATCGTGTAGAGCGTCCGCTCGATGATCTCCTCGTCGCTGATGGCGCGCTTCTCGACGCCGGCCTTGGCGCTGAAATCATCGAGGATCGCCTGCACTTCGGGCGAATCCGAAGGCGTGCGCTTCTCGTCATAATCGTAGAAGCCCTTTCCGGCCTTCTGGCCCATCCGGCCGATCGCGCAGAGCGCATCGCGCACATTCTCGATCCGGCTCGGATCGCGGTGCCAGCCGATATCGGTGCCGGCCAGATCCGCCATCTGGAACGGGCCCATCGGCATCCCGAAGTCGACATGCACCTTGTCCACCTGCGCAGGCGTCGCGCCTTCCATCAGCAGCTTCATCGCTTCCACCTGACGCGGCATCAACATGCGATTGCCGATGAAGCCGTGGCAAACACCCGCCACCACCGCCACCTTGCGGATCACCTTGGCGATCGCCATCGCCGTCACCAGCACGTCATCCGCCGTCTTCGCGCCGCGCACCACTTCCAGCAGCTTCATCACGTTGGCGGGCGAAAAGAAGTGCAGGCCCACCACATCCGCCGGGCGGCCGGTGCTGGCAGCGATCTCGTCGATGTCGAGATAGCTGGTGTTGGACGCCAGGATCGCGCCCGGCCTGGCGACACGGTCGAGCTCGGCGAAGACTGTCTTCTTCACCTCCATCTGCTCGAACACCGCCTCGATGATCAGGTCGCAATCGGCGAGGTCGTCATAGGACAGGGTCGGGCGCAGCAGCGCCTGCGCGGCGGCCGCCTTCTCCTCCGTCATCCGGCCGCGCTTCACATTGCCGGCATAATTCTTCGCGATGGTGGCGAAGCCGCGATCGATCGCGTCCTGCTTCATCTCCAGGATAGTGACGGGGATGCCCGCAGTGAGGAAATTCATCGCGATGCCGCCGCCCATCGTGCCCGCGCCGATGATGCCGACCCTGGCGATCGGGCGCGGCTTCACGTCGTCGCCGATGCCGTCGATCTTGGACACCTGGCGCTCGGCGAAGAAGATGTGGCGCAGCGCCTTCGACTGGTCGCTCATCACCAGCTTCATGAACAGGTTGCGCTCGACATCGATGCCCTTGTCGAACGGCAGCGCCGCCGCCTTGACCGCTTCCACACAGGCCACTGGCGCTTCCAGCCCGCGGAACTTACGCGCGTTGGCGGCGACCAGCGCGTCGATCGCGGCCTCGTCCACTTCCACCGTCTTGTCGCGCAGCTTCGGGCCGGGCTTGCCCGCAACTTCGCGCGCAAAGGCGATCGCGTCCGCCTCCAGGCTGTCCTCGCCGGCCATTCGGTCAAGCAGGCCCATGCCCAGCGCCATCTTGGCGGGCACGGGATCGCCCGTCGCGATCATGCCCAGCGCCGGCACCGCGCCGATCGCGCGCGGCAGCCGCTGCGTGCCGCCGGCACCCGGCAGGATGCCCAGCTTCACTTCGGGCAGGCCCAGCTTCGCCGAAGGAACGCCGATCCGGTAATGGCAGCCGAGCGCCACTTCGAGCCCGCCGCCGAGCGCCGTCCCGTGGATCGCGGCAACCACCGGCTTCTCACTCGCCTCGATCCGGTCGACCACCTCGGGCAGCCAGGGCGACTGGGGCGGCTTGCTGAATTCGGTAATGTCGGCGCCGGCGAAGAAGGTGCGACCCTCGCAGCGGATCACGATCGCTTCGATCGCGGCATCGGCGGCCGCTTCGTCAAGCGCGGCAACGAGGCCGACGCGGACCGCATGGCCGAGCGCGTTGACGGGGGGATTGTTCGACGTGACGACGAGGATCGCGCCTTCTCGGCGCGTGCTGATCGGCGATGACATGGACGGCCTCTCCAAGGTTTCCGTTTACGTCAATGTCGCCAATCCGGAGGCGAGTAAAGTCCCTATCTGGCGCGTCGGGCTCAGGCCTTGCGGTCGTCGCGAAGCATCTTGGTGCCCTGATCCTTCACGCTCGCGCCGATCAGCCCCGCCATGAACGACAGCATCGGCGGCAGGCTCAGCTGTACGCGCACGCGGCTGTCCTCGACGTCGAGCAGCGCGGAGACGAGCTGGCCCATCGCGGTCACGTCGATCGCCATCCGGTGCTCCCCCGGCCATGACGATTTCACATCTGCCACGCCGCCCGGGATATGGCCCGCCAGCTCGCCGATCCGCGCGCGCAGCCGCCGCTCGGCCTCCGCCCGACCCAGCGTGTGGGGAATGTCGATGATGGTCGGTGGGGTCATGGCGCGATCCTGTTGGCGACTCGAGCGGAGGACCGACCCTAACGCATCCGATCGGCCGCGTCGGATGCCAGTCGATCGGCGCGCTCGTTATCGGGATGGCCGGCATGGCCCTTGACCCACTTCCAGTCGATCCGGTGCGGTTCGGCGGCGGCCATCAGCAGCCGCCAAAGGTCTGCATTCTTGACCGGCTGGCGGGCGGCAGTGCGCCAGCCGTTGCGGATCCAGCCGGGAATCCACTTGGTCAGCCCGTCCATCACATATTTGCTGTCGGTGGAAAGCGTCACGCGGCAGGGCTTCTTCAGCGCGCCCAGCGCCTCGATCGCGGCCATCAGTTCCATGCGGTTGTTCGTCGTGTCACGCTCTCCGCCCGAAAGCTCCTTTTCGGTCGCTCCGGTGCGCAGCACCGCGCCCCATCCACCCGGCCCGGGATTGCCCTTGCAGGCCCCGTCGGTCGCGATCTCGACATGCGGCAGATCGCTCATGCGACGCGCGTCACCAACTCGGGGTCATAATGCTTCAGCCGGCGCATATAGGCGAGCGGGTCCTTGCGCGTGACGAGCGCATCGGCCGGCGTATTCAGCCAATCCCATGCGCGCGACAGCGCGAAGCGGATGCACGCGCCACTCGCCAGCTTCGCGAATTCTGCCTGTTCGTGCGGCGTCAGCGCGAAACGCTCTCCATAGCCTGCGATCAGCGCTTCGCCCACAGCGGCATCATGCGTCCGCCCGGTCGCGTCGAAGCTCCACGCGCTGTGCATCACCGCCAGATCATAGACCCGCAGGTCGGTGCAGGCGAAATAGAAGTCGATCAGCCCGGTCACCCGGTCACCCAGCATCAGCACATTGTCCGGAAACAGATCGGCATGGATCGCGCAGGCATCGAGCCGATCCGCCGGCCAATCCTTGGTGATGCGATCGATAGCGAAGCCGAGATCGTCGTGCAGGCCCGGTGCGATCTCGTCCAGGCTGAGGCCGCATCGCTCGAACAACGGCTGCCAGCTATCGACCCCCATCGAATTGGCGCGGGTCGGCGTAAAATCTGCCACGGCGGCATGCATCGCCGCCATCGCGCGACCCGCGGCCAAGGCCTGCGCGGGTGTCGGGTGCGATAGCGACACACCTGGCAGGAATCGGATCAGGCAAGCGGGGCGGCCTTCGAGCTCCTGGATCTCGACACCCGACCGGTCCTTGATCGCGGGTGGCACCGGCAGGCCCTTCGCCGCGAGATGGTCGAGCAGCGCCATGAAGAAGGGCAGGTCGCTGGCATCGACCCGCTTTTCATAGAGCGTGAGGATGAAGCGGTCGCGCGTGGTTTCGACCAGATAGTTGCTGTTCTCGACGCCCTCCGCGATCCCCTTGGCGGAGACGAGCTCGCCCACCTCGTAGCGCGCGAGGAACGCGGCCAGGGCTTCGGCCGAGACCTGGGTATAGACTGCCATGGCGCGTGATCAGGCCGCGAGGCCGCGCGGCAGCTTGAAGACAAGATCCTCGCGCGTCGTCTCGGCTTCCTCCTCGGTCACCGCGAACCGCGTCGCCAGCCGATCGACCAGTTCGCGCACCAGCGTCTCGGGGGCGGAGGCGCCGGCAGTGATGCCCAGCGTCGTCACCCCGTCGAGCCAGCCGAGATCGAGTTCGGCCGCGCGCTGGATCAGCCGCGCCTTCACGCCCTCGCGCTCCGCCACTTCCACCAGCCGCAGCGAGTTGGACGAGTTGGGCGCGCCGATCACCAGCATCGCATCGCAGCGCGCGGCGATCGCCTTCACGGCGGCCTGCCGGTTCGATGTGGCGTAGCAGATATCCTCGCCGCGCGGCCCCTGGATCGACGGAAAGCGCCGCTGCAGCACTGCGATCGTAGCGCGCGTATCATCGACCGACAGGGTGGTCTGCGTGAGGAAGGCCAGCCGATCCGGATCGGCGGGCAGGATCCGCTCCGCATCCTCCACCGTCTCGATCAGCGTCATCGCGCCATCATCCACCTGGCCGAACGTGCCGATCACTTCGGGATGGCCGGCATGACCGATGAACAGGATGTGCCGCCCCGCCTCCACCAGCCGTTCGGCCTGGCGGTGGACCTTGGAGACTAGCGGGCAGGTGGCATCGAGATAGTTCAGGCCGCGCTCCGCCGCCTTGTTCGGTACAGCCTTGGGCACGCCATGCGCGGAGAACACCACCGGCACGCCGTCCGGCACCTCGTCCAGTTCCTCCACGAAGATCGCGCCCTGCGCCTTCAGCGCATCCACCACGAACTTGTTGTGCACGATTTCATGCCGCACGTAGACGGGTGCACCATATTTCTCGATCGCCAGCTCGACGATCCGGATCGCACGGTCGACCCCGGCGCAAAAGCCGCGCGGCGCGGCGATCAGCAGGCGGAGCGGAGGAAGGGAAGCCATGGCCGCGCTCTACGCGATCCCGCCGCCGGGCGGAAGTCCGCGCTTGCTTGTGCGCGCGCCGCCGCCTTCCTATGATGCGGCCTACTTTGCGATACCATCCCAGGGAGTTTCCGTGCAGCGTATCATCCTTTCCGCGCTCGGCCTGGGCGCGCTGGCGCTCGGCGGTTGCGCCGGCGGCAACATGGAATTCGACGAGACCGGCGGCGTCCGGATCGTGCGCTCGGCCTGCCCTGCAGTCGCGATCCCGGCGCAAACCGGTGACATTACGCTGTTCAATCCGCCCAGCAGCCGCGACGCCCGCGCGATCGACGTAGTCGCGACGATCGTGAACCTGAAATCCAGCTGTGATGGAAACAGCGATCCGCTGCGCGCGACCGCCAGTTTCGAAGTGCTTGCCCGCCGAAGCAGCACGGCTGGCGCACGCGAAGTGATCATCCCCTATTTCTCGAGCGTGATCCGCGGCGGCAACCAGGTCGTCTCCAAGCAAGTCGGCCGCGTCGCGCTGCGCTTCGAGGACGGTCAGGCCCGCGCTTCCACCACCGGCCAGGCCAGCGCCACCGTCACCCGGGCGGCCGCGACCATCCCCGAAGACGTGCAGAAGCAGATCACCCGGCGCCGCAAGCCCGGGGATGCCGATGCCGCGGTTGATCCGATGACCGATCCGGCAGTGCGCAGCGCTGTGCAGCGCGCGAGCTTCGAACTGCTGGTTGGCTTCCAGCTGACCGACGCCCAGCTGGCCTACAACGCCACGCGCTGACGGGTGGATCGGGCGCGGCGGCGGCCGCGCCTGCACAGGGTCTATCCGGGGCTGGAGCGGGTGAAGGGAATCGAACCCTCGTCGTAAGCTTGGGAAGCTTCTGCTCTACCATTGAGCTACACCCGCGATGCCGATGCAAGGATCAACCTTGCGACGTTCCGCTTCGCCGCTGTTGAGCGCGATTGCGCCATATCGACCGAAGCGCTTGCCAACTGCCACAATTTGTCAGCCTTGGTCAACGGCGGCTCAGCCACATGGGCTGTCGATTGACAGTCTTATGGGATCGCGCTTCGCAGCGTCGGTGCGCGCCGGCTTTCAGCGCCTTCGGTACCGGAAATACCAGACCTCGTGGCCGATGCGTCGGGCTTTGGCTTCGTAGCGTGTCTCCGGCCAATCGTCCGGGCGGATGAGAAAATCCTGCGGATGTTCGCCCAGCCATTCGAAATCGGGCGAGCGACCCATGATCAGCATTGCCCAGCGCACATAGACCGGGTGATCGGTGCCGAAGCGGAATTCCGCCCCCGGCTTCAGCCGCGAGGCGATCAGCGCGATCGGGCCATCGTTCATGAAGCGGCGCTTGGCGTGGCGCGCCTTGGGCCAGGGATCGGGATGGAGCAGATAGGCGCGATCGAGTGACGCCGGGGCAAGCCTGTCGAGCACGTCGAGCGCATCGCCCATGTGCAGCCGCACATTCTTCAGCACGCCGCGATCGATATGCGAGAGCGCGCCGACGACGCCGTTGAGGAAGGGCTCGCAGCCGATGAAGCCGTGATCGGGCCGGGCGGCGGCCTGGCCGGCGAGATGCTCGCCGGCGCCGAAACCGATCTCAAGCTCGAGCGGGCGATCGCCGCCGAACAGGCCGGCGGCGGTGATCGGGCCGGTGGCGGGAACCGAAACGACCGGCAACAGTCCTTCAACCAGGGCCGCCTGGCCCTGGCGGAGGGCATGGCCTTGGCGGCGGCCGTAAAGACGGCGGATCGTGGCGGGATCGGTCATGATCCGCGCGCACCTAGCGGGTGGCATCCGCGGCGACAATGGTAGGGAGACGGCATGGCGGGGGTACAGGCGGGCAAGCTGCCGATCTGGACGATGGTGACGCCCTTTGCGGGGCTGGCGGCGCTGGCGATCGGCACGGGTGGCGGCATCGCCACCGCGATCGTGGCGCTGATCCTTGGAGCGTGCGTGCTGGCCGCGGTCCATCATGCCGAAGTGGTCGCGCACCGGGTGGGCGAGCCTTATGGCACGCTGATCCTGGCGATCGCGGTGACGGTGATCGAAGTCGCGCTGATCGTATCGATCATGCTGAGCGACGGCGCGGGCGCGCAGGCGCTGGCGCGCGATACGGTGTTCGCCGCGCAGATGATCGTGCTGAACGGGATCGTCGGCACCTGCCTGCTGCTGGGTGCGAGCCGGCATCACGAGCAGAGCTATACCCAGACGGGCGTGAGCGCGGCACTGGCGATGGTGGCGACGCTGGCGGTGCTGACGCTGCTGCTGCCCAACTACACCACCAGCGTACCGGGGCCGGTCTATACATCGTCGCAATTGGCGTTCGTGGGCGTGGTGAGCCTGGTGATCTACGGCGTGTTCGTGCTGGCGCAGACGGTGCGCCACCGCGACTATTTCCTGCCGTTCGACGCCAGCCCCGGCGATGTTGATGCGCATGCCGCGCCGCCGTCGAAACAGGTCGCGTTGAGCGCGGTCGGACTGCTGCTGGTTGCGCTCGTAGCGGTGGTGCTGCTGGCCAAGGCGCTTTCGCCGACCATCAAGGCGGGCGTGGCGGCGATCGGCGCGCCCGAAGCCGCGGTCGGCATCGTGATCGCGGGGCTGGTGCTGCTGCCCGAAGGGCTGGCGGCGGCGCGCGCGGCACGGGCGGACCGGTTGCAGACGAGCCTCAACCTGGCGCTGGGATCCGCGCTGGCCACGATCGGGCTGACGATCCCGGTCGTCGCCTTCCTGTCGATCCTGTTCGACTGGAAGCTGGTGCTGGGGCTGGACGCGAAATCGACCGTGCTGCTGGTGCTGAGCCTGATGGTGTCGATCCTGTCGCTGGGGACGGGCAAGACCACCGTGCTGCAGGGAACGGTGCACCTGGTGATCTTCGCGGCATTCCTTTTCACGACGCTGGTACCGTGACAGGTGCCCGAACCCGTTGGTGCTGAGCCTGTCGAGTCACTGTTCTCCTTCGGCAATCGAAGAGAAGAACGGCACTTCGACAAGCTCAGTGCGAACGGGTTTGGACCGCGTGTGAGCCGGATCAGCGCGAGGCGGTTGCCTGGGCGGGGCTGACGCGCCAGATGCGGTTGCCGACGTCGTCGGCCACCAACAGTGCGCCCGATTTGTCCCCAATCACGCCGACCGGCCGGCCGGCGACCTTGTCCTCGCTGCGCAGGAAGCCGGTCAGCACGTCAACCGGCGGGCCGGCGGGGCGGCCGCCGCGGAACGGCACGAAGATCACCTTGTAGCCGGACTTCGGGGTACGGTTCCACGATCCGTGCTGGCCGATGAACGCGCCTTCGGCAAAGCGACCGCCCAGCCGTACCTGATCGGCGAAAGCCAGACCGAGCGAGGCGGTGTGCGGCCCGAGCGCATAATCCGGCCGGATCACATATTGGCGCTGATCGAGATCGGCATCGGGCACGCGGGTGTCGGTGTAGCCGCCCCAGTAAAACCACGGCCAGCCGTAGAAGCCGCCAAATTCGACATGGGTCAGATAGTCGGGGACAAGATCCGAGCCGATCTCGTCACGCTCGTTGACGACCGTCCACAGCGCCTTGCTCGCCGGCTCCCAGGCCATGCCGACCGGGTTCCGCAAGCCATAGGCGAAGACGCGCTTCGCCCCGGTCGCAGCGTCGATCTCCAGCACTGCGGCGCGATCCTTCTCGGCCGCCATGCCTCGCTCGGCGATGTTGCTGTTCGATCCGACCGCGACATAGAGCTTCGCGCCATCCGGACTGGCGACCAGCCCCTTGGTCCAGTGATGATTGATACCGGCCGGCAGATCGGCGACCTTTTCGGCCGGCGCGGTGATCTTGGTCTGCCCGGGTTGGTAGGGGAAGCGGATCAGCTTGTCGGCATCCGCTACGTAGAGCCGGTCCCCGACCAGTGCCATGCCGAACGGCGAGTAGAGGCCGGTCAGAAAGGCCGAACGGCTCTCCGCCACGCCATCACCGTCGGCGTCGCGCAGCAGCGTGATGCGGTTGGCGCTTGGTGTGCGAGCGCCGGCGCGCTTCATCACAAGTCCCTGCACCCAGCTCTTGATGCCCCCGCCGCTGCCCTCGGGCTTCGGCGGCGCGTTAGTCTCGGCGACCAGTATGTCGCCGTTCGGCAACAACAGCATCCAGCGCGGATGATCGAGACCGGCGGCAAACTGCTGCACCGCCATGCCGGCCGGCGCGACCGGCTTCTCGCCAGCTCGCCAGACGTCCGGCGTGGCGACGGCGACGGTCGGGATCAGCGGCGATTTGGGTTCGGTCAGCCGCGGCTTCGGCCCCATCAGCTCGGCGATCGGCACCTCCGCCTTCTCACGGCCGAACGCATAGGCCAGCACGCCCGCGACGACGAGGAGCAGCAGGACGACGAGGAGAATGCGGACGATGCGTTTCATTTCGGTCTTTCAGGCAGGATCAGGTGGCCAACGAACGGACGATGGTATCGCTCAATCGGTACCTTCGGCACCATCGGATCGCGCCGGCGGATGGAGGCGAAGCCGCGAGACGCGCTTGACGTCGCCTGCGATCACTTCAAGGCGCCAACCACTGGCATGCGTCACGATCTCGCCTGGCTGAGGGACATGTCCTGACAGCACGGTGGCAAGGCCGCCGATCGTATCGATATCCTCGTCGACCTCGGCCAGGCGGGGATCGATGAGTTCGGCGACATCATCGAGCTCGGCCCTGGCGTCGGCCTCCCACAGGCCATCGTCGAGGGGCACGAGCAGCGCGGCAGCCGCCTCGTCATGCTCGTCCTCGATGTCGCCGACGATCTCCTCCATCAGGTCTTCGATCGTGACGAGGCCTTCGGTGCCGGAATATTCGTCGAGCACGATCGCGAGATGGGTGCGGTTGCTGCGCATCTCGGCGAGCAGATCGAGCACCCCCATCGATTCGGGCACGTAGAGCGGCTCGCGCAGCAAGCCGGCAAGGTCGGCCGGCGGCTCCGCTTCGGTAGCGAGGATACGGAATACGTCGCGGATGTGGATCATGCCGACGACGGAATCGAGATTGCCGCGATACACGGGCAGCCGGCTATGCTGATGTTCGGCAAAGGTGGCGACGAGCTGATCGAAGCCGATCGTCTCGGGCACCGCGATGATGTCCGCGCGCGGCACGCCGATGTCGCCGACGGTGAGATCGCCGATGTCGAGCAGCTTGCGCAGCATCTGCCGTTCGACCGGGGAGAGATCGCCGCGCGACGGCGGCTCGCCTTCATGCTCCTCGATCGCATCGGCGATTTCCTGACGGAGCGTGGGCTCGTCCTCTTCGCCGAACAGCAGCGATCGCAATCCGTCCCACAGGCGGCCGCCCTGACTGGCGCGGCCGCCGCTTCTACTGGAATCGTCTGGCATGGTCTTTCGCGGTCAGCCCCTGTTGGCGCGCTTGTGCCCCAGAACGAGCAATGCTGTCGAGGGTTGCGACGTCAGGCGTCGTCTTCGATCGGATAGGGATCATCGATGCCGAGCGTGGCGAGCACGGCGCGCTCGATCGCCTCCATCGCCTCGGCCTCGGCATCGTCCTGATGATCGTAGCCCAGCAGATGGAGCGTGCCGTGGACCACCAGGTGCGCGGCGTGATCGGCGACCGCGACGCCCTTGTCCGCCGCCTCCGCTGTGCACACGCCGTGGGCGAGGATGATGTCGCCCAGCAGGATCTCGCCGTCGTCGGTGTTGGCGAGGCCTTCGAGCAGGTCGGCCTGCACCATCGGGAAGGACAGCACGTTGGTCGGCTTGTCCTTCGCCCGATAGCTGGCGTTGAGGGTGCGGACCTCGTCGTCATCGGCGAAGCGGACCGAGATCTCGACCATCGCGGGCAGGGTAGCCAGCCCGGCCTGCGGGGTGGCGCGGACCGCAGCATCGGCGGCGCGCTGGGCGAGCGCCTCCCAGTCCTCGGCCGTGCCCCAGACGGGTTCGATCGAGACGGCGGCGTCGATCATGAAATGATCATCCCCGTGCCGCGGAGGAGCTGCGACACATCACGCATCGTCGGGACCCTCATAGGCCTGGACGATGCGGCCGACGATCGGGTGGCGGACGACATCGCCCGCGCCGAAGCGGACGGTGGCGATGCCTTCGACTCCTTCCAGACGAGTGACGGCATCGGCCAGGCCCGAGGCGCCCATGCCGCCGGGCAGATCGACCTGACGGGGATCGCCGCACACCACCATCCGGCTGTTCATGCCGAAGCGGGTGAGGAACATCTTCATCTGCGCGGGCGACGTGTTCTGCGCCTCGTCGAGGATGATGAAGGCATCAGCCAGCGTGCGCCCGCGCATGAAGGCGATCGGCGCGATCTCGATCTCGCCGCTCGTGATGCGCCGTTCCACCTGCTCGGCGGGCAGCATGTCGTATAGTGCGTCGTAGAGCGGGCGGAGATAGGGATCGACCTTCTCCTTCATGTCGCCGGGCAGGAAGCCCAGCCGCTCGCCCGCCTCGACCGCGGGGCGCGACAGGATCAGCCGCTGCACGCTGCCGGTGATCAGCTGCTGCACCGCCTGCGCGACCGCGAGATAGGTCTTGCCGGTGCCGGCCGGGCCCAGCGCGAAGATCACATCGTGGCTGGCCAGCGCCTCCATATAGGCGATCTGGGTGGCGGAACGCGGGACGATCGTCTTCTTGCGGGTGCGGATCATCTGCGGCGGCGGATCGGCCACGTCGGCACGAATGATGCCATCCAGCACGGGTTCGGCCGACATCGCGATCACCCCTTCGACCGCACCGACATCGATATCCTGGCCCTGAACGATGCGGTTGTAGAGCCCGCTCAGCACATCGCGGGCGCGGGCGGCGGACGATGCCTCGCCCTCGATCTGCACCTTGTTGCCGCGCGCCGCGATATAGACGCCGAGCCGATTCTCGATCGCGATCAGATTGCGATCATATTCGCCGAACAGGCGGCCGAGCAGCTGTGGCTTGTCGAACAGGATCTCGAGGCGGGCGCGCTCGCCGGCGCGGGCGGGGACGGGCTTGCGGCTCATGCAATCCTTTCAGGGCACGCCGGTTGAAAAGCAGCGAAAGCAGCGCTCTCCCGGGGGTCGGCGCGCCCCCCGAAGGAACGAGGCCGGGCAGGGGCCGGATCGTGGGAACGGACGCGGACGCGAAATGGCTGCATCGCAGGCGAGTCTGACAGAGCGGACCGCTGTAGGACAGCCTTAATCTACAGGTGCGGCGGGCTCAGGCAGCCTGTGCCATCCGCGCCACACCCGTCACGCTGACCGGGCCAGCGGCGGTGATGGTGACGGGCAGGATCGTGCCGCCCAAGGCATCCGTCATCACATGCACCGACTGCAGCCAGGGGGATTTGCCAAGCATCTGGCCGGGCAGCTTGCCCGCGCGCTCGATCAGGATCTCGGTTTCCTGGCCGATAGTGGCGCGGTTGAAGGCAGCCTGTTGCTGGCCGATCAGCGCCTGCAGCCGCTGCAATCGTTCGTCCATCACCGCAGCAGGCACCTGATCGCCCATGGTGGCAGCGGGCGTGCCGGGGCGCGGGCTATATTTGAAGGTGAAGGCCTGGGCGTGGCCGATGCGGGCGACCAGATCGAGCGTGGCTTCGAAATCGGCATCGCTTTCGCCGGGGAAGCCGACGATGAAATCACCCGACAGCGCGATATCGGGGCGCACCGCGCGGACGCGATCGATCAGCCGCAAATAGCCGTCCGCCGTATGGCTGCGGTTCATCGCCTTCAGGATGCGATCCGACCCCGCCTGCACGGGCAGGTGCAGGAACGGCATCAGCTTGGGTATGTCCCGGTGCGCGGCGATCAGGCCATCGGCCATGTCGTTGGGGTGGCTGGTGGTGTAGCGGATCCGCGCGAGCGCGGGGATATCGGCCAGCGCCGCGATCAGATCATGCAGGCCGCGGCCACCGCTTTCCCAGGCGTTGACGTTCTGGCCGAGCAGCGTGATCTCGCGCGCGCCGGCGTCGACCAGCGCCTGCGCTTCGACCAGCACCGCATCCCAGGGCCGCGAGACTTCGGCGCCGCGCGTATAGGGCACGACGCAATAGGTGCAGAACTTGTCGCAGCCTTCCTGGACGGTCAGGAAGGCGGACGCGCCCTGCCGCCGCCGCGCCGGCAGGCGGCCGAACTTGGAATCGGCGGGCATGTCGGTATCCAGCGCAATCCGGCCGGCCGCGGCATCGGCGACGAGCGCGGGCAGGCGGTGATAGGCCTGCGGGCCGACGACGATGTCGACCGCCTTCGCGCGGCGCATGATCTCCGCCCCCTCGGCCTGCGCGACGCAGCCGGCGACCGCGATCATCGGCGCAGGCCCATCCTTACGGCGCAGCCGGCCGATATCCGAATAGACCTTTTCCGCTGCTTTTTCGCGGATGTGGCAGGTATTGAGCACGACGAGGTCGGCGGTATCCGCGCTGTCGGCGGCGGCCATGCCCTGATCGGCGAGGAGCTCGCCCATCCGCTCGCCATCATAGACGTTCATCTGGCAGCCGAACGACTTGACGTGGAAGGTGCGGGGGGCGGGCTTTGTCATGGGCGGGGCGCTATAGGCGATCCGTTCGCGGGCGTCACGCGTGCGTCCGGGATCACTCCTTGCGGTCGATCGAGACGCCGTAGAGTTCCATGCGGTGATCGACGAGGCGGAAGCCGAGCTTCTCGGCGATCCGCTTCTGGAGCAGCTCCAGCTCGGGATCGACGAACTCGATCACACGGCCGGTCTCGACGTCGATCAGGTGATCGTGATGATTCTCCGGGGCGGCCTCGTACCGGGCGCGGCCATCGCCGAAATCATGACGCTCGAGAATGCCGGCCTCCTCGAACAGGCGCACCGTGCGGTAGACGGTGGCGATCGAGATGCCGGGATCGATCGCAGAGGCGCGGGCATGGAGCGCCTCGACATCGGGATGATCCTCCGCCTCCGACAGCACGCGCGCGATCACGCGGCGCTGCTCGGTGATGCGAAGGCCCTTTTCGGCGCATAGCGCCTCGACGTCGATCATGCGGCTCATGCCGACGATCTAGGGAGTTTCGATCCACGATGGAAGGCCGGCGGCATGGCCGCCGGCCCGATCGTCAGCCGCGGCGCGCGCGCTTGGTGCCCAGGCCGATCTTCTTGGCCAGCGAGCGGCGCTGCTCGGCATAATTGGGGGCGACCATCGGATAGTCGGCGGGCAGGCCCCACTTCGCGCGGTACTGATCCGGCGTCATCTGATAATGCGTCATCAGGTGGCGCTTGAGCATCTTGAGCTTCTTGCCGTCTTCCAGGCAGACGACATAGTCCGGCTTCACGGAAGCGCGGATCGCAACTGCCGGTTCCTGCTTGACTTCCGGCTGCTGGCTTTCGCCGCCGAGACCATTCAGCGCACCATGCACATTGGCAATCAGCTGAGGAAGGTCAGTCACGGCAACGCTGTTGTTGCTGACATGCGCGGAAACGATATCCGCAGTGAGCGTGATCAACGTCTCTGTCATGTCGATTTGATCGGTCATTGGTGCGAACCCTTGTTCTGTTGTTGGACGCACACTCTTTGCGGTGCGCGCGGAGGCCGCATGTCGCGCGGGCACTCCATTTGCAAGGTCATTCGACCCGGCATTGGATTATTTCGTCAGATCAACGTTCTTGATAGCGTTATGGCGTCAAACGACTTGCCGTCTGCACCACGATAATAGCCGCGACGGCGGCCGACTTCGATGAAACCGGCCGATTCGTAGAGGCGGATCGCCCCGTTCCCATCACGCACCTCGAGATGCAGCCGCTCGGCCCCGCGCGCTGCGGCGATCCGCAGCGTTTCCGCCAACAGAGCGCCGCCGATCCCCTGGCCACGGCTTCGCGGTGCGACGCCGAGCAGCAGCAGTTCCGCCTCGTCGAGTACGATCCGGCTGAGCGCGAAGCCGGCCGGCCCGCATGCCGCATTGCGCACGATGCTGAGCCATACCCCTGGCAGGCCCAGTATGCCCAAGCACTGACCGCGCGTCCAAGCCTCACCCCAGGCAGGATCGAAGGCTTCGCCCATCAGCCGCATGACATCGCCGAGATCGCGCGCATCGGCAGGCGAGACCGCAAGACCGGGCGGCAGCGCGCCGATCATGCCGCGGCCGGCTTCGCATCGGGTGCGCGCCCGTAGATCGGGCTGGCGGGCAACGCGGCGAAGGCGTGATCCAGCAGCACCGCATCCCGCGCCGCGGGAAAGCCGGGGAGCGCCGACCCGGAGCCACGCATCGCCACGATCGCTTCCGCGCCGGGACCTGCGACTGGATCGGTGCCAGCGACGCGAGCCGCGTCGGCCGGCGGCAAGGATGCCAGATCGGACCTTGCCGCGAACGGCCGGGCGGAAAAGGACTGCACGAAATATTCGCCATGCCCACCCGGGATCGCGACCGTCAGCCGATCGAGTGTGGGATCGGCCGCGAAGGCGGCGACCGCAATCAGCGCCAGCGAAGAAAAGCCGGCGACCGGCACGCCCCAGCCCAGCCCGAGCGCTCGCGCCGCGGCAATCCCTACGCGGACCCCGGTGAAGCTGCCTGGCCCGCAATCCACCAGGATCGCCTTCGCACGGCCGCCGCCGGGCAGCGCAGCGATCATCGGCAACAGCCGCTCGGCATGGCCGCGGCCGACGACGTCATGGCCCTGCGCGATCAGGTCGCCCTCCTCGATCAGCGCGACCGAGCAGGCGGCCGTCGCCGTTTCGATGACGAGCCGCGCCAAGTCAGGCGATCCGGTTGAACTCGTCGAAGGCGGGGCGCGGCAGGCGATCGAACACACTGGCCGGATCGCCATGGCCGAGCGTCGAGATGAAATTCGATTTGACGTCGCTACCGGCGAAGAACGCCGCATCGACCGCGGCATTGTCGAAGCCCGACATCGGCCCGGTATCGAAGCCGAGTGCGCGCGCGGCCATGATGAAATAAGCCCCCTGCAAGCTCGAATTACGGAACGCGCTGTCGCGGATCAGCGTCTCATTGCCCACGAACCAGCTGCGTGCATCGGCGTGCGGGAACAGCCGGGGCAGCTCATCATAGAATTTCATGTCCATGCCGATGATCGCGGTGACGGGCGCGCTGCGGATCTTGGGCGCGTTGCTGGCCGAAACGAAGCCCGCAAGCTTCTCCTTGGATTCCTCCGATCGGCACCACACGATCCGAGCCGGGAGCTGGTTGGCCGATGTCGGCCCCCACTTCATCAGATCCCAGATCCGGTGCAGGTCGGCCTCCGCGACGGGCGTCTCGGTGTAGCCGTTATAGCTGCGTGCAGTGCGGAAGAGCTGATCGAGCGCGCGATCGTCGAGTGGTTCGGCCATGTCGTCCCCTTGGTGCCGGTGTCGGGATCAGGCGGCGCGGACCTCGACGACTTCGGGCACATAATGTTTCAGAAGCGATTCGATGCCCTGCTTCAGCGTCGCTGTCGAGGAGGGGCAGCCTGCGCAGGCGCCGTGCATCGCCAGATAGACGGTGCCGCGATCGAACCCGCGATAGACGATGTCGCCGCCATCCCGCGCGACCGCGGGGCGGACCCGCGTGTCGATCAATTCGCGGATCTGCGCGACGATGTCGGCATCCGCAGGGTCCTCTGCGAACAGCGGCTCGGCATCGGCGCCGTCGTCGATCGCGATGCCATCAGCCGCACCGCCGGTGAACAGCGGTGCGCCGCTGGAGAAATGATCGAGCAGTACGCCCAGCACCGATGGCTTGAGCGTCGACCAGTCGACCCCGGGCGCGGCGCTGACAGACACGAAGTCCTGCCCGAAGAACACGCCGGTCACGTCGCCGAGGCTGAACAGCGCCGATGCCAGCGGAGACCCCTCGGCCTGTTCGGGATCGGCGAAATCGCGCGTGCCCGCACCCATCACGGCGCGGCCGGGCAGGAACTTCAGCGTGGCGGGGTTGGGGGTGGTTTCGGTCTCGATCAGCATGCCCGGCATGTGGGCTGGAAAGAGGCGGCGATCAAGGGCGGCCTATACGATCGCTACCTGCGGGGCGGGCAGAAGACTGTGGCGGTCGCGCAACAGTTTCGGAAGCGATACTGCCGCGCTGCAACCCGATTGCCCGACGATGGTTGAGTGGCTTGCGCAGCGGCTGGCTTATGCCGCGCGCACCGGTTCTAGTTGCGTCAGGAGTTTCCGACATGAAGACCTTTATCCTCGCAGCCGCGCTTGCGGCTGGGCTCCCGGCCGCTGCCCTGGCCCAGGACACCGCGCCCGATGGCACGCCCGCGTTCGGCATCGAACCCTATGTCGGTGTGCTCGGCGGCTATCACTCGTTCGACAAGAACAGCGAATTCAATGCCGTGCGTGGCGACCGTCTGCGCATGGATGGCGCGCTGATTTCCGGCATCGCCGGTGTCAACGTGCCGCTCGGCCCGGTGTTCGTCGGCGTCGAGGGCAATGCTGCCAAGGGCTTTGCCGACATCGACTGGGAATATGGCGTGAAGGGCCGCGCCGGCGTGCGCGCCGGTGACTCGGGCCTGATCTTCGCTTCGGCCGGCTATCAGTGGGTCAACGGCAAGAATGGCTTCAGCGACCAGAAGGACTGGATCTACGGTGCCGGCGTCGAAGTCGGCCCCAAGGATATCGGCCTGGGCGGCATCACCGGGAATTCGGGTGCCCGCCTGCGCGTGCAGGTCGACACCTATGATTTCCAGAGCATCCGTCCGATGGCAGGTGTGGTTTTCCACTTCTGATCCCATCAGCACGGCAGGAAGGCTCGTCATCCCGACCGGGATGGCGAGCCTTCGTCGTCTTTGGCCGGCCGCGACCATGTCGTGTCGTTGCCGCCGATCTGTGCCGCGGTGCGACATCGCCGCAACGTGACGGATTGACTGGCGACGAAACCGATTTATTGTGCGCTGCAACCGAACGCAGCCGGCGACACCAGAGCGCCAGCCGGTCGGTCGCAGGGGAACGGACCTTATAAGGGGACTGTTCCGATGAAGACATTGTTCGCCGCCGGCATCGCGATGCTGGCTGCCGCTCCGGCCTTCGCGCAGACCGAGCCGCCAAAGCCGCTGACCGTGACCGGATCGGTCGGCCTTGTATCCGATTACCGATTCCGCGGCGTATCCCAGACCGACGAGGAAATGGCCGTCCAGGGCGGTGCTACCGTGACGCATGAAAGCGGCGTCTATGGCGGCTTCTGGGGATCGAACCTGGCCGGCTGGGGCACGTTCGGCGGTGCCAACATGGAGCTCGACCTGTTCGGCGGCATCAAGGTGCCGGTGGGCGGCGGCACGCTGGACGTGGGCCTGACCTGGTACATGTATCCGGGCGGCTTTTCCGACACTGACTTCGCCGAACCCTATGTGAAGCTGTCGGGCACGGCGGGGCCGGTAAACCTGCTGGCAGGCGTCGCCTATGCGCCCAAGCAGCAGGCGCTGGGCCGGGTGTTCTTCACCGGTGCCGATTCGGCCGCTGGCGTGCCTAACGCGCCGGGCGACAAGGAAGACAATCTCTACGTCTGGGGCGATATCAGCTCGGGCATCCCAAACACGCCGGTCACCGTGAAGGGGCATATCGGCTATTCGGAAGGCAATGCGGGCCTGGGACCGAACGGCACCAGCCTGGCGCCGACCGGAAAATATTGGGACTGGCTGGTGGGTGCCGATTTCACGACCGGGCCGCTGACCTTCGGCGTCGCCTATGTCGATACCGATATCGGCAAGGGCGAAAGCGCCTATCTGCTGCCCAACTTCTCGAACACCAAGAACGGTTCCTCGATCGCGAGCGGGCAAGTGGTGTTCTCGGTGACGGCCGCCTTCTGACGACCGCCCGGGCCGCCGCACCGGATCAGGGTGGCGGGCGGCGGTCCGGGGATCGTTTGTTTGGCGCGCTACTGGTGTCGATCGAGGCTGGCGCGTTCATTTGCCCGGGGCGGGACCAGTCTGCTCGATCTTGCCGTTCGCGACCTTCCAAATGCCTTGCGCGGCCGACACATACAGCGGCACGCCCGCAATTAACGCTTGGAAGACATGGATCTCCGTCGGCACGGGATCGAGTATGGCGGCCTGATCCGCCGGGGCAACAGGTGCGGGCGCGAGAGCCAACAGCCCGGCCAGCAGCGCCGCGATCACTTTCCGCCGCCCAGCCGGGTCATCAGGATTGCGGCGCGCTTAGCCTGGCTGGCGATCGAGGGGAGGTCGACCGTCTCGCCCGGTGCGTGATCGCCGGTGCTCCACGGGCCGAGACCGACGAGGCCATCGACATCCTTCGCCACGAACGCGATATCGCCCGCGCCGCGCTTCAGCGGATCGAGCTCGGGCATGGCGGGCAGGCCGAGATCGGCGTTGACGCCGTTCAGCTTCGCCAGCAGCACCCGGTTGCCTGGCGTGGGCGCCATCGGCGGATAGCCTTCGTCAAAGACGATCTCGGCCGAGGTGCCGGGTGCGTGTTTCGCGACGATCGCCTGCATTTTCGCCTTCACCCGCGCGGTCTGTTCGTCGCTCAGCGTGCGGAAATCGCCGCGCGCCACGGCGGAGGCGGGGATGATGTTGGGCTTGCCGGTGGCGGTGGCGCGGACCTGATCGGCATCCAGCGCGGCCTCCGCCCCGCCCGCGACAAGGCCGACGTTGAAGGTCAGGTTCGGCTCGGGCAGCTCGGTGCGGAAGGCGGCAACGATGCGGGCCAGCTCGTTGATCGCGCCATCGCCATAGACGGAATTGAAGATCAGCGAGCTGTGGCCGGACTTGCCGGTGGTGCGCAGCACCCAGCTGTTCGACGAACGCCGCGCGATCGAGCCCATGTCGCGGCCGTTCTCCACGAAAAGACCTTCGAAATCGAGCGCGGCATCGGCGCGCTTGCCGGCGGCGATCAGATCGGCACCCGCGATCTCGGTCGGGTCGCCGGTGCGTTCCTCATCGCCGGTCAGGTGAATCTCGAAGGTTGCGGCGTCCAGCGTGCCGGCCGTCTTCATCGCCTTCAGCGCCGCCAGCATCACGACCATGCCGCCCTTGTCGTCGCCCGCGCCCGGGCCTTCGGCCTTGTCCCCCTTGCGCACGAAGCGCTGGAACGGGCTGTCGGGTTCGAACACGGTATCGAGATGCCCGATCAGCAGCAGCCGATTTGCGCCCTTGCGGCCGTCGCGGATGGCGATCAGATGGCCCGCGCGCTTCGTCTCGGCCATCGGCTTCCAGACGGTGGTGAAGCCGAGCGCGTCGAGCTCCGCCTTCATCATCGCGCCGACCTTGGCGACGCCGTCCAGATTCATCGTGCCGCTGTTCTGGTTTACCAGCCGTTCGAGCAGCGCGATCGACTGATCCTGCCCGGCATCAACCGCTGCCACCATCTTGCGCTCGGCGGGAGTGAGCGCCGCGGTGGCAGGGGTGGCAAGGAGGGCGGCGGCGAGGAGGAACGCTATCTTCATGCGCCCTTTTAGCCAGCTTTTCCTCTTTGACGGAAGGCGCGCCGTCGCGCCTGCGCTGGCAAGGGCGACGGCTAAGGGAGTGTTACAACACCTCGAACAAGCCCGCCGCGCCCATGCCGCCGCCCACGCACATCGTGACGACGACATGCTTCACGCCGCGACGCTTGCCCTCGATCAGGGCGTGGCCGACCATGCGCGCGCCCGACATGCCATAAGGATGGCCGATCGAGATCGCGCCGCCATCGACGTTGAGGCGATCGTTCGGGATGCCGAGCACGTCCTGGCAATAGAGCACCTGCACCGCGAACGCCTCGTTCAGTTCCCACAGGCCGATATCGTCGGTCTTGAGGCCGAACCGTTCGAGCAGCTTAGGCACGGCATAGACCGGGCCGATCCCCATCTCGTCCGGCTCGGTGCCGGCCACCGCCATGCCGACATAGCGGCCGAGCGGCTGCAGCCCGCGCGCAGCGGCGACGCCCGCTTCCATCACCACGCATGCGGATGCGCCATCGGAAAGCTGGCTGGCGTTGCCGGCGGTGATGTTCATCTCTGGCCCCATCACCGGCACCAGCGCCTTCAGCCCTTCGAGCGTGGTATCGGCGCGGTTGCCCTCGTCCTTCGAAAGCGTGACTTCCTTCTTCGAGGTCTCCTTGGTGGCCTTGTCGACCACCGTCATCGTCGCGGTGACGGGCACGATTTCCGCATCGAAGCGGCCCGCGGCCTGGGCGGCGGCGGTGCGCTGCTGGGACTGGAGCGCATAATCGTCCTGCCGATCGCGCGACACGCCATAGCGCTTGGCGACGACTTCGGCCGTCTGCAGCATCGGCATGTAGACATCCTTGTGCATCGCGATCAGCTCGCGATCCGGTCCGAGGCGGATTTCCGGAGTCTGCACCAGCGAGATCGATTCGACGCCGCCGGCGACGACGATATCCTCGCGATCGACGATCACCTTTCGTGCCGCGATCGCGATCGCCTCGAGCCCGCTGGCGCACTGGCGATCGACCGACATGCCCGCCACGGTGACGGGCAGGCCCGCGCGCAGGGCGGCGGTGCGGCCGATCGTGGCCTGCACGCCCTGCTGCAGCGCGGCCCCGATCACGCAATCCTGGATCTCGGCCGGATCGACGCCCGAGCGCTCGACCGCGGCGCGGATCGCATGCGCGGCGAGGGTGGGCGAGGGGGTGGCGTTGAACGCGCCCCGATAGGCGCGGCCGATCGGCGTGCGGGCGGTGGAAACGATGACGGCGTCACGCATGGCGTATCTCCTGGCTGGCCCGCGCTGGCGGCGGGCTCGGGTTCGATCAGAGGAAAATTTGGGTGATCCATTCGGCGATCAGCGCGGGGCGGGGCTGATCCTCGATCTCGACGGTGACTTCGACAAGCTGTTGCCACTGGCTGGGGCGCTTCTCTTCCAGCTCGAGCAGCTTGAAGCGGGCGCGAACCCGCGATCCCGACCGGACCGGAGTGAGAAAGCGGAGCCGGTTGGCGCCGTAATTCACCCCCATTCGTGCATCATCGACCCGAATCCCCGCGCTCTGCGCCAGCATCGGCAGCAGCGACAGGGTGAGGAAGCCGTGCGCGACGGTGCCGCCGAACGGCGTGAGCGCCGCGCGCTCGGGATCGACATGAATGAACTGCCGATCGCCGGTCGCCTCGGCAAAGGCATCGATCATCGGCTGATCGATCCGCACCCAATCGGACAGGCCGATCTCCTCGCCGATCCGGGCGCGGAGCGATTCGAGTGTCGCCATCTTCCTCTCCCGCCCCATCGGTCATAAAGCGCGGCAACGCTCATGACGCGCGTTGACGTTAACGTCAACCGCTGCTGCCAGATCGAGGATACGCCATGTTTTCCGCCCCGCCCGCGCTTGCCGACCGCCTGACCGCGCTGCACCGCGCGCCCGAGCCGCAAGTGCTGTCCGCGCTGCTGCCAGATGCCACGCTTTCGCCGGACGAGCGCGGCCACGTAGTGGGCCGCGCGCTCGGCCTGCTGGCCGATCTGCGCGCGGGCCTGCGCGAAGGGTGGGCGAACCAGTTCCTGCAGGAATATCGGCTCAATTCGTCCGAAGGCGTGGCGCTGCTGAGCCTGGCGGAAGCCTTCCTGCGCGTACCCGATCCCGAGACCGCGGACCGGCTGATCGCTGACAAGCTGGGCGATGCCGATTGGAAGGCGCACAAGGGCCGCTCCGCATCCGGCCTCGTCAATTCGGCGACCTGGGGGCTGGTGATCGGCCGCGCGTTGGTCAGCGACAGCGGCCAGGCAGGCGCGCTGAAGCGGCTGATCGCCAGAGCGGGGGAGCCGTTCGTGCGGCAGGCGGTGGGCGCTGCGATGCGGATGATGGGCGAGATCTTCGTGATGGGCCGCACCATCGACGAGGCGCTGGGGCGGATGCGCAAGCCCGACAACAAGGGCTTTACCGCCAGCTTCGACATGCTGGGCGAGGCGGCGCGCACCTATCCCGATGCCGAGCGCTATTTCCGATCATACCAGGATGCGATCGCCGCGGTCGGCCGGGCGGCGAAGGAGGGGCATTCGATCTCGGTCAAGCTCTCCGCGCTGCACCCGCGCTACGAAGTGCCGCAGTGGAGCAAGTGCGTGCCGGCGCTGACCGAGATGCTGGAAGCGCTGGCGATCCAGGCGGCGGAGGCGGGCATCGGGCTGACCGTGGATGCCGAGGAAAGCGAGCGGCTGGAGATGAGCTTCGCGATCATCGCCGGCGTCGCCGGGCTGCCCGCGCTGAAGGGCTGGGACGGCCTCGGCATGGCGGTGCAGGCCTATGGCAAACGCGCGCGGCCGACGATCGACTGGGCCGACGGGCTGGGGGCCGCCACCGGGCGGCGGATCGCGGTGCGGCTGGTGAAGGGCGCCTATTGGGACAGCGAGATCAAGCGCACCCAGGAATGGGGACTGAGCGATTATCCGCTGTTCACGCGCAAGGCCGCGACCGACGTATCCTATCTGGCCTGCGCCAAGGCGATGCTGGCCGCGCCGAACATCTATCCCGCCTTCGCCAGCCACAATGCGCTGACGGTGGCGACCATCCTGGAATGGGCGGGCAGCAGCCGCGACTTCGAATTTCAACGGCTGCACGGCATGGGCGATGGGCTGTACGAGGCGCTGGTGCGCGAGGAAGGCTATCACTGCCGGATCTATGCGCCGGTGGGCGGCCATCGCGATCTGCTGGCCTATCTGGTTCGGCGACTGCTGGAGAATGGCGCGAACAGCAGCTTCGTGCACCAGCTGGCCGACGAGGGGCTTTCCGATGATCAGCTGCTGGCCGATCCGGCCGAGAAGATCGCGGCGGTGGCGGGCGCACGCCATCCTTCGATCCCGCTACCGGTGGATCTGATGGGCGATGTCCGCCGCAACAGCATGGGGATCGACCTGTGGGACCGGGCGATCCTGGCGGAAACGGCGGCCGGCATCGCGCGTGCGGTGCCGCCGCCGACGATCCCCGCGCCGTCGCGCGCGCCGGTGCGGCCCGCCAAGGTGCCGGCGGGCGGCACCGATGCCGCCACCGCCGTCGCCCGCGCTCATGCGGGCTTCGCGCGCTGGTCGCAGACGCCGCTGGAGACGCGCGCGCGGGCGCTCGAAAAGCTGGCCGACCTGATGGAGGCGCATCGCGGCGACCTGATGGGCATCGCGGTGCACGAGGCGTTCAAGACCATTCCTGATGCGCTGGGCGAAGTGCGCGAGGCGGTCGATTTCTGCCGCTATTACGCCAACCAGGCGCGCAGCGTGCTGAGCCTCCACGAACTGCCCGGGCCGACCGGCGAGCGCAACATACTGCGTCACGAAGGCCGCGGCGTCTGGGCCTGCATCGCGCCATGGAACTTCCCGCTGGCGATCTTCATCGGCCAGGTGGCGGCGGCGCTGGTGGCGGGCAACACGGTGGTCGCCAAGCCCGCGCCGCAGACGCCGGCCATCGCTGGCTGGGCGGTGGCGCTGGCGCATGAAGCGGGCGTGCCCGAGGATGCGCTGGTGCTGCTGCCGGGCGGACCGGAAGAGGGCGCCGCGCTGATCGCCGATGCGCGGATCGCGGGCGTGGCCTTCACCGGATCGACCGGGACCGCCAAGCGGATCGCGCGCGGACTGCTTGAGGACGAGGCGCGCCCGCTGGTGCCGCTGATCGCCGAGACGGGCGGCATCAACGCGATGATCGTCAATTCGACCGCGCTGCCCGAACAGGTGGTGGCCGATGTCGTGACCTCCGCCTTCCGATCGGCCGGGCAACGTTGCTCGGCGCTGCGGCTGCTGCTGCTGCAGGCCGATATCGCCGATCGTACGCTCGAGATGCTGGGCGGCGCTATGGACACGCTGGTGGTGGGCGACCCCGCTGACCCGCAGACCGATGTCGGCCCGGTGATCGACGACGCCGCCTTCGAGCGGCTGATGGGCTACCGCGACAGCGTACGCGACCGCTGGGTGAAGACCATCGCCGCGCCCGCCGCTGGCCGGTTCGTGCCGCCGACGGTGATCCGGATCGACCGGATCGAGGGTCTGGGCCGCGAATGGTTCGGCCCGCTGCTGCATGTCGCAACCTGGGAGGCAGGCAAGCTGGAAGAGACGGTGGCGCGCGTGAACGCATCCGGCTTCGGCCTGACGATGGGTCTGCACAGCCGCATCGCGCGTGCGGCCGAGACGGTGGAGGCGTTCGCGCGGGTGGGCAATCTCTACGTCAACCGATCAATGATCGGCGCGATCGTGGGGTCGCAGCCCTTCGGCGGCGAAGGCCTATCCGGGACTGGCCCCAAGGCGGGCGGCCCGCATTACCTGCCCCGCTTCGCCGCGGAACGGGTGACATCGACCGATACGACTTCGGCCGGGGGGAATGCGACGCTGCTTTCGCTGGACGATGTGAGCATCTAGATCCTCCCCGTGGCGGGGAGAATCTTAGCGCTCGATCATCAGGTTCATACGGATGGCGGCGATTGGGTTCGCGCGGTCGTCCTGCCAGGCTTCGGCGACCATGTTGGCGACGCGTCCGCCGATGCGGACCACGCGGCCGGCAGCGCGGGTCTCGCGTTGCCGGCCGCCACGCAGATAATCGATCGTGACGCTGATCGGCTTCAGCGTGACGGCGTCGTTACCCAGCGCATGGCGGAGTGCGGCATAGGCGGCGATCTCCAGGATGCCGGCGATCGCGCCGCCGTGCAGGAAGCCGGGCCGGCCGAGCAGCTGATCGCCATAGGGAATCATAAGTTCCGGCGCGCCATCGCCCCCCGCGGCAAGCGCGATGCCCAGCAGCCGGGCATAGGGCGGCAGCTCAGTCATCGCCGAGCAGCATGAAGGTGCCGGCGACATGAGCGACCGGATCCGTTGGATCGCCGTCATGCGCTTCGCCGCGGACGAAGGCGATGCGGCGGGTGACGCGGTAGCATTCGCCACGCCCGATCACGGTTCGCCCGGGCACGGCGGGGCGCAGATAATCGACCCGTAGATCGAGCGTGGCCTGATGCCCGAACCGGCCGCGCCGCACCCACACCGCCATGCTGGTCGCCATGTCCATCATCGTCACGATCGGGCCTGAGGCCAGGATGCCGGTGACCGCATCGGCGACAAGATCCGCGCGCCAGGCCAGCGCCAGCTCGACCCAATCGGTGCCGTGCGCGACATGATCGAGCGGAACATGCGCGCCATGGCCGTAACGGCGCATCAGCGCGACGAACGCGACCGGATCAAAGCCGGGGGCAGGCGCGGACGCATCCATTGCCGCCGGGATAGGCAGGCTTTCCGCGCACGGCAACCGGCCCATTACGATAACTTAACTGGAGCACCGCGCCCGGCCTTGCCAGCCTGCCCCCGCATCATCAGGCGAGGAGACATGCGATGGACGAGCCGATCCGCGACGACAAGGAACTGCCCGAACTGGAGACGAAGGTGGCGCTCGCCGGCACCCGGCATCAGGCCGATGTCGGGGGATCGGTCTGCTTCAACAGCGTAGTCGCCATCGCGATCTACACCAACCGGCCGTGACCGGCGACGCGGTGGCGGCGGCGTTCCGCGCGCTGCCGGCGGTGGCCGCGTTCGAAGCCGCGCTGGTCCGAGCCGAAGAAACGCCGCCGGCGATCGAAGCGGCGGTCCGCGCGCTGCTGGGCGATCGGGGTTGGATCGATTCGGCGATCGGCATCCTGATCGCGGCCGCGCGTGCCGACCCCTGGTTCGAGCCGCCGTTCGCCGCCATTGGCGACGATGCGCATCGCGGCCTGCTGTTGATCGAGGATCGTCGCGCGACGATCTCGCTGAGCTGGATATCAGGCGCCGCGCTCGGCGCGCGCAAGCGGGCGGCGGCGGGGGCGGGCTCGATCGGTTTCAGCGGGCAACGCACCATCTATCGGCTGATCTCAGGCGCGGCCGAGCTGGACCTGTGGCGCGCGCCGCCGATCGATGCGGGGTTCGATGCTGCGACGCGGGGCCCGGCGACGCGCGCCGGCCGACGCACGATCAGCGCAGGCGAGACGTTCGAGATCGATGGGCGGTGCGAATCATTTTCGATCGCGGGCGCCAACGGAGATCTGGTGCTGGCGCAAGGCGCTGTCCACGCAGGTGCCGCAGCGATCGCATGCGAGCATGACCCGGCGACAGGGGTGCTGATCGCTGCCAGCGCGACCGATCCCGCCGCCAGCCACGCCGAGATGATGGCGACCCTGCTGGCCGCCATGAGGCGCGCCGACGCGGTGTCGGCGCTGGCCAAGCTGGCGGCGCATCCCGCCTTCTTCCTGCGCTGGCATGCGGCGCGGATGCTGCACCGGATCGATGCCGCCGCAGCGCGGCCGCTGATCGCAGCCATGGCCGCGCATGATCCGCACCGCGACGTTCGCGCTGCGGCGGCCGGGGCGTTGCGACGAATGCCGGCCACCGATACATGCCCCGCCTGATCGCGACCGAGCCCGGGCCGCCGCTCGACCTGGCCGGGTTCGTCGATGCGGTGGAGGCGGCAGGTTTCGACCCGGCGGACGAGGCGTCGTTCGTGAGCGTGGCGCCGCTATTGCGACGGCTGGCCTGTAACCGCCGTTTCCTGGGTGATCGGCTGCTCCGCGAGATCGAGGCGGGGTGCGGCGATCAGGCGCGGGCCAACCGCTACAATGCGCAGGTGGTGATGCTGGATCGGCGGGAGCGCTGGTTCGTGCGCGCCAACATCTGGCCCGGTGCGCGCGACCCGGCCGTGCGCACCAACGGGCTGGGCCCCTTTTTCTACGGCTTGCCGCACGATCATAATTTCAGCTTCCTGACCGTCGGCTATTTCGGCCCCGGCTACGAAAGCGATCATTGGGAGGTCGATCCGCAGGCGATCACAGGCCTGCCCGGCGAGGCGGTCACGCTGCGCGCGCTCGGCCGGCAGCGGCTGACGGCGGGGCAAGTGATGCTCTATCGCGCGCACCGTGACGTGCATGCCCAGCACCCGCCCGCTTCGCTGTCGGTAACGCTGAACCTGATGCAGGCGACCCCGGGGCTGGCGCGGCGTGCGCAGTATCGCTTCGATCCGGATCGCGGCACCATCGCCGAGCGGCTGGGGCAGACCGCGATGGAGGCGCTGCTGCCGCTGGCGGCGCGGCTGGGCGGGGCGGACGGGCGCGCGCTGCTGGCGGAATTGGCCGATCGCCATCCATCGGGAAGGATCCGTTTCGGCGCGATCGCGGCGCTGGCCGACAGCGAAGTCGAGCCGGCCGGGGCCGAGCGGCTGGTGCGGGGAGCCCGCGATGGCGACGCGCTGGTCGCGGGGCTTTGCACGCAGGCGATCGCGACGCGAACGGCCGGATCGGCGTGGATCGGTGCCACAACGCCGCCATAATGGACGAGCCCGACCGCGCGGGCTACGCGCCACCGGCTAGGCTGCACGGCGGAGGATCGCGTGCGGCAGGAGCTATTGGGACAGGGAGAAGCGGCGGGGCCGCTGATGCTGGCGGCGGGGGCGCTGCGGCTGGACCTGCTTGATCGATCCGCGGATCATGCCGGGCGGGCGCTGCGCCTGTCGCCGCGTGAATTCACCATGCTGGCGCTGATCGTCCATGCCGCGCCGATGGCGGTTCCGCGCACCGAACTGCTGGTGCGCGTGCTCGGCTGCCGGCACGACCCCGGCACCAACGGGGTCGCAGTGCATCTGTCGCGGCTGCGCGCCAAGCTGCACAGGGCCGGCGCGCCGGGGATCGAAACGGTGCGCGGGGCGGGCTATCGGCTGCGCCCCGCACCTGCGATCAGCCGTTGAGCTTGCCCAGCACCGACTGGAGCTGCATCGCCACGCCCATATCGCCTTCGACCTTCAGCTGGCCGCCCATGAATGCGGTCATCGGATTGAGCTCACCCTTGGCGAGCGCCTTGAAATCCTCCCACGAGATCTTCACGGTGGCGTCCGCATCACCATCGGTTTCGGTCACCGCGCCGGCCTTGCCGTCGAGCAGGATCACGCCTTCCCCGCCGAAATCGAGCTTCACGACCTTCCCCGGCACATAGGCCGAGGCGGCCCCCATCTTGGCTGCAGCTTCGCTTTTCGTCATCATGGCTCTCCCGATCGGATCCGCGAGCGATAACCGGGCTGACGTGAACGTCAAGCGACGTGGCGGGTGCTTCCGGAGCGCCGTCGGCTGATCTAAAGCGGCGGCATGACACCGCTTATCCTTGGCCTGGCCGCCGAAACCCTGTCCGATAACGAGCGCGCCTTGTTCCGCGACATCGATCCGGCCGGCTATATCCTGTTCCGCCGCAATTGCGTCGACCGAACCCAGCTGCGCGCGTTGACGGATGATCTGCGCGCGCTGGCGGGGCGGGACGACGTGCCGATCCTGATCGATCAGGAAGGTGGTCGGGTCGCACGGCTGCAGCCGCCCGAATGGCCCGCCTTTCCTGCCGCGGACCGGTTCGCGGCGCTTTACGATATCGCGCCGATCTCCGCGATCGAGGCGGCACGCGTGAATGCGCAGGCGATTGGCACGGTGCTGGCCGAGCTCGGCATCAATGTGGATTGCCTGCCGCTGCTGGACGTGCGCCAGCCGGGCGCGCACGACATCATCGGCGATCGCGCACTGGGCGAGGAGCCGATGCGGGTGGCGGCACTGGGCAAGGCCGTGCTGGATGGGCTGCGCCGGGCAGGGGTCGTCGGCGTGGTCAAGCATGTGCCGGGGCATGGCCGCGCGACTGCGGACAGCCATGTCGAACTGCCCGTCGTCAATGCCGACGCCGCAGCGCTGGAAACCGATCTGGCACCGTTCATCACGCTGCGTGGCGCGCCGATGGCGATGACCGCGCATGTGGTCTACCCCGCCTGGGATGCGGAGCGTTGCGCCAGCCTTTCCCCGATCGTGATCGGGGAGATCATCCGCGGGCGGATCGGCTTCGACGGGCTGCTGATGTCGGACGATCTTGGCATGCAGGCGCTGGCCGGCGATTTCGGCGCGCGGGCGGCAGGCGTGATCGCGGCCGGCTGCGACGTGGCGCTGCACTGTTCGGGCGACATGGCCGAGATGCAGGCGGTGGCGGGCGCGGTCGGCCCGATATCGGATCAGGCACGCGAACGGCTCGCGCGCGCGATGTCGACGGTGGCGGCCGGCGCGAGCGCCACGCCTTATGCGGAACTGGCCGAAAAGCGCGACGCGCTGCTGGCGCTGGCGTGAGTCTTACCGGACCGTCATGCTGAACTTGGTTTGGCATCCACCTTTCAAGCCAAGCGATGCGGTTGATACGGGGGTGGACCCTGAAACAAGTTCAGGGTGACGAAGTGGATATGGCGAGCGAACCCGAGACGCTGACGATCGCGCTGGACGGGTGGGAAGGCCCGCTCGATCTGCTGCTGGCCCTGGCGCGCGCGCAGAAAGTGGATCTGCGCGAGCTTTCGATCCTGGCGCTGGTCGAGCAATATCTGGCCTATGTGAACCAGGCACGCGCGCTGAGGCTGGAGCTGGCCGCCGACTATCTCGTTATGGCGGCCTGGCTGGCCTACCTAAAATCCTGCCTGCTGCTGCCACGGGATCCCGAGATCGAGCCAAGCCCGGAGGAGCTGGCGCTGCGGCTGCAATTGCGGCTGCAGCGGCTGGATGCGATGCGTGAGGCCGGTGCACGGCTGATGGCGCGCGATCGGATCGGCCGCGACACCTTCACCCGCGGTGCGCCCGAAGGGCTGCGGCTGGTGCGGCGCGCGGCATGGCAGGCGGGGTTGTTCGATCTGATCGCCGCCTATGGCGCGGTCCGCGCGCGGGCGGCGCCCGTGGTGCATGTCGTGACCAGGCGGCCGGTCTTCTCGCTGGATCAGGCGCTGGACCGGATCGCGGCGCTGATCGGGCAGCGGCCCGACTGGTCGACGCTGGAAAGCTTTCTGCCGGATGCGTCCGATCCGGATTATCGCCGGTCGGCACTTGCGTCGAGCTTCGTTGCCGCACTGGAACTGGCGCGGCAGGGTCGGATCGCGCTGGCGCAGGACGCACCGTTCGCGCCGCTGATGGTGCGCGGGGCATGACCCCGCCCGACGAGGTCGTGCGCGCGGTGGAGGCGGCGCTGTTCGCCGCCGAGACGCCGATGAGCGCGGACGAGATTGCGACCGTGGTGGGCGAGGGGGTCGCGGTGGCGGCGGCGCTCGATCGGCTGGCGCAGGATTATGCAGGCCGCGGCGTCAATCTGGTCGAACGCGGCGGCCGCTGGCATTTTCAGACCGCACCCGACCTGGGGCACCTGCTGCGCCGCGAGCGCGAGGAGGCCCGCAAGCTCAGCCGCGCCGGTATCGAGACGCTGGCGATCATTGCGTATCACGAACCCGTCAGCCGCGCCGAGATCGAGGCGATTCGCGGGGTGCAGGTGGCCAAGGGGACGCTCGACGTGCTGATGGAGGCGGGCTGGGTGCGGCCCGCGGGCCGCCGCGAAACGCCTGGCCGCCCGCTGACCTATGCGACGACGCCGGCCTTCCTGTCGCATTTCGGCCTGGCCTCGCGCCGCGACCTGCCGGGGATCGATGACCTGCGTGCCGCCGGGCTGCTCGATCCTGTCGACCTGGCATTCGAAGGGTTGGGCGAGGAGGACGAAAGCGGCTCGGAGACGAGCGACTAGATCCTGCTGCTCCGTCTGGATCCGGGTGGCGCGTTGCATCCGTCTGCCCCGACGCCTATCTTGGGCGGAGCTTCGGGAGATTGATCGTGGGTGGTTTCAGCCTCTGGCACTGGCTTGTGCTCGGTGTCGTCGTTCTGCTGCTGTTCGGGCGCGGCAAGTTCTCCGACGCGATGGGCGATGTCGCCAAGGGCATCAAGAGCTTCAAGAAGGGTATGTCCGAGGATGACGAGCCGGCCAAGCCGGCCGCTCCCGCGCAGCGCCTGCAGGCGCAGCCGCCGATCGAACCCAACACCGATCGCGATCTGCAGCCGATGAAGGACGATCGCCCGGCCGGCTGATCGCACCCGCTTCCCACGCCCCGCATGCGCGCGTAGGAGCCCAGTCATGTTCGACGTCGCGCCTACCGAATTGCTGCTCGTCGCCTTCGTCGCGCTGCTGATCATCGGCCCCAAGGATCTGCCGCGCGCCATGCGCGTGGTCGGTCACTGGGTGGGCCGGGCGCGCGGCGTGGCGCGCCAGTTCCGATCCGGCTTCGACGAGCTCGTGCGGCAGAGCGAGCTTGAGGAAATGGAAAAGAAATGGGCGGCGGAGAATGCGCGCATCATGCGTGAGCATCCGCCGGAAAGCGCGGCCGGCTGGGCTGATCATCCGGCCGAGCCGGAGGATCCCGATGCCGGCCCGCCGCCGGCGATGGAGCCGTTGCCGCCGCCGCGGGTCGACCTGCACAAGCCGGACGAGCGCGCGTGAAGGATATCGACGACAGCCGCGCGCCGCTGATGGAGCATCTGATCGAACTGCGCCGCCGGCTGCTGATCTCGATGGCGGCGCTGGCGGCAGCATTCGGGCTATGCCTGTGGCAGGCGCGGCCGATCTTCGCGTTTCTGGTCCAGCCGCTGCTGGCGGCGGGGCAGGGGCGGCTGATCTACACCAACATCTTCGAAGCATTCTTCGCCGAAGTGAAGGTGGCGTTCTTCGCCGCGATCATGATCGCCTTCCCGGTGCTGGCCAGCCAGATCTGGCAGTTCGTGGCGCCCGGGCTCTACGCCAAGGAAAAGCGCGCTTTCCTGCCATTCCTGATCATGACGCCGATCCTGTTCCTGTCAGGCGCGGCGCTGGCCTATTATTTCGCGATGCCGGTGGCGCTGCATTTCCTGCTCGGCTTCCAAGGCAATCTGGGCGGCGTGCAGCAGGAAGCGCTGCCCGGGGTCGGCAACTACCTCGATTTCGTCACCAAGTTCCTGTTCGGGTTCGGCGTCTCGTTCCTGCTGCCGGTGCTGTTGATGCTGCTGGAGCGCGCCGGCATCGTGACCCGCCAGCAGCTGGCCGGCGCCCGCCGCTATGCGATCGTCGGCGCGTTCGCAATCGCAGCGGTACTGACCCCGCCGGATGTCGTATCGCAGCTGATGTTGGCGATCCCGCTGTGCCTGTTGTTCGAGATCGCGCTGATCGCGATCTGGTTTACCGAGCGCCGCCGCGCGAAGACCGAGGCATCGGCAGGCGAAACTGTTTCGTGAGCGGATCGTTCGCCCGATCATGACAGGGGGCCATGACGATCCGATCGTGCTGACGCGGACCAACGCCGCGCGTGTCGGCAAGCTGGCGGACGCGCCCGAATGGGCCTTCCCGTTTCCGCCGCGCGACGGCTGCCGCGTGACGCCGATGATCGAGGCGGCGGAAATGTATCCCGAGCTGGAGCGGATGACGCTGGCGGCGACGCGCTCCGTTTGGCTGGCGTTCCGCGTGTTCGACCCCGACACAAAAGCGCGGTCGGCCGAGGCGAAGGCGGAGGGGCTGGCGGACTGGACGGCGCTGATTAGCGATGCGGTGCGCCGCGGGGTCGAGGTGCGCGTGCTGCTGACCGACTTCGAACCGGTGATGGCCGATCATCTTCATGCCGGATCCTGGGCGAGCTTTCACCGGTTGCGCGCGCTGGCCGATACGCTGGACGAGCCGAGCCGCGATCGCCTGCAGCTGATCGTGATCCAGCATGAGGGTGAGGTCGGCTGGGCATGGCGCCAGATGCTGCGGCTGCCGCTGGGCATGAAGCTTCGGCGGATGGTGGCACGGCTGGCGACTGGCGAGGAGGCCGAGGATGGCGGCCTAGACAGCCGGCCCGGCCTCTGGCCGCACACGGCCTGGGAAGGGGAACGGCCACGCGGCTGGCGGCGTGGACCACCGCCGCGGCTGTGGCCGGCCACCTATCACCAGAAATTCGCGGTGTTCGACGGCCAGATCGCGATGATCGGCGGGCTGGATCTGGACGAGCGCCGCTGGGACGACCGCTGGCACCGACAACGCGCCGACCGGACCTGGCACGACATCTCGGCTCGGGTCGAGGGGCCGGCCGCGGGCGATGCCGCACGGCACTTCGCGCGGCTGTGGAACCGCGAACTTCCGCGCTTCCGCCAGCAGGTGGCCGAATGGACCAGCCGCGTGGAACGACAATTGGTGCTGGATCCATTGACCGAGCTGGGCACGCCCGAACTGCCGGCCGCGATACCCGCTGGCACGGCGACGGTGCAGATCGCGCGCACCTTGTCGCGACGGTCCAGCCGCGCGTTTGCGTTCGGCCCGGTGGCGCATATCCGAGAACTGCGCGCGGCGCATCGCCTGCTGATCCGATCGGCGCGGCGGCTGCTTTATATCGAGGCGCAATTCTTCCGGTCGCGGCAGGCGGCCAGCTGGGTGGTGCGCGCGCTGCGCACCAATCCGGACCTGGAGGTGATCATCCTGGTGGCGAACGCGCCCGAGGAAGTCGCGTTCGAGGGGCAGGCCGATAATCCCGCACACCGCCATGGCGAATGGCTGCAGACCCGCGCGTTGGGCCGCATCCAACGCGTCGGCGGTGATCGCGTCGGCCTGTTCTCGCTTGCGAAGCCGGAGCGGGTACGCGGCAGCGAAGCGGAATTCGATGCCCAGCGCGGCAGTGCGTTCGGGGCCGGGCTGATCCATATCCACGCCAAGATGCTGCTGGCCGACGACGCGACCTGCCTCCTGTCATCCGCCAACATCAACGGGCGCAGCTTCGACTGGGATACCGAGCTCGGCCTGATCTGGCGCGAGAGCGGCGACGTGCTGACGGCATTCCGGAGATCGCTCTGGCAGCAATTGCTTGGCGCGCCGCAACCGGACGACGCCGGCCTGGCCGCGTGGCGCGCGGTGGCCGATGCCAATCGCCAGTTGCCGCCCGAACAGCGACAGGGGTTCGTGATCCCCTATCAACTGGTGCGCGCGCGGCGGTTCGCGCGGCCTTACTGGTTCGTGCCTGACGATCTCGTCTGAGTGACAGGTGGGCAAGAAAAAAGCGCCGCCGGCGAACCGGCGACGCTCTTTCGACATGGTGTCGGCAGTGTTTAGTCTGCCGCGTCCTTCACGGCGTCACCCGCCGAGGAGATATCCTTGCCCGCGCCTTCGACCGTGTTGCAGGCCGAGATCATCAGGCTGCCCGCGACCAGCGCGAGTGCAAAAACCTTACGCACCATGTGATTGCTCCTTTTATCGCCCGCGCCTTGCCGTCGCGGGGCCGAGGTGGGAATGCCCAGCCGCAGTCATTGTTCCGCGTGCGGTCCGACGATTTCAGAGATGATTAAGAGCGTGGCTATCGCGCCACAAAAAAATATGGGCCCGGAGCGCTGCCGGGGGGAGGATCAGCGCGTCCGGGCCCTTTGGGGCGGATAGCGAGAGCGGGGGGGCAAAAGGTCGCTATCCGAAGTGTAGAACGGGCAAGGCGGCAGCGGGTTCCAGGGGCTTGTCAACTTTTTTCGGTGCCGGTTTCACAGTCGCGCGTTGACTCGCGGCAACGTAAAGGAGAGCGCGCTTGAGCAAGCCACCCGCCACGCCCCCATCGAGCGATATCGATGGTGCCGACGCCGATGCCCGCGCCGGTCGGCCGTCAACCAGGCCAGATCCGGATGACACGCGCCGCCTGGAACGCGGCAACGAGGAGGCCCGCGGCCGGCCGCCGAGCGACAGCGGCAGCGAGGCGATCGGCGACTAGGCTTATCAGCCGGCGTCGGATGCGGGCACGACCGGGATCACGATCTCGAACCGGCCCGCATCGGCATCCCGTGCGAGCTTGGCGCGGAGCTGGCGCGACAGGCCTTCGACGACGCGGTCGAACCGATCCAGCGAGGCGTGGGCTCGACAGGCTTCGCTTGCCAATCCGGGTGCCGAGATGATCAGCGCCATCCGAGATTCGGTATCGGTCGGCATCATCGCGATCGCGATCCGCCCACCCGGATCACAACTCATCGCGAGCTCCACGATCTCGGTGATCAGGAACGCGACCGGCACCGCAACGTCCTGCGTGACGGAAGCCGAGGCGATGTCGAGCGTGATCACCAGCTGGCTCGCCTCCTGCGGTGCGGTCGCGCGTAGGTTGGCGGCAAGTTCGCCCACCAGTGCGCGCAGACCTACGCCACGATTTTCCTCGAGCTCGGCAAAATGGTTGCGGTGGACGACCGCGAGCGCATCGACGCGGCGTTGGATCGAAGCATAGGCCGCGGCGACATCGGGCTTGTCGACCCCGCGCGCGTGCAGGTTGATCAAGCTGGAGACGACCTGAAGATTATTCTTCACGCGGTGATGCACTTCGCGGGTGAGTTTAGTCTGGCGGGCGAGGCCTGCTTCCAGCTCGCGCTCGTGCCCAGCCACGCGCTCGGTCATCGCGATGAAGGACTGGCCGAGCGCGCGCAGTTCATGCGCCGGCGTACGGCTGAGCGGCAGGCGCAGTTCGTCCCCACCCGGTTCGTAGCGCGCGATCGCATAGTTCATGCGCAGCAGCGGCCGGATGATCAGGCGATCGACCACGAACCAGCCGATCAACGCGGCGGCAAGCCACATCGTGAGCGGCAGGATCGCGATCAGCAGTTCGACCGCAGTGATCGGCGTCGCCGCGACGGTCAATTGCAGCGCGACATCACTGTCAGTGACCGGCGCTGTGACCACGAGATGGCGGCGCAGCAGTCGCGGCGCTTCCTCGCGGCCCAGGCCGATCCTTCCATCCGGGCTGACCAGCGCCAGGCTGTGGCGCGCGGTCAGTGCAAGCGGGCGACTGATATCGGCCAGTGTCTTCAGCGGAAACTCGCCGATCGCGAACATGCCGTCCGCGCCGCCGCTGGCCTCGAAGCGCAGCCGGCTTTCGGCAGGCAACAGCTGCACGTCTGTGGTGAATCGCTGGACGGGCGGGGTGGCCACCGCGTCCGACAGCCCATCGGTCGCGCAAACAAGCGCGCCGGATCGATCGAACAATGCATAGTCCACTGCGAAGCGTTGCGCAGTGGATAGCGCGGTGAGAGCCCCGGTGCACTGCGCCGCATCGAGCGGCGCACTCGACCGCGCCATGATCTGCTGCAACAGCAACGACTGCCGCGCGATCGCCATGCTGAGCTGCGATGCGCCCTGCGCGGCGACGGCATGCGCCTCGCCTTCCCGGATGCGGGAATTGGTCTCCACCGATTCGATCGAAGCGAACAGCGCGATGAGACCGAGCGGCAGCAGCGCCGCCGTCAGGATGAGCAGCATCTTCAGGCCGGTCGGCAAGCGATTCAGGCCGGATCGGATCATCGCCGGTCCGATCTGCTGCTGGGCGCCATCGTCATTTCCCGAAGAACGCGCCCGATCCGGCGCGGGGGCGGGTGAAGGATCAGTTCAGTTTGCCGAGCAGATCGAGCATGTCCGCCGGAATGTCCTCGCGAACCGTTTCCTGCCAGACGCTGCGCAGCGCGCTGCCGACATTGGCGTCGCCCTTGGCCTTGCCTGATCGCGATGTGCCTTGGGCACGCGGGCCGGACGGCATTTTCTTTTCCCTGTCGTCGGCAGCCAAGTGCCCGTCCCCTTGCTCAAACGTCACACGGTCGCGACCGAAAACACCGCCCCTGCCGATCCGCTCCTTGCGGCCGACATGATCCGGCAATCCCTTTGCTTCGGACAATTTACCCCCCAAGCGCGACCTCGGGATAAATTGCCCTCGCGGGCATGGAAACAAAAAACTGGGACGATTGTTCCAGCTTCGACGCGGTATCAGAATGCTTGTTTTCCGGGCCGCGCGGGGGGCATGAGGGGCACGATGGCACCTCGCGAACATCCCGTGCGGCGCTACTCTCGAACGTGAAGGACCAACATGTCGCTCGGCCAGGAACTCGCCCCCCACCTTCCCTTCCTGCGCCGCTATGCGCGGGCCCTGACGGGCAGCCAGGCCCATGGCGACGCCTATGTGCGTGCTGCGCTCGAGGCGATCGTGGCCGCGCCGGGCGATTTTCCCCGCGATGTCGATGCGCGCCTGGGCTTGTATCGCACCTTCCAGCGCATCTGGGCCTCCGCTGATGACGGCGTGAATGCCGATGTCGAGCGGGACGACGATGCCGAGGGGATCGCGCGCGCGCGGCTCGCCCAGATCACGCCACTGTCCCGCCAGGCGCTGCTACTGACCGCTATGGAAGGTTTCACGCCCGAAGATGCCGGCTATCTGATCGACGTGGGCGCCGATGAGGTGGAAGCGTTGGTCACCGACGCGCTGGCCGAGATCGAGCGACAGACCCGCGCCAGCGTGCTGATCATCGAAGACGAGCCGATCATTGCCATGGATCTCGAGACGATCGTGCGTGACCTAGGCCATTCGGTGACCGGCGTGGCCGTGACGCGCGACGAGGCGGTGGCGCAAGCGCTGGCCGATCGCCCCGGCCTGGTTCTGGCCGATATCCAGCTGGCCGACGACAGTTCGGGCATCGATGCGGTAAAAGACATCCTGGCCGAATTCTCGGTGCCGGTGATCTTCATTACCGCTTTCCCCGAACGGCTGCTGACGGGCGAGCGACCCGAGCCCACCTTCCTGATCACCAAACCGTTCCAGCGATCGACTGTGAAGGCCGCGATCAGCCAGGCATTGTTCTTTGATTCCACGACCATCCCGGCCTGAGGCGACGGCCGCCGCGATGGAACCACCCTTCCATCGCGGCGTTGCCCCGTAACGAATATTCAAAGGGGCGGCGGTCGCATGGACAAGCAGAACGAAGAAGTTCACGTCAGCACGGAGGAAGCCCGCGCCGGTTCCACTCCGCACATGACCCGTTATATCCTGTCGATCTCGCTCGTGCTGATCGTCGTGCTGTTCCTGGCGCTGTTGCTGTTCTACCGCTGACGCCAGTCTAACCGCGACGGGCATCGCATTTTGCGAGCCGGCACCCTATTGTAGCGTTGCGGGCATGGTCCCCGGCGGGAGATTCCGAACCACATGACCGATGAAGCAACCCGCGGGGACGACGACGCGCACGACGTGCCGCCCGCGGAGCACGTCCCGCTCAACGACGAGGATTTCAAGAGCGAACTGGCGCGCGTCATTCCGCATCTGCGCGCTTTCGGCCGCTCGCTGTCCGGCAATCGCGATCTCGCCGATGATCTTGTGCAGGAAACGCTGCTGAAGGCCTGGGCCGCGCGCAAGCGTTTCCAGGCCGGTACAAACATGCGCGCCTGGACTTTCATCATCCTGCGCAACCTGTTCCTCAGCCAGATGCGGCGCGCGCGTTTCAAGGGCGAATGGGACGAACTGACCGCCGCAAAGATCCTCGCGGCGCCTGCGAGCCAGGATCGCCATGTCGAGCTTGGTGACATGCAGCGCGCGCTGATGCATCTGCCGCAGCCGCAGCGCGAAGCGCTGATTCTGGTCGGCGCGGGCGGGTTCGCCTATGAGGAGGCTGCCGAGATCTGCGGCTGCGCGGTCGGCACCATCAAGAGCCGGGTGGCGCGCGGCCGCGTCGCGCTGGAACAGTTGATGAGCGAAGGCAAACTGCCATCGCGCCGCGATCACGAGACCGTGGCGGGCAAGACCGCGCTGCAGCAGATCATGGGTGAGGTCGACGAACTGGCGAAGCAGCGATAGCGTAGATTGCAGCGTCCGCGGCGCGGGAAGGACGGATCAGTACGTCTTGCGATCCAGATCGTTCAGCAGTTCGCCGATCGCGGCAGGCATATCCGCCGTGCGAGGCACAAATGCCTGTTTCAGCGCAAAGCCCACGCCCTCACGCACGGGCGGTACCACGGTCACCGTCTTCGGCTGGCTGGCCGTGGGGCGCGCCTGCTGGTTATGATGAGTCCGAATGTCCATATCCGCCGAACGCACGACCGCGGGGTGGGTTGCTTCAGATCAAGTCCGTTCCGCAACTCTTTGTGACTGTGGCATGACGACCACCGCCTATTCCGGCGCGCTGGATCGCATTGACCGCCATTCGCCGTTCCTGCGCGGCTTGGCACAACGCCGATCGGACCTGATCGCGGTGCTGGACGATGCGGGGCTGGAAGCGGCGTTGCGGGCGGCGCGCGAGTCCGACGACGGCAGCGCCGCGAGCGTTGCCCATGCGCTGCGCCGCGAGAAGCAGGGGATCGCGCTGCTGACGGCGCTGGCCGACCTGTCCGGCACGGTGCCGCTGGAAACAGTAGTCGCCAAGCTGTCCGATTTCGCAGACCGCGCGCTCGACCGCGCACTGGCTGCGGCGATCGGCGAGCGCACGCCGGGCGAGCCGGTCCGCGGCTTCACCATCCTCGCGCTGGGCAAGCATGGCAGCCGCGAGCTCAACTATTCATCCGATGTCGATCCGATCCTGATCTTTGATCCCGACACGCTGCCGCGGCGGGCCCGCGAGGAGCCGGTCGAGGCGGCCGTGCGGATCGCGCGACGGCTGGTCGAACTGATGCAGGCACGCGACGGGGACGGCTATGTGTTCCGCGTCGATCTGCGGCTCCGGCCGTCTCCCGAGGCCACACCGCTGGCGCTGCCGTACGAAGCCGCGCTTGGCTATTACGAATTGATGGCGCTGCCTTGGGAGCGTGCCGCCTTCATCCGGGCGCGCACCGCGGCGGGTGATCGCACGCTTGGCGACCTGTTCCTTGGCGCGATGCGGCCGTTCGTATGGCGCCGGTCGCTCGACTTCGGAGCGGTCGGGGAGATCCGGGGTATCTCGCGCCGGATTCGCGATCATCATGCGCAGGGGCAGCGTTTCGGCCCGGGCTATGATCTGAAGCGCGGCCGCGGCGGCATTCGTGAGATCGAATTCTTTGCGCAGATCCACCAGCTGATTCATGGCGGGCGCGAAGCCGCGCTGCGCGCGCCGGCGACGCTGGATGCGCTGGCGGCGCTGGCGGCGGCGGGGCGGATCGACCCCGCGGAGGCGGACGGGCTTGCCGAGGCCTATCGGCTGCTGCGCACGATCGAGCATCGCTTGCAGATGGTGGCCGACCAGCAGACCCACAGCCTGCCGCGCGATCCGACCGCACTGGAGAACGTGGCGCAGCTGCACGGGCTGGTCGATGGCGCCGCGCTGTTGAACCTGCTGGCGCCATACGTCGAGCAGGTCGGCGCGATCTATGACGCGCTGGACGGCGAGGGCCAGGGCGGGCTTTCGGCCGACGCGGCCCTGCTGGATGATACGCTGGCTGCTGCCGGCTTCCCCGATCCGCCGGCGGCGCGCGCGCGGATCGAGGAATGGCGCAGCGGCAAGCATCGCGCGATCCGCACCCCGGCCGCGCGCGATGCACTGGAAGCGGTGCTGCCGGGCTTGATCGCGGCGCTGGGCCGCGCGCAGGAGCCGCAGACCGCGCTGCTGCGATTCGATGCGATGGTGGCGGGGCTGCCGACCGCGATCAATCTGTTCCGGCTGCTCGAAGCGCGGCCCGGGCTGGCGCGGCTGCTGGCGGATATCCTGGCGCATGCGCCGGCGCTCGCGCAGCAGTTGGGACGCGCGCCGGCGCTGCTCGACGGATTGATCGATGCCACGGCGCTGGCACCGCCGCCGGATACGGCCACGCTGATCGCGGATTTCGGCGCGCGCGAGGTGGGCGACGACTATCAGGCGCTGCTCGATCGGGTGCGGCAGAAAGTGGGCGAGCGCCGCTTCGCGCTGGGCACCCAATTGGTGGCAGGCAGCACCGATCCACTGGATGTGGCGGCAGGTTATGCGCGCGTTGCCGAGGCTGCGATCGAAACGCTGGCGCAGGCGACCATCGCCGAGTTCGAGGCTGCCCATGGTCGCGTGCCGGGCGGCGAGTTGGCGATCCTGGCGCTGGGCCGGCTGGGCGGGGCCGCTTTGACCCATGCGTCGGACCTCGATCTGATCTATCTCTTTACGGGCGACCATCTGACCGAATCCGATGGCCGTCGGCCGCTTGGCGCGACGCTCTATTTCAATCGCCTGGCGCAGCGCGTGACCGCGGCGCTGAGCGTGCCGACCGCGGCCGGGCCCCTCTACGAAGTCGATACGCGGCTGCGGCCATCGGGTGCGCAGGGGCTGCTGGCAGTCTCGGTCGCGAGTTTCGCCCAGTATCAGCGCGAAAACGCCTGGACCTGGGAGCATATGGCGTTGACTCGCGCGCGGCCCGTGTTCGGATCGGCGGCGGCGCGGGCCGATGTCGCGGATGTGATCGCCGCCACGCTGGGCGCGGAACGCGATCCGGTCGCGCTGGTGGCCGATGCCTGCCGGATGCGACGCGAGATCGCGCAGCACAAGCCGGCGGCCGGGCCGTTCGATGTGAAGCTGATCGCCGGCGGACTGGTCGATTGCGAATTCGCGGTCCATAGCCTGCAACTGCGTCACCGCGTCGGTTTCGACCCGCGGTTGCGGCGGGCGATGCGGATGCTGGCGGATGCCGGGCTGCTGGACGAAGCGATGATCGACGCGCACGCGCTGATGACGCGTTTGCTCGTGACGTTGCGACTGGTGAGCCCGTCGTCCGACGCGCCGCCGGAAGCATCGCGTGAGCTGGTGGCGCGGGCGTGCCGGCAGCCGGACTGGGCGGCGTTGACGGCAGCTTATGGCGCGGCCCGCAGCGTCGTTGCCGGCGAATGGGCGCGGATCGCAGGATGCGAAGAAGAGGGACGATGACGATGGGACAGCCAGGCGAGACGATGCCCGATGCGGTGCTGGAGACGCCCGACGGCGGCAGCATCGGCCTGTCCGAACTGCGCCGACCGCTGGTCGTCTACTTCTATCCGAAGGACGATACGCCCGGATGCACGCGCGAGGCGCAGGATTTTTCTTCGCTGAAGGCGGCGTTCGACATGGCAGGCGTGTCGGTGATCGGCATCTCGCGCGATCCCGCGAAGAAGAAGGCCAAGTTCATCGACAAATATGATCTGAAGGTACCGCTGGCCACGGATCCCGGCGCGCTGTCGGATGCGCTCGGGGTCTGGGGTGAGAAATCGATGTATGGCCGCACCTATATGGGGATGGAGCGGACGACCTTCCTGGTCGCTGCCGACGGCACGATTGCCCAGGCATGGCGCAAAGTGAAGGTGCCCGGCCATGCGGAAGCGGTGCTCGCAGCGGCCCGGGCGCTCGGCGATGGCTGAGACGAGTGCCGGGGCGGCGCTGCGCGTGCTGAACGCCGCCGCCCCGCGCGACAAGATCATGGCCGCACGCACGGCAGCGCGCGCATGGCGGCTGGGCCGGCTGGTCCAGACCTGCGACGTGGCAATGCCCGATCGGCCGGCGCGTCCGGCCCGGCCGGAACTGCTGCCCCCGTCGCGGATGCCGAAGCGGGGCCGCGGCGGCAGCGATCGCACCCGGATCGCGCTGCTCCACGCGCTGGCGCATATCGAATTCGCCGCGATCGACCTGGCGTTCGATTTGATCGGGCGGTTCGGCGATCGCTTCCCGCGCGCCTTTCTGGACGACTGGTTCAAGGTGGGCGCGGAAGAAGCGATGCATTTCGCGCTGCTGTCGCGCCGGCTCGAATCGCTCGGTTCCTATTATGGTGCATTGCCGGCGCACGACGGGCTGTGGGAAGCCGCGGCCGAGACTGCACATGATCCGATCGCTCGGCTCGCGGTGGTACCGATGGTGCTGGAAGCGCGCGGGCTGGATGTGACACCGGTGATGATCGCCCGGTTCGAAAGCGTGGGCGATACCCGTTCCGCACGCATCCTGACGCGGATCGCGTCGGATGAGATCGGGCATGTGGCGGCGGGCGTACGCTGGTTCGAGCATCTTTGTGCAGCGCAGCGATTCGACCCAGGATCACATTGGAAGATGATGGTACGGCGTCATTTCCGGGGCGCGATTAAGCCACCGTTCAACGACTCGGCGCGGCAGTCAGCCGGTCTACCCCGTGATCTTTACCATGCGCTTGCCGATTGAGCGAAGCTGACGAATGAAGAGCCCCGTCGTCTGCGGGAGGGGCAAATCCTTTTGGCGACACCACGATAAACCGCTGCGAAGGCCGCAAAGGCCGCGCGGCTCAAGGTCGCCGGGGTTACTTGATGCATTCTGTTCTGCTGTCGACGAACGCGGGTCTGCCCAGCCGGTTCCGCTCGCTTTTCCGGCCGCGCGATATCTTCGTCCACGATGGTGGTACGCTGCGCCGGATCAAGTTCGGCCCCCGCATCCAGATGGCCCTGTTGGTGGCGATCGTCGTGCTGATCGGTTGGAGCGCCTATGCCGCGATCCAGCTGCGCGCGCCGGAAGCCGCCACCCACGACGTGGCAGTGATGGAGGCTCAGGTCGCGGCGATGGCGGCAGAGCGCGAGGCGCTGAAGCGCCAGGTCGCCGATATCGCACTGGCCGATGCCAAGAGCCGGATCAGCGAAACCCGTTCGCTGCTCGCCAAGCTGGGGCTGAAGCCCGATCGTTTCCACGCGCCGCGCCAGGGCGGCATGGGCGGCCCGTTCGAGCCGGTCACCGCCAACACCGGCAAGGCTGATCCCCAGTTTCAGGCGCTGTTCCTGCAGTGGAAGAAGCTTGACCAGCTTGAACAGGGCGTGATCTCGGTCCCGTCTCAGCGGCCGGTGCAGGATGTGAGCTTCACCTCCGGCTATGGGGTGCGCTCCGATCCGTTCCGTGGTTCGGCCGCGATGCATGCCGGCATCGATCTGGCGGGTCCGATCGGCACGCCGATCTATGCCACCGCCGATGGTGTCGTCGGCCGCTCCGGCTGGGCCAACGGCTACGGCAATCTGGTCGAGATCAACCATGGCAAGGGCATCGCCACCCGCTATGGCCATCTGTCCAAGCTCCTTGTCAGCGCCAACAGCCGGGTCAAGCGCGGCCAGCTGATCGCTCTGATGGGATCGACCGGCCGTTCGACCGGCAGCCATCTCCACTACGAAGTCCGCATCGACGGCCGCGCGGTGAACCCGGTGCCCTATCTCCAGTCGTCGGACTATCTGGCCTCGCTGCAGAAGCGTGCCGCCAACCAGATCGCGCTGGGCGGCCCGGAAGAGTGAGCCCGGCGCATCGCTGACCCGATTGCCGGGGGCGGTGCGGTACCCTATCTAAGCTGAATGACGGACACCCAGATCGCCCTGACGCCTGCCGCTGCGACCCGGGTCGCGGCGATCGCCGCGAAGAGCGGCAAGCCTGCGATCCTGCGCCTGGCCGTCGATGGCGGCGGCTGCGCCGGCTTCCAGTACAAGTTCGAGCTTTCGCCCGACGTGGCCGCCGACGATGCCGTGGCGGAGGAGGCGGGCGTGCGGCTGGTGGTCGATCCGATCAGCCTCGATCTCGTGCGCGGCAGCGCGGTCGATTATGTCGAATCGCTGGGCGGTGCCGCGTTTCGCGTGACCAACCCCAATGCCGCTTCGGGTTGCGGCTGCGGCACCAGCTTCTCGATCTAGCCGCGGGTCCGCGCGCCAGCTAGACCCTGGCCATGAGGATCGCGACGTTCAACATCAACGGCATCCGTGCACGGCTGCCCCGGCTGCTCGAGTGGCTGGACGAGACCAAGCCCGACGTCGCTTGCCTGCAGGAAATCAAGACCGCCGACGAAGGCTTCCCGATCAAGGATATCGAGGCGGCGGGCTATGGCGCGATCTGGCATGGCCAGAAGGGCTTCAACGGCGTGGCGATCCTGGCGCGGGGGCAGGAGCCGGTGGAGACGCGGCGCGGCCTGCCGGATGATCCCGATCCCTCGCACAGCCGCTATCTGGAAGCTGCCGTCGATGGCGTGCTGGTAGCATCGATCTATCTGCCCAACGGCAATCCGCAGCCCGGCCCGAAGTTCGATTACAAGCTGGCCTGGTTCGATCGGCTGATCGACCATGCGGGCACGCTGTTCGCCAGCGAGCAGCCGGTGGTGCTGGCGGGCGATTACAACGTCATCCCGACCAGCACACACGACGACACTTTCTCGGTGCGCGCGATGGCGAACGATGCGCTGCTGCAGCCCGAATCGCAGGCCGCGTTCCGGCGCTTGCGCCATGCCGGCTGGACCGATGCCTTGCGCGCGCGCCACCCGACCGGCGCGCTCTACACCTTCTGGGATTATCAGGCGGGCGCGTGGCAGCGTGATGCCGGCTTCCGCATCGATCATCTGATGCTTAGTCCGGCCGCGGCCGACCGGCTGATCGACGCCGGCGTCGACAAGGCAACCCGCGGCAAGGAAAAGGCGAGCGACCACGCGCCGACCTGGGTGGAGCTGGGGTAGCAGCTCGCTCACCTCGTCGATCGTGAACCGACCTTCGTCATCCCGGCCTTGAACCGGGATCCCGCTTCGTAACGCCGCGAAGGCAGCGGAGCCCCGGCTTATGTCCGGGGCGACGTTGATCTCATGTTCGCCCGCTAACCCGCTCAATAATCCTTCGAGTAGCGCAAGTTCACGCTCGATCCGCCGAACGAGCTCGTCTGGCTGAGCAGGCTGAGCGCCTTCGACAGCGAGATTTCGAGCTGGGTGGCGGTGAAGCCGCGCGCATCGGTGATGATCTCTACATAGATGTCGTTGGAGATATATTGCCCGGCCGCCAGCGCGGTCCCGCGACCCGCGGTCTTGTCCGCGCCGAGCACGCGCAGCCGATCGATGCCGCTGGCCGAGCGCAGCTTGCCGAGCGGATTGAGCCCGCCGCCGCCCGATCCGCGCAGCGAATTGAGCGCGGCCGCCAGCTGGATCGCCTGAGTGGGCGACAGCGAAGTGATCGACGAACCGAACAGCAGCCGCGACAGCACCTCGTCCTGCGGGAGCGCGGGGGTGGAGGTGAAGCTGATCTGCGGGGCGAGGGCGCGGCCGCCGATGTTGATCGTAGCAGTGACACCTTCGACCGTGGTATTTGCGGCCAGCGACAGGATCGGGTTGGTCAGCTGCCCGCCGTCGAAGCGGATAGTGCCATTGTCGGCCAGCTCGAACCGGCGGCCCGAGAAGGAATAGGTGCCGCGCACGACATCGACCGATCCGGTAACGACCGGCGCAGTGGAGGTGCCACGCACGCGCAGATCGGTCGCGAATTCGGCCTCGAGGCCCATGCCCGAGATGAATACGCGGTTGTCGGCGCGCACGCGGATGTCGAGCGCCCAGTTGCTGGGGATGGCCGCTTGCTGCTGCGCGGGGCTGAGCGGCCGGTCCGTCCGCCGGCGCACGCCTTCCAGCTCGGCGATCTCGGCCGCACCCTGGCGGATGATCTGGTAGCGCACCTCGGGCAGGCTGAGCTCGCCCTTGATCAGCCCGCCGCCGGTGCCGTTGGTGATCGCCAGATTGCCGGACACGGTCGCGCCCAGTGCATCGCTGCGGGCGAGCTGCGCGCGCTGGAGGGTGACGGCAAGATCGATCGGGAAGCCGCTGGCCGCATCGAGCCCGACGGAGCCTTTGGCCGAAACGCTGCCTTCGCCCGCACGGCCGGTGAGCGTGTTTATCTGCAGGCGGGAGCGGGTGAAGCGGCCATCGAGCGCGATCCGCGAGACGACCGTGCCATAGGCTTCGTTCTCATAGCGCAGCGCGTTGGCGCGGACGACGCCGTTCAGCGACGGCTGGTCGAGCCGGCCGCCGAAATCGGCCGCCACCGCGATTGGCCCGCTCACCGTCTGCCCGGCGATGCCGGTCAGCGTCCACAGCACTTCGGCCGGACCGTTGTAACGGATGCCGCCGCTGAGCGGGCTGGCGAACAGCCGTTCCGACAGCGACGCACCGGCGCCGAGCGGCGCGAGGCGCGCCTGCATCCGGCCGACAGTGGCGCCGCCGCGGCGGATCAGCGCGCGCGCCTCGCCACCGCTTTCACCGAGCGTGCCAAGGAAGGCGATATCGACCGGCTGCGAGACGACATAGGCGGCGGTGCGGGTGAAGTTCTTCACGTCGATCCGTGCGCGCAAGCTGGGCACGGTGCCGGCGGAGGCGTAGTCGATCGTGCCGGTCGCGCGGCCGCCGAGGCCGAGGCCGGGCACCGCCGCCTGCACGATCGCGACATCCATGTTGCGCAGGCGCGCGGTCAGGCGGGTGGCGTTGCCATAGCTGCCGGCCAGATCGACCTGACCCTGCGGCACCACGATGGTGGCGGGTTGCAGCTGCCAATCCGCGCCTGCCTTCACGATCGTGGCGGGGCGGGCGAGGCGGAAGGTGATGCCGTTGGCAGTGCCACGCAGATTGGCGAGGATGCGGTTGGGCGACAGCCGCGCCTGCGCCGCCACGTCGAACGGCACGCCGGCGCGGCCGCGCGCGACCAGCGCGACCGAGCCGGATCCGTTGCGATAACTGGCGCGGCCCTGCGCGATCGTCAGGCTGTTGTCGCCCGAGACGACATTAGCGAGGTCGAAGCGGCCTTCGACCGACGGCCCGGCGGGATAGAGGATGGCGGTGCCACGGATCGTGCCGCGCCCGATCAGGATCGGCACATCGCCGGGGATACGCGCGGCGCTGGCGGCGATATCGGCATCGATCCGCTGGCTGGATCCGGCGGCGGCCAGGCGCAGGCTGCCGTTCAGGCCCGATCCGGCCAGCCGCACCGTGCCCACGAACGGGCCGGCGGCGGTCTGCACCACCGATCCGGTGAAATCGATGCCGGCAAAGGTGGCGCGGCGGATATCCACTGCCAGCGGGCCGCGTCCGGTACGCACCAGCAGATCGGCGACGAACGGGCCGTAGGGCGATCCGCCGCGCGCGCTGATCTCGTATCCGGCCGCGGTGCCGCGCAGTTCGGCGACGACGTCTGTCAGCTGTACACCGACATTGGGTCGGGCGGCGCGCAGCGTGACGAGCGGGCGTTCGAGCGTGCCGCTGGCGACGACTGACAGCGGGCCATAGGTGCGCGACTGGCCAGCCGCGCGGAACGCGATCCGCCCGGTCGCGGTATCGTAGCGGCCCTCGCCCGATGTGATGCGGAGCAGCGGCGCGGTGAGCGTGAACTGGCGCAGCGTGGCGATGCCATTCTCGTCGAAGCCGAAGCGGCCGCTGACGACGGCGTTGCCTCCGAGCTGATCGCGCACGCTGGCATTGTCGAGCCGCACGGTATTGGCGCGGAAGAAGCCGGCGATGCCGAAGCCGCCGTTCGGGCCGGTCACCAGTTCGGCATCGGTGAACAGGTTGATGCGGCCGAGGCCATCGACCTGATAATCGTTGACCCGGCCCTTCAGCGCGCCGGTGTAGGTGCCCTTGGCGATATCGGCGACGACGATCGCGGTGGCGTCGATCCGGTCGGACCGCAGCTTCAGATTATCCGACAGCAGGCGGCCGTTCGAATAAGCGAGATCGCCATTGATCGCGAGATTGGTGAGCAGGCCGCCGGCCGCGGCGTTCAGCCCGGTCACGCGGCGGGCGGTGGCGTTGACGGGGATCAGGATGCGATCGGCATCAATCGTGGCGCGGCCGCTGGCGACCAGCGCATCGACCCCCATCGTGCCGAAGGCGAGGCGGCTGGCGGTGAGCCGATAATCGAGTGTCGGGGTGGCGAACGGGCCGTCGATCACCGCGGCCAGCCGCACGTCGCGGCCCGCCAGATTGTCGGCGATCGCGCCGGGGGTGAGCAACTGGGCGTCGACGCGCAGGTTGCCGAGCCGGCTCTGGCCGAGATCGAGCAGGCCGGCCGCGTTCACCGCCAGCGCGGAGGAGCGTGCGACGAGCTTCACGTCCGCGCGCCGTTCGCCCAGCACAGCCGCCAGATCGATGTCGAGCGCGGGCGAAGTGAGCCGGCGCACCGGCCCTTCCATCAGCGCGCCGGGCTGGGTGGCGCCGCGGGCCCGGATATTCCCGTCCCGCGCAGTGATGGCGAGATCGGCAAGCGGCTGGCCGCCCAGCAGCGCGCGGGCACGCCCCGCCCAGTTCGCCCAATCGCCATTGCCGCCGACCGAAAGCTCCAGCGGCTTGCCGAGCCCGGCATAGCTGTCAACCAGTCCGCCGGCCGGCGCTGTCAGCCGGCCATCGACCTGCAGGCGATTGTCCTGCGGGACCGCATCCAGCGTCATTCGCAGCCGATCGCCGCCGGCCACGCCGGGTCCGCGCAGCGCATCGGCGGCGGCGCGGATACGCGCGCGGCCGTCGGCGATATCGGCCGACCAGTCGAGGCGGACGAGGTGGCGCTTGCCGGTGACGGGCGGGTCCACGATCAGCCGGTCGACCGTCAACCGGCCGAGCGCGATGTCGAGATCGGGCAGCAGCGGTGCGTTCGGATCGGACGGCACCGGCTTCAGCGCTGGCAGCCGCATCAGCCGCACTTCATCGGCATGCAGCGTACGAACGTCGATCTTGTTGTTCAGATAAGCGAACGGGCTCCAGTCCACTTCCACCCGCGGGCTGCGCGCGAAGACGCCGCGCGGATCGCTGACGGTGAAGCCGACCAGCGCCATCCGGCCATAGACCGACCCCTCGATCCGATCGACGCCGATGCGGATGCCCGAGGCGGTTTCATAAGCCGCGATCTGGCGCGTGAGGAAGCGATGGCCGGGGCCGGTATCGATGCCAAGCAGCAATGCACCGACCAGCAGCACGATCGCGCCGAGCCCGATCGCGATCCACTTGGCGATGCGGCGGCCGGTGCCGGCGCGGGCAGGCCGTTCTTCGGTCTCGGCCATCAGAAGGCCTGCCCGATCGAGATGTACAGAGCGACCTTCGATTCGCCGGGCTCACGCCCGATTGGGGTCGCGATATCGACGCGCAGCGGCCCGAAATTGGTATAGTAACGCCCGCCGATGCCCGCGCCGTAGCGCATGCCCGACAGCGACGGCGTGGATCCGGTGCCGACGCGGCCGGCATCGACGAACGGCACGATGCCGAAATTGCCGAACCGGTACCGAGCCTCGATCGCGAATTCGGTGAGCGAGGTGCCGCCGAGCGGATCATTGTTGATGTCCTTCGGCCCCAGTTCCTGGAAGCCGAAGCCGCGCACCGATCCGCCGCCGCCGGCATAATAGCGCCGCGACGGTGCGATATCGTCGCGGCTGGCGCCGAGGATCGATCCGACCCGCGCGCGCCCGGCCAGCACCAGCGACTCCATCGCCGGGAAATAGGCGCTACCTTCGAGCAGCAACCGGCCATAGCCATCGAACCCGCCGGAACTGCGTTTCTGCGCTTCCGGGCTGACGCGCGCCGTGATGCGGAAGCCGCGCGTCGGATCGAGCAGGCTGTCCGATCCGTCATAGCCGAGCTGGGCGGGCAGCGCGGCGATGAAATAGGTGCTGCGCTCGCGATCCTGGACGACATCGCGGAACGGCGTCTCGCGCGTGGCGATCAGCTCGCCGCCGATGCTCCACGTCCATTTCTTCTGCCAGATCGGCGTCGACTGGCGGGCGAGACTGCCGGTGAGGCTGATGGTCTGCGCATTGTAGGCCGCGAAATCCCGGCGGCCGGCCGAGGCGCCGAGCGCGAAGGTGCGATCGCGCTGGCCCGCGTTCGACCGGCGGAAATTGACGCCGAGGCTCTGTTCCTGCGTGCCCGCCACCGCCGCGACCGACAGCGCGCCTTCATCGGGGAAGAGGTTGCGGTGCGTCCAGCTGCCGGTGATCTTGATGCCTTCGCCGGTGCCATAGCCCGCGCTGGCCGCCAGGCTGCGCCACGGCCCCTTGGTCTGACTGACGAGCAGATCGACCGCCTCGGTACCGTCCGCCGCCACGGTGCCGGTGCGCACGGGTTCGATCGCGATCGTGGAGAACAGGCTGGTGCCGATCAGCGCCTGGCGCAGGTCGTCGGTTTTGCGGCTGTCGTAGAGGTCGCCCGGATCGAAGCGGGTGAGCAGCGTGACATGATCGACCCCGAACACGGGATCGCCCTGCACGCGGATCTTGCCGAAGCGCGATTTGGGACCGGAATCGACCGGCAGCGTATAGGCACCGCGATGATCGCGCTCGTCGAGCAGCACGTCGCGCGCACCGACGGTGACGAAGGGATAGCCCTGCTCAGGCAGGCGCAGCGCGACATTGGCTTCCGCGCTCTCGACTTCGGCGGCCACGATCGGCGCGCCGACCTTGAGCGCCAGCGCATCGATTGCCAACTGACGCGGCTCGGGCGCGGCGCGGGTCACCTCGATCGATCCGAGCGTGTAGCGCGTGCCGGGCACCGCGGTGACGGTGGCGACCAGTTCGCCAGGCCGGTCTTTGACCGGATCGACGGTGGCGGTGACGACGCCGTCATAATAGCCTTCGGATCGCAGCAGCCGTTCGCCCAGCTTCACATCCTCGTCCGCGCGGGCAGAGACCTGCGCGGCGTTGGCGGCCTTGCTGCCATCCTTCACCAGCGCGGACAGATCGCGGAACTGGCCGTCAAGCTTCACGTCCTTGAAGCCGCGGGTCTCGGTGCGGTAGCGGATCGATGGGGTCTGCTCGTCTCCCGCCACCGCCGCCGTTTCGGCCGGAACGGTATCGGCACTGGTGATCGGTGGCAGGGGCTGGGCCAGTTCGGCATCGGCGGCGGGGTCGGGTGCCGCGTCGGAAGCCGGTGCCTCGCTCGCGGCCGGCTCATCAGGCGCGGCGGTAGCCTCGAGCGGCGGCAGCGCGGTATCGAACGCCGGATCGGACAGCAACGGATCGTCAGCGGCATCCTGGGCGATGGCGAGTGACGACCAGGAGACTGCCGCCAACAAGCAGAGAAACCGACGCCCCGACCGCAAACCTTGCCCCCTTCATCCGCGGAGATACGCCCCACGGCTTCAACGTAACTCCCGGTTCGGCCATCGGTTTCGTGGCCGGCAAGATATTTTCCGCGGGCGATCCGCGACGGTGTCGCGATCGGCAAAATCGGGCGGTTCGCCATGCCGCGATTGACTCGCCTGCGGCACTGCGCCATCGCGATCGGGTCGTGATCCGGGCAACCGGGTGTCGGCCGCGCGGGAGAGCGTGAGGGCGGGCAACCGCCCCGCCGCCGAAGGAGCAACCGCCCCGGAATCTCTCAGGCAATCGGGACCGCGCGGACGAGACGGCACTCTGGAAAGCGAGGCGGCTTCTAGCCGGCTCCACCGAAGGGGTAACCCCGCTTGGCCGGGGGAAAGCTCTCAGGTTCCGTGACAGAGGGGGCGACGGACGCAGCCGGCCGGCCGGCATTGCGTCTGTCGGACCCCGAATCCGGAAAGGCCCTGGCATGAGCGACGACGAGCTGCCCGAGATCGAGATCGAAACGCTGCCGCTGGATGGCTGGCATCGCGGCCGCGGCGCGCGGATGGTGCCGTTCGCGGGCTATCACATGCCGATCCAGTATGAGGGCATCATGCCCGAACATCTGTGGACGCGCGACAGCGCCGGGCAGTTCGACGTGAGCCATATGGGCCAGCTGATGATCATCGGCGAGGACGGCGCCGACGTCGCCGCCGCGCTGGAGGCGCTGCTGCCCGGGGACATCAAGGGGCTGGGCGAAGGCCGGATGCGCTATTCACTGCTGCTGGACGAAACCGGCGGCATCCTGGACGACCTGATGGTCACGCGGATCGACGACCGATTTTACATGGTGGTCAACGGCGCCACCAAATATGACGACATGGCCCATATCCACGAGCATCTGCCCGACGATGTGACACTCAATCACATGGACGAGCAGGCGCTGCTGGCGCTGCAGGGGCCGAAGGCAGTGGACGCGCTGGCGCGGATCGCGCCGGGGGTCGAGACGCTGGTGTTCATGACCGCGGGCGCCTTTTCGATCGACGGAATCGAGGCCTGGATCAGCCGGTCCGGCTACACCGGCGAGGACGGCTTCGAGATTTCGATCCCGGCTGAAGATGCCGTGCGCGTGGCGGAACTGCTGTGCGCGCAGCCCGAGGTGAAGCCGATCGGCCTGGGCGCGCGCGATTCGCTGCGGCTGGAAGCGGGGCTGCCGCTCTACGGTCACGATCTTGATCCCGAGACGACGCCGGTGATGGCTGACCTGGGCTTCGCGCTGTCAAAGCGCCGGCGCGAGGAAGGCGGCTTTCCCGGCCACCAGCGCATCATGCAGGAGCGCGACCAGGGTGCGGCCACCAAGCGTGTCGGCCTGATCGTCGACGGCCGTCAGCCGGTGCGCGAAGGTGCGCGCGTTCTGGATCCGCAGGGCAGCGAAGTCGGCCGGGTCACGTCCGGCGGCTTCTCGCCCAGCCTGCAGCGCCCGATCGCGATGGCTTATCTGCCACCCGCAATGGCCGATCTCTACGGTGAGGTGACGCTGGAGCAGCGCGGCAAGCTGTTCCAGGCGACCGTCGCCCAGATGCCGTTCGTCCCCCACCGCTATGTCCGCAAGGGAGCCTGATGATGACGCTCTATTTCACCAAGGATCATGAATGGATTGCGGTGGAGGGCGACAGCGCCACCGTGGGCATCACCGATTATGCGCAGAGCCAGCTCGGCGACATCGTGTTCGTCGAAATTCCGCCCGCGGGGACGCCGGTGGAGAAAGGCAAGGAAGCCGCCGTCGTCGAATCGGTGAAGGCCGCTTCCGACGTCTATGCGCCCGTGTCCGGCACCGTGACGGAAGCGAACGCCGCGCTCGAGGAGGAGCCCGCGCTGGTGAACACCGCGCCCGAGAGCGAAGGCTGGTTCTTCAAGCTGACGCTCGGCGATCCGTCGCAGCTGGACGGGCTGATGGACGAAGCCGGCTACAAGGCTTTCGTCGCCGGGCTGTAGTCCGCGCCGTCATGCTGACGAGAGTCGGCATCCAGAGCCACGAACACTGCGCATCTGGATCCTGACCTTCGTCAGGATGACGACGCAAGGAATGCCCCGCGGGGCCAATCTGCCGTTGAGGACCCCTGCCATGCGTTACCTGCCCCTCACCGATGCCGATCGCTCGGCGATGCTCCAGACGATCGGTGCCGGATCGATCGACGATCTGTTCCGCGATGTGCCGGAGGCGGCGCGCCTGTCCGGCTCGATCGAAGGACTGCCCGGCCATGCGTCCGAACTGTCGGTGGAGCGCCAGCTGTCACGGATGGCGGCGCGCAACCTGACCGCGGGGGAGGGGCCGTTCTTTCTGGGCTGCGGCGCCTATCGCCATCATGTGCCGGCGACCGTCGATCACATCATCCAGCGCGGCGAATTCCTGACCAGCTACACCCCCTATCAGCCCGAAATCGCGCAGGGCACGGTGCAGGCACTGTTCGAGTTCCAGACGCAGGTCGCCCGGCTCTATGGCTGCGATGTGGCCAATGCGTCGATGTATGACGGGTCGACCGCCTGCTGGGAGGCGATCGGGATGGCGCGGCGGATCACGCGGCGCACCAAGGCGGTGCTCTCGGCCGGCCTCCACCCGCATTATGTCTCCGTCTGCCAGACGATGGCGAAGTTCACCGGCGACCGGCTGGAAACGGCGCTGCCGGATCTGACCAACGGCGCGCCGGGCGACGACATGGCGCGGCTGCTGGATGCGATCGACGCCGAGACGAGCTGCGTCGTCGTGCAGAACCCCAACATCCTCGGCCATGTCGCCGATCTGTCCGAGCTGGCGGCGGCCTGCCACCTCAAGGGTGCGCTGCTGATCGCGGTGGTGACGGAGCCGGTGGCATTGGGCGCGATCCGCTCGCCCGGCGAGATGGGCGCGGACATCGTGGTGGGCGAGGGGCAGTCGCTGGGCGTCGGGCTCAACTTCGGCGGCCCCTATGTCGGCCTGTTCGCCACCCGCGACAAATATGTCCGCCAGATGCCGGGCCGGCTGGCCGGCGAGACGGTGGATGCTGATGGCAAGCGCGGCTTCGTGCTGACGCTTTCGACCCGCGAGCAGCATATCCGCCGTGAAAAGGCGACGTCGAACATCTGCACCAACAGTGGGCTGTGTGCGCTGGCGTTCACGGTCCACATGACGCTGCTGGGTGAGCGGGGCCTGCGCGATCTGGCCGCGCTGAACCATGCCGGTGCGGTGGCGGCGGCCGATCGGCTGGCGCAGGTGCCGGGGGTGGAGCTGGTGAGCGGCCCATTCTTCAACGAATTCACGTTGCGGCTTGCCAAGGAAGCGCGGCCGGTGGTGCGCGCGCTGGCCGATGACGGGATCCTGGGCGGAGTTTCGCTCGGGCGGCTCTATCCGGGCGTGGCCGCGCTCGAGAAGGGCCTCGTCGTCGCGGTGACCGAGACGACCACGCGGGACGATGTCGACGAACTGGCCGAAGCACTCGAGGAGGCGCTGGCATGACGATCAACCAGAGCGGATGGCGCCCGGAAGCGCCGAACGGTGACGCTGCGGCGGGCGATGCCGCCACCTTCACCGGCAACCGCGCGCTGATGCTGGAAGAAGCACTGATCTTCGAGATCGGCGATCCCGGCCGCACCGGCGTGGACATTCCGGCGGCGCCGAAGGTCGCAAGCCGGCTCGGCGGGCTCGAACGCAGCGCGCCGATCGGCCTGCCCGGCCTGTCCGAGCCGGAAACGGTGCGGCATTATACGCGCCTGTCGCGCCAGAACTATGCGATCGACCTCGGCCTGTTCCCGCTCGGATCGTGCACGATGAAACATAATCCGCGGCTGAACGAGAAGATGGCGCGGCTGCCGGGCTTCGCTGACATTCATCCGCTGCAGCCGACGGATACGGTGCAGGGCGCTTTCGAGCTGATCCATCTGGTCGGCGAATGGCTGTGCACGCTGACCGGCATGCCGGCAGTGGCGATGAGCCCGAAGGCGGGCGCGCATGGCGAGTTGTGCGGCCTGCTGGCGATCCGATCGGCGCTGGAAGCGCGCGGCGATGCCCGCCGCGTGGTGCTGGTGCCCGAAAGCGCGCACGGCACCAATCCCGCGACGGCGGCCTTTTGCGGCTATGCGGTGGAGAATATCCCGGCGACGGCCGAGGGGCGCGTCGATCTGGAGGCGCTGAAGGCGCGGCTGGGGCCGGATGTGGCGGCGGTGATGATCACCAACCCCAACACCTGTGGCCTGTTCGAGCCCGACATGATCGCGATCTCCGAGGCGGTGCACGCTGCCGGCGGACTCGTCTATTGCGACGGCGCGAACTTCAACGCGATCGTCGGCCGGGTGCGGCCGGGCGATCTCGGCATCGATGCGATGCACATCAACCTGCACAAGACCTTTTCCACGCCGCATGGCGGCGGCGGGCCGGGTGCGGGGCCGGTGGTGTTCTCCGAAGCGCTCGCCCCCTTTGCGCCGCTGCCCTTCGTCGAGAAGGACGGCGACCATTATGTCCTGGTCGAGGAGGAGACGGCAGGCGAGCATCATGCCGGCAGCTTCGGCCGGATGGTGGCGTTCCACGGCCAGATGGGCATGTTCACGCGCGCTGCCGCCTACATGCTGAGCCACGGGGCGGACGGGCTGCGCCAGGTGGCCGAGGATGCGGTGCTGAACGCCAACTATGTACTGCGCTCGCTGGAAAAGACGATCGATGCGCCGTTCGCCTTCTCCGGCCCCTGCATGCACGAGGCGATCTTCTCCGATGCCGGCTTCGCGACCGGCTTCTCGACGATCGACGTCGCCAAGGGGCTGATCGACGAAGGCTTCCACCCGATGACGATGTATTTCCCGCTGGTGGTGCACGGCGCGATGCTGATCGAGCCGACCGAAACCGAGAGCAAGGCCGCGCTCGACCAGTTCATCGGCGCGCTGCGATCGGTGGTGGAACGCGCCAAGGCAGGCGATGCCGCGCTGAAGGCCGCCCCGGTCCACGCCCCGCGCCGCCGGCTGGACGAAACCGCCGCCGCGCGCAAGCCGGTGCTGACCTGGCGACCCGCGGAGCCCGCGCTGGCCGCGGAATAGCGCTCGATCGGGCATCCCAAGGCCCGCCGTTACAGCGATCGCCGTTGGGTCGTGTCAGGGGTTTATCTGCGACTCTGCTTGTCAGGCACGACCAGCAGCGTCGTGCTTGTGAGTGGTGGGCGGCGCGGATAAGCGCAGTTCATGAGACCCGACGAAGCCACTTGGATCCGCGAGCAGCTGATGGCCATCGGCCCCGATCGGGTATCGCCGCTGCTCAATTTCGGTTCGTCGACAGGCCAGTTCCGCAGCGTCACGAAGCCTCATATCGACGGCAACCTATTCGCACCGCTGGCCGCTGCCGGGGTTGAGGTCGTCCATTTCGATCTCAAGGCTGCGGACGGCGTAGATATCTCCGGCGACGCAAACGATCCCGCGATCATCGCCCGGCTGCGCGCGATGGGTTTTCGAGCCATCCTGTGCTCCAACCTCCTCGAACATGTCCGCGATCCCGGCGCGGTCGCGCGGAGCATCGTCGAGCTGGTGGATCCGCCGGCCCATATCGTCGTTACCGGGCCGCTCAGCTATCCCTATCATCCCGATCCGATCGACACGATGTATCGGCCTCAGCCCGCGGCGCTCGCGGCGCTCTTCCCAAACACCAGGCTCGTCACGTCGGCGGTGATCGCCGATGATACGCTGGTCGAAGAGGTGCGCGGCAAGGGCAGGTCGCTGCCGGTCTACCTTGCCACGGCGCTGCTACGCATCGCGGCGCTGTGGCGGCCGCGGATCGCATTGGCTCAGGCGCACCGGCTGACATGGCTGTTCCGCCGCTTTTCGGTCGCTGCTATCGTGCTCAGTCGCGAGTGAGCAGCGGTCCATCATAGACCTCGACCAGAGCCGAAGGCAGCGTATCGGCAATGCGCTGTCGGGCACGGTGAATGATCGCGACGGTATCGGGAGCTTCGACCAGAAGATTTGCCACCCGGGCGCGCAGCCGGTCGGTCCAGCCCGCATCGTCGTAGCGCAGCGGCTCGTCCCCACCGATCTCATTCAGACAGGCGGCCATCTTGAACAGGCCTGGTTCGATCGCCACTACCGGCCGGCTCGCTGCCATCCCCAGGATGGCGCTATGCAGCCGGCTGGACACGATGACGCGGAAATCGCCGAGCCGCCTGCGAAACGCGTTCTGATCCAGACCAGGCGGGTCGATCGCAGCACCGGTCCGCGCGGCCAGTCGCTCGAACAGCGGCATGTCGGTCGGCGCCTCATTGGTCATAAGCGTCACCGCAAGCCCGTCCGCCTGCCAGCCGGCGATCAACGCCGCCCACTTGTCCTCGATCCCCATCCGCTCGACCTGCAGGCCGTTGAGCGCGACAGCCAAGCCGTCGCCAGCGTCGGACGGGGCCGGATCGGCGGTTCCGCTCATCACCGCCAGATCGGGCAGAATCAGCGGCTCTGCGCGGCCGCCGATCTGGCGATAGACGTCGCGGCTGCGTTCCTCACGAAATTCGATCAGGTCGCATCGGTCGAACACGTGGGCGGCGATTGCGTTGATCACCGGATCACTTGTCTCCAGCGAGAGATTTACGACCGCCGTCTTACAACCCACGAGCTGCGCGACCCGCAGATCCAGCAGATAGGTAAGCGCGATCCCAGAGGCGCCCGGATAGAATTCGCCTGCTGGGTTCATCACTACCAGATGAGCCTTGCGGAAGTGGCTCAGCCGCTCACGAAAGGCGCTCCGTCCGATCCCCAACCATGTCGTCAGTCGGCGTGCCCGCACCATCCGCCGCAGCCACCCGAACGGCAGGCGCGGTGTGATTTGAAGATCAAGCGTCACGTCCCGCACGGCTGGGGGCGAGGTGGGCACGGATGGAATTCTGGCCAATTTGCGCGCGAGCGCTTCGAACATAGGGATCGGATCTGCCGCGAAATCAGTCGCGCGCCGATCGCGTAGATAGGGCGGGCTGCGCTCGATAAGGAATAGCGGCGCGTTTGGCAGGGCACTGGTGATCGCATCGCGCCAGGCTATCGAAAGCGCCTGATTGCCCTGATTATTGGTACGGATCCGAGTTACGAGTACGATCCCGGTACGCCGGCCGGTGCCGTTCGGCGTTCGGTATGGATCGTTGTTGAGAGCCAATGCTTCTTCCCGTGCGGCGGTTGTATTGGACCCGATGCGAGCCCGCCGGCTTTCCGGGCGTATACCCATCGATCCAGCGATACCGCGCAAGCGGCGGCAGATTTTATCAATGACCTGCTATCCCGATCGATGCCAGTCTTGCAAATCTTGCCAGCGCAAAGCGTCTGCCGCCATTATTTCGTAAGCTTTCAGGAGAGAATCGAATTCTGTCGTGCGATCAGTCGATTATAATAATCGGCCAGTCCGGCAAACTCCGTCTAAATCGCGAAATTGACGCTGGTGGCCCGACGGGCTGGCGCGGGTTGCCGTTGATACCATCGGCGAATCGCTTGGGCACGCTTGGCACCGCGATCAAGCAAGCCGACAGCGACAGGGATAGCCGCTGTCGATCGACGCATCCTGCAATACTACGATTCCTACTCGCGGAACGCGGTCTCGCTGAGCCGTGTGATCGGGGTCAGGATATAGTTCAGCACGCTGCGCTTGTCGCCGAGCAGGCTGACGGTGGCGATCATGCCTGGGCCGATCGGCAGCTTGCGACCGGACTGATCGAGCAGCTCGTTGGCCGTCGTGCGAACGCGCACGGTGTAATGGCTTTCGCCCGTCCGCTCGTTGACAGTAGCATCGGGCGAGATCGCGACGACGGTGCCGGGCAGTGATCCGAACACTGCGCTTTCATAAGCCGTCAGCTCGACCTTGGCCCTCTGGTTCAGTCGGATGCGGGCGATGTCCTTGGGACTGACCAGCGCCTCGACCAGCAGACTTTCCTCCGAGGGCACGACTTCGACCAGCGGATCGCCGGGGCGGACCGAGCCGCCGACCGTGCTGACCAGCACGCGATTGACGCGGCCCGACAGCGGCGCGCGGACGACGGTCCGTTCCACCTTGCTGGCTAGTGCCGGCATCGCCTGTCGCCGCGCGACCATTTCCGCACGCGCGGTCGCCAGTTCGTCGGCGGCGCGGGCGCGCCAATCCTGTCGCTGCTGCGCCAATGTCGATCGCGCTTCGGCGACGGCGGAGCCGGCCCGCGCGATCGAGGCGGCGGCGGCGGCGGCCTCACTGCCGGCCACGGCGGCCTGGTTCTCGGCCTGGACCAGTGACAGCCGTGGTTCGATGCCACGATCGACCAGCGGACGGATCATGTTGAGTTCGGACCGCGCCGCATCGCGGGCAGAGACGCGGGCCGCATAGGTCGCCTCGGCCTCGGCGACGCTGCGCTGGGCCTGGGTGACGCGCGATGCGGCGGCGGACAGCAGGCTCGACAGATCGGCCATGCGCGATGCGTGGAGCGAGCGTTCGATCGCGATCTGTTCGGCCATCGCGGGATCGTTCGGGGCGGGATAAACCGGCTCGCGCCCGGCGACTTCGGCTTCGAGCCGGGCGATCTTGGCGGTCAGCGCGTTGAAGGCGGCGCGGCTGCTGCCATATTCGGAACCGGTCTGGGTCTGATCGAGCCGCACCAGCGGGGCCCCCGCCTGCACGATCTGGCCGACGCGCACGAGGATGGCATCGACGATGCCGCCTTCCAGGTTCGAGACGATCTGCAACTGCGAGCTGGGGATCACCCGGCCCTGGCCGCGTACGGTGCGATCGAGTTCGGTGAACGCGGCCCAGATCAGCGCGATCGCGAAGAAGGCGAGGATACCCCACAGCAGCAGGTTCGAGACCGAGCGCGGGCGGATGCGTTCGGCCAGATCCTCGAGATGATGGCCGTCGCTGGGCGGCGGCAGCGCGACGGCTCCGGGCGTATCGGCGGTCGGCGGCAGCGGGGTCTCGGCGTTCATGTCAGGCAGCCTTCGGTCGGGTGATCTGCTTCAGCACCTCGTCGCGCGGGCCGTCTGCAACGACGCGGCCCTGATCCAGCAGGATGATGCGATTGACCAGCTGGAGCAACGGCGGGCGATGGGTGACGAGCAGCAGCGTGCGATCCTGAAGTTCGGCGCCGAGCCGCTGCAACAGCGCGCTCTCGGTCTGCGCGTCCATTGCCGAGGAGGGTTCGTCGAACAGGATCAGCGGCGGGCGATTGACCAGCGCGCGGGCGATGGCGATCGACTGGCGCTGGCCGCCCGACAGCCCTTCGCCGCGATCGGCCAGCCGCAGATCATAGCCGTTGGCGAGCTGACCCATGAACTGGTGCGTGCCCGAGATCTGCGCGACGCGGACCATTTCCGTATCGTCGAAGCCGGAGCGGGCCAGACCGATATTCTCGCGCACCGATCCGGTCAGCAGCACGCTTTCCTGCATGGCCGCGCCCATGTTGCGGCGGACCGTATCGGGATCGAGCTGGCGGATGTCGGTGCCGTCGAGCAGCAGCAGGCCATCCGCCGGCGGATAGAGGCCGAGGATCAGCCGCAGGATGGTGGACTTGCCCGATCCTACACGGCCCAAAAGCGCGACCTTCTCACCCGGCTCGATGGTGAAGCTGACGCCGTTCAGCGCATTCTCGGATGCGCCGGGATAGCGGAAATCGACCCCGCGGAACTCGATCCGCCCGCTGAGCCGGCCGATCTGCAGGGCTTCGGCCTCGGGCCCCTCGGGCGGCAGGCTCATCAGCCCGTCGAGCTGGCGATAGGCGGTGCGCGTCGCGGTCAGCCGCGACAGCAACTGCGCGATCTGGCCGAGCGGCGCGACCGCGCGGCCGGCAAGGATCGAACATGCGATCAGCCCGCCCATGGTGAGATCGTTGTTAGCGATCATCTCCACTCCGACCACGACCACGCCGGCATAGGAGATCGTGTTGGCGGACGTGGCGACGTTGATCCCGATCGCGGCGACCAGGCGCTGGCGCAGCGAGCTCGACGAATGTTCGTCGACCGCCTTGCCCCAGCGCTTGCGCAGCAGCGGGCCGGCGCCGGCGGTCTTCACCATCTCCAGCCCGCCGATCGTCTCGACCAGCACGGATTGCTTGAGCAGGCCTTCGCCCATCGCGCGTGCCGAGAGCCGGTCCATCGCGGGGTGGGTGAGCCAGCCGACCAGGATCACGATCGGCACCATCACCAGTGGAACGATCACCACCGGACCGCCGATGATCGCGATCACCAGCAGCGTGATCAGGATGAACGGCACGTCGACGATCGCCGTCAGCGTCGCGGACGCGAAGAAGTCGCGCAGTGTTTCCAGCTCGCGCAGCAGTGCGGCGAGCGACCCGGTCGATCCCTTCTTCAGGTCCAGCCGCAGCGTCAACAGCCGGCGGAACACGGTATCGCCCACGTCGCGATCGATGTCGGCGCCGGCGATGTCGACGAAATAGGCGCGCAGCGTGCGGAGCGCGAAATCGAAGATGATGACGATCGCGAGCCCGATCGTGAGCCCGATCAGCGACGAGGTGGCATTGTTCGGAACGACGCGGTCATAGACCGTCATTGTGAACAGCGAGGTGATCAGTCCGAACAGATTGATCATCGCCGCGGCCAGCGCGACCTTGATATAGGTCGGCCGATTGCGCTGCATCGGCTCCATCAGCCACGCGGCGAAACGCGGCTTGGTGGCGGGGGTGATCTCGTGGCTCATCGGGCCTCCTGGGCGTCCGCCGGCGCGATCTGCAGCGCATCGAGCAGCTTGCCCGTGCGCGACAACAGCACGTAGCGCGCGGCGTCAAGCTCGGCCACGCCCTGAACATAGGCGGTGGCGGTTTCAAAGAATGTATCCTCGGACGCCAGTACGTCGAACAGCGATCCGCGTGCGACGCGGAACCGTTCGAACAGCACGTCGCGCGACTGGCGGCCGGCGACATAGCTGCGTTCCAGCGCGGCCTGCTGGGTTTCGAGCGCGGCGACGTCGGACCAGGCGATGATCGCGTCGCGGCGTCCCTCCTCGATGATGCGGGTGGCGCGCGCCTCGGTGGCGGTGGCGCGGGCCTCTGCCTGCTGCGCGCGCGAGCCGACCCCACCGAACAGCCGCGCCCGTGCCGTGATGCGGCCGCGAATGTCATAATCGCGATCGGTTTCGAACACGCCGTAACGGCCAGCGTCGATGCCGGCTGAAATCACCGGCTGGGTATCGGCGCGGGTGGCCTTTGCCTGCAGGCGCGCCGCCTCCGCCTCGGCGCGGGCGGAACGTGCGGTCGGCGTATCGGCCGCGAGCGCGGCGGCGGCATCGCGGGTGAGGCGCGGGCCGTCTGCGGGCGGTGCGCGACCAAGATTCTGCGGGGCGGCGACGCCGAACAGTTCCTCGAACTGCGCTTCCGCCCCAGCCAATGCGCGTCGATAGCGCGCGAGCCGCGTCTCGGTCGCAGTAGTATAGCTGGTGACCCGCGCGACATCACCGGGTGCCGACACGCCCTGTTCGATGCGCACGTCGACCGCCTTGGCCAGATCCTGCTGGTTGGCGGCGAACGCCTCGCCCAGCGTCACGAGCGCGCGATAGGCATAGACGTCGTACCAGGCGGCGATCGATCGCAGAGCGACATCGCTGGCGGCATTGTCGATCCCCGCCGCAGCGCCCCGCAGCCGCGCACTGGCCGCGCCGACGCGGGCGGCGGCGGCGCCGAAATCGATCAGCGGCTGTTCCAGCGTCAGCAGCGCATCCGTCCGCCGGCTGGCGCGCGAACGCTCGATGATGTTCTGCGGATCGTTGGAGAATTCGCGATCGATCGTGCGATAAGCGCTGACGGTGGCATCGAGCCGGGGGTTGCGCGCGGCGCGGGCCTCGCTGCGCGCGGCACGGGCTTCGTCGCCGGTGGCGCGCGCCTCGCCGAGCGCGGGGTGGCGAGCGACCGCCGCGGTGATGAACTGGCGGAAATAGTCCGTCGGGGCGGCTTCCCGCGCCATCTTCAGGATCGGATCGGCTTCCCGATCGATCGCCAGCGGATCGCGCGTGGGCGCGGGAAGCACCGTGCCCTGTGCACCCGCGATCGTTGGAATTGCCACCGCAGCTGCGGCCGTCACGCTCAACCAAATACGCCTACGCGCCATGCGCTTCCCCCCCAGGGAGCGTCTCTCATCAGCCAAGCAGTTGAAACCGGGAACGGAACCGCTTTCCGAAAGGACGCGCTGCCTTAGTCGCCCCGTCGGCGATTGTTAAGGCGGATTATCGCGCCCGGGCGGGCGGGCGCGCGGTCGGCGCGCGGGCGTTGCGCCGCGGCCACGGCTCCGCACGGGGCCGGAGACGCGCGGCTTTGACTTGGCCGGCGAAACCGGATTAAGCCGCAGCGGTGCGACCGGACGGTTGCCGCACGGCCGACCGTGTCGGGCCCGTTGTGCTGGGGATGACGATCATGCGTGCTGCTTGCCTGCTCCCGACCATGCTGATGCTGGTCGCCGCGACGCTCGCCGGCTGTGCTGGCAAGCGCGGTGGCAATATCGCCTATGCGCCGGCCGGCTTCACCGCGCCCGACGCGCCGCCGCCCGCGACCGCCGCCGCCGACCACAAGCTGGGCGCGGGCGACGTGATCACGGTCAGCGTCTACCAGGTCGACAATCTTTCCGGCGAGCATACGATCGACACGGCCGGGCGGATCACGCTGCCGCTCGTCGGTGCGGTCGAGGTGCAGGGCAAGACCGCGCCCGAAGTCGCCACGCTGCTGAAGGAGCGGCTGGGCGAGCGCTATCTGAAATCGCCGCAGGTCAATGTCGGCGTGAAGAGCATCATCCAGAAGACGGTCACGGTCGACGGATCGGTCAAGCAGCCGGGCATCTATCCGTTGCCGCCGCGGATCTCGTTGCTGCAGGTGATCGCGCTGGCGCGCGGGCCGGACGAGAATGCCAATCTGCGCCGCGTGGTCGTGTTCCGCCAGATCGGGGGGCAGCGACAGGCCGCCGCGTTCGACCTGAAATCGATCCGCGACGGCGAGATGAAGGATCCGGACATCTATGGCGACGATGTCGTCGTGGTCGATGGATCGGGCGTCAAATCCGCCTTCCGCAACCTCATGCAGTCGGTGCCCCTGCTGGCCGTCTTCGGCCCGCTCTGAGCGGCGTCAATCACAGGACAAGAACCGGTTATGAGCGACGAGGAACCAGCGGGGCAGCCGCCCGAACGCGCCAGCATGCGCGAGCTTGCGGAACGGTCGCGCGGGGTGCCCGCGCAGGGCGGCGGCGGAGCGCTGGCGCTGCCGGCGCAGATGGGCGGCCATGCCGCAATGGATTCGACGAGCTATCTCGACGTCTGGCGCACGATCATGAAGTGGCGCTGGCTGGTAATCGGGGTCACGATCGCGTTGATCACCATTGCGGTCGTGGTGACGTTGCTGACGACCAAGATCTACCGCGCATCGGCACAGCTCGAAATCTCGGCCGAAGAGGTCAAGGTGATCGATACCGAGGAATCGGCCGCCACCTCGATGCAGCTCGCGCGATCGGACTATCTGCGCACGCAATATGGTCTGCTCGAGAGCCGGTCGCTGGCCGAGACGGTCGCGCGGCAGCTGAACCTGGCGAACACCGATGGCTTCGGCAAGGACGGCGACGAGCCGCCTGCCGACCAGATCGCGGCGCTCGACCAGGCGGTGCGCCGCCTGCAGGAGAATTTCAACGTCCGCCCGGTGACGGACAGTCGGCTCGTTGCGATCGAATATGACAGCGCGAACCCCGAACTGGCGGCACGCATCGTCAATGCCTATGCGCAGGCGTTCATCGCATCGAACCTCGACCGCAAGCTCGACTCCACCGCGATGACGCGCGACCTGCTCGAGAAGCGGCTGGCGGGGCAGAAGGCCAAGCTCGAGGAGTCCGAGCGCGCGGTGACCGAATATGCGCGGCAGGCCGGCATCATCAACGTGGCCGGCACCGGCACCAACAGCGGCGAGACCGGATCGCTGACCGCGGCATCGCTGGTCGATATCAACGGCGCGCTGGCGCAGGCGCAGCAAGACCGGATCACTGCCGAGCAGCGTTATCGCCAGTCGGTCGGCGGGGCGACGACCGAGATGCTGTCCAACGCCACGATCCAGGGCCTGACGTCTGCCAAGGCGCAGCTGCAGGCCGAATATCAGGAAAAATCGAACCTCTATCAGGCCGATTTCCCGCTGATGGTGCAGATGCGATCGCGGATCGAGGCGATCGACAAGGATATCCGTGCCGAGACCGCGCGGGTGCGCAGCGCGCTGCGATCCGAATTCGCCGCTGCCCGGGCGCGCGAGGGCGAACTGCAGGCGAAGGTGAACCAGCTCAAGGGATCGGTACTCGATTTGGGCGACCGCAGCATCCAGTACAATATCCTGCGGCGCGAGGTGGATACCAACCGCCAGCTCTATGACGCGCTGCTGGGCCGGTTCAAGGAAGTGGGCGTGGCCGACGGCATCGGCACCAGCAATGTCGCGATCGTCGACAGCGCCAAACCGCCACGCACACCGATCCGCCCGAACTTCCTGTTCAACCTGGCGCTGGGCGCGGTGCTGGGCCTGATCTTCGGCCTGATGTCGGCCTTCGTTGCCGAATTCATGGACGATTCGATCAAGGTGCCCGACGATATCCAGGCCAAGCTGAAGCTGCCGTTGCTGGGGGTGATCCCCAAGGCGCAGTCCGGTGTGCCGATCGTCCAGCAGATCGCCGATTCCAAGAGCCAGATCGCCGAGGCCTATTTCTCGGTGCGCACCAGCCTGGAATTCGGCACGTCGCGCGGGGCGCCCAAGACGCTGCTGATGACATCGGCGCGACCGTCAGAGGGCAAGTCGAGCTCGTCGTTCGCGATCGCGCAGTCTTTCGCACGGCTGGGCAACAAGGTGCTGCTGGTGGACGGCGACCTTCGCAAGCCATCGCTGACCGCGACCGCGCCCGACGCGCACGGCCTGTCGAACCTGCTGACCGGATCGGACGATATCGAAGGCGCGATCTATCCGACCAGCGTCGAGAACCTTCAGCTGCTGCCGTCCGGACCGGTGCCGCCGAACCCGGCCGAGCTGCTGGCCGGACGCCGCATCGCCGAGGTGCTGGCGATCCTGACCGAGCAGTTCGACATCATCATCATCGACGGGCCGCCGGTGATGGGCCTGGCCGATGCGCCATTGCTGTCGTCTCTGACCGAGGCGACTGCCTTCCTGCTGGAGGCCGGCACGCGCCGGCTGGTGGCGCGCAGCGCGATCCAGCGGTTGCAGGCGGCCGACGCCCAGATCGTGGGCGGGGTGCTGACCAAGTTCGACGCGCGCTCGACCGGGCTCGGCTATGGCTACGGCTATGGCTATGGGTACGGCTATGGCTATGGCGCGACCTATGGCGGCGCGCGCCCGGCCGAGAAGCGGATCACGCTGGGCCGCCGTTCTTCGTGATGGCGGCGGGCGCGGGCCGGCGGTTCGATGGCTGGACCATCGCCCTGTTCGCTGCGGCCGCCGTGCTGGCGCTGGTCTGCCTGCGGACCGGGCTGGTCGACATGGCGACGCGCTCGAACCCGGCGCTTGCATTGTCGATCGATGGCGACAGCGCCAGTGCGCTGGATCGTACCGCCGCGCTGCTGATCGCCGATCCGCGCCCGGCATCGGCCGCGTTGGCGGCGGACCGGGCGCGGGGAGCGCTGGCCAGCGCGCCGGTCCTGGCGCGGCCGTTCATGGTGGCGGCGCTGGCCGCCGACCGGCAGGGCGAAACTCGCCGCGCGACAGAATTGATGCAGACTGCCGTCACCCGCGATCCGCGCAGCGTACCGGCGCGGTTCTGGCTGCTGCGACGGCAGGTCATCGCCGGCAACTTCGCGGCCGCCCTGGGTGAGATCGACGCGCTGATCCGGCTGCGGCCGACCCAGGTGCGCGCCTTGGCGGCGCTGGCGGTACCGATGCTGATCGACCCCGCCGGGCGGGGCGCGGTCGTCGATCGGATGGCGGCGAACCCGGGCTGGCGCGGCGTGTTCCTCGATCTGGCCCAGCGCGACAGCAGCGACCGCGCAAGCTTCATAGCGTTCATGCGCGCGCTGGCGGCGACGCCCGGCGTCGAGATCGATGATACGACGCTCGGCACCGTGCTGGTCGGGATGACGGGGCGCGGCGAATATGTGCAGGCCCACGCGCTGTACGAACGGCTTCGCCCACAGCGCAGCGGCGAACGTGGCAATCAGGTCTATGACGGCGATTTCCAGCGTCGGCCGGGGCCGGCCCCGTTCAACTGGTCCTTTGCCAGCACTGCATCTGCGATCGCCCAGATCGAGCCGCAGCCGCGCGGCGGCCCGGCGCTGGTGGCGCGCACTTTCGGGCGAGAGCCTGCCGTGGTCGCCACGCAGATGCTGGCGCTGCCGGCCGGTGGCTGGCGGTTGTCGGCGCGGATGGGGAGCGATGACGGGCCAGCGGCGGATCGGTTTCGCTGGCGGCTGAGCTGCCTGCCCGCCGATCGCGAGATCGCGCGGCTCGGCAATCCCGAAGAGTTGCGCGAGCCGCGCACCGTCTCGACCGTGTTCGCCGTGCCGCCGGGCTGCCCGGCGCAGACGCTGTCGCTGCTGGCCGAGGCCGGCGATGGGCCCGATGCCAGCCTGCGCACACTGGCCGTCGATATCCGCCGCACCGTGGAGCGACCGGTCCAATGAGCGATGATCGCCGCTATGCGATGCTGGTTACGGCCTACCTGGTGGCGGCGCTGGTGCTGGGCGGGGCCAGCGCGGCCGGGCTGGCCGCCAACCTGCTGTTGCAGCTGGCCGGCATCGCGATCGCCACCGTTGCGATCCTGCGACTGCGCACGACCGGTCTGGCGAGCGATGCGCGCTCCGCGCTGATCCTGCTGGGCGCGATTATGCTCATCGGCCCGCTGCAGCTGGTACCGCTGCCGCCTGCGATCTGGACGCTGTTGCCCGGTCGCGAGCCCTATGTCGCCGGGCTGGCGCAGATGGGGGTCGCGCCGCCCTGGCTGGGCCTGTCATTGACCCCGGAACTGACGCTGCGGGCGAGTGTCGCGCTGGTACCGGCGGCGGCTCTGTTCCTGGCAGTGCTGGCCATGGATGGCGCGCGGCGGCGCTGGCTGGCCTGGGCCGTGGTCGGCGTGGCGATCGTCTCGTTCCTGCTCGGGCTGGCGCAGCTTGCCGGCGGCATGGGATCGCCACTCTATTTCTACGACGTCACCAACGCGGGAAGCGCGGTGGGCTTCTTTTCCAATCGCAACCATCTGGCGACGCTGCTGCTGGCGAGCCTGCCGATGATCGGCGCGCTGATGAGCGAGCCGGCAGGCGGTGCAGCGCTGGAACGGCCGAAGATCGCGACGCGGGTCAGCGCGGTCGCGGCGATGCTGTTCGTCAGCGTCGGCGTGCTTGCCACCCAGTCCCGCGCGGGGCTGCTGCTGCTGGTGCCGACCGCGTTGCTGACGCTGGCGATGGGCCGGCGCGCGCGCACCGGCATCGTGTCGTTGCCGATCGTCGCGGCTGCCCTGCTGCTGCTGGCCGGCGCGATCGGCTTCACATTGTTCGGCCCCGGTGCGGACCGGATGGCACAGAAGACCGGATCGGCGCTGGAGACCGAGGTACGGATCCAGGCACTGCCGCTGACGGCGGAAGCCGGCCGCCGCCATTTCCCGTTCGGCAGCGGGCTGGGCAGTTTCGATGGCATCTATCGCGGCGCGGCACCGACCGAGACGCTGAGCGCCAATTACGTGAACCACGCCCACAACGACTATATCGAGCTGTGGCTGACGGCTGGCCTGCCCTTCCTGGTGCTGCTTGGCGCGTTCCTGCTCTGGTATGCAGGCGCGGTGCGGCGGACCTGGAAACAGCGGCCCGAAGTCTCGGGCCCGCTGCCGCGCGCGGCGGCGCTGGTGATCGCGATCATGCTGGCGCACAGCATGGTCGATTATCCGCTGCGCACTGCTGCCCTCTCCACGCTGTTCGCGCTCGCCGCCGCGCTGATGCTGAGCCCGCCGCGCAAACCGCGATCATCATCGCGCAAGCCCGGATCGGTGGTGACCGAGATCGTGTGACGGCGGAGGTTCAGGCGGGCTTGATCATCAGCCGGCAGGAGCGATCGACATAGTGCAGCCACGGCTTCTGGCCGCTGAAATACTCGTCGACCGCCTGCTTGGCACCGGCCCATTCGCCATAGTCGTCCACGATCAATACACCGCCGGGGCTGAGCCGGGGATAGAGCGTCTCGAGTTCGGCGCGGGTGCTTTCGTAGAAATCGGTATCGAGCCGCAGCACGGCGATCCGATCGGGGATGTTGTCGGGAATCGTCAGGGTGTCCTCGACCTTGCCGGCGACCAGCCGGACGGGCGCGTCGCCAACTTCACGGCGCAGGTTCGCGCGTACTTCATCGATCGGCGCATAGCACCAATCGACATGATCGTCGCGCTTCAGCCGGTCGAACGTTTCTTGGGCGGTGTCGGTGCGATGGGATTTCTGGTCGAGTGGCAGCGGCGCGCTCATGCCTTCGAACGTATCGAAGCCCCAGATCTCACCCTTTAGGCCCAGCCGTTCGCGCATCAGCGCGGCAAGAATCAAATTGCCGCCACGCCAGACGCCGCATTCGACGATATCACCCGCTATCCCGGCGCTGGCGGCATGGCGCATTGCCTGCGCGAACGACCAGAGCCGGATATAGCCCGTCATCGAATATCGGTTGGCACGCGCCAGCAGATCGGCCTGATCGATATCGATTTCGGGAATGACCTCGTTGATGCCTCGCGGCTTGCGCGCGACCGTGTAGCCGAGCCGGCCGATCAATGAGGAGATCACTGACTTCATGATAAGCAACCCTAGAACGGCTTTCCGCGGCCTGCCCTGATCAGCAGTCGCTGCCGGAATGCGGACGATCGCCCGTCGAGCCAATGCGGCGGCAATGCCAGGAACAGGCCGATCCCGACAGCACCAAAATAAGCGGCCGCGCTGGCGAGCCGCACGGCCGCATAATTCGGTAGCAGCGTGAAGACCAGCATGCCCACGAGCGTCAAAATCGTTGCCAGCGCGATGCCCGGAAGCATCAGGACAAAGAGCCTGCCGCTACCAAGTCCGGTCGCCCTGGCCTCGCCGGTCGGCACCAGCAGCGCAGCATAGCCAGCCCCCACCACGATTATCGCGACGGCCAACACGCCGTGTTTTGCCACCAGTGCCGCGCCCGTCACGATCACCAGACAGATGATCAGGTTGCGCAGCAGCATGCCGCGCATGGCACCGACAGCGCCGCTCAGTCCGTCACGAAACACACCGATCACGCGCGCTGGCAGGCCGGCGGCCAGCACCGCCAGCACGGGTGCCGCCGCGGCGAACTGTCGGCCGAGCAGCAGCCCGACGATCTCATGGCGGCAGACGATCGCGATCGCGGCGATAAACCCGCTGCCCAGCCCGAGCAGGCGGGCCGTGCGGTCGATCTGCATCGCCATGCCGGCTTCGCGCCGCTTCAGCGCGACGACTGCCTGGCGCACGATCGAGTCGAGCGCCGCGAACGGCTCCTTGAGCTGGGTCGAGATATTGTAGGCACGGCTGTAGAGCCCGGTCGACACCGGCCCGAGCACGATGCCGATGATCAGCGTATCGGCATTGGTGGCCGCCCAGGCGAGGAGCCGCGATGCGGCACCGACCCCGCCGACACCGCCGATACCGTGGAGATCGAGGCGGCGGGGCGGCAGTACCGGCAGCCTGACTTCGGCAATCAGCACGATCGCGATCGCGAGGTTGGCGACCACCAGGCCCGCCAGGGCGCTGCGCAACCCCCATCCCATCTGCGCGAGCATGATCGCCACGGTGTAATAGGCGATCGGCTGCAGCACCGAAATCCGCGCAGCGGTCGCGAAGCGGTGCTGGCGGCGCAGCACCGAGGTGCCGGTGACGATGAAGGTCTGCAGGATCAGCACCGGGCAGATGGCGCGCAGGCCGATCGCCAGGCCCGGGAAGGCGAGCGCCCGCTCGATCGCCGGCGCCCCGGCCCAGAGCAGGACGGCGACCAGAGCCAGCGGCAGGATTGCCAGCCAAATCAAACTACGCAGCATATTGCGCGTCAGATCGTCTCGCGACAGGACCGGGTAGTCGATCAGGCCTTCGAGCACGACGGCCAGCGCGGTCGCAGCGGTGACGAGCGCGAGCACCCCGAAATCGCCGGGCGTCAGCAACCGCGCCAGGATCGCAAGCCCGATCAGGGTGACCAGCACGCGGACAGCGCGGGCTCCGATCGCCCACGCTCCGCCACGCGCGATCATCCGCGTGAGATCGGAGGTCTGGCCGCGTTCGATCGGATCGACGGGATCGTTCATCGCGTGAAGCCGACCACTTCGTGCTGCATGTGGGTATGATCGCAGGTTCCGCTCGGTCGGCGAAATGGGCAGGTCATTGAGCCGTTCCGAAAGAATGGGTATCGCGCTAGGCAGCGGCGATGGCCTAAAAGGCGTGTCGGTGCAATGAACAGCCGCTGCCGGGGCTTTGTCCGCATTGTGATTGCGTGCCCGCGAGCGCATGCCTAATGCCGCGCGGTGAGAGCGGGCGATGGATAGGCAACAGCGACTTTACATGCAGGCACGGTATCGATGCGGTCCGGATCGATGATTTCGCAGCGTCTGTTGGCAATTGTCCAGGCGACCGCGTTGCTGCGAACGCCCGGCGTGTTGTTGATCGTCGACCTGCTGTTGGCCGCAATCGGCGAAGCGCTATTGCTGCTGGTGCTAAATTTTTCGTCGTTTGATAACGCCTTAGTCGTTTTTGCAATCACATTACTGGCATGTTTTCCAGCGCTATTGGTTGTTCGCGCTCATCTGCAAGTCTGGCAGCATGTCGCACTCAGCGATTTGCTGGGTATCGTTATCGCCGCGACGGTCGTGGCTAGCGTCGCGGGCATATTCGCGTTGACCCGCTTTTCGCCGTACACCGGCCTAGCCGTGTTCGTGGGAACCGGCATGATGATGACCTGCGCGTGGTCGGCGCCACGCCTGCTGTTCCGGCTGTGGATCGAGCGCCGCAACTATCGGGCGCGCGCTGCTGCCGGACTGGGCGAGCCTGTACTGCTCTACGGTAGCGGGCGTCGCGCCGAGCAGTTCATCCGCACCAACGCGGAGACCCAGCGCTATGCGATCCTTGGGTTCCTGCACGAGGATGCACGGCTGCGCGGGCGGCGGATACGAGGCGTCTTGTCAAAAGGGTCGCTTGCCAACCTTGATTCCGTGCTTGCGGGCTTCCGAATGACGGGCATCGCCCCACAGCGCCTGATCGTGACCGAAGATGGCGAGCGACCGGATGAGCTGGCTGCGGCGTTGGAGGCGGCCGCGGTCTGCGGCCTGCGCCTGGCGCGATTGCCGAGTATCCTGGGCCTGGTCGAGCGTGGGGCCGGCGATGTGCTACGGCCGGTATCCATCGAGGACATATTGCACCGAGATCCGATCCGCCTCGATGCCGGCGCGGTCAGCGCTGCGATAGGCGGCCGGACCGTGCTGGTCACCGGCGCCGGCGGCTCGATCGGCTCGGAACTGGTCCGCCAGATCGCCGGCTGTTCGCCTGCGCGGATCGTTCTGCTCGAATCGTGCGAATTCAACCTCTATGCGATCGATGCGGAATTCGACCGGGCCTTCCCCCGGGTGCAGCGGAAGATGGCACTCTGCGACGTGCGCGACCGCGCGGCGCTTGCCCGCGTCTTCGCCTGCGAGCGGCCGGACATAGTGCTCCACGCCGCCGCGCTGAAACATGTGCCGATGCTGGAGGGGCACCCGAGCGAAGCGGTGCTGACCAACATCCAAGGGACGCGCAACGTCGCCGAACTATCCCGTAGCCACGGGGTCGAGATCATGACGCTGGTATCCACCGACAAGGCGGTGAATCCGACAAGCGTGATGGGCTGCACCAAGCGCTGGGCCGAAATGCTATGCCAGGCGCTCGACGCCGATTGCGGCGGGGGGCCAACACGGTTCGTGTGCGTGCGGTTCGGCAATGTCCTTGATTCGGCGGGCTCGGTCGTCCCACTGTTCCGCAAGCAGATCGCTGAGGGCGGCCCACTGACGGTCACGCATCCCGATGTCACGCGATATTTCATGACGATCCCGGAAGCTTGCGAGCTGATCCTGTTCGCCACCACCAACACGTTGGCGCAGCAGCCCGAGGATGGGGCCGTCTATGTGCTGGACATGGGCGAGCCGGTTTCGATCGTCTCGCTGGCGGAACGCATGATCCAGCTGCACGGATTGCGGCCGAACGTCGACATCGCCATCCAGATCACGGGTCTGCGCCCTGGCGAGAAGCTGTACGAGGAATTGGCGCACAGCGCGGAGGCGCTAAAGCCGGCCGGATTCCCCAAGGCCAGCCTGGCTCGTCCGCGTGCGCCCGCGCTGGACCTCCTAATTGATGCGACCGACGCCATCTGCGCGGCGGCGCGTGCGGGCGATACCGATGCGGTACTTGCGTCGTTGACGATGATGGTGCCCGAATATGCGGGGCCACCGCTGACGCGGCGCGCTGGCAGCGACGCCGCATGAGATCCGATGCCCGACCGCTGGTGATGTTCGCCATCCCGAAGCTCGATGCCGGAGGGCCGGATCGGGTGCTGCATGCGCTGATCTCCAACCTCGCGCGGGAACGGTTCCGTGTCGCGCTGGCAGTCGGCGAAGAGGGCGGACGCTATTTCGACGCGCTGCCGGCCGATGTCGCGATCGCGCGGATCGGGGGTGGGCGTTACCCCGCGGCGCGATTGGCGCGAGTGATCGACCGGGTGCAGCCTGCGATCCTGTTCACGACGCAGCGGATGAACATGACGGCTGCGTTGGCGCTCCCGCTCAGCCGTCATCGGCCACGGCATGTGTTGCGGCAGGCCAACGCGATCGCGGAGGATTTCGCCGCGTTGAAGACGCAGTCGCTGATCAAGCATCGATTGGCCGAGCAGGCCACTTGGGCGATGTTGCGGCGGGCCGATATGATCGTCGCTCAATCCACATCGATGGCGACGGCGATCGCCGGCCGGATCGGCGGCCGCACCCCGATCGCCACGATCGGCAATCCGGTCGATTTGGCGCTGGTGCGGGCGGCCGCCGGGCAGGGAGAAGCGTCGATCGGGGGCGCACCAGCGCTGGTCTCGGTCGGGCGGCTCGATTTCCAGAAGGGCTATGACCTGCTGATCGAGGCGCTGTGCCCGATCCGCGCCCGGCATCCCGGCGCAGCGCTGACCATAGTCGGCGAAGGACCCGCCCGAGCCGCGCTGACGGCGCAGGCGGCATCGCTTGGGCTAAGCGATGCGCTGTTTCTGCCGGGCCACAGCGCGACCCCCCTGGCGGTGGTTGCGGCAGCAGATCTTTTCGTGTCGTCCTCCCGCTATGAAGGGTTCAGCAACGCCTTGCTGGAAGCGATGGCGCTGGGTGTGCCGGTCGTCGCGACGGATTGCCCGGGCGCAACTCGCGATATGGTGATCGACGACGAAACCGGCTGGCTCTCGCCATCGATCGACGCTGCGGGCATCGCGAACGCGGTCCTGCGCGCGCTTGATGTCGATCGCGCAGCGGTGGCAGCACGGGCGCAGACACATGTGGCACGGGAATATGATGTGAAGCGGATCGTAGCGGCCTATGAAAGGCTGTTCGAGACCGTTCTGGAAGCACGGCCCCACCGCAGGAAAGCCGCATGAGGATGCCCAGCGCGACCGCCATTCCCCAGCCTGCGGGCAAGCGCGACACGGTCGGGATCGCGGCGATCTACACCATCGCCTTCTACCTTATCGGCAAGATGTTCTACGTTCTTTCGGGCGGCAGCGCGCAGCCGGCGGATCTCGCACTGGTCGTCATGGCGTTACTCGTGTCGCCGCCCGCTGCCTTGATCCGCGTCGCTCGCCTCTGGCCTACTTTCGCGTTTCTGGTGATCTGGATCATCCTTGTGAACGCAGCATGGATGCTGATCACGGGCAAGCTGGCGTTCGGAGTCTCGGCCACATATTATATGTTCAATTTCCTGGTGGTCGCGGCCACATTCAGCACGCGGGAACGGGATCCGGCGCTGTTCGATCGGATCGTGCCGATCGCGCTGATGGTGTCGATCGTCATCCAGTTCGGCGCGGTGGTGCTGTTCGGCGCGAACGACGGCTATCGTGCCGTGGGCACGTTCCGCAACCCGAACCAGCTTTCCTACTGGGCGCTGGTGGTCGTCAGCCTGCTGCTGATCCTGCGTCGCAACAGGACGCGGATCTGGGACCTGCCTTTCCTGCTGATGGCGCTGTGGTGCCAGATTGCCGGGGCCTCGCGCGCGGGAGCGGTCTCGATCATGCTGCTGCTGCTGGTGTGGGCCTGGTTCGCGCTGGAGACACCGATCAAGCGCGTACTGGGGATGCTGATCGGATCGATGCTGGCAGTCCTTCTCGTTGCATCGCCGCTGGCTGGGGACCTGAGCAATACCCAGCGCGTATCGACGGTCGAGGAAAGACTGAACCGCGACGACAGAGTTTCCCAGCTGGAAGTCCGCAACTACAACCGCATCCTGAAATACTATCAGTACACCGCATTCGGAGCCGGCGAGGGCTTCCTTGCGCGATTCGAGGAACAACGAGGGGCCGTCGTGGCCGAAATCCATTCCTCGTTCGGAACGATGCTTTTTTCCTATGGTATCGTCGGCCTGACCCTCTTCAGCCTGGCGCTTATCACGCTCGCTCGATCGCTGCCATTCTCGCTGGCGATCTACATCGTTCCAGTGCTGATCTACGGCCTGACCCATCAGGGGCTGCGCTTCACTTTCTTCTGGATGATGCTTGGCCTAATGTTGAGCATTGCCGCGGAAGGCCGAGCAGCCGGTCGATCCCGATCAGCGGCGTCGGCGCCGCTGCGGTCGGCCGAACCGCGATCTGCCGTTCCACGCCGTGCCGAATTCCTGCGCGAGATCGCCAAGGCGCGCGGCAGCCGTTACTGAAACGCGGCGGCGCGAGCCTTGGCTACCAGACCGTTGAACCAGCGGCGGCCGTGCGATTCGACCCAGCGATCGGTGGTTGCAGTGACCGCGACGATGGTCGCGGGATAGGCGATCGGCAAACCGCCCGTCGTCTAGTCCGCGTCGATACCTCCTACGCGGTCTGCAGCATCCATCGGTCCACCCCTTCCAGTCCGAGCGCGGTCAGCCTGCCGGTGCGGTAGGCGCCGGTATCGATCCCGATCCGGTTGGAGCGCATCTCGACGGTCTCGGTGATCGTGTGGCCATGGACGACCATGACGCCGTGGTCGCGATCGTCATCCAGGAAATCCTGGCGGATCCAGTGCATGTCGGCCACATCCTGCTCCTCAAGCGCGACGCCGGGCCGGATGCCGGCATGGACGAACAGATAGCCGCCGATCCGGATCGATCGGTGGAAGCTTTCGATGAAGCGCAGATGCGACGCCGGGATCGCGGCATGCATCGCGGTATCGAGCAGCATCCCGCCGGCATCGATCGCAGCCGGCGATACGCCGTAGCTGATCAACGTTTCGCGGCCGCCATAGGCGAGCCAGCCTGCGCGTGTCTCGATATTGCCTCGCATCGCATCGAGCAGGGCTTCCTCATGATTCCCGCTGATAAGATGGCAGGTGCCGAATGCGGGAGGATCCGTGGCGAGCCGTTCGACCACGGCCGCCGAGTCCGGCCCGCGATCGATCAGGTCGCCCAGGAAAATCAGGTGTACGCGCGCGGCGGGCCGGCCTTCATTATCGGCGTGCATTGTGGAGATCAGTTGATCCATCAGGTCGAGCCGGCCGTGGATATCGCCAATCGCATAGACGCGCAGGCCCGGCGGAATTGCCGGGGCCGGCGCGGCTGGCTCTCGCTTGCGGCGCAGGAACCCGATCATCGCGCAGGCAATATTTCAGGCGTGCTCATCGCCGCCCGACCAGCTTTTCGATCAGGTTGGGATCGTCCGGCGACAGTTCGATGGCCTCGGAGGTGGCGAACGGCATCGCCGGATCGGGGCTCGTGACGAGCGTCCATTGCGCCACGCCGCAGCCCAGCACGAGCGGGCCTTCCGGCAGCTGCAAGGCGCCCAGCGCGGCGCGGGTCTCCTGCTCCATCCGCGTCGGCCGGATCGACAAGTAGATCAGCGCGTGCCCCTGTTCCCCCAGTGCACGGACCGCATCGACGGCTGCCGGGTTCGCAGTGGCGCCAGCGAAGCCCTCGCCGAAATAGGTCGATCCGCGCTGGGTGAGGAAGCCATCGACGCTGATTAGATAGACGCGCCGGCCTTCGAGCTCGTTGCGCCATTCATGGACCGTGCCCCAATCCTGATAGCCAGTCACCGGGCGGACTTTGAACACTGTGCCCTGCAGCGAAAGCCACGCGATGATCTCGGACAGATAGAGTTCGTGCGCATCGGCGGTCGGGCTGGCGGACAGCGATTCATAGGCGCCGACGAAGGCGGCGGGGTCGAGAAAATAATAGCCGCCGACCGAGAACAGGTCGGAGATCACCTTCTTCTCGCGGAAGTTGGTGATGATCCCTTCCTGGTCGACCTGCGCGTAGCTCTTGTTGCGTGGATTGATCTGATCGAAATCGTTCAGGCTGGCAACCGAGACATAGTTGTACGCGGCTTCGATCGCCGGCAGCGCGAAATGATTGTCCGAATCCTTGACCATGAAAGGCTCGGCCACGTCCGCGCGACGCAGCGTTTCGACTACGGTCTCGCTCTGGCTGCGCGTGGGTTCGGGCAGGATCACCGTACGCACAGGATGGCCGAAGGCGCGCGCCAGCCCGGCGGATGCGCCGAAGCGGTCCTCATGCTCCGCCAGCAGCGTCACGATCAGATCCTCTGGTCGGTACTCAAGCCCGGCCACCGCGCGGACGACCATCGGCACGCCATCATGATCGGGAAGCATCCATTTGGGTGGCATATTTGGAAAGCGCGACGAACGCCCGGCGCACGGTACGATCAGCTTCATCAGGCAGTCTCCAGCGCGCGGGTCGCCAGCCCGCCGAATGTCTCGACGCGGTGCGCGATGAACGCGCGATCGCGATCGTCCTTCGCATAGGGCAGGATGCGCGCGAAGGTCAGCCCAAGCAGCAGATAGTGGAAGGCAGGATAGCGCGCATCCATCGCAGTCGCGATTCCCATGAAGCGCTGGCGCAGCGCCCAGCTTATCGACGACGGCAAAGCGCGCCGACGATACTGGTGCCAGCGGCCTTCGCAATCCTGGAACAGCTTGGCGAGATCCATCCAGTAATGCTCGATCGGGCTTTCGATCGGATCGATCAGGCAGAGCCCATGGTTCGCATCGACGATGATGTTCTCGAACGTCAGATCGCCGTGCGCCGCCGTCGTTGCAATGCTGGTGCGGATATGCACCGCCGCCATGACGAGTGGTCCCAGGATCGACGCGTGCCGGTTCTGTGTGCGGGTATCGATGTCGGCCAGCTTGTCCAGCAACATCCCGCGCAGCCCGACATCGTGCAGCGGTGTCTCTGCGGAGGCAGCGGCGAGCCTTTCCAGCAGGCGGCTGACCGCGGATGCGAAGCCTTCAACTTCGGCAAAGGACGCGTCGGACAAGTGGCTGACGGCATCGCGGCCGCGCATGAACCCCATGTCGTACCAGTAGAGCCCATCGGTTTCCCCCTCGCCTTCGACCGGGGCGACCACCGCCGTATCGCCGACCGCGCCTTCCAGCCAGTGTTGCCGGCGAGCCTGGCGGCGGAGGCGATCGTTGGCCGCCGGGGTGGCAGCGGCCTTGCGGACGAACAGATGCCCGTCCCAATGGCGCAGCAGCATGACATCGGCACCGGAGAAACCGGACAGGGGCAGCGCTTCGGCAAACCCCGCGAAGACGCCGCTGGTTGTTTGGCCTACCATGTCCAGCCGCCCAGATCCGGGGTGCGCACATCGATCGCAGTCATCCCCGCGGCTGCGGCGGCGGCGATGCCGGCATCATGGTCCTCCAGCACCAGGCAATCGCCGGGATCCGTATCGATCAGGCTGGCGGCCAGCAGGTAAGGTTCGGGATCGGGCTTGCCGCGCACCACATCGTCACCGGTTACAATCGCATCGAACAGTTCCGTGATGCCAAGCCCTGCAAGAATAGCCATCGCGCCGCTCGCATTGGCTGATGTGACCAAGCCCAGCCTGACGTCGTGCGCCCGCGCCTGCCGCAGGATCGCCACGGCCGGCAGGGGATCGAGTGGTTCGCGGGCGATGATGCGACCGAATACCGTCTTCTTCGCGGCGTGGATGTCGGCGAACGGGATCGGATCCAGCCCCGCGGCGGCCACGAAGGCCGGGATCGCGTCGCGCGCCGGCCCGCCCACGATCGCGTCGAAATCGCCCCGGCCGAGCGTGCCGCCATAGCCTGCCAGGACCTCGGCATATGCGCGGTAATGGAGCGGCATCGTATCCACCAGCGTGCCATCCATATCGGACAGGATGGCGCGATAGCGGGTGAAACGATGCGATCGGGCCTCGGTCACGCCGATACCGTCGCGGACATGCTGACCACCCCGTTCCCTCTCGCCTCGCCTCCGCCAAGTTCCTTATGCAGCCCCGGGTGACGCGACAACCGCTTATCCCGTCTTTACTCGCCAGCGGGCGGGCGGCAGGGAACAGCGATGAAGTTCAGCATCTGCATCCCGAACTATAACTACGAGCGCTATATCGGCGCGGCGATCCAGAGCGTGTTCGATCAGACCCATCGCGATTTCGAGATCTGCGTTGCCGACAATGCATCCACCGATCGGTCGGTGGAAATCGTGAAGGGGTTCGATCCCAGCCGGATCAAGCTGCGCATCAATCGCTGCAATGTCGGCTTCGCGGGTAATCTCGACAAGGCAGCGAGCTTGGCGGACGGCGATCGCATGATCCTGCTGTCGTCGGACGACCTGCTGATGCCGGACGCGCTGGCAAGCTATGCCGCCGTCGATGCGGCGATGGGGGACGCGGGCAGCCGCGCAATTCTCAACAGCACCTGCCATGTCATCGATTCCGACGGGAATGTTACCGGGCACGAGCCACTCGTCCGCAAGATGCTTGGTGGAGCGGTGCGCGACGAGGCACTGACCAAAGTCGCAGGCGCGGACGTGTTGCGCATCGATGCCGGCCGCCTGCTGTCGAACAGTCTGGCGCTGCTTCGTACCCCATTGAAGTTCCTGACGACCTGCTATCCGCGGACGATCTACGAAGCCGTCGAAGGCTATGCCAACGGGCGGCTGATCAACCCCGACAAATATTTCTCGTGGAAGATCATGGCCGCTGCTGACGAGGTGATCTTCATCGATCGGCCGCTATTCAGTTACCGCGTCCATGCCAACAATCAGGGGGCGATCCAGGCCCGGCTCGGCGCACTCAAGCATCTTTCCGACCAGTATCTGTCGACCTTCGACCTGCCGGATGCGGTGATGGCGCGATCCGGGCTGGATCGGGATCGCCTGGCTTCCGCCTTTATCGAACAGGATATCGGCCTTCGCGGCCTGCATCTGCTGGCCACGGGGCGTCGCTCGGAAGCGAAGCGTGGGATCGCATTCGGCTATGCCGCCTATCCTCGCCTGATGAGGGGGAACCGGAAAGTGATGGCGCTGCGCACGCTGCTCGCGGCCGGACCGATCGGCGAGGCGACCGCGAAGCGATTGCATGCTCGCGCGCTCGCGCAATGGAATACGTCGCTGGAAACCGCTGCCCAGACCTGACTCATCAAGCTGGCGTGACCCGGCACGCGCCGCTTACGCCACCGCCTGCGTCATCACCTTCGCAACCGCATCGGCGGCATCGCGCATATCGATTTCGTCGAGCGTGGGATGGACGAGCAGCATCAAGCTTTCCTCGCCCAGTTGACGGGCGACGGGCAAGCGCTGCCCCGGCCCGAGTCCGCGTCCGGTGAATGCCTTTTCCAGATAGATTTCCGAGCAGCTGCCGGAGAAGCACGGCACGCCTTCGGCCACGACCGCATCGACGATGCGCTGCTGGGTCCAGCCGGACTTCAGGCGATCGCGTTCGAGAAACGCATAATATTTGTAGCGGGCATGGCCGATCGCGGCCGGCGGCGGGGTCAGCCGCAGACCCGGCACGCCGGCCAGCATCCGATCGAGCGCATCGCCGTTCGCCTGCCGCCGCGCGGTCCAGGCCGGCAGCTTGGCGAGCTGGATGCGGCCGATCGCGGCCTGCACCTCCGTCATCCGCCAGTTGGTGCCGAAACTTTCATGCAGCCAGCGGAAGCCGGGCGGATGCTCGCGCTCGAACACCGCTTCATAGCTCTTGCCATGGTCCTTGTAGGCCCAGGCGGTGCGGAACCGCGCTTCGTTGTCCAGCGCCAGCAGGCCGCCTTCGCCGGCGGTCGTCATGATCTTGTCCTGGCAGAAGCTGAAGGCGGCGCAATCGCCGAAGCTGCCCACCGGCCGGCCGGCCCAGGTGGCACCGTGAGCCTGCGCGCAATCCTCGATCAGCAGCAGCCCGCGTTCGCGCGCCAGCGCCGACAGCGCATCCATGTCGCACGGCCAGCCGGCGAGATGGACCGCGATGATCGCCCTGGTGGCCGGCGTCAGCACCGCGCGGATGCTGTCTGCCGTGATGTTCTGGGTGACGGGATCGACATCGGCGATGACGGGCGTGGCACCCCGCATCACCGCGGCGCTCGCCGATGCGATGAAGGTGCGGCTGGTCGTCACCACCTCGTCGCCCGGGCCGATTTCCCAGGCCATCAGCGCCAGTTCGATCGCCAGCGTGCCGTTGGCCAGCGCGATCGCGTGGGTGCGCCCGAGGGCTGCGGCATAGTCCGCCTCGAACCCGCGCACTTCGTGCCCGGTCCACTGGTTGACCTTGCCCGATTCGAGCACGCGCACCGCGGCTGCGATCTCGTCCGCATCGAAATGCGGCCAGGGCGCGAAGGGCCGGGTGCGGACGGGTGTGCCGCCGTCGATCGCCAGCATCAGGGTTCGCGATCCGGCACCGCGAACGGACGCGCGGGCACGCCGCCTACGCGCAGGCCATCCGCGATATCGGCGGCGACGGCAGCGCCCGCCGCGATCACGACATCGGCCCCGATCACCCGCCCGGGAATGACGACCGCGCCGACGCCGACCAGCGATCGTGCTCCAAGTGTAACGGTGCCGCACAGGCGCACGCCGGGCGCCAGATGCACTCCATCGCCGATCGTGCAGTCATGATCCACGCTCGCAGCGGTGTTGACGATGACCCCGCGGCCCAATGTGCTGCACGGATTGACGATCGCGCCGGCCGCCAGGAAGCTGCCTCCGCCCAGCGAGACCTCGCGACCGACGACGGCGGCGGGATGGATCACGGTTTCGATCGTGAAACCGCGATCGTTCGCCCAGTCGATCAGCGCAAGCCGGGCGCGATTATCGCCGATTGCGGGAATGATCGCGTCGTCAGGGCGATGGTTGGCGAGCAGCCAGTCGCGTCCGCCGGAGACTTCGAGGTGAAGCAGCGTGCGGCCAGGCTGTGCCGCATCGTCGAGAAGGATCACCGACCGGTCGGGATCGCAGGCGAGCAACGCGTCGAGCACCACGCGGGCATGGCCGCCGGCGCCGAACAGGATCGCCCGGCTCATTCGGTTTCGCGCCCGGTGAATTTTGGCATCGTCATCCCCGCCTCGTGATCGACATCGGCGCGCCGTAGCACCTTCAGCGCCGTCAGCCACAGGATCCTGATGTCGATCAACATGCTGCGATTGTCGACATACCAGATGTCCAGCGCCAGCTTACGTGGCCAGCTGACCGCGTTGCGGCCGTTGATCTGTGCCCAGCCGGTAATCCCGGGGCGGACATCGTGGCGGCGCGCCTGTTCGGGCGAGTAGAACGGGAGATACTCCATCAGCAGCGGGCGCGGGCCGACGAAGCTCATCTCGCCCTTCAGCACGTTCCACAGCTCGGGCAATTCGTCGAGCGAGGTCGAGCGGAGCGTTGCGCCGAGCTTCGTCACACGCATCGTGCTGCTGTCGAGATCGGGACCGGTATCGGGGGCCATGGTGCGGAACTTGACCACCCGGAAGGGGCGGCCGTGCAGCCCGGGGCGAGTCTGCCGGAACAGGATCGGGCGCCCATCGCGCAGCAGCACCGCCAGCGCCGTCAGCGCCAGCACCGGGCTCAGCAGCACCAGCAGCACCGCCGCCAGCAGGATATCGAACAGCCGCTTCACCGCATCAGCCCCATCACCGTCAGCATCGCACGGTTGACCGTGTGGACATCATATTTTTCGCGCGCGACGCTCAGGCTGCGCGCGGCCATCCGCTCCGCCAGCGCGGGATCGTCCAGGATCGAGAGGATCGCTGCGGCCAGCGCGGGCGGATCGCCCGCGGGCACCAACCGGCCATTGTCGCCATCGACCACGGTTTCCCGGCAGCCGGGCACATCGGTGGTCACGATCGGGCGGCGCATCGCCATCGCCTCCAGTACGGTGCGCGGCGTGCCTTCATGATAGGAGGGCAGCACATAGAGGCTGGCATCGGCGATCGCGGGGCGGACATCATCCTGCCGGCCGAGATAGTCGATCGTGCCGTCCGCCACCCAGCCGTCGATCAGCGCGGGCGGCACGGCATCGGGATTGCCGGTATCGTGCCAGCCGACCAGGCGGAACGGCACGTCCGGCCGCGCAGCGCGCACGATCCTGGCGGCGTCCGCATAATCGATCACGCCCTTGTCCTTCAGCAAGCGCGCGATCATCACCACCGCCGGACGATCGGGCAGCGGTGCAGGGGCGAAGCGATCGAGATCGACCCCCGATCCGTTGACGATCACCGCGCGGCCATCGTTGGGAATCAGCCCGGCGGCCACGAACCTGGCCAGATTGTCGGGATTCTGGAAAAAGACGCGGGCGTTGGCGGCAAGCGCCGCGCGGAACAGCGGGCCTAGCACGATGCGCATCGCCCGCGCCTTGGCGGATCGGCTTTCGAACAGATAGCCGAGCCCGGTGACGAGTGAGAAGATCTGCGGCACCCGGGCGATCCCCGCGGCGATCGATCCATAGACCACCGGCTTGATCGTGTAGGCCAGCTGGTGGCTGGGCTTCACCACGCGGATCAGCCGCAGATAGGCGCGGATCAAGGCGAGATCGGCCAGCGGGTTCGATCCGGTGCGATCGAGCGCCAGATCATGCGCGGTGACGATGCCGGCCAGCGGCGACGCGGCAATCAGTGCCACCGCGCCGGGGGCCGCGACATGCACTTCGTGGCCCGCGCGCGCCATTGCGCGCAACAGCTCTCCGCGGAAATTCACCAGCGATTCGGCCAGCCCCGCCAGCACCAGCACGCGCGCCACGATTGCCCCTTTCCCGATCCGCCACTCTCACGGGCGTCAGCATCCAGGCGCGCAGGCGTTGCGGCTTGGATCCCGACTAGCGCCAGGATGACGATCTGCGCCGCTTAGGGGGGACGGGGTCGGGCTGGCAAGCGCAAGGGTTGCGGCCCGCCGCCCGCTGCGCCACAGCGGCCGCGTCTGCGGGAAAGGGCCGAGGATCGATGCGCGTATTGGTGACGGGGGCGGCAGGCTTCATCGGCTATCATCTGTCCCGCCGGCTGACCGCGCGTGGCGACGAAGTGATCGGAATCGACAACGTCAACGATTATTACGATCCGCGCCTGAAGCGCGATCGCATCGCGGATCTGGCCGCGCGAGCGGGCAACGCCTTCCGCTTCGTCGAGGTCGATTTCGCCGACGATGCCGCACTGGATTCGGCGCTTGCGGACGAGCGTTTCGACCGTGTCGTCCATCTCGGCGCGCAGGCGGGCGTGCGCTATTCGATAGAGAATCCGCGCGCCTATGTGCGTTCCAACCTGGTCGGCCACGTCAACCTGCTGGAGGTGGCGCGCCACCGCGGGCTTGACCACATGGTCTATGCCTCGTCCTCTTCGGTCTATGGCGGCAACGAGACGCTGCCGTTCCGCGTGGAGGATCGGGTCGATCATCCGCTGTCGCTCTATGCCGCCACCAAGAAGGCGGACGAGCTGATGAGCGAGACCTACGCGCATCTCTATCGCCTGCCGTTGACGGGCCTGCGCTTCTTCACTGTCTATGGCCCGTGGGGGCGGCCGGACATGGCGATGTGGATCTTCACCAAGGCGATCCTGGAAGGTCGCCCGATCCCGGTGTTCAACGGCGGCGACATGCGGCGCGACTTCACCTTCGTCGACGATATCGTCTCGGGTGTGGTCGCCTGCCTGGACAATCCGCCGCCCGATGATGGTGTGGAGAAGGCGGGCGGATCGAAGGGGCCGCACCGGCTCTACAATATCGGCAACAATCGATCCGAGGAATTGACCCGGATGATCGGCCTGATCGAGCAAGCGTGCGGGCGTGCGGCGATAAAGGACATGCAGGGCATGCAGCCGGGCGACGTGAAGGACACCTTCGCCGACATCAGCGCGATCGAGCGTGATCTCGGCTATCGGCCGACCACCCCGATCGACGTCGGCGTGCCTGCCTTCGTCGACTGGTATCGCGGATATCACGGCGTCTGACGATCAGCGCTTCCTTAGCTTTTGGCGGCTACAGCGCGCCAGCAGGATGGATGAAGGATCGAGCATGAGCGAGCGCGCGCCCCGGATCGTGGTGGTGGGGCTGGGCTATGTCGGGTTGCCGCTGGCGGTGGCGCTGGCGAAGTCGTTCGACACGGTCGGGCTCGACATCGACGCGGGCCGCATTGCCGAGCTGCGCGACGGCCATGACCGCACCCGCGAGATCGATCGCGACCGGATGCTGGCGTCCCCGCTGATGCTGACTTCGGAGCCGGGCGACTGCGCGGGCGCGGACATCTACATCGTGACCGTGCCGACGCCGGTCGACGCCGACAACCGGCCGGACCTGCGACCGGTGATGTCGGCCACGCGCACCGTGGGCAAGCTGATCGCGGCCGGCAGCAGCGCGATCGTGGTGTATGAAAGCACTGTCTATCCCGGCGTGACCGAGGATGAATGCGGGCCGGAGCTGGAGCGCGTCTCTGGCCTGAAGCGGGGCACCGACTTCTTCCTGGGCTACAGCCCAGAGCGGATCAACCCGGGCGACCGCGAGCATACTGTCGACCGGATCGTGAAGGTGGTGGCCGGCGAGGACGCAGCCACGCTCGACCGGCTCTGCGTCGTCTATGGCGCGGTGACCAGCGCCGGCACGTTCCGCGCGGCATCGATCAAGGCGGCGGAAGCGGCCAAGGTGATCGAGAATGCCCAGCGCGACATCAACATCGCCTTCATCAACGAGATCACCCAGATCTTTGCGAAGCTCGATCTGTCGATCTGGGACGTGCTGGCGGCGGCAGGCACCAAGTGGAATTTCCTGCCCTTCACGCCCGGACTGGTCGGCGGGCACTGCATCGGGGTGGACCCCTATTATCTGAGCGCGCGCGCCGAACAATTGGGCCATGACCCGCGTGTGATCCTGGCCGGGCGATCAACCAATGACGGCATGGGCCGGTGGGTGGCGGATGCGATCCATGACCGCCGCAATGGCACCACCGGCAGCGTGCTGGTGCTGGGGCTGACCTTCAAAGAGGACATCCCTGACCTGCGTAACTCCAAGGTATGTGACGTCATCAAGCGGCTTGAGGCGCTGGGCCACCGGGTGACGGTGCATGACCCCCACGCCGATTCGGGCGAGGCGCGCCACGAATATGGCATCAGCCCCGATCCGGATGCGCTGTCCGCGCGCTATGACGTGGTGTTTGGTGCGGTGGCGCACGCCGAGTATCGGGTGATGCCCGATTCGCAGATCGCCGCGCTGGTGGCCGAAGGCGGGCTGGTGGCGGACCTGAAGGGCATGTGGCGCGATCGAGCGCTGTCCGGGGTCACGAATCGCTGGTCGCTATAAAGTCACGGGGTGATCACTGAAGGCTCAATGGCCTGACTGACGCGTCTTTCTGACGGCCGTTTGGGCTGAGCCTGTTGAAGCCCCGGTCCGCTGCGTGAGATGCCAGAAGGACGGAGCACAGCCCTTCCAAGACCAGTGCGAGCCACTCGACCTGGAGTGACGGGGCGAAGACAGCAGCCATTTGCTCCGCTCCAAACGCCTGACCGATTCCGGGCATGAAAAAGGCGCGGGAGCCGTGCTGCCGCGCCTTGATCAGATCAGCGATGTCGCCGAAATTACGGGCTGACGGGGTCGCCATCACCCTCGATCACGGTGGCCACGCCGGCGGCAACCGCCAGCAGCGCCAGGATCGCGACGATCGCGCTGCCGCCATTCAGTTCGCTGTCGGCATCCGCCGGCTGGGCGGCACGGCTGACGGTGGCAGGAGCCGCGGCAGGCGCACGCTGCGCGATCGCGGCACCAGACGCCAGAGCGGCGAGGCCGAACGAGGCGACGGTCGCCATCGTGGTCAATTTCCGGAACATCTGCCCACCTCTTCAACGACGAAACTACGAAACTCGTTGTGCACTAGCGTAACGACCATCGGCTGACAACCATTAACGCTGTTTTTTCCACAATTGCCGCGCTTGTAAGGACGACACTTGTTGAACGCTCAGGCCGATGCATAGCGTCCGCCCCTTACCGATCAATGAAAATGCGGTCTGCTCGTTCCGGTTCCGCACCATCCTTCGATCGTTGCAATAATCACGCGCGCGCCCATCTTCCTGCCGAGACGCAAGATCAGGAGCATGGAACCGATGGCCGATGAAATCGCGACGCTGGCAGGCGGCTGCTTCTGGTGTGTGGAAGCGGTGTTCAAGGATCTGGCGGGCGTCTCCGCCGTCGAAAGCGGATATATCGGCGGCCATACCGTCGACCCGACTTACAAGCAGGTGTGCAGCGGCACGACCGGCCATGCCGAGGCGATCCGCGTCCATTATGACCCGACAGTGATCGGCTATGGCGATCTGCTGGACATCTTCTTTCATACCCACGATCCGACCCAGCTGAATCGGCAGGGCAACGATGTCGGTACGCAGTATCGCTCGGCAGTCTTTCCGCACACGCCTGAGCAGGGGGCCGAGGCGAAGGCAGCGAAGCAGCGCGCCCAGCCCGATTTCGCGGCGCCGATCGTGACCACGATCGAGCCCGATTCGCACTGGTATCCGGCCGAGGATTATCACCAGGACTATTGGGCGACCGAAGGCCGCGGCAACCCCTATTGCCTGGCGACGATCCCGCCCAAGCTGGCCAAGCTGCGCAAGGGTTATGCGGAACGGCTGAAGGCGACCGCGGCGGCCGACTGACCGCCGGCGGCTGCCGCCCTCACGGCCGCGGCGCGGCGGCGCGACGCAGCCGATCGTTGATCGCGACGCCAAGCCCGTCTTCCGGGATCGGCGCAATAGCGATGCGGGCGGCAGCCGCGGCATCGGCGCGGTGGAGTGCGGCGAACAAGTGAGTCGCCGCTTCGACGGGATCGCCGCCGGAAGACAGCGTGTCGTCACCGCGCACCGGACCGAAGCCGATCAGCCATTCGCTCTCCTCGGCCTGCGTAGCGTTCAAGCGCAGCGGCTTCGCTGGGGCATAATGGCTGGCAAGCTGCCCGGGGGCCTCGATCGTCTCACCCCCGCCCAGCGTGATCGGCAGGCCGGTGGCCCGTGCGAGTGCATCGGCCGTGATCGGCCCGGGGCGGAGCAGGCGCAGCCGATCCGGCATCACTGCGATGATCGTGGATTCGAGGCCGACTGCGGTGGCTCCGCCGTCGATCACCAGCGGAATGCGCCTGCCGAGCGAGGCGAGCACATGGCCGGCGGTGGTGGGGCTGATCGTGCCGCTGGCATTTGCGGAAGGGGCCGCGAGCGGCTGGCCGCAGGCGGCGAGCAATGCGCGCATCGCCGGGTGGGCGGGGCAGCGGATCGCGATCGTTTTCAGCCCTGCTGTGACAAGCGGCGCGATTAGCGAACCGGTGCGGGCGGGCACCACCAGTGTCAGCGGTCCGGGCCAGAAGGCGTCGGCCAACCGCCGCGCGATCGAATCGAGATGGGCCAGCTCTTCGGCCGCCGCCGGGTCCATGACATGAACGATCAGCGGGTTGAACGCGGGGCGGCCCTTGGCGGCATAGATGCGCGCGACTGCGGCCCCGTCGGTGGCATCGGCGGCGAGACCGTAGACGGTTTCGGTCGGCACCGCGACCGGCTGGCCGGCGCGGATCAGCGCGGCGGCGCGCGCGATGCCGACGGCATCGGCAGCCACGGTTTCCGTAGACGTAAAGTTGTTTGGCGGCGGCACGGCTGCGCGCTATAGCCGGCGCAACCGGCAGGCAAGGACGAGGATGGAATGAGCTTCACCGCGCAGATCAGCGAGCAGCGATTCGTGCTGGAGCATGTCGTGCGGATCGCGGAGCTGGCGAAGCATGAGGCGTTTGCTGCGGCCACGCCGGATGTGGTGGATGCGATCCTGGAAGGGGCGGCGCAACTGGCCGAGGGTGCCTATGCCCCGCTCAACCGGATCGGCGACACGGTCGGCGCGCGCTGGACGCCGGACGGCGTGACGATGCCAGACGGCTTCCGCGCCGCCTATCGCGACTATGTCGATGGCGGCTGGGGCACGCTCAACGCGCCGGTCGAACATGGCGGGCAGGGGCTGCCGTTCAGCCTGGCGACCGCGGTGCTGGAAGATATCGGCAGCGCCAACATGGGCGCATCCTTGATCATGATGCTGAGCACCGGGGCGATCGAAGCTCTGGTGAGCCACGGATCGCCGGAATTGCAGCAGGCCTGGCTGCCAAAGCTGGTGACCGGCGAATGGAACGGCACGATGAACCTGACCGAACCGCAGGCGGGATCGGACGTCGGCGCGCTGCGCACCACCGCCACCCCGGCGGGGGATGGCAGCTGGCGGATCAAGGGCACCAAGATCTTCATCACCTATGGCGATCATGATCTGGCCGACAATATCGTGCATCTGGTGCTGGCGCGCACGCCCGATGCGCTGCCGGGCACGCGCGGCATCTCGCTGTTCCTGGTGCCGAAATCTCGGCTGGATGCCGATGGCCGGCCAGGTGCGGCCAACGATGTGCGCTGTGTATCGATCGAGCACAAGCTGGGCATCCATGCCTCGCCCACCTGCGTGATGAGCTATGGCGACAATGACGATTGCCACGGCTGGCTGATCGGCCCCGAACAGGGCGGCATGCGCGCGATGTTCACGATGATGAACAATGCGCGGCTGAACGTGGGCCTGCAGGGCGTGTCGATCGCCGAGCGGGCGACGCAGGCGGCGGTGGCCTATGCGCTGGGCCGCGTGCAATCCGCCCGCGCGGGCGTGGCGGGCGGCGCGCCCGTCGCGATCGTCGAGCATCCCGATGTACGCCGGATGCTGATCCGCATGAAGGCGCTGACGCAGGGCGCGCGCGCGCTGGTCTATCACGCCGCCGGCATGGCCGATCGCGCGCATCTGGGCGATGCGGCGGCGCGTGCGCGGCTGGACCTGCTGACGCCACTGGCCAAGGCGTGGGGAACCGATGTCGGCGTGGAGGTCGCCAGCCTGGGCGTACAGGTTCATGGCGGCATGGGCTTCGTCGAGGAGACGGGCGCTGCGCAACATTATCGCGATGCGCGGATCGCGCCAATCTACGAAGGCACCAATGGCATCCAGGCGGCGGATTTGGTCGGTCGCAAGCTGATGGGGGATGGCGGGGCTGCGCTGGCCGCGCTGATCGCCGATATCCGCAGCGAGGCCGGCGGCGAAGCGGCGCTGATGGCGCTGGCCGACGCGGTCGAGCGGGTCGCCGAGGCGTTCCTTGCTGCCGAGGTGGACGACCGATTGGCCGGCAGCGTGCCGTTCCTGAAGATGTGCGCGGTGCTCGTCGCCGGCTGGCTGATGGCGCGGCAGGCGGCGGCGGCCACGGGGAACAGCGATTTCGAGCGGATGAAGCGGACCGCCTCACGCTTCCTGCTGGAGAGGATCGTGCCCGAAGCGGCGGGCGAGGAGGCTGCGGCGCTGGCCGGGGCGGCGGGGCTCTACGCGGTCGACGAGGCCGCTCTGACGGCGTGATCACACTGCATTCGCCTCTGCCTGCGCAGGGGCGACGAGCGGCAGTCAGGCGCCGATGCGTTCCACGAGGTCGTCGGCGTCGAGCCGCAGCAGGCGGATGCGCGCGGCGACCAGCGGCCATTCCTCTTCTAGAAACATCTTGCGTTCGCTGGCCAGCAACCGGGCAGTGGCGCCTTCGGCCACGAACATGCCGACGCCGCGGCGCACCGCGACCAGACCGTCTTCCTGAAAGGTCTGATAGGCCTTCGCGACGGTCAGTGGATTGGCGCCATGCTCGGCCGCGAAAGCGCGGACCGACGGCAGCGGATCGCCATCGCGAAAGGTGCCATCGAGGATCGCGGCGGCGATATGATCGCGCAGGCGCAGGTAGACGGGGCGGTCGCTGGCAGGACTGGTCATCACCGTCATGCTGTAATAACACAGCATGGCGCGTCAAGCCTATTGATGTTGCCAGATGGTGACCTTCGATGACAGTTCGGGCCGGGGGCGTTCCTGCGGCTCGGCCGGCGCCGTGCCCAGGAAGATGAAGCCCGCGATCCGTTCATGATCCTCAGCGAACGACGTGCGCACCTCGGGGGAATAGGAGGCCCACCCAGTCAGCCAGCCGGCGACCAAGCCTTCGGCGTGCGCGGCCAGGATCAGGTTCATGCAGGCGGCACCGACCGACAGTTCCTGTTCCCAGATCGGGATGTGCGAAGCGCGCGCGGGTGAGGAGATCGCGACGACCAGAGCAGGGGCCTGGTGCGCGAACTGGTCGATCGCCTCCAACTCCAGTCGGCCTGCATCGGGCTTGTCGGCCAGATAGGCATCACGCAGCATGGCGGCGAAGGCGTTCCGCGCATCCTGCGGCACAATAACGAACCGCCATGGCGCGAGCTTGCCATGATCGGGGGTGCGGCAGGCGGCGGCCAAGATGCGATCCATCATCGCCTGATCCGGGCCCGGTGTGATCATGTCGCGCGGCTTGCCCGAGCGGCGAGTGGCAAGCAGCGATGCGGCGGAAGAGCGATCGTTTAGCATGGCCGTTGGCCTAGCAACGTCATCATCGCGCAACAATCTTCTTCACAGGCGCAATATCCTCGCTAGTCTCGCGCGCCATGATGCGGTGCCGCGAAGCGCCGCCACCGCAAAGGGACCGCGCCGCCATGGAAACCCCCACTTCTGATTCGCCGGCCGAGCCGGATATCAGCCATGTGAACCCGGCCGACGGGGCGACCTGGTTCGGCCATCCGCGGCCGCTGGCCCGGCTGTTCACGACCGAGGCGATGGAACGCTTCGGCTATTATGGCATGCGGGCGCTGCTGACGCTCTACCTGGCCAATTATTTCCTGTTCTCGGACCAGACGACCAATGGTCTGTACGGCGGCTTCACTGCGCTGGTCTACCTGACGCCGCTGGTCGGCGGGTTGCTGGCGGATCGTTACCTCGGTTCGAAGCGGTCGGTGAAGTTCGGCGCGATCGTGATGGCGGCGGGCTACTTCATCCTGTGTTTCGAAGGCGGCGCGGCGACCCCGTTCGCCACCATCGACGGGCAGCGCTATGAAGTCACGGTCGGGTCGGAGACCGACGCCAAGCAGCAGTTCGTCGTCGACGGCGGTCAGCGGCTGGCAGTGCGCGGGCAGGATGACGGCAGCGTGCAACTGGTGGCGCCGGACGGCGCGGTGACCCGCACGGTGGAAAAGGGCGGCTTCGTCGCGGGGGCCGAGCGCAGCGATTTCTATGTCACGCTGATGCTGATTGGGTTGACCCTCGTCACCATCGGCAACGGTTTCTTCAAGCCGAACATCTCGACGATGGTCGGCGCGCTCTATGCGCCGGGCGATCGACGACGCGATGCCGGTTTCACCATCTTCTACATGGGCATCAATCTAGGGTCGCTGTTCTCGCAGCTGCTGTGCCCGTTCCTGGCGACCACGGTCGGCTGGTGGGCGGGCTTCGGCCTGGCGGCGCTGGGCATGTTGTTCAGCTGGTATCTGGTACAGTTCGATGGCGGCGCGCTCGATGGCTATGGCGAGCCACCGGCCGACGCGAAGGACCGCCGCATTCCGATCTATATCGGCGCGCTGCTGGCGGTGCCGGTGGTGCTGTTCCTGTTCAACAATCTGATGAGCGCACCCCCGGCTGCGGAGGGCGCGGGCTTCGTCGGCTATTTGCTGGCGCTGCCGCTGATGGGCAAGCTGCTGTTCGGCACCTTCCTGCTGGGCGTGCCTGCCATCCTGCTCTGGTCGGCCAGGGTGGGCACGCGCACCGAATTTCAGATGATGGTCGCGGCGATGATCCTGATCGTGTTCAACGTCATGTTCTGGACGCTGTTCGAACAGGCCGGATCGTCGCTGACGCTGTTCGCGGATCGCAACACCGATCTTTCGGTGTTCGGGCTGTTCTCGATCTCGGCGGGCCAGACCCAGTTCTTCAACGCCTTCTTCATCGTGGCGCTGGCGCCGCTGTTCAGCGTGATGTGGAACGCGCTCGGCCGGCGCGGGCTGGAACCGGGCATCCCGGTCAAGTTCGCCATTGCACTGGTGGGGGTGGGGCTGGGCTTCCTGCTGCTGGTATGGGGCACCGCCTTCGCCGGGTCGGATTTCAAGGTCGCGCTCTGGTGGCTGGCCGGGCTCTACTTCATCCATTCCGCGGCCGAGCTCTGCATCTCGCCAGTGGGCCTCAGCATGATCACCAAGCTCTCGATCGCGCGGATCGTCGGGCTGATGATGGGGGTGTGGTTCCTGTCGATCAGCTGCGCGCAATATGTGGCCGGGCTCGTGGCGCAGGTCGCCAGCGTGGAGACGGTCGGCGGCCAGGTGACCAACCTGAAGGTCAGCCTCGATACCTATGCCGGCGTGTTCCAGACGATCGGCCTCGCCTCAATCGCGGTCGGCGTGCTGCTGCTCGTCCTGTCGCCCCTGATCAAGAAGTGGATGCATGGTGTCTCGTAAAGTCATATTGCTGGCGGCGCTGGCCGGCGTCGCAGCCGCCTGCACGTCGACCGGGGGCGGCGCCAAGCCCAAGTCGGCCTCGTCCGATGGGCCGCGGATCAGCTTTCCGGCCGATCCCTATCCGTCGACGTACAAGGCCTATCCGGGCGTGCCGACGCTGGTGACCAATGTGACCATCTATGATGGCGAAGGCGGGCGAATCGACGGCGGATCGGTGCTGTTTGCGGACGGGAAGATCGTCGAGGTGGGCCAGCAGATCGCCGCCCCGGCCGGCGCCACCACGATCGACGGCACCGGCAAGTGGGTGACCCCCGGCATCATCGACGTGCACAGCCATCTCGGCGACTATCCATCGCCTGGCACCGAATCCTTGTCCGACGGCAACGAGGCGACCGCGCCGGTGACCGCGCAGGTCTGGGCCGAACATAGCGTGTGGCCGCAGGATCCGGGTTTTAGCCGGGCGCTGGCCAATGGCGGCGTGACCACGCTGCAGATCCTGCCCGGTTCCGCCAACCTGTTCGGCGGGCGCAGCGTGACGCTGAAGAATGTCTATGCGCGCACCTCGCAAGGCATGAAGTTTCCGGGTGCACCCTATGGCCTGAAGATGGCGTGCGGCGAGAATCCGAAGCGCGTCTATGGTCGCCGCAACCAGGCGCCGGGCACCCGGATGGGCAATGTCGCGGTCGATCGCCAGACCTGGCAGAAGGCGCGCGAATACAAGACCAAGTGGGACAAGTATAACGAGAAGGGCGGCGAGGCCCCGGTCCGCGACTTGCAGATGGATACGCTCGCCGGCGTGCTGGCGGGCGACATCATCATCCACAACCATTGCTACCGCGCCGACGAGATGGCCAATGTTCTCGATATGGCGAAGGAGTTCGGCTACAAGGTCGGCACTTTCCATCACGCGGTCGAGGCATACAAGATCGCCGATCTGCTGAAGGCCAACGGCACCTGCGCCGCGGTCTGGGCCGATTGGTACGGCTTCAAGATGGAAAGCTACGACGCGGTCCACGAGAACCTGCCGCTGCTGCATAATGCCGGCGCGTGCGGGATCATCCATTCCGACGATGCCAACGGCATCCAGCGGCTCAACCAGGAAGTGGCCAAGACGCTGGCGGACGGCCGCCGGATGGGCATCAACATTTCCGACGAGACTGCCTGGACGTGGTTGGCGATCGGGCCGGCGAAGTCGCTTGGGATCGACAAGGTCACCGGCAGCCTGAAGCCCGGCAAGATGGCCGATGTCGTGCTTTGGAACGGCAATCCGGTGAGCGTGTACACCCGGCCGGAGAAGGTGTGGGTGGACGGCGCATTGCTCTACGATGCGAATAATCCGCGGCTGCGGCCGGTTTCCGATTTTGAGCTCGGCCAGCCCGGCGAAGGGGATGTGAAGTGAAGGCGTTGCTGCTGGGCATGGCTGCCCTAATCGCGGCACCCGCCGCGGCCGAGACGATCGCATTCGTGGGCGGCACCGTCGCGATCGGTGACGGGTCCGCACCGATCGAGGGCGGCACAGTGGTGGTGCGCGACGGGCGCATCGTGGCGGCGGGCCGCGGCGTCGCGGTACCGGCCGGCGCGCGCACCGTCGATGCGTCGGGCAAGTGGGTATCGGCCGGGCTCGTCGCGGGCTTCACGCGGATGGGCATCGTCGAGGTCGATCTTGGCGTTTCAAGCGCGGATGACCGTTCGGCCGGCAAGTCGCCGTTCAACGCTGCGATCGATATCGTGCCTGCGATCAATCCGCGTGCCGGGCCGATCCAGACCAATCGCGCCGAAGGCATCACCCGCGCGATCGTTGCCCCGGTCAGCGAGGGCGCGATCTTCGGCGGGCAGGGCGCGGTGATCGATCTCGGCGCCGACATGGATGCCGTGACGCGGCCGCGGGCCTTCCAGTTCGTGGAGCTGGGTGACGAAGGCGCGCAGCAGGGCGGCGGCAGCCGGGCGGCGGCCTATGTCTATCTGAAGAACGCGATCGCCGAGGCGCGCAACCCGGCAAGCGCGGGGGCGGGCGGGTTCGAGCCGCTTTTGAAGCGGGCCGACGCCGATGCGCTGCGACCGGTGGCCAGCGGGCAGATGCCGCTGCTGGTGCATGTCGAGCGAGCGAGCGACATCTTGCAGGTGCTGACGCTGAAACGCGATTTCCCGGGGCTGAAGCTGGTGCTGGTCGGCGCGACCGAGGGCTGGACGGTGGCGCCGCAGATCGCGGCGGCGGGCGTGCCGGTGATCGCGACCGCGCTAGCCGATCTGCCGAGCTCGTTCGAGCAGCTGGCCGCTACTCAATCCAATATCGGTCGGATGAAGGCGGCGGGCGTGAAGGTCTCGATGGGCATGATCAACGACGACGAGGCGCGCCAGGCCCGGCTCGAGAAGCAATATGCGGGCAATCTGGTCGCGCTGACCAAGGTGCCGGGTGCCAGCGGGCTCGATTGGGGCGCGGCATTCGCCACGCTGACCAGTGGTCCGGCGGCGGCGCTGGGCCTGGACGGCGAGATCGGATCGCTGCGCCCGGGCCGGCGGGCGGACGTGGTGGTCTGGGACGGCGATCCGCTGGAACTGGCGACGGCGGCGACGATGGTGTTGATCGATGGCGTCGAACAGCCGATGACCAACCGCCAGACGAAGCTGCGTGATCGTTATCGCGTGCCCCAGGAAGGCGCGCTGCCGAAGGCGTACGAGCGCTGATCCGATCCCTCCCCGGTGCGAGCCGGGGAGGATTTGGTCACGCTCCCATGGTAAGGGCGCACCCATGACGCGCAGATATTTCGGTACCGATGGCATTCGCGGGCGCACCAACACCGCGCCGATGACGCCCGAGATGGCGATGAAGGTGGGGCAGGCGGCGGGCGCGCATTTTCTGCGGGGCCAGCACCGCCACCGGGTGGTGATCGGCAAGGATACGCGGTTGTCGGGTTACATGATGGAATCGGCGCTGGTCGCCGGCTTCACTTCGGTCGGCATGGACGTGGTGATGGTCGGACCGATGCCGACGCCGGCGGTGGCCATGCTGACGCGATCGATGCGCGCCGATCTGGGCGTGATGATCTCCGCCAGCCACAACCCCTTCATCGATAACGGCATTAAGCTGTTCGGCCCGGACGGCTACAAGCTGTCGGACACCGACGAGCAGGCGATCGAGGCGCTGATCGATGCGCCGCCGATGCTGGCCGATGCGCCCGCGATCGGGCGCGCGCGCCGGGTGGAGGATGCGCGCGGCCGCTATATCCATGCCGCCAAGTCCAGCTTTCCCGAGCATCTGAGCCTCGATGGCCTGCGCATTGTGATCGATTGCGCGAACGGCGCGGCCTATCAGGTGGCGCCATCCGCGCTGTGGGAGCTGGGTGCGGACGTGATCACGCTCGGCGTGACGCCGAACGGCACCAACATCAACGACAAGGTGGGGTCGACCGATCCGGCCAGCCTGGCCGCGAAGGTGATCGAGACGCGGGCCGATATCGGCATCGCGCTGGACGGTGATGCCGACCGGCTAATCGTTATCGACGACAAGGGGCGCGTGATCGACGGCGATCAGCTGATGGCGCTGATCGGCGCCAGCTGGGGGCGGACCGGCCAGCTGAAGGGCGGCGGCATCGTCGCCACCGTGATGTCGAACCTGGGGCTGGAGCGGTACCTGGCGGGCCACGGCCTGGCGCTGCACCGCACCGCGGTTGGCGATCGTTATGTGGTCGAGGCGATGCGTGCGCAGGGCTTCAACGTCGGTGGCGAGCAATCGGGCCACATCATCCTGTCCGACCATGCCACCACCGGCGATGGACTGGTGGCGGCGCTACAGGTGCTGGCCGAGTTGGTGGAGCAGGGTCGGCGATCGAGCGAGTTGCTGCGCCAGTTCGATCCGCTGCCGCAGCTGCTGAAGAATGTGCGTTTCAAGGGCGGCGCTCCGCTGGAGGATGCAAAGGTCAAGGCCAGCATCGCCGATGCCGAGCGGCGGCTGGAAGGATCGGGCCGGCTGGTAATCCGCAAATCGGGTACCGAGCCTCTGATCCGGGTGATGGCCGAAGGCGAGGACAGCGGGCTGGTGACCGAGCTGGTCGACGAGATCTGCGCGGCGGTGACGCGCGCTGCGGCGTGAGCATTCCGCGCGTCCTGATCATCGCTGGATCGGATTCGGGTGGCGGGGCCGGCATCCAGGCTGACATCAAGACCGTGACGGTGCTGGGCGGTCACGCCATGACTGCGATCACCGCGATCACCGCGCAGAACACGCTGGGCGTGCAGGCGGTGCAGGCGATCCCGGCGGCTATGGTGATTGCACAGATCGATTCCGTGCTGGCCGATCTCGGCGCGGACGCAGTGAAGATCGGCATGATCGGATCGGTCGAGACGCTGGAAGCGGTGGCTGATCGGCTGGACGGCCTTGACGTGCCGATCGTGCTGGATCCGGTGATGGTGGCATCGAGCGGCGGCGTGCTTGCCGATGCGTCGGTGATCGCGGCAATGCGCTTGCTGATGGCGCGCGCCACTCTGGTGACACCCAACCTGCCTGAACTGGACGCGCTGGGCGGGCTCGATGCGCTGAGGGGCGCGGGCGCAACCGTGCTGGTGAAAGGCGGGCATGCGCCGGGCGATCCGGTGATCGATCGGCTGGTCGGACCGGCCGGGGAGATCGCGCGCTGGTCCGGATCGCGGATCGAGACGCGGCACAATCACGGCACCGGCTGCACGCTGGCAAGCGGCATCGCCACCGGGCTGGCGGAAGGACTGGCGCTCAAGGATGCGGTGACACGAGCGCGGCAGTTGGTTCGTGACGCTATGCTCGCCGCGCCCGGGCTGGGCGGCGGGCATGGGCCCATGGGGCACGGATTGGCACCGACGCTTGCGCTAAACCAGGTGACACTGCCTGCACGGGATTATTCCGCTGCGGTCGATTTCTACCGGCGATTAGGGTTGTTCCAGATCGTCGATGCACCACCGCGCTATGCCCGGTTCGAGTTGCCCAATGGTGCAACCCTCTCCATCCACGTCGATATCGATCCGGCCGTCGGAGATGCGGTCGTCTATCTGGAATGTGGCGATCTCGATGAGCGCGCCATCACACTGGCCGCGGCGGGGGTCATCATCGATCAGCCACCGCGCGATGAACGCTGGCTCTGGCGCGAGGCGCGGTTGCGAGATCCGACAGGCAACCAGCTCTGCCTTTATCAAGCCGGGCTTGCGCGCCGGTTTCCTCCATGGCGCCTGTCTTGAGCCCGCGCGACAGCCGCCTTCTCTCCGCCCACTGTCCACGCTAGACCCAGGCCATGCCCCGACCCTGTTTCAAATATGAGCGCGATCATCCGATGCCATTGGCCGGTGTCGACGAGGCGGGGCGCGGACCGCTGGCGGGGCCGGTGGTGGCGGCGGCGGTAATCCTCGATCGCGATCGCTTCCCGCGCGGGATCGACGATTCCAAGAAGCTGGACCTGGAAGCGCGCGAGAGCCTGCACGATCGCATCCGGCGGATGGGCGTAGTCGGCGTCGGCATCGCCGATGTCGAGGAGATCGACCGGCTCAACATCCTGCACGCCACCATGCTGGCGATGGCACGCGCGGTGGATGCGCTGGGAATGATACCGGCGATGGTGCTGGTCGACGGCAACCGACTGCCGAAATGGACGCACCATTCGAAGGCGGTCGTGTCGGGCGATGCGATCTGCCGATCGATCGCGGCGGCATCGATCATCGCCAAGGTGACGCGGGACCGGATCATGGCCGAACAGGATCGGATCTGGCCGGGCTATGGCTGGGGCCGCAACAAGGGCTATCCCACCCCCGATCATCGTGCTGCCCTGAAGACATTGGGGCCGTGCCCGCTGCACCGCCGATCGTTCGCGCCGGTGGCTCAGCTATGCCTGTTTCCGGAGGCGGCGGCCTGATCCAGCGCCGTTCGCCTTGAGCTTGTCGAAGGGTCGTCCTTCTCTCGATCTCAAGGAAGGGCAGGGCTCCGACAGGCTCAGCCTGAACAGGCGTCGGGAGCGATTCAGGTGGCGCTGCGATTCCGTTCGCGCACCCAAGCCAGGCAGCCGCGCTGGAACGTCCAGCTGTCGGTGATGCAGTCGCCTGCATTGCTGACCTGTGTCTCGCTCGCCCAGCGATAGCCGGCCTGGTCGTCCGAGCAGTCGGCGCAATCGGGCGCATCGGCCTGATCGTCATAACCGACCGGCAGATAGTCGCTGCGATAATCCGATCCGGATTCGGCATCGGCACGCGTGGTGCCGCCGACAGGGTAGGATGGCACACCCGCATAACCCTTCGTTTCCATGCCCGACGCCGTGACGGTGCCACCGGCGATGCCGAGCGCGATCGCCACGCCGGCAGTGGTGATCAGTTCGATGGCCGAGAACCGCATCGCAAGGCCTTTCATTGCGTTGCCGTGCCTAACTGCCGATTGCTGGACCTGTTCCAACGATGCCGACCACACAATTGGGCGAGGTTGAGTCCTGCCGGCCACACCACAATCTCTCGCGTGCGCGCGCATCCCCGGACTCAATATGCAGTAGGCGTGCCGGAACGGGCCGCGAACGGTCCGCGCCGTTCACCCCCTGCCCGGCGGGCGGCGGAGCTTGACCGCGGAGTCGCGAGGACTCACGCTGCCAGGCCAAGGGCGGTTCAGGGGGTTCGGATGGGCGTTGTCCAACGCATCGGGGGCGGTCGGCCCGTGTGCGCGGCCGAACGGCCGGCGCTGGCGGTGCTGCCGCTCGACACTATCCTGATGGACGATTGCGTGGCGGCGATGCGGCGCCTGCCCGATCGGTCGATCGACATGATCTTCGCCGATCCGCCCTATAATCTCCAGCTGGGCGGCGACCTGTTCCGGCCCGAGGGCGGGCGCGTCGATGCAGTCGACGATGCGTGGGACAAGTTCGCCAGCAACGAGGCCTACGATCGGTTCACCCGCGCCTGGCTGGCCGAGGCGAAGCGCGTGCTGAAGGACGATGGTACGCTGTGGGTGATCGGCAGCTATCACAACATTTTCCGCGTCGGCGCGGCGCTGCAGGATGAAGGCTTCTGGATCCTGAACGACATCGTGTGGCGCAAGGCGAACCCGATGCCCAACTTCAAGGGTACGCGCTTCACCAACGCGCACGAGACGATGATCTGGGCATCGAAGGGTGAGAAGGCGCGCTACACCTTCAACTATGCCAGCATGAAATCGCTGAACGACGATCTGCAGATGCGATCGGATTGGGTGCTGCCGATCTGCGGCGGGCAGGAACGGCTGAAGGACGATGACGGCCACAAGGCGCATCCGACCCAGAAGCCGGAAGCGCTGCTTTATCGCGTGCTGCTGGCCAGCACCCGGCCGGGCGATATCGTGCTGGATCCCTTCTTCGGCACGGGCACCACCGGGGCGGTCGCGCGTCGGCTGCGGCGGCGCTGGATCGGGATCGAGCGCGAAGCGAAATATGTGCGCGTCGCCAACGAGCGCATCGCGGCGAGCCTGCCGTTGGACGAAAGCGCGATGGTAGTGATGCCGTCGAAGAAGGCGGCACCGCGAGTCGCGTTCGGCGTACTGGTGGAAACGGGGCTGTGCCCGGCCGGCACGCTGCTGACCGATGGCAAGCGCCGCTGGCAGGCCGAGGTGCATGCCGATGGCACGCTGACCTGCGGGCCGCAGTCCGGATCGATCCACAAGCTGGGCGCACTGCTGCAGGGGCTGCCGTCGTGCAACGGTTGGAGCTTCTGGCATCTCGACGGCGCCGACGGGCTGGCCGAGATCGACGTGCTGCGCCAGCGCCATCTCGCCAGCGTGGCGGAATAGGCGGTCGCCGGGCCAGGCGATTGCACGGCGCGGCGGTTAGCGGAGGATCCCATGACGTTGTATCTTCGTCCGACCGGCTTCGTCGATGCGCCGTTCGGCCATGACGGGCAGGTGCTGCGGCTGGCGGGCGGGTTGGTCTGGTTCTCCGCGATCGAGCTTATCGAGCGCGAGGGCGGCCGGCGCACGCGACAACAGTTGATCCCGATCGAGCGACTGGATGCCGAGTTGCCCGAGGCGGGGCGGGCGATCCTGGCGCGGATCACCGCACCGCGGGCGCCGCTGGCGATCGGGCCGCGCACCATCCGGTTCGATCAACCGCAGGTGATGGCGATCCTGAACCTGACGCCGGACAGCTTTTCCGACGGCGGAGACCTGCATCAGGATCCGGCGGCGGCGGCGGAAGCAGGTGGCCGCTTGGCAGAGGCGGGTGCGGCGATCCTGGACGTGGGCGGCGAATCGACCCGGCCCGGGGCGACCACGATCTGGGAGCAGGACGAGATCGCACGCACCGTGCCCGCGATCGAACGGCTGGCGCGCGCCGGTACCGCAATCTCGATCGACACGCGCAAGGCTGCGGTGATGGAGTCTGCGCTCGCGGCGGGCGCCGGGCTGGTCAACGATGTGTCCGCGCTGCTGTGGGACGAGCGGAGCGTCGAGGTGGTCGCGCGCGCCGGCTGCCCGGTGGTGCTGATGCATCATCAGGGCACGCCGGCCACGATGCAGGCCGAGCCGCGCTATGCCGACGTGCTGCTGGACGTTCATGACTGGCTAGAGGCACGGATCGACGCGGCCGTGGCGGCCGGCATCGATCGTGCCCGGATCCTGATCGATCCGGGCATCGGTTTCGGCAAGACGGTGCGGCACAATCTGGCGCTGCTGAACGGGCTTTCCTTGCTGCACGGCCTGGGCTGCCCGATCGTGCTGGGGGCAAGTCGCAAGCGCTTGATCGGCGCGCTTTCGAACGAGGCACCGGTGGATGCGCGGCTGGGCGGATCGGTGGCGCTGGCGCTGCTGGGCGCGGCCCAGGGGGTGCAGCTGCTGCGCGTGCACGATGTGGCCGAAACGGTGCAGGCGCTGCGCATCTGGCGTGGTCTGCGTGACGACGCGCTGTCCCCCGCCTGATCGCGGATCAGCCTTCCAGCAGTTCCGCAAGGGGCGCACGCAGTGTCCAGCCCAGGCCCGCGGCATCGTAGCGGATCTTGCCGACCCCGCCCATGTCGCGATCCAGGCGCGCGATCAGCCGGGTGCCGAAGCCGGTGCGCGCCGGTGTTTCGACCGGGGGGCCGCCGGTTTCCAGCCAGTCGATCACCAGAACCTCACCGACGCCGCTATCCTCGATCCGCCAGTTCAGGCTGACCCGCCCGGTTTCCACCGAAAGCGCACCATATTTGACCGCATTGGTGCCGAGTTCGTGCAACATCAGCGCCAATGCGAGCGCCGCGCGCGGCGGCAGCGCCAGCGACGGTCCGTGCGCCTCGATTTGCCCGCGCTCATGCGCCAGCACATGGCGGGTCGCTTCCACGATCGCATCGATCGGGGCGGCGGTGCCGGGGCTGTGGCTCAACAGATCGTTGGCGGCAGCCAGCGTCATCAGTCGCGCCTGGATCGCGCCCAGCGCATCCTCCGAAGTTGCGGCGCCGCGCAGCGTGTGCAGCACGATCGACTGGACCACGGTGAGCAGATTCTTGATGCGGTGCTGCAGCTCCGCATTCAGCAGCTGCTGGTGCCGACCTTCCTCGCGCTGGGCCAGCGCCAGGCGGCGCAGCTCGAGCTGGGCGACGACCTGCCGGGCCAGCGCCTGCAGCGCGTCCTGCTGGCCCTTGTCGAGCGCGCGAGGTACCGTATCGATCACGCACAGCGTGCCCAGCGCATGGCCGCTGTCGGTAATCAGTGGCGCGCCGGCATAGAAGCGGATCTTCGGATCCCCGGTGACGAGCGGGTTCTGGGCGAAGCGCGGATCCTGTGTCGCATCGGGCACTTCAAGCAGCATTTGATCGACCAGCGCGTGCGCGCAGAATGCCTGGCTGCGCGGCGTTTCGCGCGCGGCCAGGCCATGGGCAGACTTGAACCACTGGCGATGATCGTCGACCAGGCTGACGAGCGCGATCGGCACGTGGCAGACTGCGGCGGCGATCGCGGTCAGATCATCGAACCCGGCTTCGGGGGGCGTGTCGAGGATGGCATAGTCCGCCAGCGCGGCTAGGCGCTCCGCTTCCTCGCGTGGCGGGAGAGTTGGGGCGGATCCGGAAACCATCGTCGCCGCGTTGTTTCGCATCAATTGCGGTAAGGGCAAGTCACAATGTGTAGCCGCCGTCGCTGTTAAACACGGTTCCGGTAATATTGGCGCACGAATCGGACAGCAGGAACGCGATTTGTCCGGCAATCTCGTTGGCAGTCGCGAACCGGCCGAGCGGAGTCGCCATTCGCGCCATGGCGGCAAAGGCGGCGGCCTCGCCATCCTTTTCCGCCAGATCGCGGAAGAACGGAACCGCCTGCCAGATCGGCGTCTCGACACCGCCGGGGGCGATGGCGTTGACGCGCAGACCTTGCGCCGCCCCTTCCTTCGCAGCGACGCGGGCGAGCTGGATCACGCCGGCCTTCGAGGCCGCATAGGCAGCAATGCCAGGTTCGGCCTTCAAACCCGCGGCAGAGGCGACCACGACGATCGCCCCGGCACGGCCGCGCATCGCCACCATCGCCGCGCGCAGCGTCAGGAAGGCACCGTCCAAGTTGACCGCCATCACCCGTCGCCAATCGGCCAGCGCCAGATCGTGGATGGCGCCTGATGCAGCGACGCCGGCGTTGACGACGGCGAGATCGAGCCCGGCGAGCTCGGGGGCAAGCTCGCGCCAGAGCGCCTCGTCGGTCACGTCGCCCGGCACGGCTTCAACGATCTCACCAAGCTCGCCATAGGCGCGCGCCAGCGCATCGGCGTCGATGTCGGTGAGGATCAGGCGGGCGGCGCCACCGGCCGCAAGCCGCCGGGCTGTGGCGAGGCCAATGCCTGATGCGGCACCGGTGACGAGTGCCTTGCAGCCCCCGAATTCAGCCATCGTCCGCTTGCCTCCCACCGCCGGTCTACGCGGCTGTGTTCCCAGAGACAATCGAACTCCTGCGGTTGGCGTCGCACGCCACCTATCGTCGAATTCTACGAACTACTGGCGCGCCAGTCGACAAAATCCGTCGCGACTTAAGGGGAATTCGAAGCTGCCGCCCTCGAAAACGGCCTCATCTCTGAATTGGCACGGCTCCTGCAATTCTCTTCGCATACCGCCACAACGGCGGAAGCCAAGGTTCAGGAGACTTCAGATGACCAAGCTCGATATCGCCACCGTCCGCCGTACCGCCCTTTCGGCCGTGGCCGCGCTGGTACTGTCCACCACCTGCGTCGTCGCCGCGGTCGGCCCGGCACGGGCCGCCGAAACCGGCGTCACTGTCGGCCAGCGCGTCTGACGATCAGATCAGGCGGGCGGGCTCCATCAACAACGCCTGCACGTCGCCCGGACCGCCACGATGGGGTACGCCGCGCTCGGCCACGCCGATCAGGCGATCGAGCAGGCGTTGCCCGTCATCCCACCAGCCAAGCCCGCTGGCCGCGTTTATATGGCCGAGATGGCCGGCATTCTCGAAATGCGCGCCCCAATCCCGCGCCATATCGAACGCGCGCTGCGTGCCGCAATAAGGGTCGTCCTCGCTGGCAACCAGGATCGCTGGGAAGGGCAGGATGGTGCGCGGCGCCGGGCCGAAGGCGGCAATCTCCTCGCACGCATCGGCGCGATCCACATCGGGCGGCGCGACCAGCAGCGCACCTGCCACCGGCCATCCCCAAGGCTGGCCGGCAAGCTCCGCCCACCAGGCCACTGCCAGGCAACCGAGCGAATGCGCGACCAGGATGATCGGCGCCTGCGAAGTGCGGATCGCCTGATCGAGCCGCGTGACCCAGGCGTTGCGCCGCGGCGCGCTCCACTGGCCGAGATCGGCGCGTGCGCAATCGCTGCGCGACTGTTCCCACAGGGTCTGCCAGTGCGCCGGCCCCGAGCCGTTCAGTCCCGGGACGGTGAGGATCAGCGGCTGCCTGCCGCCATCCAGGGAAACCGAACGCGCCATGCCGCAGTCTCCTCGCATGATCGAATCACCGGCACATGCCGGCACCCGATCAATCGAAGAGTATCTCTATCGTTCCGCTGGACAACAGCTGAATCGTCAAAGCGCGGTTTTCGAGCGCCAGATTGCTGCTAGATGAACAGGCATGGCAAAAAGTCTTCGCGCGGATCAGTCGCTCGTCGAGCGTGGGCTGGTGGAAAGCCGCGCGCGGGCCCAGGCTCTGATCCTTGCCGGCCTGGTCTTCAGCGGCGAGGCCAAGGTGCTGAAGGCAGGTCAGCCGGTAGCGGCCGATGCGCCGCTCGACGTGCGTGGACGCGATCATCCCTGGGTTTCGCGGGGCGGGCTGAAGCTGGCCCACGGCATCGCCCGGTTCGGCTGGAGCCCGGCGGGCGTCGTTGCGATCGATGTCGGATCGTCGACCGGCGGCTTCACCGATGTGCTGCTGGCTGGCGGCGCCGCGCTGGTCCATGCCGTCGATAGCGGCACCAACCAGCTTGCCTGGAAGCTGCGCCAGGACGATCGCGTGCATGTGCTGGAACAGACCAATGCGCGCCACCTGACTGCGGCCGAGATTCCTGATCCGGTCGACTGGATCGTCTGCGATGCCAGTTTCATCGGGCTGGCGAAGGTGCTCGAGCGGCCCCTGTCATTCGCCAAGCCGGAGGCGCGGCTGATCGCACTGATCAAGCCGCAGTTCGAAGCGGGGCGCGGCGAGGTGGGCAAGGGCGGGGTGGTGCGCGATGCCGCCGTACACCAGCGGGTCTGCGACGAAGTCGCGGCATGGCTCTCCGATCAGGGCTGGCAGGTTGCCGGGATCGTCGAGAGCCCGATCACCGGGCCGGAAGGCAATGTCGAATTCCTGATCGGGGCAATGCGGGCTGCAGGCTTCACTCCCGCGCCCGATCCTCCAGCCAGTTGATCGCGAACGCCAGCATCGGCCGCGCATCGACCAGCAGCGAGGGCGCGTGTCCGATCAGGCCTTGTCGCCCGCCGCCGCCGGCGACGAAATCGGTCACGATCCGCTCGATATAGTCCTCCGGCAGGCCGTCGATCACCGGCTCGGTGGTGTCATATTCCTCGATCATCCGCCACTGCACGCCATCCGCAGTAGCGAACGGCGTCTCCAGCCGCACGATCGCCTTGCCCGGCAGATCGGCCAGATGATCGGCGTGGTGGACCAGCGTCATCGTATCCCAGGGCGCGCCGATCATCAGCACGCGGCCATCCGTTTCGACCAGACGGGCCAGCGGGCTGCCGGGGCCGTAGCCATAATCGATCGGATGATCGCGCGTCAGCCAATCCGCCAGCCGCCCGATCGCGACGCAGGACGCGCCCGGATTGGCGCTGCGCAATGCCCCCGGGGTGGTGCGCAGGAACTCGACGATCGCACCGTTGCGGCGGGCCGCGCGCGACCTGCCGGGGTCGAAGGCGGGCACGTGCGCGCGCCATTGCGGGAGGACATGACCCGCCTCGTCGGTCAAGTCGTCATGCGGGCTGTCCCAATCGGTATAGGCCATCACCGTTCCGTCATCGCCAACGACCGTGCGGATCGCATCGATCAGCGCATCCGGGCCGTTGAGCAGGGCCCCGACCATGCGCATGGCGGCATGGATCATCACGGTATCGCCGCGGCATAGCCCGATCGCGGACAGGTCGGCAGCCAGGCGATCACGGGTCAGCAGCGCATCGGGTTCAGTCATGCGGCATGTTCTGATCCGGCCTGGGCGAGCGATCAACTGCCCGTTCGTCGACGGCGGCACGCGGTTCGTCGGAAGATCGAGCGCCGATCCCGGTTTATCGATCCGCGACGGCCGTTGCGCGATGGCGTGCCACAAGCGCCGGATGAAAAGGGGTTTTCTGATCGCCGTCGCGCTGCTGCCGCTGGCCACCGCCGTGCAGGCACAGCGCACCGACGACAATGCAGTGACGCAGGCCGACGATGCGTTCGGCAAGAGCGTCGGCAACGAGCGGATTGGTATCTACAATCCGTTCGACGTCCGCGGGTTCAGCCCGGTCGATGCCGGCAACGTGCGCATCGAGGGGCTGTATTTTGATCAGCAGGCCGACCCGTCCGACCGGTTGGTCGATGGATCGACCGTCCGCGTCGGCCTGAGCGCGCAGGGCTATCCCTTTCCGGCGCCGACCGGCATCGCGGATTACACGCTGCGCCGGCCCGGCGCGAAGCCGCTGGCAGGCACGCTGCTGCAGATCGGGCCATTCGGACAGGTGGGGCTCGAGGTCGATGCGCAGTTGCCGCTGGATGGTGATCGGCTGGGGCTGGCCGGTGGATTCAACGTCAATCGCGGGCGCGAGCATTTCGGATCGACGTCGAACTTCTGGTCGACTGCGGTCAGCCTGACCTGGAAGCCTGCACCGGGGATCGAGATCACGCCGTTCTGGAGCCGGCTGCGCTATGCCGACGAGGAGCCGCAGACGCTGATCTTCACCGCTGGCGACTATCTGCCGCCCAAGCTGAAGCGCGGCCCCTATTACGGGCAGCGCTGGCAGGAAGCGCGCGGCGCCACCGGCAACTACGGAGTGCTGGCGAAAGCGCCGCTGGGCGGGTTCGAGATCGAGGCAGGGCTGTTCCGATCCTGGTTCGAGCAGGACCGTAGCTATGCCGATATCCTGCTGGGGGTGACGCTGGACGGTGCGGTTGCGGATCGGCTGGTGATTGCGGATGCGGACAACAAGTTCGCATCGACATCGGGCGAGATCCGGGTTTCGCGCGCGTTCAAGGAAGGGCCGCGCGTGCATCAGCTGATCGCTTCGCTGCGGGGACGTGACCAGCAGCGCCGCTATGGGGGCTCGGATTCGGTTTCGCTCGGGCCGACACGGTTCGGCGTGCAGGATTTCCGTCCCGAGCCGACCTTCACCTATGGCGAGAGCACGCGGGATGCGGTGCGCCAGTTCACCGCGGGCATCGGTTATCGCGGGGTCTGGGCCGGGGTCGGCGAGCTCAGCCTGGGCGTGCAGAAGACCGATTACCGCAAGATCATCGACGATCCGGTGACCGTGTTCCCGGTCTCGCGCGACAAGCCTTGGCTATTCTCTGCCGCCGGCAACGCATTCCTGACCGACGATCTGGTGATCTATGCCGGCTACACGCGCGGGCTGGAAGAAAGCCCGGTCGCGCCGGATATCGCAGTCAACCGTAACGAAGCCCCGCCCGCAATCCGCACGCGCCAGGCCGATGCCGGATTGCGGCTGGCAATCACGCCGAAGCTGAAGGCGGTGGCCGGGGTTTTCGAAGTCACCAAGCCCTATTTCAACCTCGATGGTGGCAACCGTTTCCGGCGGCTGGGCGAAGTGCGGCATCACGGGATCGAGCTGTCGCTGGCGGGCCAGCCGATCGATGGGCTAACCACCGTCGTCGGCACGATCTTCCTGGATGCCGAAGTATCGGGCGAGGAAGTCGCGATGGGGCTGATCGGGCCGAAACCGGTCGGAGCGATCGAGCGCTACACGGTGGCCAGCGTCGATTACAAACTACCTTTCGTGCCCGGCCTGTCCGTCGATGCGGTGGTGGAAAGCACCGCCGACCGCATTGCCAACGCCGCCAACACGCTGGTCGTGCCGCCGCGCGCGGTGCTGAGCCTCGGTGGGCGCTATCGGTTCAAGCTGGGTGACGTGCCGGTGCTGGTGCGCGGCCAGGTGGGCAATGTGTTCGACAAATATGGCTATGGCGTGGGGGGCAGCGGATTCTTCGTCTACAATGTCCAGCGCCGCTATTCGCTGACGCTGGCAGCCGATCTTTAGGCGGGGCCGAAGCCAATGTGTCGAATGTGAAATACGGGGTCCGCCCGCCTGTGCCATAGGCTTGATCATGAGTTTCAGCCGATCAGCCGTGACGGGCGTGCAACCGTCGCGACCCGTGAAGTGTTTGGCGGCGATGAAGCCAGCCATCCCCGTCATCGCCTTGTCGCTGTTGCTGGTGGGGTGCGGGGGCGGCGAAGCCAAGCAGCGCGAGCGTCCGGCCCCCTTGGTGACTGCGGTGCAGGCGAAGCCGGTGCGGTTCGTCGACCGGATCGAGGCGATCGGCACCGCCCGCGCCAATGAGCAGGTGACGCTCTCCGCACCGGTGACCGAGCGGCTGGTGCGGGTCAATTTCAACGACGGCGGCTATGTGGCGGCGGGCCAGGTGGTCGCGACGCTGGCGCAAAGCCAGGAGAATGCGACGCTGGCCGAAGCCCAGGCCAATGCCCGCGTCGCCGGGCAGCAGCTTGCGCGGATCTCCGAGCTCAAGCAGCGCGGCTTCGCCACCAATGCCAGCCTCGATACGCAGATCGCCGCTGCCTCGGCAGCCCGCGCGCAGGCCGAGCAGGCCCGCGCGACGATCGCCGATCGCGTGATCCGTGCGCCGTTCGGCGGTTATGTGTCGCTGCGTACCATTTCTCCCGGCGCGGTCGTGCAGGCGGGCACCGAGATTGCCACGATCAGCGACATCTCCGTCATCAAGCTCGATTTCCCGGTGCCGGAAACGCTGCTGTCGGCGATCCGGCAGGGCCAGACGATCGACGCGCGCGCGGCCGCCTTCCCCGATCAGCCGGTGCGCGGCACGATCGAGACGATCGATACGGTCGTCGATCCGGCGACGCGATCGGTGCTGGTTCGCGCGGTGCTGCCGAATCCCGACCGGCTGTTGAAGCCGGGCATGCTGCTGACCGTGGCGATCGAGGCGCGGCCGCGCACCGCGCTGGCGGTGCCGGAACTCGCGGTCGTCGGCGAGGGGGACCAGCGCTATGTGTTCCGGATCGGCGCGGGCGACAAGGTGACGCGGGCGCCGGTGAAGGTGGGCGTCCGCCAAAACGGGCTGTTGGAGATCAGCGAGGGGCTGGCGGCGGGCCAGAAGATCGTGGGCGAAGGCGTTGTGAAGGTGGCCGACGGAATGACCGTGAAGCTGGCCGGGCCGCGCCCCCCTGCCAATGCGCAGGCGGCACGCTGACATGATCCTTTCCGACGTCTCTGTGAAGCGTCCGGTGTTCGCGGCGGTGCTCGCGATCCTGCTGACGCTGATCGGCATCGTCGCCTTCTTCGCGCTGTCGGTGCGAGAATATCCCGACGTCGACCCGCCGATCGTGTCGGTTTCGACCACCTATACCGGCGCCGCCGCCAACGTGGTGGAAAGCCGCGTGACCCAGCTGATCGAAGAGCGGCTGGCGGGAATCGGAGGCATCCAGACGATCAGTTCGCGATCCCGGGACGGCGATTCGTCGATCTCGGTCGAGTTCGCGCCGGGCCGCGACATTGACAGCGCCGCCAACGACGTGCGCGACCGAGTGGGCGGCGTGCTGGAGGACCTGCCCGACGACGTGCTGCCGCCCGAGGTCCGCAAGGTCGATGCGGACGCGCAGGCAGTCGTGGTGTTCGCGCTGACCGCGCCGCAGGGCTGGACCAACCTGCAGCTGTCGGATTGGGCGGACCGCAACTTGGTCGATCGCTTTTCGGCGGTGCCGGGCGTCGCCAACGTGCAGGTCTATGGCGAGCAGCGCCCGGCGATGCGCGTCTGGATCGATCCCGCCAAGCTGGCCGCGTTCAGCCTGACACCGGCTGACGTCGAAACCGCGCTGCGCACCCAGAATGTCGAGCTGCCGGCCGGCCGGATCGAGGCGGCCGAACAGAATGTAACGTTGCGCGTCAACCGCCCGTTCGCCACCGCCGAGCAGTTCCGCCAGCTGATCGTGGCGCGCGGCGAGGGTGGTTACCTGGTCCGTCTGGGCGATGTCGCCCGGGTCGAGGAGGGGCCGGAGAATATCTATTCCAGCTTCCGGTCCAACGGGCGGACCGGTGTCGGCCTCGGTATCGTCCGCCAGTCGGGTGCGAACACGCTGCAGGTGGTGGACGACGCGAAGAAGGTCGCCGACCAGATCCGGCCGAGCCTGCCGCCAGGCATGCAGATGGATATCGGATCGGATAGCTCGCTGTTCATCAGCCGCGCGATCGATGGCGTCTATCATACGCTGGCCGAAGCCGCGGTGCTGGTGGTGCTGGTTATCTACCTGTTCTTGGGCAGCTGGCGCGCCACGCTGATCCCCGCCGTCACCGTGCCGATCTGCCTGTTGGCGACGTTCGCGGTCATGTGGGCGTTCGGCTTCTCGATCAACCTGCTGACCTTGCTGTCACTGGTGCTGGCGATCGGCCTGGTGGTCGACGATGCGATCGTGGTGCTGGAGAATGTCTATCACCGGATCGAGGAGGGCGAGGATCCGCTGGCGGCCGCCTATCTGGGCACGCGGCAGGTGGGCTTCGCGGTGATCTCGACAACACTGGTGGTATGCGCGGTGTTCGTGCCTGTGATGTTCCTGGCGGGGCAGACGGGCCTGCTGTTCCGCGAACTGGCGGGCGCGATGATTGGCGCGGTCGCCTTTTCCGGTTTCCTTGCGCTCAGCCTGGCGCCGATGCTGTGTTCGAAACTGCTGCGCAAGACCGAGCGCGGGCGGCTGGCAACCTGGGTCGATGATCATTTCCGGCGGCTGGAAGGCCGTTACGAGCGGCTGCTGGATCGCGCGATCCGCCGGCCGGTGATCGTGCTGGCGGCGGTGGGCGTGGTGCTGGCCGGGGCAGGCGCCGTGTTCCTGACGCTTTCCAACGAACTGGTGCCCAGCGAGGACACCGGCATCATCCGCGCCGACCTGTCGACTGCAGAGGGCACCGGCTATGCCGAGTTGCAGCGGCAGATGTCGACCGTCGAAGGGCTGCTCGAACCGATGATCGGACAGGGTGCCGTGCGCCGGCTGGTGGTGCGCGCGCCCGGCGGTTTCGGCGCGACCGAGGATTTCAACAGCGGTGCGCTCGTCATCTTTCTCAAGCCCTGGGAAGAACGCGACGTGAGCACGCAGGAGACTGCGGAGGCGATCAACGCAAAGCTGGCGACGCTGCCCGCAATGCGTGGCAATGCGACGCCGCAATCCTCGCTCGGCCGCGGACGCGGACAGCCGATCAACTTCGTGATTGCGGGATCCAGCTATGAGGATCTGGCGCGTGCGCGCGACCGGATCATCGCGGCGGCGGCGGAGAATCCGGGGATCATCAATCTCGATTCCGATTACAAGGAAACCAAGCCGCAGCTGCAGATCGACGTCGATACCGGCCGGGCGGGCGATCTGGGCGTCTCGGTCGATGCGGTCAGCCAGGCGCTGCAGACGCTGATGGGGTCGCGCCGCGTTTCCACCTATGTCGATCGCGGCGAGGAATATCGCGTGATCGTGCAGGCCGAAGCCGGGCAGCGCGCGGTCGAGCGCGATCTGGGTCAGGTCTATGTCCGATCGGTATCGGGCCAGCTGGTGCCGCTCGCCAACCTCGTCACCACCCGCCAGATGGCCGGCGCGCGGGAGCTGGGACGGTTTAACAAGCAGCGCGCAATCACGCTGCAGGGTGGCCTGGCCCCCGGCTATGCGCTCGGCGATGCGCTGACCTTCCTGGAACAGCAGGCCGCCAACGCGCCGGAGATCACCGCAGTCGGCTATCGCGGCGAAAGCCAGTCGCTGAAGGAGACGGGTGGATCGATCCTTGCCGTGTTCGTGCTGACCATCCTGATCGTCTATCTGCTGCTGGCCGCCCAGTTCGAAAGCTTCGTCCACCCCGCGGTGATCATCACCACCGTGCCGCTGGCAGTGGCGGGCGGCGTCGTCGGGCTTGCGGCGATGGGGCAGACGCTGAACCTCTACAGCCAGGTCGGGATCGTGATGCTGGTCGGGCTCGCGGCCAAGAACGGCATCCTGATCGTCGAATTCGCCAACCAATTGCGCGACGAGGGCGTGGCGTTCGGCGATGCGATCCGCCAGGCCGCGACGCGCCGGCTGCGTCCGATCCTGATGACGTCGATCGCGACGGTGGCAGGCGCGGTGCCGCTGATGATCGCCAGTGGCGCGGGAGCCGGCGCCCGCCGCGCGATCGGCGTGGTGGTGGTATGGGGCGTGTCGATCGCGACGATCATCACGATCTTCCTGATTCCGGTACTTTACGTCATCATCGCGCGTCGCACCGGATCGCCACTGGACACGAGCCGCAAGCTGGACGAAGCGCTGGATCGCGGCGAGCATGGGGGCGCTGTGCCGCAGCCTGCGGAATAGGGGGTTAGGATTGGGCCAGATCGCTTCGCCGGGACAGCTTCGGATGTCGCTCGCCCGCTGGGCATTGCTGTGCGTGCCGCTGGTGCTGTTGCTGGGCACCGCATCGGGTGCGCTGTCCGGATGGGGCGCCGACGACCCCTGGTTTGCAGCGCTCGACAAGCCGAGCTTCCAGCCGCCGGGTTGGGCGTTCGGCGTGGTCTGGCCGATCCTCTATGCGCTGATGGGGCTAGCGCTGGCGATCGTGATCAATGCGCGTGGATCCCGGCTCCGCAAGCCGGCGATCGCGCTGTTCGTGGTTCAGCTTGCAATCAACCTAGCATGGTCGCCGCTGTTCTTCGCCGCGCATCAGGTGACGCTGGCCTTCTGGTGGATCCTGCTGATGATCGTGGCTGCGGCGGCCACCACCTGGTTGTTCGCCCGCGTGCGGACCTCCGCAGCGCTTCTGATGCTACCCTATCTGGCCTGGCTCTGCTTCGCCGCGACGCTCAATTTCGCAATCGATCAACGCAACCCGGAGGCCGAGACGCTTGCGCCGGGCGGCCCCAGCACCCAGATCACACTCTGATCCGGAGACAGGCAATGCAAAGCGAGAACCGCTTTTTCGATGATGTGGTGAAGGTGCTGAACGGCGCCGCAGGGACGATCGCCGGCGTCGGCCGCGAGGCCGAGGCATCGATGCGCGAGCGCACCAAGGAATGGATCGGCGGGCTCGATTTCGTCAGCCGTGACGAGTTCGAGGCCGTGAAGGCGTCCGCCGCCGCGGCGCGCGAGGAGGTCGAGGCGCTCAAGGTGCGGCTTGCCGCGCTCGAGGCACGGGCGGCTCCGGCTACAGCGCCGGACCTTGGCAAGGGCGTCTGATATCGCGGGGCGCACGGCCGAACGATCCACAGCTTTGTCGATCGGGCGGCCGCACCTCGCTTGCAGCTTATCGGCGGCTGGTCCACCATATCTGGTGTCGGCTGGCGGAGATGTAACGAGATGATGCTCGACGACGATCAGGAACAGGCGGGCGAGGGTGCCGCGCCGATCGACATGCTCGAACAATATTTCGACGCGCATGGCTGGACCCATGAACGCAGCGGCGAGGATGAGATCGTCGCCAATTTCCAGGGTAGCTGGACCCAGTATGAATTGCGCGCGGTGTGGCGCGAGGAGGACCGCGTCCTCCAATTTCTGGCGCTGCCCGATATCCGGGTGCCGGCGGACAAGCGGATCACGGTCTATGAAACGCTGGGGCTGATCAACGAACAGCTTTGGATCGGCCATTTCGAAATGTGGGCATCGAGCGGGATCCTGCTGTTCCGCCATGCGGCTCTGCTCGACACAAGCGGCGATGCCGCGCTGACGCTGGACCAGGCGGAAACGCTGGTCGAAGCCGCGATCGACGAATGCGAGCGTTTCTATCCGGTCTTCCAGTTCGTGCTGTGGGCAGACAAGACGCCGCAGGAAGCGATTGCTGCCGCGCTGATCGAAACGCAGGGCGAGGCCTGAATCCCGGCGAGAGCCGAGACCTGGAGCCTAATCGCCTCGCCTGCCTCGGATTCCGGATCAAGTCCGGGATGACGAACCTTTTGAAACGAGACCGCCTATGATCCACGATGGACCGCTGTGGCTGGTCGGGGCCGGCAATATGGGCGGAGCGATGCTGCGCGGCTGGCTCGACGCCGGGCTCGATCCGGCGCAGTTGGTGGTGATCAACCGATCTGGCACGCCGCCGGCCGAGGGGATCGTGACGGTGACGACCCCGCCCGATGGTGCGGTACCGGCCACGATCCTGCTGGGTGTGAAGCCACAGATGTTCGACGATGTCGCGCCGTGGATCGCGCCGCTCGCCGGGCCGGGCACGCTGCTCGTCTCGATGCTGGCCGGTGTCGAGATCGCGTCGCTGGCGCAGCGCTTTCCGCAGGCAGCGCTATGCCGGATCATGCCCAACACGCCGGTGGCGATCGGGCGAGGCGTGATCGGGCTGCACGGCCCCGCGCTGGCGCCGGCCGAGCGTGCCCGCATCGATGCGCTGATGACGCCGCTGGGGCTGGCGGAATGGATCGACGACGAGGCGGCATTCGATCTGGTGACCGCGCTGGCGGGATCGGGCCCGGCCTTCCTCTACCGGTTCATCGAAGCACTTGGGCGGGCGGGGGCGGCGCTGGGGCTGCCGGCCGATCAGGCGGCGCGGCTGACGCTGGCAACGGTCGACGGGGCGGCGCGACTGGCGGCGGAGTCGAACGAGGATCCCGGCCGGCTGGCCGATCGCGTCGCCAGCCCCGGCGGATCGACGCGCAAGGGGCTCGACGTGCTCGACGCCGATCCCGGGCTGGCCGATCTGCTGCGCCGCACGCTGGCGGCAGCGGTCGCGCGCAACCGCGAAATGGCGGCTGCCGCGCGCTGATCAGGCGGTCACCCGGTTCGCCACCAGATCGTCCACCACGGCCGGATCGGCCAGCGTGGACGTATCGCCCAGCGATGCGGGCGCGACATCGCCTTCCGCGATCTTGCGCAGGATCCGCCGCATGATCTTGCCCGATCGTGTCTTGGGCAGGCCGGGCGCGAACTGGATCGCATCTGGGGTGGCGATCGGGCCGATCTCCTCGCGCACCCAGGCGCGCAGTTCCTGCCGCAGCGCTTCGGACTGGGCCTCGCCCGCGTTCAGCGTGACATAGGCATAGATCCCCTGGCCCTTCAGGTCGTGCGGCATGCCGACGACCGCGGCCTCCGCCACCTTGGCGTGCAGCACCAGCGCGCTTTCGACCTCGGCCGTACCCATCCGGTGGCCGCTGACGTTTATCACGTCATCGGTGCGGCCGGTGATCCACCAATAGCCGTCCTCGTCCCGGCGGGCGCCGTCACCGGTGGTGTATTTGCCGGGATAGGTGGCGAAATAGGTCTGGAAGAACCGCGCATGATCGCCCCACACGGTGCGCATCTGCCCCGGCCAGCTGCGCGCGATCACGAGGTTGCCACTGGTCGCGCCATCGAGGATGCGGCCTTCGGCATCGACCAGCTGCGGTTCGATCCCGGGTAGCGGCAGCGTGGCGGAACCTGGCTTGAGCGCAACGGCACCCGGCAGCGGGGCGATCATCGCGGCCCCCGTCTCGGTCTGCCACCACGTATCGACGATCGGGCAGCGGCCTTCGCCGACGACCGCATGATACCAGCGCCAGGCTTCCGGATTGATCGGCTCGCCGACCGTGCCGAGCAATTTCAACGAGGCACGGCTCGTCTGGGTGACGAACGCATCGCCCTCCTTCATCAGCGCGCGCAGCGCGGTCGGCGCGGTGTACAGGATCTCGACCTTGTGACGATCGACCACTTCCCAGATCCGCGATGCGGTCGGCCAGTTGGGCACGCCTTCGTACATCAAAGTCGTGGCGCCGTTGGCGAGCGGGCCGTAGACGATATAGCTGTGCCCGGTCACCCAGCCGATATCGGCTGCGCACCAGTAGATCTGGCCCGGGCGATAATCGAAGCAGAGTTCGTGGGTCAGGCTTGCCCAGAGCAGATAGCCGGCGCTGCTGTGGAGCACGCCCTTCGGCTTGCCGGTACTGCCGGAGGTGTAGAGGATGAACAGCGGATCTTCGGCCGCCATCGGTTCGGCGGGGCAGGTGGCGGGCACATCTGCGATCGCCTCATGATACCAATGGTCGCGTCCCGGCCGCATCGCGACGTCGGCACCCGTAGCGCGCACGACCAGGATGTCGGTCAGGCTGGGGCAATGCGCGGCGGCCTTGTCGACATTGGCCTTCAGTGCCACGCGCTTGCCGCCGCGGCGGCCTTCGTCGGCCGTGATAACCAGCTTGCTGTCGCAATCCTGGATGCGGCCCGCCAGCGCATCGGGTGAAAATCCGCCGAACACGACCGAGTGGATCGCGCCGATCCGCGCGCAGGCCAGCAGCGCCACCGCGGCTTCCGGGATCATCGGCAGGTAGATCGTCACGCGATCTCCCTTGGCGACGCCCAGCGCCTTCAGCGCACTGGCCAGCCGGCAGACGTCGGCATGCAGCGCGCGATAGCTGATATGGCGGGCGGCTTCGGCGGGATCGTCCGGTTCCCAGATGATCGCAGTGGCATCGCCGCGATCCTTCAGGTGGCGATCGAGGCAGTTGGCGGAGACGTTCAGCTTGCCATCCGCGAACCAGCTGATGTGAAAATCCTGTTCGTTGAACGACCAGTCGCCAGCGATCTCGGGCCGCTTGATCCAGTCCAGCCGGCGCGCCTGTTCGAGCCAGAAACTGCCCGGATCGGCAAGCGAACGGCCATAGAGCCGCTCGCGCGCAGCCCGGTCGACTCGCGTCCTTTCGGCGACGGCGGGCGGCACGGGGTAAAGCGTCGGTTCGGCCATCATCGCATCCCGGATCGAAAGGGAGGCGTAGGTGGCCCATCGCGGCCCCGCTGCGCAAGCCCCGCGCGCCTGTCGCCGGAATTGACAGTGGCGCACGCGCGAGCCTACCACGAACGCGGTATTTGCTTTGGTCCGGATCCGCCTAAACGGGTGGAGCGGTCGGGACCGTCAACGATATAAACTGGGTCGCATACTGGCAGATCATGCGCCGCATCCGCAGGGGGATGGGGCAATGAGGGGGCACGTATGCTGTCACGTTTTCCGGTGGTTCCGGTATCCACCGGCATGTTGCTGACCGGCGTACTCGCCGGGCTGCCATCCGTAGCGAATGCCCAGGCGGTGCAGCCACCGGTGCAGCAGCCCGGCATCGACGCGCCGACCCGAGACCAGATCGAACAGCCCCGCCCCGATGCTGCCACGGCGCCCGCACCCCGCGCGCGGGTCGAGGCGAGCCGGGCGGTGGAAGCCGCGCCCTGTCCGTTCGATCGCTACGATCTGCAGACCGTGATCAGCACGATCCGCTTTTCAGGGCCGGGCGATGCCGCGCTGCCGCCCGAGATCGCTCCGCTGCTGTCCGACATCGCCGCCGCACCCCCGGCAGGCACGCAGCCGCTGAAGATCGTCTGCGACATCCGCGATCGTGCAACGTCCGCGCTGCGTCGTGCGGGCTATGTCGCGTCGGTGCAGATCCCGCCGCAGCGGCTGGAAGGCGGCGAGCTGAAGCTGGAAGTAGTGACGGCGCGGATCGTGGAAGTGCGCGTGCGTGGCGATGCCGGACCCTATGGCGCCACGATCGAGGCGCGCATCGCCCAGCTGAAGGCGCTAACCCCGCTGAACGAGCGCGATGCGGAACGGGTGCTGCTGCTGGCCGGGGACATACCCGGGCTGGACGTGCAGCTTGGCCTGCGACCCGCGGGCACCGCGCCGGGCGAGGTGATCGGCGACCTGACCGTCGCCTACCGGCCGTTCTCGATCCTGGGCAACGTCCAGAACTACGGATCGCGCCAGCTGGGCCGCGAGACTGCCTATCTGCGCGGTGAATATTACGGCCTGACCGGAGCATCCGACGTCACCTATCTGGGCGGATCGGCCACGCTCGACTTCGACGAACAGAAAGTGGTGCAGGGCGGCCATATCATGGGGCTGGGCGCCAGTGGTGCGACGATCGGCCTGAGCGGCACCTATGCATGGTCACGGCCCGATATCGGCCAACTCGACCTGCGGTCCGAATCGCTGATCGCGGGGCTGGAGGTGCGCGCGCCGCTGGCCGTGTCGGTGGACCGGCGACTGTTCCTGGCCGGCGGAATGGAAATGATCGAACAGCGGACCCGCGTGCACCGCGTGGCCAACGGCCAGAATGTCAGCGATGCCCTGAACCGGGACAAGCTGCGCGTGGCCTATATCCGGCTCGATGGTACCTATCGCGATCGCAATGCCGCCGGGATCGAGACCTTCTCGCTGGCGGGCTCGCTGGAGCTGCGCCAGGGTCTCGACATCCTGAACGCCACCAAGATGAACGAGCGTAACGCGAGCGGCTACACACCCTCGCGTCCGGATGGAGACCCGACCGCGACCGTGATCCGCGGCAAGCTTGAGAGCAGGATCGGGGTGGGGCCGATCTTCAGCCTCTATGGCCAGGCGCGCGGCCAATGGTCGAACAACCCGCTGCTGAACTTCGAGGAATATGCGATCGGCAACCTCACGATCGGTCGTGGCTATGACCCCGGCGCCAATTCCGCCGATCGTGCGATCGGTTTGCGCGGTGAGCTGATCGCGAAGGTGATCGACCTGCCCGCGCGGGTGGAGCTGTTCGGCTTCTACGACAGCGTCTGGCTGTGGAACAAGGATCGCAACGCGATCGAAACCGATCGGCGGCTCGGTTCCTATGGCGGCGGCGTGCGCGCGTTCGTGCCGGGCCTCGCACTGGTCGAAGCGATGTATGCGCGGCCGACCAACAAGGCGCTGCTGCTGCCCAACGCCCGGCGCGCGCCGGACCGGTTCCTGATGTCGATCACCCTACAGTTCGCGCCCGGCGCCCGCTGACCCGCGCCGCAGGAGAGCAAAGATGACCCGCTTCACCCCGCTCGCCACGCTCCGCGCCCGGTTGATCGTCTCGACCGCGCTGATGGGTGGCGTCGTCGGCGTCGGTGCGCCCGCCGCTGCGCAGACGATCCCGGTCGATACGTTGCCTCAGCTGAACGGCATCGCCGCGGGCACCGTTACGGTGACGCCACCGCCTGCGGGCGGCACGACGATGCAGGTTGCCGTCGGCAGCGCGCGATCGATCGTGGATTGGACCAGCTTCAGCGTCGGCCGCGATGCGACCGTCGCCTTTTCGAACAGCGCGGGCACGGCGGCGATCCTGAACCGGGTCTCCGGCGGCACATCGAGCGTGATCGAAGGCGCGATCACGTCCCCCGGCAATCTCGCCGTCTATCTGGTGAACCCCAACGGCATCACCTTCGGCCAGAGCGCCAACGTGAATGTCGGCGCCCTGATCGCAAGCTCTCTGGATCTGGATGCCGGCCAGCAGGCCCAGTTCCTGGCAGCCGATCCGGCGCTGCGCTTCCAAACCGTGGACGGATCGACGGTACTGGTGCGCGCCACCGACAATGCCCGGATAAGCACGCTGAACGGCGCGGCGAGCGGCCTTGGCGATCTCGTCTTTCTGGGGGCGGGGGTCGGCGCGGAGGCCGGCACGCAACTGAGCGCTGGCCACGATGCGGCCTTCATCGCCGGTACCGACATCACGATGACGGCCAGCGCAGCGAGCCCGCTGGCCTTCACAATCACACGCGGCACGCAAGTGCGCGCCGCCGTCACGCTGGATGGTAGCGTGGCGGGACGCAACGTGACGCTGGGTTTCGCCAGCCAGGGCGCGATCGACGATGCCGTGCTCAGCGTCGGCGGAATGATCACCGCCAGCGCGGCGGTCGCCACCGATCGCGGCATCCAGCTGGTCGCCGGCGGTGTGCCGACCGGGACCGCATCCAGCGTGACGATTGCGGCGGCTGATCCGGGCACGCCCGATATCGCGATCACGGGTACGTTGCGCGGTCGCCAGGCAGCGGGCGCCGCGACCGGCACGGTCTCCGACGTCCAGATCTACGGCGCGGACCTGATCGATCTGGGCGGTGGCATCACCAGTGAGGCCGGATCGGTGCGAATCGGCAGCACCGGCGATGCGGTGACGATCGCCAGCGGCGCTATCCTCAACGCCAGTCGAGACGTGATCATCGACACGGCGGCCGCCGCGACCGTTGCAGGAGCAGTTTCCGCGCAGCGCGATTATATCGTGCGCGGCGCGAACGTGACGCTGGGCGGCGCTGTGCCGATGGTGCAGAGCGCGGGTGGGCGCGTGATCGCGACCGCGCGCAATGGGGCGCTGACCGGGCTTGCCGGGCTGCGGCTGATCGCGAACAGCGACAGCACCGGCGTCGGCGCGGAACCGATGCTGTTGTCGGCGACCGGTGGCGCGATCGACTTCGGCGCCGCCAGCCTGACCGGGGGTGGCAACCGATCGTCGAAGATCGGCGTCTTCCTCGGCACCGCGGGTAGCGCCTTGACGCTCGGGCGCATCGATGCGCGTGGCCTGTACAGCACGAATGCGGCCGAAACGCTGGCGTTCGGCAATGTGCTGACGACGGGCGACATCCGATTCGCCGCGCCGGTATCGCTGCGCAATGCACTCAGCGTGCGCAGCGTGGCCGGCGATATCCTGATCGATGGCACGCTCTTCGTAACCGGCGCGGGCCAATCGATCACGCTCAATGCCGGCGATCAACTGATGGCGAACGCGTTGATCTCCGCGCAGGGCAATCTGTCGCTACGCGCCAATGGCTCGCTCGCGATCGCCAGCGCCTATAGCGGCGGCGACATCAGCGCGGTTGCCGGCGGCAGCACCGATGGCACGCTGCTGCAGGCAGCCGGCAGCATCACCGAAACCTCGCTCGGCGCGACCGCCGGGATCGACACGCTGGTTGCCGGGCGGGCCAGCCCGATCGCCCCCGGCGATGCCGATCCGGCCGCCAGCCCAAGCGATCCGACCCCGCCGGCAAGCCCGACGCCGACGCTGTTCGACGTCACCATCGCGGGGCGCACGGTCGACAAGGTGGCCGTCAGCGCGGAGGGCAACCTTTCCGTGACGGCGACCAGCGGCGCGCTGACGATCGGCACCGCCACCGCGGGCGGCACTGCCACGCTGGACAAGCAGGGGCCGACCGGCGAATTGCGTGTCGATCGGGTGACGGCGAACGGCCTCGTCACGATCGATTCGGACAGCGCGGCGCGGATCGGGCGTGCCGCCAGCCTAGCCAACGCCGTCATCGTTACAGCCGTAACCGCGGTGACCGGATTGACGCCGGCGGATCCGCTCAACGGCGCGGATCTGATCGCCGACAGCAGCGGTTTCGGGGTCGATGTGGCGGTGAGTGCTGCGAACGGCGTGGCAGCGTTGGGCACGGTGGTGGGCGATGCATTCGTCGACGTCGATGCCGCCACGGTTCGCGCGCAGACGATTCGGTCCGACGAAGGCACGATCGATCTGAACGCGACGGGCGGCACGCTCACCCTCGGCAACGCGCGGACCAGCAATGGCGGCAACGTCGTACTGACCGCGACCGGAGCGCTGGCCGTAACCGGCGCGATCGCATCGGACGGCTACTACACCGCCGACGGTGCAAGCGTGACACTGGGCAGCGCGGACGGCACCGGATCGGTGCAGACGGCGCGCCAGTATATCACGATCACGTCACGGGCTGGCGGGATCACCGGGCGCAGCGGCCTGCGCCTTACCGCCAATAGCGACGATACCCCGCTGGCCGCCGAGGCGCTGACGCTATCCGCGACCGGCGGCGAAATCGATGTGGGGGCGAGCCAGCTAGCCGGCGGTACCACGCGTACCTCGCGGATCGGCATCTATCTGGGTACTGCGGGATCGCACGTGACGCTGGGCTCGGTGGCCGCGGCAGGCCTCTATGGTTCCAACCAGACCGGCACCGTTTTCGGCGATCTCGAGACGTCCGGCGATATCCGGTTCGCAGGGCCGGTCTCGCTGCGCAACGCCCTAGTCGCGCGGACCAGCAATGGCGGCGCGATCACCGCCGATTCGTCGATCTTCGTGACGGGTGAGCTGCAGGGCATCGGGCTGGACGCCGATGGCGCATTGACCGCCAATGGCGTGCTTTCGGCGCAGGGCCTGCTTGATCTGGCAGCGGGCGCGGGTGCCGATCTGCGCTTTGCCAGCGCCTATGCCAATCAGGGCGATGCGCGGCTCGGCGCGGGCGGCAGCGTCGTCGGCACGACGCTGCAGGCGGCGGGATCGGTCACGATCAACGCAGGCGGCAGCGCTGCAGTCAGCAGTCTCGCTGCCGGCCGCCCGGGCCCCTATCCGTTCAGTCCACCGGTTGCCGGCGGTGATCCAGCGCCGGCCCCGTCTGCGCCGGCCGGCCCCGCCGATATCACCGTGACCGCGGCGGCGATCGACTTCGCCAGCATCGCCGGCCGCGATATCGATCTGACCGCTACGGCAGGCGCTCTGTTTGTCGGCACGGCGAATGCCGAGCGCGATGCGACGCTGACCAAGCAGGGCGCGACCGGTGACTTGGCGGTCACCACGCTGACCGCCGGCAACACCATCACGATCCTATCCGCCACCGATGCGCGGATCGGCACGGCGCGGAGCACCGGCGGAACCATCGGTGTCACCGCCACGCGCGATACGACCGGGATCGCGCCCGCCGATGGTGCGAACCTGATCGCCGACGGCGCGGCGGGCCGCGTGGACGTGACCACCGGACGCACGGCGCGGATCGCGCAGGGCGTGGGCGATACCGGCGTCACGATCATCGCGGACGGCATCGCGGCCGGCTCACTGCGATCCGACGCGGGCACAATCGACCTGACCGCGGGCGCCGGCGGCGTGAGCCTCGCCAGCGCGCGGACCGGTACCGCGACGACCACCGGCGGCGACCTGCTGATCTTCGCCAGCGATGCAAACCCGGCCAACGCCGCGGTCAGCGTCACCGACGGGGTGATCGTCGATGGCGACTATATCGCGCGCGGCAACTCGGTCGCGCTGGGCGCCGGCGCCTATCAGGCGGCGGATGGCTTGGTCGCGATCACGGCGGCCAATGGCGGCATCACCGGCGGCGCCGGGCTGCGGCTGATCTCCAACGCGGACGACGGCATTGCGGGCGGTGATTCGCTACTGCTGTCGGCGACTGGCGGCGATATCGACCTTGCCGGCACCACCTTGCTCGGCGGGCTGACCAACCGAACCGGGCGGATCGGAATCTATCTCGGCACCGCCGGCAGCGATGTCGCGCTCGGCCGGGTTGAGGCGCGGGCGATCAACGGCACCGACATCACCGGCACCGTCTATGGTGATCTCGAAACGCAGGGCGATATCCGTTTCGCCGGGCCGGTATCGCTGCGCAACGCGCTGGTCGCGCGCACCAGCGCCGGTGCGATCCGGATCGACGGCACGCTTTCCGTCACCGGTTTCCGGCAGGGTGTGACGCTGGATGCCAGCGGCGATGTCGTGGCGACCAAGCTGGTCTCCGCGCAGGGCGATCTCGCGATTGATGCCGGCGGCAATGTCGCGCTGACCAGCGCCTATGCGAACGACGGCAATGCCAGCGTCTCGGCCGGCGGTGCCACCAGCGGCCAACTGCTGCAGGCTGCCGGCTTCGTTGCCGAGACCGCGGGCAGCGTGGCCGGCATCGCGCAACTCATCGCAGGCCGCGCCGGCCCGTTCGTGCCGAGCGGGCCCGATCTTGCCGCAGATCCGGGTGCGCCGACACCGCCGCCTTCGGCCGGACCGATCGGATCGGACGTGACCGTGACGGCGGCGTCGATCGACAAGAGCAGCATCAATACCCCGGGCGCCCTGCTGCTGACGACGATCAATGGCGACCTGACACTCGGCACTGCGACAGTGGGCGGTATCGCGACGCTGGATCAGAACGGCATCGGCCGGCTCGCCGTTACCCGGCTGGCGGCCGGTGATGCGATCGACATCGATGCCGATGGCGCCGCACGGATCGATTTCGCCAGCAGCACCGCCGGCAGCATCGACATCAACGCTGCGGGTGACGTGACCGCGATCGATCCGACAATCGGTGTGACGCTGTTCGCGGACGGGGCGGGCAGCGACATCACCGTTTCGGCCGGCGATCTGCTGAGGATCGCGCGCGCGCGCGCCGCCGATACACTGACGCTTGCGGCGACCGGTACGATCGACGCGGCCGATGGCCAGGCCGGTGACGCGGTGCTGGCGCAGGCACCCACGATCCGTTTTGGGCGACTGGCGAGCACGGTCGGCACCGTGACCCTGAATGCCACGGTCGCCGTCTCCGGAACCACGCTGACCGCCGCCACCGGTGTCGATGTCTCGTCTGCCGGTGCGCAGCCGATCGTGGCGATCACGACGGTACAATCCAGCACAGGCCCGGTCGGCATCAGCGGCGCGACCGTTACGCTGGGGCAGGCAAGTGCGTTCAACGGCGCCCTCACGCTGACCGCGATCGACGGGCTGAGCGTGACCACCGCGCGCGCAGGCGGAACCACCGGCGGGGCCGGCGTGGCGACGCTCACCACGACCGGGCCAAATGCAGAGATCAGCGTCGGGACGTTGAACGCCGATGTCAGCGCGCGAATTGCGGCCACCGGCAACGCCCGTCTCGGCACGGTGCGCAGCGGTGCCGGGGGGATCGATATCGATGCCGGCGCCAGCGTGCTCGGCCAACCGGGCGACATCGGCACGACGCTGCTTGCCGCCGGGCCGATCACGATCGATGCCGGGCTGGATGCAATCATTCTGCGCGGCGATGCCGACGGCGCGATCGATATCGCCGCCGGCCGGAGCATCGACCTGTCTACCGCGCGCGCGGGCAGCGATCTGCTGCTGACGGCGGGCAATGATGTGCGGCTGGGCACCGGCAGCGCAGGCGGCCTCGCCAGGATCGAGGCCGTGCTGGGTGGTGTTTCGATCGGCAGCCTGAACAGCAATGGCGCAGGCACGATCCTAACTGCCGACGCCATTACGATCGGCAGCGCGATCAGTGGCGCGGCGTTGCTGATCGATGCTGGTGGCCGGCTGGAGGCCAGCACGCTGCGGGCTGCAACCGACCTGACCGCGACGGCCGCAGGCATCGATATCGGCACCGCGACCGCGACCGGCGGCGCGCTGGCGCTGACAGCGGAAGCGGGCGATCTGGACCTAGACCGCGGCACTGCCGGCACATCGGCAGTGCTGCAGACAACGGGGGCTTCTGGCAACATCACCGTCGCGCAGCAGCTGGGCGCGGGCACCGGGGCCACGATCGCCGCGATCGGCGATGCGCGGCTGGCACGTGTCTCCACGATCGGCGGCGCGATCACGGTCACCGCCGGCGGGGAGGCAACCGGCGTGACCACTGCCGACGGCATGGTCCTCGCTGCGCCGACAGGCCCGGTGACGGTGACCGCAGGCACGCTGGCGCGGTTCGCGACGATCGATGCGCAGGGCGCGATCGCGGTGACCGCCGACGCGATCGCGGGCGGCCGCGCGACCAGCAGCGCGGGATCGCTGAGCCTGATCGCGGACGCGGGCGGGATCACGCTCGGCACCGGCGGCGCGGCGACGACCGCGCTGGTGGATGCCAGCGGCGATGTCATTGTCGGTACGCTGATCGCAGGAGGCGATGCGACCGTGACTGCGGGCGGCGCAGCCGGCATCGGGCTCATCCGCACGACCGGTGCGGGCGGCGACATCGCGGTCACCGCGCGCACGGCCACGATCGACACGGCCGAAGTGCAGAATGCCGACGGCAGCGGCACCCTGGCGCTCACGGCGACCGGAGGCGATCTGCGCCTGCGCATCGGGCGGAGCCAAGGCTCGGCGACGTTGCAGACCACGGGCGGGGCGGGCGACGTGATCGTCACCGGGCAGCTGAACTCCGGGGCGGCGGCCACGATTTCTTCGGTCGGCGATGCGCGGCTGCAGGCGGTGACCGCGGCCGGCCCCATCTCGATCGTGGCGACGGGCGAGGCGACAGGCGGAACCCTGTCCGGTGCCGATATCGCGATTTCCGGCGGCACGCTGGCGCAGTTCGACCGGATTACCGGCGCTGATGTCACAGTCGGCGCGGATGTGGTTGATCTGGGCGCGGTAACGGCCAGCGGATCGTTGCGTGCCGAGGCGGATGGGGGTGACCTGACGCTCGATAGCGGCGATGCCGCCGGACAGGCGACGCTGATCGCGACCGGCAGCGCAACGGTGGGCGCGATCGCAGGCAACGGTGTCGACATCACTGCCGGCGGCCTCGCCTCTATCGGCACGCTGACCGCCCGCGCCGGCGATGCCGTGGTGAACGCAGGCTCGATCGAAGCGACCAATGTCACCGCCGGCCAGGCGTTGTCGCTGATCGCCACCGCTGGGCCGATCACCCTCGGCACCGGATCTGCGGGAACGACGGCGCTAGTCGACGCAAGCGGGTCCGCGACTGTCGGGAACCTGCGGGCCGGTGGCGACGTGACTGTCGATGCCGGCGGTGCGGCCGGCATCGGCGATGTGGGCGGTTCGCGCGTCGCAGTGACGTCAGGCGGCGCAGCGACAGTCGGATCGCTGACCGCGCGCCTGGGTGACGGCGGCGTGACCGCGCAGTCGATCAACCTGGGCGTCGCCGAAACCGGCCAGGCGCTGACGTTGCGGGCGACCGGTGGCGGCGTGACGCTGGGCAACGGCACGGCTGGAACCGATGCCACGATCGACGCCACCGGCGCAGCGGTCGTGACCGGCACGCTGGCAGCGACGAACATTGCCATCACCGGCGCGTCCGCCGACGTGAACGTGGCGCGCGCTGACGGCCAGTCGTTGACGATCGCGGCGACGGCCGGCGACGCACGGCTGGGCAATGGCAGCGCGACGGGCGGAAGCGCCAGCGTGACGGCAAGCGGGCGTGCAACGATCGGGACGCTGGCGGGCGAGCAGGGTGCGACCGTGGCGGCAGGCGGCGCGGCGGTGATCGACAGCATCGCCAGCAGTGCCGGCGCAGTGACCGTGTCTGGCGGCAGCATCGCGATCGGCACGGCGACTGCCAGCCAAGCCCTGACGCTGCGCGCCACCGCGGGTGATCTGACGCTGGGCGACGGCACGGCCGACAGCGCCGCGCTCAGTGCGAGCGGCGATGCGGACGTCTCCGGAAGCCTGAGCGTGACCCAGGACATCGCACTGAGCGCAGGTGGGCGCGCTGATGCCGGTACGCTGCGGGCGACCAATGCGGCGGTCTCGGTGACGGGGGCCAGCGTCGATCTCGGCACGGTCGCCGCGGCCACCACGATCGACGCGACCGCCAGCAGCGGTGCGCTTGCGCTGACATCCGGCACTGCCGGTGGCGCGGTGACGCTGGCCACGACCGGTGGCGGGACCGCTGGCGACATCAGCGTGGGCACGCTCTTCGCCGGCGGGCCAGTGACGGTCACGTCAGCGAGCGATGCCCGGCTCGGCCGCATCACAAGCACGACCGGCGCGATCTCGGTGACGGCGGCAAGCGGGGAAGTCACCGGTACCGGCACCGGCGGCCGCGCCGATCTGACGGCGGGTGGTGCGGCGACGATCATCGGTGGCACGCTGGCGCGGCTCGGCACCGTCACGTCGGGCGGCACGGTGCGGATCGAGGCCGATGCCATCGAAACGACGGCCGCCAGCGCCAATGGCGGTGCGTTGACCATCGTTGCGGATGGCGGATCGGTGACGCTCGGCAGCGGCAGCGCGCGAGACGCGGCAACGATAATAGCATCGGGCGACGCCACGGTCGCCGGGCTGCTGCGCGCGGCAGGCGGTGCCGTGACGGTGACCGGCAACAACGCTTCCGTCGGCAACGGCCAGGCCAGCGGCGCGATCGTGCTGACCGCCCGGACCGGATCGGCGACGCTGCGCCAGGGATCGGCCGGGACGACGATCCTCGTCGATGCCGCCACCAAGGCATCGCTGGGGGCGGACGGGTTGGTGAGTGCCGGCCCGGCGACCCCCGCGACCGCCAACATCATCGAGGTGCGCGCCAACGATATCGACATCGGTACCGGCACGGATCCGGCGGTGCGCCTGCGCGCCAGCGGTGTGAGCCTGCGCAACCGTTCGGCAGGCGCGCTGGCGCTGGGCGATGCGGTGGCCGGCGACAGCGGCTTTGCATCGTCGCCGATGCAACTGACCGCGCTGGAGCTTAACCGGATCTCGGCGGCCGACCTGATCCTCGACGGCAGCACTCGCGACGTGCGGATCGGAACGCTGGCGCTGAACGGGGCGGCGGGTTCCCGCACCGTATCGATCTACACGACCGGCCGGATCGACATCACCGGCACCGTCACCGATCCGGGATCGACTGCCGGGCGGCTGTTCACGCTCGGTGGCACCGCAGCGGGCAATGATTTCGCGAGCGCCATCCGGGCGGCGGCAACGCCGACGGCGGGCGGGCGCCTGCTGTTCTCCGACAACAGCAACATCGTGCTGGCGGCGAACCGGATCGGCTTCGGCCAGGATCTGGTGTTCCTCGACACGATCGGGCTGACGCCGGGGACGACGCCGCTTTCGGTGGCGGAAATCGTCGATCGCTTCGTTTCCCAGCCGAACAGCACGCTTTATGTCGCGAACGCATTCCGCAGCAACGGCGTCGCCTATTCCGCGGGTGCGCAGTTGCTGACCGCGAACCGGCTGACCGTGCGCTATTCGGATTTCGCGCTGTTCCAGAACACCGCGCAGCCCGATGTGGCGGGGGCGGCGTCGGGCGTACAGATCAACAGCCTGGACAGCGCGCAAGGCCCGACGATCGCGCTGGGATCGAGCGGCGAGGCTGCGCAGAACGCGTTCGCACTGTTCGGCGAGATCGCTGACCGCACCGGCACCGCGGCTGCACTGCTGGGCGGCACCCTGATCCAGCTGAACGGCGTCAACCCCAACAACAGCCGCATCAACGGCTGCCTGATCGGATCGGGCGGGGGCGGTTGCCTGATCAGTGCGGTGACGCCGCCGGTGGTGAACGTGTTCGATCCGGCGCAGGCGAATGTCTTCGCGTCATCCGCCGATCTGGCGATCGAGTTCGATCCGGTAGTGGGCACCAACAACGAGGCGCTGTTCAGCGATCTCGGCACGATCGACTTCAATACCGACGACATGGTGCGCTGCGATCCCGCAAGCGACCCCACCTGCCGCGACACGACGACCGAGCAATGAGAGGGACCAGGATGACCCCGCGCAAGCTTGCCGGCCTGTGGGCCATGATCGCCCCGCTCGCGGTCGCGGGTTGCGCGACCGGATCCGCGGTGCCCGTGACCGCGCTGCCCGACAGCTTCGCGCTTGGCCGCGCCAGCAATGGCGAGCCGTGCGTCGCCAGTCGCAACTTCAAGGACAGGATGTTCCAGGGTGCGCGCCGCTCGGGCTATCTGATCAATTGTCGCGGATCTGCGGCCAGCCGCGCCGTGGGCGCCGTCTCAGCCGTGCCGGCGGGGATGGCGATGCCTGCCGAGGAGACCAGATATTGCGGCCCGGCGGCAACGGTGACGCTGGCTGGGTTCGGCCCGGTCCAGGCCCAGCGCTGCTTCGATCCCGCACTGGCCGCGCCGACCGTGGTGGTGAACGCCGTCAGGGGCGGCTATCGGCTGCGCGGATCCGCGGTGCCGAGCGTCGTCGGCCCGATGGAAGGCGCTTTCAAGGCGCTGGCCGGAACCGCGCCGGTGCCGACCGCCACGACCGCCGACGCGCCCGCATCGATCACGCTGGCGTCGCTGGCGGACGCGCCGATGGTGGATGCAGCGATGGCCGCCACCGAGAGCGCGTTCGACCCAGCGATACCGCTGCGCGAAGGCATCCTGCTCAATCGCCAGGGCCTGTATGTCGAGGCATCGCGGGTGCTGAACGATGCGATCAGCCGGCTCCCGCAGAACGCGCCGGCCGATGTCCGCGTCGAGCTTGGCCTGGAGGCGGGCCTGGCCGATTCCAATATCCGCTTCACCGATGCGTCTGCCGAGCATTTCCAGCGAGCCGAGCAGATACTGGCAAGCGATCAGACCGTCGCCAACCGCGCCTTCCTGGAACGCAAGCGCACCACCTATCGCGCGCTCGACGCGCTCAACCGCCGCGATTGGAAGACCGCGCTGAACGCGTTGACCGTGGCATCACCCGATTCCCCACTCGAGGATCCGACGCTGTTGGCGGAGGCAAACCGCGCGCGCACCGGGCAGCGCGACGCTTCCAATTCGGTGGGTGGCGAGGATTCGAGCCGCCTTTCGCAGCTGGTGATCGATGCGCAGCGATCCTGGGCGTCAAGTGTGGCGGTGCTGGCCCAGGGCGGGGCGGGCAGCCTTTCCGCCAGCCAGACCGAGCTTGGCCGCGCGGTCGCCAATCTCGATGTGCTGCTGGGCGGGCAGATCGACCCCGCCTCGATCCTGTGGCTGACCGCGCAGGTGGAACGCCAGGCCGGGCGGATCGACCTGCGCCGGGGTGAGGCGGCGGGCGGATCGCCGGCGGACATCCAGGCGGCGGTGGCCAAGTTCGATTGCGCGCTGGCGGCGCTGGAAGGCGCGCGCCCGGCATCCGAGACCAGCTGTGCGATCCGGCTGCAACCAGAGGAACGCGCGCGGTTGATGCGGGCGGGCGGACGCGTGAGCGGGCCGATCGTGGCCGAGACGCAGATGGAGCGGGCGAGCCTGCTGAAGCGATCCGGCGCGCCGACCGCGACCGTGCTCAACGATTACAACAACGCTGTCGATGCGCTGATCGCATCCAACCGCACCGGTGGCGCGGTGCCCGCTGGGCTCGAAACCTATCTCGATCTGCTTTCGGAGGAAGCCGTCGCCAACCCGGCTTCGGACGCGGCTGAGCGTTTCTTCCGTGCGATCCAGGCGATCGGCGAGCCGGCGATCGCGCGGCAGATGTCGCAGCTTCAATCAGTCGTCACCAGCGATGGCACGACTGGCGCTAAGGTGCGCGATCGGGCCGAGCTCAACCGCCAGATCACCAGCCTGCGCTATGCGATCGCATCGCCATCAACCGATGCCGCAACCCGCGCGACCCTCGAGACCGAGCGGAACGCCAAACAGCAGCAGCTGGACGCGGTGGAGGCCGCTCTGGGTGCCGACAAGCGTTACGCCAATCTCGACGATCGCCCGACGACTGTGGCCGAAATCCAGGCCGCGCTGACGCCGGGTGAAGTCTATTGGAAACTCGTCGAGCTGCGCGCGCGCGTCTACGGCGTAGCGATCGGGCGGGATCGGGTGCAGGTCTATCCCGTCAAGGAAAGCGCCCGCAACCTGACCACGATCGCGCGAGTGGTGCGGCGATCGATCCGTGACGTGCGCGACAACCAGAAGCTGCCATTCTACAATGTCAGTGCGTCAGCCGCGCTGTACCAGTTGATCGCGGGCCCTGCGCGGGACCAGCTGGCGGCCGCGAAAGCGATCGTGGTCGATCCGGGCGGGCCGCTGGCCGATCTGCCCGCGGGCGTGCTGGTGACCGACGCGGCAAGCGCCAAGGCCTATGCCGCCAGCCGCGCGAAGGCTCCGAATGATTACAGCAAGGTCGCCTTCCTGGCGGCACGAGCCGATCTGGCGACCGCGCTGAGCCCCCGATCCTTCCTAATCTCGCGGGCCCTGTCCGCCTCGGCGGCAGCCAAGCCGTTCATTGGGTTCGGCGAGCATAGTGCGCCGACTTCGCTGCCGCAGCTGGCATCGGCGGCGCCGGTTTCGCTGGGGCTTGGCTGCCCGATCGAGCTGACCGAGCTGGCGACCGTCTCCGCCCAGAACGAGCCGATCAGCGCCACCAAGATCGCGCTGGCCGAACAGGCATTGGGCGTGAGCGGGGCGCCGACGGTGACGGGACCTGCCTTCACCGACGCCGCCGTGCGCGAGCGCAAGGATCTCGATCAATATCAGGTGCTGCTGTTTGCCACCCACGGCCTGCCGGAGACGAAATATGGCTGCACCAGCATCCCGCCATCGCTGCTGACGACGATCGGCGGCGAGGGATCGGACGGGTTCCTGAGCTTCCGCGAGATCGCTGAACTGCGGCTCGATGCGAACCTCGTGGTGCTGGCGGCGTGCGAAACATCGGCAGGCGCGAGCCAGCGGCTGGCCCGATCGAGCGGGCAGGAGGAAGGCGGGCGATCGCTCGACGGGCTGGTGCGTGCCTTCCTGACCGCCAATGCGCGCGCGGTGCTGGCGACCTACTGGACGGTCTCGGTCGATCAGGAATCGGATGAACTGTTCCGCGCCTTCTACACACGCGGGCGCACCGCCACGATCGGTGATGCGCTGCGCGCCGCGCAGACCGAGCTGATGCAGAGCCAACGCTATTCGCATCCCTATTATTGGGGCGCCTATTTCCTGGTGGGCGATGCCAGCAAGCGGATGTTGTCTGCACCCGGCGGGGGCGCGCCCGCGGCTTCGCGCTGACGGTCGATCAGCCGCCCAGTGCGCCCCACTGGGCGGGCATCCGCCGCAGCCCGCCGCCTGCGTAGATCTGGCGCTCCAGCCCGGCCTCGGTTTCGATCACGAACGAGCTGACCTTGGCGAACATCTGCTCCAGCTGATCGGGCGGGGTGGCCCCCAGGAACGGGTGCAGCACGCGCGGATCCCACATCCGGAACAGCACCGGCCCGACGCCATCGGGCAGCCGCACCTGCAGAAAATGGCGGATGTGGCGCCGCACCGCATCCAGCCCCATCGGGCTGGTGAGGAAGATGCCCCACGATCGGCCGAGCCCCTGGGCGCCCCATATGTCGGCTATTTTCGGCGCGGCGGCGAGCGCGAAGATGAAGGGCGAGACGCGACGCATGTCTTCCCCGATATCGCCGGTGAACAGGCACGGCGCATCGAGCGGATCGAGTTCCCGGATCAACGGATAGAGCCCGGGCGAACGCGCGCAATCGAGAATGCCGTAGACTTGCTGGCGCTGCATCAGCCGCGAACCCCCGCGATCATTTCCTGCAGCTTGGCGAGCGCGGCTTCGTCCACGCCGTCCGGCACCAGCCCGGCCTGCCGCAGCCGTTCGATATTGGCTCTCGCATAGTCCGCCCCAACGAGGATCGCGGTGGCGGGATCGTCGCGCAGCGCCAGCAGTTCGTCCCGCCGGGCGGCGAGCACCTGGCCATATGTGTCGAGCAGCCCGGCCTGCTCGGCAATCGCGTTCAGTTGTGATCCGCGCCGCTCCGCCTCCGCAATCCAGGTGCTCGGGATGAATTGCGTCAGCCCGCGCGCACCCGATATCGCCGCCGCGCTAAGCGTATCCCAGGCGCCATCCTTCTTGATTGCGGCTTCGGCATCGATGATCGCCGCCACCGTCTGCGCCGAAAGCCCGGTGTTGGCGGCCGCGGCCAGGATCGCGTCGCGATGGATCTCGTTCTCGCCCAGCTTCAGATCGGCGGCGCCGAACGGATCGGGCGTGGCCGGCTTCTTGGGCACCTTGTTGGCAGCCGCCGCGGCGGCGGCGCAGATCTCGCAGAACGGCGCGCCGGTGATCGCCGCATCGGCCAGCACCTTCGCCTGATAGGGCAGGTTATTATATTCGAGCGGCACCCAGCCTGCCGCGATATCGCTGGTGATGGTGCCGCCGGCCTTGCCGCCGCCGGGGCCCGCGCCGCCCCCGCCGCCTCCGCCGCCTCCGCCGGCATCGCCGATGATGACGGTCGGCGCGCCAACGACGAGGTTGCCGCCATGCGCGGTCATGTCACCGATCCGCGCGGCGGGCTTGCCGTTGACCATCACCGTCATCGAACCCTTGACGATGACGTCCATCGGGATCGCGCAGACGCATTGATCGCCGACCCGTGCCTGCGGCATGCCGACTGTGATCACGGTGGGTGCACCGAGGATGACCGGGCCGCCGACATGCGGCGTGGGCCCGGGCCCGACCATCGGGCAGACGTGCATGTCGCCGATCCGCGATGCGGGGGGCATCAGCCGAGCATCGCCGCAGCCGGCGCGATGGCGATGAACGCACCCATCTGTTCTTCCTCGTGCTGCGCAATAGTTGCATATACTGTGGCGATAGGGCGGGCTAGTGTTGCGTATCACAGCTGAAAGCAGGCGTTGACCTAGGACAGGGGCGTCCGGGCGCGCGGACGGGGTTAGGCGGCCGGCGGGGGAGATGGGGATGACGACACCGTCGGAAGAGGCGGACGTCCTGGCCGAGATGTTCGGATCCCGCACCGCCGGGCGCGACCGCACCGTGCGCATCGATCCGGCTGCTGCAGCCGCGCCCGCCACGCCGCGATCGCCGAAGCACGCGCACCTGATCGCCGCGGCCAGCCTGATCGTGGCGATCGCGATCGGATCGGCCTGCCTGACGGGCGGGATCGCCGTGGCGGGGCATCTGGCGCTATCGATCTGGCCGGCCGGCGATGGTGATCCGCCGCTGGTGGAGGCACTCTACATCTGCTGCATCTTCGTGCCGATGGCGCTGGCGGCGCTGATCGGCGGGCGGTTGACGGCGACCCATCCACTGGCGGCCGGCCGCCGGCCGTGGGCGATGGCCGGGCTGGGGGCGCTGATGGGGGCGACCGGAGTCGTGATCGCCACGGGCTATGCAGTGGTTGCCGGCGCGACGACCACCGGCGCGGGCGCGCTGATCGGGCCGGCGCTGGCGATCGGCGCGGTGCTCGTGCTGATCCAGTCCGGCACCGAGGAATTGTTCCTGCGCGGCTGGCTGCAACCCGTGCTGTCGCGCGCCTGGGGCGGCTGGATCGCAGTGCTGCTATCCGCGCTGGTGTTCGCCGGGCTCCATCTGCTGGGCGGGGGCCGCAGCCCGGTGACGATGGCGAACCTGATGCTGGGCGGAATCCTGTTCGGCCTGCTCGCCTGGCGCGGTGGCGGCATCGTCGGCGCGGTGGCAGCGCACTACAGCTGGAACATGATCGAAGGGCTGGTGCTGGGCCTGGATCCCAATCCCGGTGTCGGCAGCTTCGGCGCCTTGTGGGACATCGATCTCGTCGGCAATCCGCTGTGGGGCGGATCGGACGAGGGACTGAACGCATCGATCGCGATGACGATCGTGCTGGTGGCGCTGGTGGTGCCACTGGCGACCCGCGCGCGCACCGTGAAGTGAGCTCAGCCGCCCGATCGAGCCGCGCGGGCGACGTCGATCCGGTCACGTTCCCGGATGAAGGCGGTGCGCTGGTCGCCGGTCAGGGTGCGGCCCGATTCTGTCTGGATGCTCATCGGATCGGTGGCCTGCCCATCGATATGCACTTCGTAATGAAGGTGAGGGCCGGTGGATCGACCGGTGGTGCCGATATCGCCGATATGCTGGCCCTGCACGACCCGCACGCCCGGTTCGATGCCGGGCATGAAGCGGCTCTGGTGAAGGTACAGCGTCTGCCAGCCATTGTCGTGGCGCAGCACGGTGAAATTGCCGTTGGGGCCCTTCATCGCAGCGAACTGGATCACGCCATTGCCCGATGCGTAGATCGGGGTGCCAATCGGGGCGGCGAAATCGGTGCCCTTGTGCAGCTTCTGATACCCCAGGATCGGATGGGTGCGGTAACCGAACTGCGACGAAATGCGCGCGCCTTCGACCGGGGTGCGCATCAGCGAACGGACGATCGAGGCGCCATTGCCGTCGAACCAGCCGCCTTCCTCTCCAGCGGGCTGGAACCAGTAGAGCGCGCGCGATTTCGCCTCGGTCGTCATCGCGGCGTAGAGCAGCTTGGGCTGGCCAACTGGCTGGCCGGCTGCATTCTTCTGCTGTTCGAACGCTGCTTCGAAGACGTCGCCGGGTTTGATCTCCCGCTGGAAATCGAAGTCAAACTGGAACGCCTTGAAGAAGGGCGCGATCAGCGTGTCGGTGATCCCGGCGGTGACGGCCGAAGTGTAGAAGCTGTCGGCATCCATCTCGCCGCGCACCACGGTGATGACCGAAGCCAGCTGTGCCGCAACCGCCGATGCCTTGAACCCGGTGCCGGCAGGATCGCGATCGACGACAACGCCGCTGCTGTCTTCGAAGGAGGCCTCCAGCCGCATCAGCCGGGCAGTCGCGCCGTCCTGCGCCAGCGAGATCACCGCGCGGACCTCGCCGCTGCGCCCGCCCAGCACGGAGCCGGCGGCGGCGGCGGCGGCATTCGCGTCCTCCGGGACGACGCCCGCATCGGAGAGCGCGGCGGCCAGCGCGGCCGGCGCTGGCAGCACGAGCGTACGGCGGACCAGCGATGCCGGCTCGACCGCTGCCGCAGCGGGTTGCACCGAGGCGGCAGGGGCGGAAGCGCCGGTAGCGGCTGGCGGGGCGGCCTTCTCCGCGGGCTGGGTCATCACCGCAGCAATACCAAGCCCGGCCAGCATGACCGCGATGCCGCCCGCAATCAGCGGCGCCCGGCTGGGCGCGACCGGTGGCGCGGGATCGACCGGCGGCGGATCTCCGGACCCCGCATCGCCCGGCCCGGGATCACGCGACCAGGCGCGCGGATCGAACGAAGTGTCGTCGCGCGATCTGGGCGCATCGGCGGGCTTGGATGCGGGATCATTGCCGTCAGATCGGCCCCAGGTCTTGGGATCGAAAGATGGGCCGTTCTCGTCCTGCATCGCTGCCCCCAAGCCCGTGATCCGGCGCAGCTTCCGCGAATAACGCCGCTTCCGGCCAAGGTGAAGCTGTGCTTAAATGAAGTCGCGGCTTTTGGCTTCGGGGGTTCATCGTAAATGGCGGGCAAGAGCCGCGTTGCGTGGCGGGAAGGGCTCTTCCTGCGGCCGCAGCATTTTCAACAGCAGGACCGCTACGTTCAGGCAGAACTCAACGCTCGGGTCGATGCTGTTCGCCCCTATCCGTGGGGACTGACCGAAGTCGTGATCGATGAAGACCTGGCGACGCTGGGCAAGTTCGGCGTGAAGCGCGCGACCGGCGTGATGCCCGACGGCACGCCGTTCGCCATTCCCGACGACCTGCCCCCGCCCGAGCCGCTGGACGTGCCGGGCGACGTGCGCGATGCCGTGATCTCGCTGACCCTGCCGGCACAGCAGATGGGCGCCGTCGAGTTCCGCGAGTCCGATACCGCTGCGCACGACGCCCGCTTCCTGGTCGACGAGCATGAGGTGGCAGACGCCTTCTCCGACGATCGCGCGCACGAGCCGATCGAAGTGGGGCGGCCCAATCTGCGGTTTGGCGTGACGCGTGACCAAATCTATGGCCGGGTGACGCTCGGGCTCGCCCGGATCCGCGAGATGAACAACAAGCGGGTGATGTTCGACGATCGCTATATCCCGCCCGCGCAGGATATCGCGGCGAGCCGGCGGCTGGCGGGCGGGCTGGCGGACATCATCGGCCGGGCTGAGCAGCGCGCCGACGAGCTCGCGATGCGCGCGGTGGAGGCGACAGACGGGGGCGCGGAGACGTTTGCGTCGTTCCTGCTGCTGCAGGCGCTCAATCGCTGGGTGCCGATGATGAACCACATCGCATCGCTGCCGCGCGTTCACCCGGAACGGCTGTTCGAAACGCTGGCAGGTCTTGCGGGTGAGCTGGCGACGCTGACCCGGCCCGAGCGCAAGCCGCCGCCCTTTCCCAAATATGATCATGAAAATCTGCAGCTGACGTTCGATCCGGTCTTCGATCTGCTGCAATCGATGCTGTCGGCCGTGTTCGACCGCTCGGCGATCCAGATGCCGCTCGAGATCGCGGGGCCGGGGGCCTATGTCTCGACGATCGTCGATCACAGCCTGTACCAGCACGGCTTCTTCTATCTAGCCGTCAACGCCGCCGCACCGCTGGACGAGATCCGCGGGCGCTTTCCGGCCGTGGCCAAGATCGGCGCGGTCACCAAGATGCGCCAGATCGTGGAAAGCGCGCTGCCGGGCGTGCCGCTGCGCCACGCGCCGACCCCGCCGCCGCAGCTGCGCGTGCTGCCCGGCTATGTCTATTTCGAGCTGGACCGCGGCGCGCCCGACTGGCGCGATTTCGCCAGCGCGCCGGCGCTTGGCCTGCATGTCGCCGGCGAATGGCCGCAGTTGAAGCTGGAACTCTGGTGCGTGAAGAGGCAGGGCCGATGACCAACGGCAACGGCAATGACGGTTCGGGTGGCGGCAATCGCACGGTGTTCCGTCCGTCGCCGTTGCAGGGGCTGAACCAGCAGCAGGGCCAGGCCGCGCCGCCGCCGCCCGGCCAGGGGATGTGGGATGCGCCCTCGCATCACGCGCCCGCACCGCCGCCGCCGAGCTACGCGCCGCCCCCGCCGCCGCAGCAGGCCTATCAGCCCGCGCCAGCGCCCCGCATGCGCGACGACGATGTGCCGCTCCCCGCGACCCCGCAAGCGGTGCGCAACCGCCTGATGGCGGAAGCCGGCCCGGTGCTGGCGCTGGCGGCATCGATCCGCACCGGCCGCGCGCGCACGCCGATGCCCGAATTTCACCGACAGGCATCGGGCGCGATCGCCGCGTTCGACCGCGCGATCGCGGGCCACTATCCCGAAGAGACGCGCCAGCGCGCCAAATATGCGCTGTGCGCCACGCTGGACGATATCGCGCAGAACCTGCCCGGATCGGGCATGGATGCGGCCGAATGGGCACGGCGATCGATGGTCGTTATGTTCTTCCAGGAGAATATCGGCGGCGATCGCTTCTGGCAGCTGGTCGACGACATGCTGGCGCGGCCGGCGCAGAATGCGGACATCATCGAGCTGTTCCACGCCTGTCTGGCCGCCGGGTTCGAGGGCCGCTTCCGGGTGATGCCCGACGGCAAGCGCCGGCTGCACGAGATCATGACGCGGCTCTATGCGGCGATGGAGCATGTGCGCGCGCTCTCGCAGACCGAACTGGTGCACCAGTGGAAGGGCGAGCAGGCCCCGCTGCGCAAGGTTGGGCTGTGGGGTTATGTCGCGCTGGCGGCGGCGATCGCGGCGGGCGTGCTGCTGCTGATCTACATCGTGCTGCGGCTGATCCTGATGTCGTCGGGCGAGGCGAGCTGGGATGCCGCGACCGGCATCAACCCCAAGGAGCCGCTGCGGCTGTCGCGCAACGCGGCACCGCCGCCGGCCGCACCGGCCAGCAGCCAGGCGGAAGGCCTTCGCACCTTCCTGAAACCCGAGATCGACGCCCGTGAAGTCGTGGTGGAGGAGGATGCGTCGACGGTGCGGGTACGCACTACGGTCGGCCAGCTGTTCCAGTCCGCATCCGACGTGCTGGAGCCGGGCCGCGAGGACCTTTTCCGCCGGATCGGCCAGGCGATCGAAAAGGAGCCGGGCACCGTCACCATCGAGGGCCATGCCGATAGCGATCGCGTATCGAGCCTGGCCTTCCCCGACAATGCGGTGCTGAGCCAGGCGCGGGCCGAGACGGTGGCGGACATCGTCCGCGCGCAGCTTTCCAACAGCGGCCGGGTCGTCGTCGAAGGCTATGGCGATGCGCGGCCAATTGCATCGAACGATACGTCGGAAGGCAAGAGCCAGAACCGCCGCGTCGAAATCACCGTCCCCCGCCGGAACTGAGGCCCCGCGATGAAGCGCTTCTTCACCAACTGGTGGTTCGTCTCGGCAGTGGTGGCGCTGCTGGTGCTGCTGGTGCTGATCGTCGGCCTGCCGATCTTCGTCGGCTTCATGCGGCCATGGTGGGTGCGGCTGATCGTCGCCGTACTGGTGATTGGCGTCTGGGGGCTGCTGGCGTTCCTACGCGCGCGCGCGGCCAAGAAGGGGGCGGATGCAATCGCGGCGGAGCTCGCGGCGCCGTCTGCCGCGGACCAGGAGAGCCAGCAGCTGGCGCAGCGGATGACAGAGGCCCTGGGCCAGCTGAAGACGGCCGCCGGCAAGAAGAACCGCGACTATCTGTATAGCCGGCCATGGTACATCATCATCGGCCCGCCAGGTGCCGGCAAAACGACCGCACTCGTCCATTCCGGGCTGCGCTTCCCATTCGAGAACCAGGCGTTCAGGGGTGTCGGCGGCACCCGCAACCTGGATTTCATGTTCGCCGACGAGGCCGTGCTGGTCGATACGGCGGGCCGCTACACGAGCCAGGACTCGGACGCTTCGGTCGACGGCAAGGCTTGGAACAGCTTCCTCGGCTTGCTGAAGCGCAACCGTCCGCTGCAGCCGATCAACGGCGTGATCGTGGCGATCGGGGTGGACGAGCTGATCCGCGGCGATCGCCAGTCGATCGACAACCATGCCGCCGCGGTCCGCCGCCGGCTGGCCGAGCTGCGCCGCGCGCTCGAGATCAAGGTGCCGGTCTATGTGCTGCTGACGAAGGCCGATCTGCTGGCCGGCTTCGTCGAATATCATGACGACCTCGATGTCGAGGGGCGTCGGGCAGTGCTGGGCCACACGCTGGCGCTGAACCAGGCCAAGCCCAGTGCCGAGCAGCTGACGACCGCTTTCGACGCACTCGCGCGCGAAGTCTCCGCCCGGCAGGCCAAGCGGCTGGCGGAAGAGCCCGATGCGCAGCGGCGTGCCTTGCTGCTGGGCTTTCCATCGCAGCTGGCATCGCTGCGCACGCGGCTGATGCGCTTCCTGGACGGCGCGTTCGTGGCGGGGGACGAGCCCGCGGGCGTGCTGCGTGGCTTCTATCTGACTTCGGGCGTGCAGGAAGGCGCGCCGCTCGACCGGATCATCTCCGGCATGGCGGATGTATATGATGCGCCGCGCAGCACGGCCCAGGGATCGGGCCGCGCCTATTTCCTCAACCGGCTGCTGGGCGAAGTGATGTTCCCGGAAGCCGGGCTGGTGCAGATGGATCCGGCCGCGCGCAAGCGCCAGAAGGGCGTGCTGGTCGGCGCGATTGCGGGGATCGCCGCGCTGTCGTTGCTGACCCTGGTGGCGTGGGGGGTCAGCTTCGCCAAGAATTGCAGCTTCCAGAACGAGACGCTGGCCAAGGCGACGGCAACGCGCGCGCTGGTGAAGGACAGCGGCATCGATCTGGTCGAGGTGCGCGACAGCGACGCCACGCTGGAGCAATCGCTCGACGCGCTTATTGCGCTGCGCACGTTGCCGCGGGGTTATCAGGAACGGCAGGCGGGCGGGGCGCCGCTGTCGATGCGGTTCGGCCTGTTTCAACGATCGCTGAGCCAGCAGAACGAGGAGGCCTATCGCGAGGGGCTGCGCCGGATCCTGCTGCCGCGCATCCTGCTGCAGCTGGAACAGCATATGGCGCAGAACCTGGCCAACCCGCTGGCGATCTACGAGCCGCTGAAAGTTTATCTGATGCTCGGCGGATTGGGTCCGATGGACGCGAAGGCCGTCCGGCGCTGGGTGGAGGCGAACTGGGCCAACGAAGCCTATCCGGGCGGGGACGCGGCGGAAATGCGCACCGCGCTGAGCCGGCATCTGAAATCGCTGCTCGAGGACGACAATCTCGCGGCCGCCTGGCCGCAGCGCAAGGCGCCGCTGGATGGCCAGCTGATCGCGTCCGCCCGCGCAGCCGTACAGCAGATGTCGATGGCGGAACGCGCCTATGCGATCCTGCGGCAGAAGGCGCTGGCCGGCGGCGGTGACGACTGGCAGGCGGGCACCGCGATCGGCAGCGGGCAGGCCCAGGCCTTTGCCAACCCAGATCAGGTGCTGTCGCTGACGGTGCCGTTCCTATTCACGCAGAAGGGCTTCAACACCGCCTATCAGGCAGGCCTCGGCACGGTGCAGAATGATCTGAAGGCCGATCTGTGGGTGCTGGGAGGCGATGCCAACACCACCGGCGTTCGCGAGCAGATCAGCGGGGTGCGCGGTGGCGTCGCCAACCTATACGCGCGCGATTACATCGCGGCGTGGGAAGGCGTGATCGCGACCGCGAAGCCCGCCGACTATTTCAACAACGCGCCTGCGCGCGCCGCCTTCACCGCCGCCCCCTCGCCCCTGAAGCTGTTGCTGCTTGAGGTGCGCAAGAACACCATCTTCAAGGGCGGCGCGACCGCGGCGCGCGACATGATCTCGCAGCGGGTGACGAGCCGGCTGGGGCAGGCGGCGCAACTGGTGCCGGGCGCGCAGGGGCTCGACGCGGCATCCGCGATCACTGCGCACTTCAAGCCGATCCACGACTATGTCGGCGACGGCAAGGCGCCCGGCCCGATCGACGAGTTCGTGGGTGCGGTGCGATCGGCCGGGCTCGCACTGGAGCAGGCGAAGCTTGCCGGCGGCGGGCTCGGCGCGGAAGCGGCCCAGGCGGCCACCGCGCAGGCGATCGCGCAGGTGAATGCGGCCGCCGCGGGCGCACCGCCGCAGATGCAACCCTTCGTCGCCGATCTCGCCAAGGGGGGCGGTCAGGCGCAAGTCGGGGCGGCGACGGGCGCGGTGGCGGATGCCTATGTGCAGACCGTGCTGCCCGCCTGCCGTGCCGTGTCGCAGGATCGCTACCCATTCTTCCAGGCATCGGCGAACGACCTGTCGACGGTCGATGCCGGCCGTGTGTTCGGGCTGGCCGGGGTGGTGGACAGCTTCGTGACCCAGCGGTTGATGCCGTTGATGGACATCACAGGACCGATCTGGCGCTGGAAGGAAGGTGATCCGGTCGCATCGACACTGGATCCCGCCACACCCGATGCCTTCGCCAAGGCGGCCGAGGTGCGCGATCTGTTGTCGGGCGGGCTGACGCTGCGGATCGAGCCGATCACCTATGCCGGCGGTGTCGATGCAGTGCAGTTCCAGAGCGGGGATACGACCTACAGGTTCGATGCCACCAACAAGGCGCCCAAGCAGATCCGCTGGTCCGCGCAGGGCGGGCTACCGGAAGCGAGCGTGGTGCTCTACAAAGGTACGACGGAAGTGGCGCGGATGAGCGAAGAAGGCGTTTGGGCGCTGTTCCGCCTGATCGACAAGGCGAAGCGCGAAAATGCCGGGCCGACCGCATTCCTGGCAACGTTCGGTCAGGCGCCCGCCACGGCCACGCTGCGCGTGATCCTGCCGGACGAGCGCAATCCGTTCAGCCGCGGCGGCATGTGGACCTTCCGCTGCCCGGTCACGCTGTGAGCGCAATCCGGTGAGCGCGATGCTGTTCGGCAAGCTGCCCGCACATGGCGACTTCGTAAGCCGCGGCATCCTGCCATCCACACGCAATGGGCTGGACCAGTGGCTGGCCGGCGAGATCGCCGATGCCCGTGCCACGTTCGCGACCGACTTCGAGGCGCGATACGACCGCGCGCCGCCATGGCGCTTTGCGGTTGAGGGTGGCGAGGGCTGGATCGCGGGTGCAATCGCGCCGTCTGTCGATGCGGTCGGCCGGCGCTTCCCATTGCTCGTGGCGGCCAGCGCCGACCTTGAGTCCGCGGCCGGCGTCGCCGCGGTCTGCGAGGACCTGATCTACGCCGCGTTCGGCGATGGATGGGACGCGGATCGGTTGCATGCGGCGCTCCGTGCCGTCACCGCGTCCGATCAGGCTGGGGCGCCCCGTGCGGGCTGGTGGCTGGCGGACGAAGGCGGCACGATCATCGAACGACTTGACGGCGAGCGTCCGAGCGGGCTGATCCGCGCGATGCTGGCCGAACGGGAGATTGCCGGATGAGTGTCGCGGCGCTGCGACTGGAGGGAGTCGCGCTGACCGATGTTGGCCGCGTCCGCGATGCCAATGAAGACGCCTATTGCGCGCGGCCGGAGCATGGCCTGTGGGCCGTGGCCGATGGCATGGGCGGGCATGAGCGCGGCGAATGGGCATCGGCCGCCATCTGCGATTCGCTGGCCGCGACGAACGTGGATGGTGATTTCAATACCGCGCTGAACGCGATGGCCGATGCCATCCATGCCGCTAACGGGCGCATCTTTTCCGAAGCCAGCGCCAAGGGTGAGCAGATGGGATCGACGGTCGTCGCGATCCTGATGCGCGAGCGCAAGTTCGGGGTGCTGTGGGCCGGCGACAGCCGCGCTTATCTGCTCCGCGACGGATATCTCCACCGGCTGACGCGCGATCACACCCAGGTGCAGGAAATGGTCGACCGCGGGCTGCTGACGCCCGAGGCCGCCGAAGGGCATCCGATGGGGCATGTGCTGGCGCGCGCCGTGGGCGTGCGCAATGATCTGGAGCTGGACGCGATCGCCGACGAGATGCAGCCGGGCGACATTTTCATGCTGTGCAGTGACGGACTGACCGGCGTGCTAGACGAACAGGAGATCGCCCGATTGCTCGATCCCGCGAGCGGGCCGGCGGCGCCGGAGCGACTGGTGAAGCTCTGCCTGGAACGAGGTGCCCCGGACAATGTAACGGTGGTGTCGGTGGCCGCCAACGAGCCGACGCTATTGTCGTTCGCGGCACCCGACGGGGGATATCCGCTGTGACCGGTGACGATCGCCAGCCGCCCGAGGACGGGGACCGGACGGTCTTCCTGCCATCTGGCGGGGTGCCGCCGAGTGCGCCGCCGCCCCCGCCCGCACAGCAGCCGACGATGGTGCCGGGCAACATGACCTATGTGCCGATGGCGCCGCGCACCGATGGCGATCGAATCCAGGTCGGCGACGTGCTGAACCACATCTTCCGGGTTGATCGCTTCATCGCGCGGGGCGGGATGGGCGAGGTGTTCGAGGGCATCAACGTGTCATCCGACGAGCGGGTGGCGATCAAGGTGATGCTGCCCGCACTGGCGGCCGATCCGAACGTGCAGGCGATGTTCCGCAAGGAAGCCCGCACGCTGACCCGCCTGAGCCACCCCGCGCTGGTGCAGTATCGGGTGCTGGCGCAGGAGCCGCAGCTGGGCGTGCTCTACATCGTCACCGAATATATCGATGGGAAAAACCTTGCCGACGTGCTGGGTTCGATCGACGCGACGCCACAGGACCTGGCGGCGCTGACCCGGCGGCTGGCCGATGGGCTGCGCGTGGCGCATGGGCTGGGTGCGATCCACCGGGACATCTCACCGGACAATGTGCTGCTGGAGGACGGTCGGCTCGACAAGGCCAAGATCATCGACTTCGGCATCGCCAAGGATCTCGATCCCGGATCGAAGACGATCGTTGGCGACGGATTCGCCGGCAAGCTGAACTATGTCGCGCCCGAGCAGCTAGGCGATTTCGGGCGCGACGTGGGGCCGTGGAGCGACGTCTATTCGCTGGGTTTGGTGATCCTGGCGGTGGCGATAGGGCGCAATGTCGACATGGGCGCGACACTGGTTGATGCGGTCGACAAGCGGCGCGCGGGCCCCGATCTGTCGGCGATTCCAGATCCGTTGCGGCCGGTGCTGGCGCAGATGCTGGCGGCAAACCCGGCCGATCGGTTGCGATCGATGGACGATGTAGTGGCCGCGCTCGACGGCATCGGCCGCCCGGCCACCGCCTTCGTGCGCGAGCCCGGCCCTGTCACAAAGGGCGATGGCGCCGGTGGCGGCAAGGGCAAGACGGGTCTGCTGGTGGGCGGCGGCATCGCTGTTGCGCTGGCGCTGGCGATTGGCGGTTATACGATGCTGGGCGGTGGCGGCGACACGCCGGCGGCCGGCGGCGAAAGCAAGGCCGGATCGGGTACCACCACGGTGGCCGCGCCGGCCGGATCCCCGGTTGAAGCCGCGCGCGCCGCGATCAACACCGCGCTCCCTGCGATCGGATGCACCTGGCTCGACATCAGCGACATCCGCCAGTCCGGCGACGGCGTCGGCGTGGCGATGACCGGCGTGGCATCGGCGCCGGGCAAGGCGCAGGCAGCGATTTCCTCGGCGCTGGCCGACAAGGGGATCAGCGCCAAGGACATTAATTTCGACGAAGTGGCGAGCGTACCGGCAAGCACCTGCACCGCGCTGGATGCGCTGCGCTCGATCCGTAAACCCGATGCCACCGGCCTGTCGGTCGAGCAGACGAAGTGGGAGATGGCGTTCAATTCCGATCCGCAATGGAACAAGGTCGTGGCACAGGTGATCCTGAACCTGGATCTCGGCTCGCCGGGGGCCGGGGCGGCCGTGTTCGGCCTGCAGGAAACCGGTGCGATCGAAAATATCGCAGAGGGCGGTCAGCCGACCCGGCAGGCGCTGGAGGCCATCGTCGCCGCGCAGCCCGGCATGACGAAGACCGGCGCCAACAGCTATCGCTTCCCGCTGACGATCGACCACAAGGGCTGGTCGGGATTCCTGCTGCTGACCGGGCAGGAGCCGTTCGATGCGGCGCTGATCACGACCCCGCCCGCGCAGCGCGGTGGCGACTGGAAGGGTCGCTTCCTGGCGGAGGCGAAGGCCAAGGGGTGGCAGTCCGAAATGGTCTGGTTCAAGACCGTGGACGATATCCCGGAGAGCTGAGACCGGGATCAGCGGCGCGGCCGGCGCGCTGCATTCTCCTCATAGGCGCGTTTGAATTCCTTGGCGAAGACATCCATGAACGCTTCGTCCGATCCTTGGGCGACGCCGCCGAACTCGCGCTCATAGGCCTGCCACAGCGCGGCATCCTTCGCGCCGGGCAAGATCTTCTGGAGCAGCCCGCCGGTCTCTGCGCGCTTGCGGATTGCGGCGGGCGAAAATCGTTCGAGGGTCGCCTTCAGCGCGCCCTGCATCGCGCGCAGCGTGGCCATCTGGTGCGACTGGAGATCGTGGAAGGCATCTTCCACCGCGCGATCCGCGGGCATGAAGCCGCGTTCCTGCGGGTTCAGCAGCTGCGCCAGCGCCTGTTCGGGCGTGCGGGCGAACTTGATCGGGTTGTTGCCGTCGAATTCCAGACTGGTGGATTGCGCCCCCATCTGTGCCTTGGCGCGCGCCCGCGCCTCCAGCATCACGACCAGCCCGGCCACGACGCGGCGCACGAGGCCGCCGGCGGCGGCGAGGGCATCGGCCTCCGCCAGTTTAAGATCGGCACGCGACAGCCCGGCTTCGGCAAGGAAACGATCGAACCCGGGCCCGCCGCCCGGCGAGGACGGAGCGGGAGCGGGCGTCGCCGGCGGTGGCGCGGCGGGGGCCGGGCGGAGCGGAGGCGCCGCCGCGGGCAGCGCAGCCGACGGCGCAGGCTTCGACAGGCCGAGCGGATCGGCGGCGGGAACCGGCGGGGCGGCGGCCTGCCCGAAGCCGCCGCGCGCCCAATCGACGACATTGGTGTCGGTCAGCTTGCCCCAGACATTCTCGGCCGTGGGCGGCGGGGGGCGATCGGGCGCAGCGCTGGACCAGCCGGATGCGCCGGGATCCGGTGCCGCGGCAGGCTGATCCCAGGCGGAGGGGTTGGCAGGATGCGCGAGGGCGGGCGGGGCCTGTTTGGCCAGCATGTCGGCGCCGCCCCATCCCGAAGCCGCGGGCGCCGATGCCGGGGGCGGCGCTCCCCAGCCGCCGGCGGCCGGCGTCGGATTGATTGCGCCCCATCCCGCGGCGGCGGGGGGTGCCGGGTCCGGTGCGGACGGCGCGGCACCCCATCCTGATGAGGCCGGCGCCGGATCGGCCGGCCCCCACCCGCCGGCCGCAGGCGATGGTTCGGGCGAGCCCCAGCTGCCGGCTGCGGGCGGGGCGGGATCGGGTGATCCCCAGCCGCCGGGCGCGGGCGGGGCCGGATCGGGCGAACCCCATCCGGACGCGGCGGGCGGGGCGGGCGGCGGCGGTGGCGCCCAGCTGCCCGACATCGGACCCTGGCCGGAGATCGCCGACATCGGAGCCGGACTGTCCCACCCACTGGCGCTGGCCGGGGCCGCAGCAGCCTCGCCCCAGCCGCCCCAGCCCGCCGATTGCGGTTGCGGCGCCGCGACCGGAGCCGGCGCGGCCTGCCCTCCGGTCAGCGTGCAGACGATCTCGTAATGGCCGATCGTGATGATATCGCCCGATTTTAGGGGCTGTGCCTCGAACGAGCGTTCGGTGGCATGGTTGAGGAAGGTGCCATTGGTGCTGACGTCGATCAGGCTGTAGCGGCCATCGGCATAGACGATCTCAGCGTGGCGCGACGAGATGTGCGAGCGCGGATCGGGCAGGCTCCAGTCCACGGTCGGCGATCGGCCGATAATGGCGCCGCGCTGATCGAGCTCGAAGATGGTCGGCACGCCATTATCCAGCCTCTCGACATCGCGGATCGCAAGCGTGAGGCGTGGCGGCTGTCCCGGGGCTTCGAACCCCATCAGGCTTCGCCCGTCGCGTATTTCTCACCAGCCTCGAGCGCGGCCGCCAATTGGGAATTGGCATCCGGCGACCGGTGGGCCGCGGTAATGATCGCGGCGGCGGCCAGCTTGCCGCAGACCTCCGGATCTGGATTGACCGCGCCCTGATCCGGCGGCGCGATCGATCCGCCCGACATGAACACGGCGAACCCCAGCAGCCGTTCGGGCGCATCATCGTCGGCGCGCCCTGCGGCGTCATAGGCTTCGCGCCGGCGCGGCTCGTCCGGATCCTCAACCCAGCGGCGGGCGGCGGCCAGCGCCAGCCGATCGCCCGGATTGGTCTCATCACTCGGCAGCGCCCCCAGCACGCCTGTCGCCCAGGCCACGCCCTCGTAGCGCGGCAGCGCCACCCCGAGAAAGCTGACCGCCGCGGATAGCGCGCCATCGGCCTTCAGCGCTTCGAAATGGGCGGCGGGGCTCACTGATTCGGCCGGCGCCTCGGCATCCTTTACGCCGAGCAGCCGTGTCACCTGGCGTGCCTGCGTCCACCGCACTTTCGACCATATCGCCATGTCAGCCCGCCTCGAACGACGCCGAACCCTCAATGCCTTGCGCTACGTCCTGCGTGCGCGGCGCGTCAATTGATCATCGTCATGCCGCCCTTCAGGATCAGCATGCCGTCGCCCTTGATCGTCGTCATCGGTGCCTTGATCTCCGACATGCCCGATGCGCTGTTCTTGTACATCACCGATTTGACCGTGATGCCGGCCGGCGTCAGTTCGAGCGACGAATCGCCGCAGATCAGCTTGATGCTGGTCTGCGCGGTCATCGTGATGCTGGTGCCGGCATCGACCTTGATCCACTTGCCGACATCCAGCGTATCGGTCTCGCGGATCTTGACCTTGCGGCTGTTGCCGACCTTCACATCCTGATCATGGCCGACATGATGCGCCTCCTTATACCGGACGCGCGTGTTCATGTCGCGCGAGGCGTACATGAAGAACTCCTCCTTTCCGCCGTTGTCCTCGAAGCGGATCTCGTTGGCGGGCTGGGCCGGCACGTCGAGCGCCTCCGCGCCGGCGTACGGACCCTGATCGCCATAGGTCAGGCTGCGCCAAAGCATGCGCGTCTTGTTGGCCGGCAGGCCATAGACGGGCATCTGCGCGCCGTTGAACACCCGCCCCATCACAAGCGGTCGATCGGGATCGCCATCGAGGAATTCGACGACCACCTCGTGGCCGACACGCGGCAGGATGAGATTGCCCAGACCGCCGGTCTGCGAGACGCGGATCCAGCAGGTGCTGACCTGTCCCTCGGTCTTCGCGCGATCCCAGTGGAAGCGGACCTTCACCCGGCCATATTTGTCGCAATGGATCGTTTCGCCCCGGGGCCCGGTGACGATCGCGGTTTCCGGCCCGCGCACGACCGGCCGCGGTGTGGTGATCGGCGAATGCCAGCGCGTATCGGCGCGGATCGCCTCGAAATGGACGACATGTTCGCCCGCGCTGCCACCGCTGCGGTGGATCTCGGTCGCGATCACATGATGCGTGCGGGTGACCAGATATTCGGTGTTGAAACGGTCGTTGGGATGGTCCTGCAGCGTGAACTTGTAGCCGGCGACCAGCGAGGCCAGCTGGGTTTCCGAGCTATAGGTCTGCCGGCCCGCCCGACGCGACTCCAGCAGCATGGTGGCCAGCCGCTTGCCATCGCCCTCCTGCACATAATTGCCTGGCCACTGATAGACTTCGAGCGCGTCGAGCGGATGGGCCTGCTTCTCGGGATGATTGACCTCGACCGGACGCTGCGGCTTCTCGAAATCGAAGTCGCGCATCGTCACCTTCTGCTCGGCACCCGTGACGACACGTTCCTGCCAGCGCTGCAGGAACTTGCTTGCACCGCTGTCCGACCTGGCGGCGCTGTCGGCGTTGCCGACCGATCCCGAGGTTGGGTTATAGGTCAGCACCGCCGGCTTGCCCGCGCTGTGGACCTGCGGTGCATCGCAAAGCATCAGCGTATGCCGGCCAGCTGCATGCTCGAAATAATAGTAAATCCCTTCTTCTTCGAGCAATCGCGAAATAAAAGCGAAGTCACTTTCGCCATATTGAACAGTATATTCGCGCTTGCGCAGCTTCGCTTTCGCGCCGGCATAATCGATATGCGCGAAGCCGTACGGAACCAGTGTCTCGCGGATGACGGCCAGCGCGTCCTTGTCCTGATGGATCGCGTAGTTGCGGTTCTGCGACAAAAGGTGCGTCCAGGGCCGCAGCACCAACCGGTAATGGAAGCCGGCGGTCTGTTCCGACAGATACTCGCCTTCGACCACGATGCCGTGGAAATGGCGCAAAAGCACGTCATCCTCATGGATCGCGACGCTGGCGGGCTTGCCCAGATGGGGCAGAATATCAAGCTCGCCAAGTTCCGAGAACAGATCGATCGTGATCACGAACGGGCGGCCGAGGCTCTCGATGGCCTCCACCCGCTCAAGCAGGATCTGCTCGTCGCCAAGATCGATCGTCAGACTGGTCTGGCGATTCGTCCCATCAGGCATAAACTCTTCCCCCGGCGATCATCCTGCCGATGCCGCCATTTGGCCGTCGATACTACACGGCAAAGTGACAACTGCAATCTCGGGGCTTTGTTAACAATGTATTGTGTTGCGAGTCACAGCACTCGTGAATTATAGCGAGTAGATAGCGAATCCATTGGGAACGCTCTATCGGGGGATTTCGGATCATGCGGAGCATCGTTCTTGCTTCGGTCGCAATTATCGGCCTGACGGCGAGCGCCGCGGCCAGCGCACAGACGGCGCCCAGCCGCAGCGCAGAAGACATTGTCTGCGAGCTGACCGGCGATTGCGGCCAGACTGCCGCGCCCGATGCATCCCAGCAGCTTGACGTGCCGAAGGAAGCGGCATTCAGCTTCGCGAAGCCCGGTCTGAAGGCTGCGGCCCGTCCCGCGCCTGCGCCGGCCGCCCGTGTCGCGGCGTCCGCGGCCAGGCCCGGTGCCGCCGCGGCGAGCCGGATCGCGACGGCCAACCGCACCGGCGCGGTTGCCGGGCGTGCCGCCGTGGCTGCGGCACCTGCCACCGGCATCGACATGCGGATCACCTTCGGCTCCGGCTCTGCCGAAATGACACCGCAGGGCAAGGCGGAGGCGGCGCAGTTCGCAAAGGCGCTGGCGCTGCCCGCGCTCGCCAGCAAGCGGTTCGTCGTCGAAGGCCATACCGATGGAGTCGGCAATCGTGACGCCAACCTGCGCCTTTCGCAGGCGCGTGCCGAGTTGGTCGCGGATTATCTCAGGTCGCTCGGCATCGATGGCGGTCGGCTGGAAGCCAAGGGCTATGGCCCGGACAAGCCGCTGCCCGGCCGCGGCGTGATGGCGCCGGCCAATCGGCGGGTGCAGTTCGTTCCGCTGAGCTGATCGGCCGGACGGTTCGGCCGCGGGCGCGGGAAATCCGGGCCCGTCGCTTGTGTATCGGGTTCGCGAGCGGCGCGGCGACCGGGGGGGATATCGATGGCGGTTGAAGTCGCGGATCTGCTCGCTCCGGTATCGGACGAGAATCCGGTCGGCGAGGATCTGTCCTACGACGCCGAGCGCCAGCAGATCGAGATGGCGTTCGAAAGCTCGATCAGCGACGACAGCGGCGAGAGCGACGTCAACTGGCGTGACGTGATCGCGCTGATCGAGCAACAGAGCGCGCGCACCAAGGATATCTGGCTGCCGGTCTATCTGGCCCGCGCCGGCGCCCGCGCACGGCGGATCGAAACGGTGGCGACCGCGGCACAATATCTCGGCGGGTTGCTGGAAAGCTACTGGCCCACGCTCCATCCGCAGCTCGACGAATATGGCTTCCAGGGCCGCAAGGGCCCGTGTGAAGGATTGACCCGGCTGGGCGAGTTCATCCTGCCGCTGCGCCGCATCCCGCTGCTGCGCCACCCCCGGCTCGGCGAGTTCAGCGGAGCCGATTTCGAGCGATTTCGTGACAATGCCGAGGCGGAGGACGGCTATGGCCTGTTCCGTGCGGCGCTCGAGGATGCCGGCACCAATGCGCTGATCGAGGCGATCGCGCAGCTGGATGCGATCAAGGACGGAATCCAGCGTGCGGACCGCGTGCTGGTGGCCGAGGCGGATGGCGATACCGGCGCCAATTTCCGCGCGACCTATGATGCGCTCGATTCGATGCGCCGCGCGATCGCGCAGTTTGCGGGCGGATCGGCCGAGCCGGGTGCGACCGACGAGCCGGCTGATGGCGCCCTGGCAGCGGCGACCGCGCCGTCTCAGGGCGGACCTTCCGGCCCGGGGTTCGTCGCCGGGCGGATCGACTCGCGCGAGGATGTGCTGACGGCGCTCGACGCGATCACTGAATATTATCGCCGGCGTGAGCCGGGCAGCCCGGTGCCGCTGGCGCTGCGTCGCGCGCGGGACTGGGTGAATGCGGATTTTCTGTCGGTACTCGAAGATATCGCGCCCGGCGGCATGGACGAGGTCCGACGCGTACTGGTCTCCCAGAAAGGTGAGGCGCAGTCGTCTTGGTAATGACATGGGATCGTGATTGATGCGTTCCCGGGATTGGACTAGCCTTTGATTTGAGTGGCGGAAATCGGGGCGCTGCATCGAGCGCCGACCCAGCGAGAGGGGGAAGACATGGCGTCGAAGAGCGGGCAGAAGTTCATCAAGGAAAACCGGGCGCCGCGCGTCCATATCGAATATGAGGTGGAGACCTTCGGCAGCCGCCAGAAGATCGACCTGCCGTTCGTGATGGGCGTGATGTCCGACCTGTCGGGCAAGAGCCACGTCGAGAAGAAGTCGCTCGACAAGCGCGACTTCCAGGAATTCGACATGGACAATTTCGAGCAGCGGATGGCGGCGATCGCGCCGCGCGCGGCGTTCAATGTCGACAATACGCTGACCGGTGAGGGCAAGCTGGCGGTAGACCTGACCTTCAAGTCGATGGAGGACTTCTCGCCTGGCGCGGTCGCGAAGAATGTGCCCGCGATGGCCAAGCTGCTCGAGGCGCGGCAGCAGCTGAACGATCTGATGCTATACATGGACGGCAAGGACGGCGCGCAGGACCTGCTGGACAAGGTGCTGAAGGATCCGTCGCTGATGAAGGCGCTGGCCGCAGCGAAGCCCGCGGGCGACGCGCCGGCCGAACCGGAGGCCTGAGCGCCAACTTTCGGAACAGCGGCGTGCGGACGGCGCGCCGACAGATCAAATCGGGTGGGAGTCTAGAAGATGGCATCGGATCCGCTCCAGCAGGCTGGGCAGGCACAGGGCGAGGCGGTTGCGCTCGACGATTTCGCGTCGCTTCTCCAGAAGGAATTCAAGCCCAACGACGAGGCGCGCGCCAATCGGATCGAGAGCGCGGTGCAGACGCTGGCGGCCCAGGCGCTGGCCGATGTGAACGTCATCGGGGAAGACGTGTTCACCACGCTCGATGCGATGCGTTCGGCGATCGACCGCAAGCTTTCCGAACAGATGAACCAGATCATCCATCACAAGGATTTCCAGGCGCTCGAATCGGCCTGGCGCGGCCTGAACTACATGGTGATGAACACGTCGACGGGTAAGGATCTGAAGATCCGCGTGCTGAACATCGGCAAGGATGAATGCCGCAAGATGTTCCGGCAGTATCGCGATGCCGCCTGGGACCAGAGCCCGCTGTTCAAGAAAGTCTACGAGAGCGAATTCGGCCAGTTGGGCGGCCAGCCCTACGGCGCTTTTGTTTGCGATTATGCGTTCGATCACAGCGCGCCCGATCTCGAAGTGCTGAAAGGTCTTTCGAAGATCGGGGCGGCAGCGCATGCCCCGTTCATCTCGGCAGCAGCCCCCGGGCTGCTCGGCATGGAAAGCTGGCAGGAATTGTCCAATCCCCGTGATCTCGCCAAGCAGTTCGACGCGACCGATTATGTCGCGTGGCGCAGCTTCCGCGATTCGGCGGACAGCCGGTACATGGCGCTGACCATGCCGCGCTTCCTGGGCCGGCCGCTCTACGGCGCGAAGAGCGAGCCGGTCGAGGAGTTCGACTTCGAGGAGAAGGTGGACGGCGGGGCGCACGACAAGCATCTGTGGGTCAACGCGGCCTATGCGATGGGCGTGCGCATCACCGAGGCGTTCAAGACCTATGGCTGGTGCACCCGCATTCGCGGCGTGGAATCGGGCGGTACTGTGGAAGGCCTGCCGACCGCGATGTTCCCGACCGACGATGGCGGCGTGGACATGAAGTGCCCGACCGAGATCGCGATCTCGGACCGGCGCGAGGCCGAGCTGAGCAAGGCCGGGCTCATGGCGCTGATCCACCGCAAGAACACCGATCAGGCCACCTTCATCGGCGGCCAGACGCTGAACCAGCCAAAGGTCTACGAGGATCCGGCCGCGACCGCGAACGCGAACCTCTCGGCCCGGCTGCCCTATATCTTCGCCAGCTGCCGCTTCGCCCATTATCTGAAGTGCATGGTGCGCGATTGGGTGGGCGGCAATCGCGAGGCGCCGCAGCTGTCGCGCGATCTGAACAGCTGGATCATGCAATATGTCGATGGTCAGCCAGACTCGTCTTCGGAAGAGACGAAGGCCAAGCTGCCGTTGAAGGACGCCTCCGTCGAGATCATCCCCGACGAGGAAAACCCGGGTTATTACAAAGGCAAATTCATGTTCGTGCCCCACTATCAGCTGGAAGGCATGGATGTTTCGCTGAGCATGACTTCAAGGCTGCCGAAGAGCGGCTGACGACCGATAATGAAACGTGACGGGCTCGCGTTCAACACTGGTAGGGAGTGACTTAAATGGCAGCGGACATGTTCCTCAAGCTTGAGGGAATCAAGGGAGAGTCGACCGACAAGGCGCACAAGGAGTGGATCGACATCCTGTCGTTCAGCTTCGGTGTATCGCAGAGCGGAACCGCCAGCATGGGCGGGGGTGCCGGCGCGGGCAAGGCATCGTTCCAGGATCTTTCGATCACCAAGCGAGCGGATGCGAGCACGCCGATGCTGATGCTGAACTGCGCTGCGGGCACGCATATCAAGCAGGCGGATCTCGTGGTGCGCAAGGCGGGCGGCAACCAGGAGGAATATTACAAGGTCAAGATGACCAACCTGCTGGTGTCATCTTTCCAGAACGGCGGCAGCGATGGCGACAGCGTGCCGATCGAAACTTTGTCGATGAACTATTCGAAGATCGAATTCGAATATCGTCCGCAGACCGAGCAGGGCACGCTCGGGCCGCCCTCGAAGGCCGGCTGGGATCTCAAGCAGAACGTCAAGGTCTAGTCGCAGCGGTCGGGGGGCGATCCCTTGTCCACCGCGGACGACCTGTTCCGTGCCGGCGATCTCGACGGGGCCCGCAAGGCCCTTGTCGAGATCGTTCGTGCGCAGCCCGCCGACCAGCCGGCGCGGATGTTCCTCTTTCAGCTGCTGGCGCTGGCCGGCGAGTGGGAGAAGGCCCGCACGCAACTCAACATGCTCGCTCAGCTCTCGCCCGAGGCGCAGATGCTGACGATCGCTTATGGCCAGGCGATCGATGCCGAGCTCTACCGGGCCGAGGTATTCGCCGGGCGCAAACCGGCGCCGATGCTGGCGCGCGGTTCTGGCTGGGCGCAGGATTTGGCGGATTCCATCACCCACTTCGCCGCCGGCCGCGCCGATGAGGGCGAGGCTGCGCGCGCGCGCGCCTTCGATGCCGCGCCCGATACGCCGGGCACGCTGGACGGCGTCGCGTTCGACTGGATCGCGGATGCCGACAGCCGGTTCGGACCTGCGTTCGAGGTGATCGTGGCGGGTCAGTGGGGTATCGTGCCGTTCGATGCGATCGAGAGTATCCGCAGCGAAGGTCCGCGCGATCTGCGCGACATCATCTGGTATCCGGTCCAGCTCGGCTGGAAGAACGGCCAGTCGGTCGCCGCGATGATGCCGGCGCGTTATCCCGGCAGCGAAGCTTCGGCTGATCCCGCGATCCGGCTCGGCCGCACTACGGATTGGGCCGATGTGCCATCGGGACAAGTGGCGACCGGCCAGCGGCTGCTGACATTGTCGGACGGCGAGGACCGCGGGCTGCTCTCGCTGCGCCAGCTCAGCTTCGGCTGACGGCGATGGCGATCGGCCAGCGGCTGAACCCGACACTGTTCGACAAGCTGGTCGGTGGCCTGGAGGTCGAGGGGCTGATCGAGGATGGACGCGCGACCACCGAATCCAGCCGCGAGACGATGCGCAACTATGCGATCCCGCGGATCGAGCGCTTCAACGAGGAAGCGCTGCGTGCGACCGTGCGGCGCGAGATTGCCTGGCTGTTGAACACGACCAACCTGGCGGCGATCGTCGATCTCGAACCATATCCGCAGGTGCAGACCTCGGTTCTGAACTTCGGCGTACCGGATCTTGCCGGCAAGTCGCTGTCACGCCGCGTGATCCTGCAGCGGGCGCGCGAGATTCGCGCCGCGATCCGCGCGTTCGAGCCACGGATGGACGAATCCTCGCTGGTCGTGGAGCCGGTCGTCGAGCGTGAGCGCGAGAATGCGATTACCTATGTCATCCATGGCGATGTGCGATCGGCGGTCCAGGCGCTGCCGGTGAAGTTCCGTACCGATATCGAGAGCGATACCGCCGCCGTGACGGTACGGGAGTAGCGGCATGGATCCTCGCCTGCTGCGCGCCTATAATGAAGAGCTGGCCTATCTGCGCGAGACGGCGCGCGAGTTCGGTGAGGAGCATGAGGCCGTTGCCGGCCGGCTCGGGCTGAAGACGCCGACCGATCCGGACCCCTATGTGGAACGGCTGCTGGAAGGCGTGGCGTTTCTGGCGGCGCGCGTGCAGCTGAAGCAGCAGGACCAGTATCCCGAATTCACCGAACATCTGCTGCAGGCCGTGCAGCCGCATTATCTGGCCCCCACGCCATCGATCTGTATCGCGCAGCTGGAGCCGTCGGACGGGGACCCGATCCTGATCACCGGCGTGAAAGTGCCGCGGCGGACCGAGCTGAACGCCACCGCCGTCGACCATGGCAATGCGCCGGTACAGTTCCGTACCGGCCATGACGTCACGCTTTGGCCGTTGCGCATCGTGGAGGCGGAATATCTCGCGTCGCGGGCGGCGATCGCACCCTATGTCGCCGCTGCCAATGTCCGCGCGGAAGCCGGTCTGCGACTGCGCTTCGCGACGACCGGTGCGGCAGAGCTTTCGAAGGTACGCCCGCGCGACCTGCCGATCTATCTCGACGGATCCGAAGCGGTGCCGGGCGAACTCTATCGCCAGATCGCGGGCGAGACGCTGGCCGTGGTCGCGCAGCCGGTGGGCTCGACCAGGGGCTGGCAGAAGCTGCCGCTGCCCGAAGCAATCGGCTTCGACGAGGATCATGCGCTGCTGCCGTCGGAACACCGCTCGTTCCGCGGCTATCGGCTGCTCAGCGAATATTTCGCCTGTCCGGAACGCTTCCTGTTCGCCAGCCTGATCGGGTTGGATCGTGCGTTCGCGGCGTGCCCGGAAGGGGAGGCGGTCAGCTGCGATGTGGTGCTGCTGTTTTCGCGCAACGCAGCGCCGCTGGCCGGCGCCATCGATCCTGCGAATTTCAAACTCTACGCCACACCCGCGATCAACCTGTTCGAAAAGCAGCTCGGCCGGGTTCCGGTGACGCCGTACGAACATGAATTCCACGTGGTGCCGGATCGTACGAAACCGCTCGATTTCGAGCTGTTCCGTATCCTTGACGTGAAGGCATTCGGCCGCGACAACACCGATCCTCGGCCGGTTGCGCCGCTCTATGCGTTCGGCGCGCTGCTCTATGACTGGCGCGACGCGATCTTCTATACCAGCCAGATCCGCACGCGCCGCCTTTCGACCCGCGAGCAGCGTCTGCGCCGGCGCAACGACTATATCGGCACCGAGACCTGGATCAGCCTGACCGCCCCCGGCGATCCCGAGCGGCTGGAAGGCGTGACCGAGCTTGCGGTGCGCGGACTGGTCACCAATCGCGAGCTGCCGGAGCTCCTTCAGTTCAGGGTCGACAATCATTTCCAGGTCGATGGGCTGCCGGTGCGCCATGTGTCGGTGCTGCGATCGCCGACCCGGCCGCGACCGCCGCTGGGGCTGCACGATGCGGCCTGGCGCGTGATCGGCCATCTCACGCCTAATTATGCGACGTTGATTCCGCAGGACGGCGACGATGCCTCGGTGCTGCGCGATCATCTCGCGCTCTACGGGCGGCAGGACGACCCACAGCTGCGCCGCCAGATCGACGCGATCCTTGGCGTCAGCGGACGGCCCGTCACGCGGCGGGTTCCGGGGCTGGACCGGATGGCGGTCGCGCGCGGGCTACGCATCCACTTGAAGCTGGACGATGCCGGGTTTGAGAACAGCCGACTGTTCCTGTTCGCTGCGGTGGTCGAGCGCTTCCTGGCCGAGTTCACCACCGTCAACAGCTTCACCGAAACCCAGGTCGAAACTCCATTGGAAGGAATGTTCGCGCGATGGCCGCCGCGGATCGGACGCCGCCAGAACATCTGAGCTTCCTGAACGCCGCCGCCGACACGGCGCAGCGCTGGGGGCTGTTCCCGATCCTGCGGGGAGCGGAGGCGCGCGCGCACGGCCTGCCGCGGATCGGCCGCGCCAAGCTGCCGAACCAGAATATCGTCGATCTGGCGCAGACGCCTTCGATGGCCTTCCCGGATACCACGCTGGACAAGGTGCGTGCACGCTATGGGCGGATCCGGGTTTCGGGCTATTGGCTGGGACTGACCGGGCCGATGGGGCCGCTGCCAACCCATCTGACCGAATTCGGCGTCTATGAGGCGCGCTATGCCGCCACCCAGCCGTTCGGCGACTGGCTGGATGTGCTGGCCGGACGGATGCTGCAGCTATTTTACCGTGCCTGGGCGGACAGCCAGCCGGCTGCGATGCTGGATCGGCCGGGCGACGACCGGTTCGGCGATCATCTGGCCGCGCTATCGGGCGCACGCGAAGGTGTGTCGCGCACTGCGGCGTTCCCCCCGCAGGCGCGATTGCATTATGCGGCGCTGTTCGCATCGCGGCGCAGTGCCGCCGGTATAGAAGACGCGCTGACCCACCTGATGGGCCAACCGGTGACGCTGCTGGAATATCAGCCGCGCTGGCGATCGATCGAGCCCGACGACCTCACGCGGCTGGGCACAAGTTATGCGGCGCTGGGGCAGGATGCTGTGCTGGGCGGGCGCGTGCGCACCGCGACCGACGCGTTCCGCGTCGTGATCAGGGCGCGCAGCTATCGCGACTATCGCACGCTGCTGCCCGGCGGCACGCGCTATGCGGTGGCCGCAGAGGCGCTCAACGCCTTTTCACCCGGCCATCTAGAATGGGATATCGCGTTGGAGATCGCCGAGCGCGAAGCGCGGCCGGCCCGGCTGGACGGGCAGAGCGCGCTGGGCTGGACGGGGTGGCTTCGCAAGCCGACAGAAAGCAATAAGATAAGGCGGGACGCACATCTCAGGCGCCGCACCGCAAGGCGGGCGGCATGATTCGCGCGCGGCCATCGGCTGCCGCCTCGGGGGAGTTGTGACGATATGAGCGAGATCAGCCGTTCCGCCCTGTTCGGGCGTCTCAACCAGACCGCATTGAAGGCGATCGAGACCGCGACCGGTTTCTGCAAGATGCGCGGCAACCCCTATGTCGAGCTGGTCCACTGGCTGCACATCCTGGTGCAGGACCCGTCCAACGATCTCGCCTCGATGCGGACGGTTTTCGGCGTGGACGATACCCGCCTTGCCAAGGATATCGTCGCGGTCCTCGACGGATTGCCGCGTGGCGCCACTTCGATCAGCGATTTCTCGCCGCTGATCGAAGAGGCGATCGAAAGGGGCTGGCTCTATGCGTCGCTACAGTTCGGCGCGGGCAAGGTGCGCACCGGCCATCTGATGTATGGCATGCTGAAGACGCAATCGCTGAAGAACGCGCTGATCGGTATCTCGGGCGAGTTCCGGAAGATAAATGCCGACAAGATCGCCAGCGAATTCGCCAGCGTCACGGTGCAATCGAAGGAGCAGACCGAAGCGGGGGGCACAGCGCCCACCGCGGTTTCGGGCGGCGAGGGCGGTACCGCGCCGACCGCGGAAGGCAGCGCGCTCGAGAAATATTCGGTCGATCTCACCGCGCAGGCGCGAGAGGGGAAGATCGACAAGATAGTCGGCCGCGATGCGGAGGTGCGCCAGCTGGTCGATATCTTGCTGCGCCGCCGGCAGAACAATCCGATGCTGATCGGCGAAGCAGGGGTCGGCAAGACAGCGGTAGCCGAGGGCTTCGCGCGCCGTCTGGCGGATGGTGACGTGCCACCAGTCCTGCGCGACGTGACTTTGCGTGCGCTCGACATCGGCCTGATGCAGGCCGGCGCATCGGTGAAGGGCGAGTTCGAGAAGCGGTTGCGCCAGGTGATCGACGAGGTGGAGGCCAGCCCCAAGCCGATCATCATGTTCATCGACGAGGCGCATACGCTGGTGGGTGCCGGCGGGCAGGCGGGCACGGGCGATGCTGCTAACCTGTTGAAGCCGGCGCTGGCCCGCGGCCGGCTGCGCACCATCGGTGCCACCACCCGCGCCGAATATCGCCAGTATTTCGAAAAGGATCCGGCGCTGACCCGCCGGTTCCAGACCGTCGACTGCCCCGAGCCCGACACCGCCAATGCGATCGCGATGCTGCGGTCGGTGAGCCCGATCATGGAGAAGCACCACAAGATCGTCGTGCTGGACGAGGCGGTCGAAGCCGCCGTGAAGCTGTCGCAGCGCTACATCCCCGCGCGCCAGCTGCCCGACAAGGCGGTGAGCCTGCTGGACACTGCCTGCGCGCGCGTCGCGGTGTCGCAGCATGCGACGCCGGCGAAAGTGGAGGACCGGCTGCGCAAGGTCGAGCTGCTGAACGTGGAGCGCGAGATCGCGCAGCGCGAGGCGGACGGCCAATATGGCAAGGTCGATCGGGTAGCGAAGCTGGACGAGGCGATCGCCGCCGCGCAGTCCGAACTCGATGCGGTAAACGCCAAGTGGGCGGGCGAGAAATCGGCGCTGGCGCGGATGGTCGCGGCGCGTGGCAGACTTTCCGAAGCGCGCAAGGCGGCCGAGGGCGAGGTGCCGGCCGAGGAACTCGAACTGCGCAAGGATCTGGACGAGGCGATCCTGGCGATGGCTGCGGCGCATGGCGACGAGCCGATGGTGTTCGGTGTGGTCGATGCCGATGCGGTGGCGGCGGTGGTGGGTGACTGGACCGGCATTCCGATTGGCCGGATGGTCAAGGACGAGATCCAGTCCGTGCTGGTGATCGAGAACGAGCTGAAGAAGCGCGTCGTCGGCCAGGATTATGCGATGGATGCGATCGCCAAGCGCATCAAGACGAGCCGCGCCAAGCTGGACAATCCCAACAAGCCACAGGGCGTGTTCATGCTGTGCGGCCCCTCCGGCGTCGGCAAGACCGAAACAGCGCATGTGCTGGCGGAACTGCTCTATTCGGGCGACAATTCGATGATCGTCATCAACATGAGCGAGTTTCAGGAGGCGCATACCGTCTCCACGCTGAAGGGCGCGCCGGCGGGCTATGTCGGCTACGGCCAGGGCGGCGTGCTGACCGAGGCGGTGCGTCGGCGACCCTATTCGGTGGTGCTGCTCGACGAGGTCGAGAAGGCGCATCCGGACGTGCACGAGATGTTCTTCCAGGTGTTCGACAAGGGGTTCATGAACGACAGCGAAGGACGGTTCATCGATTTCAAGAACACGTTGATCCTGCTGACATCGAACGTCGGCACCGATCTGATCATGAATGCCTCGGAAGACGAGGAGATGAAGCCCGATGCCGAGGCGCTGGCGACGATGCTGCGCCCTGAATTGCTGAAGGTGTTCCCGCCGGCGCTGCTCGGTCGCCTGCTGGTGCTGCCTTATTACCCGCTGTCGCCGTCCATGCTGAAGGGGATCGTGAAGCTGCAGCTGAACCGGATCGTGAAGCGTATCCAGGAAAACCACGGCATCCGCTTCAGCTATGGCGAGGATGTCGTCGATCTGATCGTGTCACGCTGCAACGAGGTGGCATCCGGCGGCCGCATGATCGATGCCATTCTGACCAATACGATGCTCCCCGAACTGTCGATCGCGCTGCTGGAACGGCAGATGTCGGGCGAAGAGGTCGAATTGATCCATGTCGGGGTCGGCGGTGACGGCTTCGTCTACAGCTTCGGCACGACGTCTGCCGCGGAGGAAGCGCCGGTGCCGGCGCAGGACATACCGGCCCCCGCCGCGATGGCAGAGGCCGCCGCCCAATGATCCGCATGACGACGCTGGCGATCGCGCTGATGCTGGGCGCCAGCGCCTGCGGTGCCGCCGCGCCGACCGATCCACCGGCAAGAACGGCGAACTGTGAGACTGCCGCCGGCCCGTTCTGGAAGGCGTTTCGCAGTGCCGCGCTGGCCGAAGACGCCGGTGCGTTGGCCGGGATGGCACGTTTCCCGCTCGAAACCCGGGGCACGCTGGACGATGAGCCGCCGGGCGCGCTGGACCGGGCGGCTTTCATCGCGGCTGTGCCGGAACTCATAGCGGCTGATACCGGACTGAAGGAGGAAGCATATCCGCAGCATGCGCTGATCAAAGCGACTGCCACTCCACCTGCGCCGTCATGCGCGGACGGCGGCGGCAGCTTCACGGTCGGCACCATGATGTTCGCCTACGACGCCGGTTCGTGGAAGCTGGCGCGCATCTATCGATAGGTCGCAGCTATCGGGGGATTTTCGGATGACGATTCTAAAGCTTCACGACCGCAGCGACAAGGTCCGGCAGATTCAGATCCTGCTCAACAGCGCACTGAAGCCCAGCCCCAACCTGAAGGCTGATGGCGATTTCGGCCATCAGACGGAGCGGGCCGTCAAGCGCTTCCAGAAGGCCAAAGGGCTGACCGAAGATGGCGAGGTCGGCCCGAAGACGCTGGCCGCGCTCGACATGAGGCCGATCGGCAAGATGCCGATCATGCAGGACCAGCCGCCGATCAAAGGCAAGGGCGTTGGCAAGTCCTGGCTGGAGATCGCCAAGGCCGAGATCGGCATTCGTGAGGATGCGCTGCCAGGCAAGCATACCCAGCGCATCATCGATTATCACGCGACGACCACGCTGCGCGCGACGGATGACGAGACACCTTGGTGTTCGTCGTTCGTGAATTGGGTGGTCGAACAGGGGGGTGGTACCGGCACCAAGAGCGCGCTGGCGCGCAGTTGGCTGGACTGGGGCCGCAAGCTCGACAAGCCGCAGTCGGGCTGCATCATCGTCATCAAAAAGCGGACACCGGGCTTTACCAGTGCGACAGGATCGACGACCGGCTACCATGTTGGTTTCTATGTGTCGGGCGACGAAAAGACGGTCCGGATCCTGGGCGGCAACCAGAGCGATCAGGTGAAATATTCCAACTTCGGGCTCGCCGGCTACGAGATCAAAGGATGCCGACTTGACTGATGCGCCGATCGCTACAGCTTACGACAGGATAGCCTACCCCACCGCCATCTTCGCGCAGACCACGCCCGATCGCATGGCCGTGTTGGCGGCGCTGCACGGGCTGCGCGCGCCGCCGATCGAGACGGCGCGCGTGCTGGAGATTGGCGGCGGTGACGGGATGAACCTGCTGGCGCTGGGCGTGGCCTGGCCCGAAACGCGGTTGCTGAGCTTCGATCTGGCGCCAAGCGCGGTGGCGCGTGGCCGCAAATGGGCCGAGCTGGCAGGCATTCGCAATGTCGAGATCGCGCAGATGGATATCCTCGACGCGGCGGCCGGCGCGATCGACGGCGAATATGATTATGTGATCGCGCACGGCGTCTATGCCTGGGTGCCCGATGCTGTGCGTGAGGCGACGATGGCGTTGATCGGACGCGTGCTGGCACCGGACGGCGTCGCCTTCATCAGCTACAATGCCAAGCCCGGCGGCTGGCTGCGACTGGCGATCCGGGACATGCTGCAACATGAACTGGCCGGTATCGACGATACCGAACTGCGGATCGTGCGTGCGCGCGCCTTCCTCAGTGAATTCGCGCAGGCTCCGGAAGAGAAGGAGGAGGGCGTTGTCGCGGTGATGCGCCAGCTGTGCCGCGCGATGCTCGACCGGCCGGACGAGGTGCTGATCCACGACGAGCTTGGCGACTGTTACCATCCGCAAACGTTGAGCGAGGTCGCCGCCGCGGCCGCGGCAAACGATCTGGAGTGGCTGGGGGAGGCGGCGAATGAAGCGATCGACCAGTCCTTCCTTCCGGACGAAGTGGAGGATGTGCCGGGTGCCGTGCTGCGGCGGGCGCAGAGCGCGGATTATGAGGAGGGCCGCTATTTTCGAAGCAGCCTGTTCGTGCGCGCGGGCCGGAACCCCGCACGCCGCTTCGATCCGCGGCGCCTGTCCGCGCTTCATGCCGCCAGCCGTGCGCAGCGCCGCCCCGAAGGCGATTACGTGATCGACGACAGCGTGTTCGAACTGCGCGATGCCGAACTCGACCAGGCGATGCAGCGGATCACGGCCGCCTGGCCGGCGCGGATCGCGGTGGCGGATCTGTTCGATGATCCCGATCGGCTGCATGCCCTGTCGCGCATGTTCGACGCCGGTTTCCTGGGCCTGCACATGACGCCCGGCCGCTATACGCTGGCACCGGGCGAGCGACCGGTCGCAAGCCCGCTGGCACGTGTGCAGATCGCGCACGGTTTCCCGGCGATCGCATCGCTGGACCACCGTACTGTCGCGATGGAGGATGTCCGCGCGCGCGCCTTCATCCAATTGCTCGACGGTAGCCGCGATCGCGCGACTTTGGCCGCCGAATGGGCAGCGAGCGAACATGGTGCGGATATCCCGCTGGATTCCGCGCTGCGCCTGACGGCCGCGGGCGCGGTGCTGATGGCGTGAGGCGCGTTCTTGCGGCACTGACGGCGATCGCACTGGTTGGAGGGGTTGTGATGGCCGAAGCGCAGCCGCCCGCCCTCATGCGCTGGCCCGATCTGCTGAGTCGGCCGCACCCGACCGGTGCGATCCGCATCGCTTATGGTTCGGATCCGCTGCAGCACGGCCAGCTATGGCTGCCCGCCGGCAAGGGCCCGCATCGTACCGTGCTGATGATTCACGGTGGTTGCTGGCAGAGCGACATTGCCGATGCCAGCATCATGGATTGGATCGCTGCCGATCTCGCCAAACGCGGCTACGCGGTCTGGAATATCGAGTATCGCGGCGTCGACCGGCCGGGCGGCGGCTATCCGGGCACCTTTCAGGATATCGCGGCGGCCACCGATCTGCTGCGCGGGATCGGCCCCCGATATGGCCTGCGGACCGACCGGATCGTCGCGGTCGGTCATTCGGCGGGCGGGCATCTGGCGTTCTGGGCGGCCGGGCGCCATCGGCTGCCGCAGGGCAGCGCCCTTCGGTCCGCGAAGCCGCTGCCGATCGTGGCCGCCATCGGCATCGGTGCGCTGCCTGATCTGCCGATGGCGCGCGATTTGCCAGGCAATGACTGCGGTGTCGGTAGCGTGCCGCGGCTTGTCGGCCCGGTCACTGCAGCGCGGCCGGATCCGTTCGTCGATACCTCGGCGGATCGGCTGCTGCCGATCGGGGCGGGACTAACGCTGGTTACCGGCGCGGCCGATCGGATCGCGCCGCCCTCGATCGCGGTGAGCTTTGTCGCAAAGGCGCGCGCCAGGCGGCAGGCCGTCCGCTCGATCGAGGTGCCGGCGCAGGGACATGTCGAGCTGATTGCTCCTGAGACCCCGGCCTGGGCGGCGACGGTGCGCGCGATCGAGGCCGCGTTCGCCGCGCGTTAAGCCGCGCGCCGCCGTGTCGCCACCGCATGGATCGCGATCGATCCGGCGACGAGGCCGGCAAGTGCCAGCATTTCGGACGGGCTCGCCAGCGCCACGATCGCGATCATGCACGCCATGCCGGCCAGCGCGGCCAGCGGCAGGATGCGGAAGGAAAGCGGATCGCCCAGCACCGCGATGTCGCGCCGATGCAGCGCCCAGGCCGCGGCGCAGGCGGCGAAATAGATGATCGCGGTCGACAGCGACGACAGGATCGCGAGTTGCACGAAGGTGCCGCTGAGCGCGAGTGCCAGCACCACCAGGCTATGGACCACGATCGCGATCACCGGCGCGCGGCTGCGTGGATCCAGCTGGCCGAGCGCGGCCGGCAGCAGGCCATCGCGGCCGAACGCAAACAGCACCCGGGGCGCGCCGATGATGTCGCTGGCGATCCAGCCGAGCAGCGACAGCGCGGTGCCAACCAGCAGCAGAATCCGCAGACGCGGATCGATCACCGCGATCGCATCGGCCAGCGGCGTCGCGGATCGCGCGAGCGCATCGCCGAGCAGGCCCTGCGTTACCAACTGCAGGCCGATATAGAGCACCAGCACGAACCCCATCCCCAGCATTGTCGCGCGTGGCACCGTGCGGGACGGTCGCTTCACCTCACCGCTGGACGCCAGCACGGTTTCCATCCCGCTGAAGGCGAACAGCGCGAGGATGACCGCGCGGCCGATATCGGCTTCCCCCAGCGCCACCGTCGGTGGCGGAAGCGCCGACCAGTCGATCGTGGCGGTGCCGAGCAGCAGCAGCACGCCAAGCGGGATCAGCTTCACGATCGTCGCGATCGACGTCAGCCGCGCGCCGGACCGAACGCCCAGTGCGTTGACGAACGCGATACCGCCGACCGCAGCGACGATTACGACCGCCCGCCCGCCGCTGTTGCCGAGCGCCGGCACCAGTGCCGCGATCGCCGCCGCCAGCGCAGCCGCGATTCCGCCACAGGCCAGTGCCGACGACAGCCAGACCGACATGCCGGTGACGAAGCCGGCGCGCGATCCGAACGCGGCTTCGACATAGCCGTAGCTGCCACCGCTGGTCGGCACGCGGCTGCCGGCTTCGGCGAAACAGATCACCACCGCGCCCATCGCGACCGCGCACAGCAGATACGCCAGCGGCGCGGCCGGCCCGACCGCATCGGCAAGCGAGGCGGGCAGCACGAAGATGCCGCCACCGACCACGCCGTTGACGATCGCCAGCGCAAGCCCGGCCGTGCCGATCGCGCGGACCAGCCCCTGATCGCGGGATGCTTCGTCGCCGGCGATCGCCGCTTCGCTGGGGCTGGACATGAACGGCATCCTCTCGCACGAGCCGGGTATGACAGAGACCTGCATGGCCGGCGCCGGCAAGGCAATGGCGCGATGAGCATCGACAGCCTGGCCGACGCGCGCGCCGCGGATCGCGCCGACCCGCTGGCCGGCTTCCGCGATCGGTTCGCGCTGCCTGCCGGCACGATCTATCTCGATGGCAATTCGCTGGGCGCGCTGCCGCGGGCGACGGCGGCGCGGATCGGGGCGGCGGTGGCGCAGGAGTGGGGCGAGCGGCTGATCCGCAGCTGGAACGAGGCGGACTGGATCGGCGCGCCGCAGCGCGTGGGCGGCAAGATCGCACCGCTGATCGGCGCAGCGGCAGACGAGGTGATCGCCTGCGATTCGACCTCGGTGAACCTGTTCAAGCTGCTGGCCGCGGCAGTGCGCGCCAGCGGGCGGGCGGAGATCTTGACCGAGCCCGGCAATTTCCCGACCGACCTGCACATCGCCGATGGCGTCGCCGGGCTGCTGCCGGGGGTGCGCGTGACGCGGGCGGCGGCGGGCAATATCGCAGGCTCGATCGGGCCGGACACCGCAGTCGTGCTGCTGACCCATGTCCATTACAAGAGCGGTCACCGGCACGACATGGCAGCGATTTCCGCCGCGGCGACGGCGGCGGGCGCGTTCAGCCTGTGGGATCTGAGCCATTCGGTCGGCGCGGTGCCGGTCGATCTGAACGGGTCCGGCGCGGACCTGGCGGTCGGCTGCGGCTACAAATATCTGAACGGGGGGCCGGGCGCGCCGGCCTTTCTTTTCGTGGCCGAGCGGCACCAGGCGGCGCTGGCATCGCCGATCAGCGGCTGGATGGGCCATGCCGATCCGTTCGCGTTCGGCGACGATTATGCGCCCGCGCCTGGCGTCGATCGCTTCCTGGCGGGCACGCCGCCGATCCTGGCGCTGGCCGCGCTGGAGACGGGGGTGGACCTGATGCTCGAGGCGGACCCGAATGCGATCGCCGCCAAGTCCGCTGCGCTGTTCGAGCTGCTGGCCGATCGCATCGCGGCCGAGGCGCCGGCGCTGCAACTCGTCACCAGCCGCGACCCGGCGCGGCGCGGCAGCCATGCCAGCTTCGCGCACCCGGAGGCGTTCGCGATCTGCCAGGCGCTGATCGCGGACGGAGTGATCGGCGATTTCCGCGCGCCCGATATTCTGCGCTTCGGCCTGACACCGCTGACCCTGTCGTTCGAGGACGTCTGGATGGCGGGTGAGATATTGGGCGGGATCATGCGCGACGAGCGCTGGCGCGATCCGCGCTTCGCTATGCGCGGCCGGGTGACCTGAGCGGCTTGCCAGCCGGCGGCGCGCGCGGCACAGACCCCGCGCCATCGATCGAGGGGGACATGGGATGCTGATCGCGCTGCTGCCGGGAGACGGGATCGGCCCCGAGGTGATCGTCGAAGCGCGCCGCGTGCTTGATGCAGTGTGCGGGGGCGCGCTGTCGTTCGAGGAAGCGCCAGTCGGTGGGGCCGCATACCGGCTGGCGGGCCATCCGCTGCCGCCGGAGACGCTGGATCTGGCGCGGCGCGCGGATGCGATCCTGTTCGGCGCGGTCGGCGACCCGGCATGCGACGGGCTGGAGCGCAGCCTGCGCCCCGAACAGGCGATCCTGGGATTGCGGCGCGAACTGGCGCTGTTCGCCAATCTGCGCCCGGCGCGGCTGTTCCCCGAGCTGGCCGACGCATCGGCGCTGCGGCCGGAAATTGCGCGCGCGATCGACCTAGTGATCGTGCGCGAGCTGAACGGCGACGTCTATTTCGGCGAGAAGGGGATGCGCACCACGGCGGGCGGGTTGCGCCAGGGCTATGACGTGATGGCCTATGACGAGGCCGAGGTGCGGCGGATCGCCCGGGTCGGGTTCGAGACGGCGCGGGCGCGGCGCGGGCGGCTCTGTTCGGTCGACAAGGCCAATGTGCTGGAAACATCGCAGCTGTGGCGCGACGTGGTGATCGAGACGGCGGCCGACTATCCGGATATCGCGCTGAGCCACATGTATGTCGACAATGCCGCGATGCAGCTGGTACGCGATCCCGGCCAGTTCGACGTGATCGTGACCGGCAACCTGTTCGGCGACATCCTGTCCGACCAGGCCAGCATGTGCGCGGGATCGATCGGGATGCTGCCATCAGCCTCGCTCGATGCCGGGCAGAAGGGGCTCTACGAGCCGATCCACGGATCCGCGCCGGATATTGCCGGGCAGGGGAAGGCCAATCCGCTGGCGACGATCCTGTCTGCCGCGATGATGCTGCGCTATTCTTTGGGCATGGCGGAGCAGGCCGACCGGATCGAGGCGGCAGTGGCGGCCGCGCTGGCGGATGGGGCGCGATCGGCGGATCTGGGCGGCACGCTATCGACTCGCGCCATGGGCGATGCGGTGCTGGCGCAGCTCTGAGTGGATCAGCGGACGGGTATTCGGTTACCCGAAAGCAGCGAAAGCAGCGCTTGTGCGCAGCTCTGTGCCTGTCAAACGGGCGCTGTTCGTGATCGACGGTTCAAAGAGCCGGCCGCCGACAAGGGACCAACGACTGCCTTATACTTCAGCTGGTGGGCTGTAGGACAATGGTTTCTGCGCTGCGCCGCGACCGGCGCGCAGCACGAGGCCAATGATGCAGAGCCCCAGCACCGACCAGAAGATAGCGATGAACGGCGCACCGTTGCCAAGCGCGAAGCGGGCCACGAGCGTCGCGCCGAACGCAACCGGTGCGCCCCAGACGACGCCGTGCCAGGCGGCGCGCAGCCGCGGTTCCCGCGTGCCGCGCCGTTCGCGCTTGCCCAGCCAGATATAGACGCCGGTCGCGCTGACGACGGTGAGCGCAAGCCCGAACAAGGCGTAGGCGATCTTGACGGGCAGGCCGCCATAGTTTCCGAAATGCAGGCTGTAGTTGGAGGCCGCCGCCTGCTTCCCGATCGCGCCATCGGCGAGGCCGGCGGTGCCCTTGAACCGGCCGGCGGCATCGAACGCATAATATTCGCCGAAGATCAGTCGGCGCGGATGGCCGCCGACCAGCTGGACATGCTGGCCCGCCGTGCCGGGATCGTGCAGCACGACATAGCTGATCGCGACCTGCGGATAGGTGGCGCCCATGTAGCGCAGCGCTGCGGCAGCATCGGGCACCGGCGCGCGGGCGGCATTATGCTCCGGCTCGTCACCGAACACCGGCGCATAGGCTGCCTCGACGTCGCCGCCATAATAGCGTTCGGCGAGGAACCAGGCAGTGACACCGCCGAGCCCGATGACCGCGCCGGTGATCGACAGCGCGAGCCCGAACGGCAACGTCCAGACGCTGAGCCGGTTATGCCAATCGGCCAGCGCCACCCCGCCCTTGTGGCGCGTGCGCAGCCGGAAGGCATCGCGGAAGATGCGCGGATGCGCGACCAGCCCGGTGATCGCCAGCGCAACCATCAGCATGCCCAGGATGCCGACGATCGCCATGCCGATCGCGCCTGGCAGGTGCAGCGTGTAATGGAGGGCGTAGAGGAAATCGGACCACGCATTTTCCTCCGGCATCACGATCGCACCCTGCGCATCGAGATGCACGGCCTGGCTGTCGGTGGTGATGGTGGCGCGTGGCAGTTCGGGCACGGGCAGGTGCACGTAGAGGTGCGTCGTCGGCGGCTTGCCGCGTTCACTGGCCATCACCGCGGCGATGCCGCGCTGAACCGCGTCGGGATCGATCCGCGCCATTTCCGGCGCGGCGCCCTGTTCGGCGCGCTGAAGTTCCTCATAGAACACCAGCAGCGATCCGCTGAGGCAGACCAGATAGAGCAGGGCGCCTGCCAGCAAGCCGATCGCGGCGTGGGCGGACAGGCCCTTCTTCACGACCGCGGGGCTGGGCATCAGGTTCATGCGATCAATCCCGTCACGATGGTCGGCAGGCCGACGATGCCGCAGGCCAGCAGCGTGCCGACCTGGGAGCGGCGGCGATCCTGCATCAGGATGATTGTGGCGACCACTGCCCAGCCGATCGGCAGCATGAAGAAAGCCGCGACGTTGGCGTTGGCCTCCCCCCAGCCCAGCAGCATCGCCGATCCCCGCATGGTGAGCGCGAGCGCGGCGGCGGCAAGGAAGCCACCGGGGATCACGATCAGGAAGGTCGTCAGCCGGCCGCCGATCCGCCACGCTTCCCCCGCCTCAGGCATCATCCCGGCGCGACGGTTGGCGGCAGCGGCGCGGCCGGCCGGCGATCGCCATCCGGCGAGCGCGAGCAGCGCGAACGCCGCCAGGATCGCGACCAGCGCGACGATCGACACCCCCCAGGCGCCGGCAATCGCGGCACCCGCAACCAGCGCCAGCAGCAGCAGGCCCCAGCCGATGCCGTTCCACAGCAGCGACCGGCTGGGCCGCGACCAGGCGAAGCGCAGCACGCCGACGGCCGCGGCCGCAAGCGCCGATGCCAGCCAGAGCGAGGTGCCTGCGGGCTCCATCAGAACCGGTAGCTCAGCGTGCCGAAGACGTTGCGCTCGGCGCCGTTGAAGCAGTCCCCGCGGGCCAGGCAGGCCGAATAATAATCCTTGCCCAGCAGGTTGGTGGCGTTGATCGCCAGGCTCCAGCGCTGCCAGCGGAATTCGGCGAAGCCATCGACCAGCGTGTAATCGGGCGTGGTGATGCCGTTCGGGAAGGCGAAGCCGAACGACTTGTTCTCGCCGGCATAGCGCACGCCCGCCCCCAGCCGGAGGCCGATGTCGCCGGGCAGATCGAAGCTGCGTGCCGCCCAGATCGAGGCATTGTGCTTGGGCACATTCTCAAGCTGCTGGTTGGTGCCGTCGATCTCGGCTTCGTTATAGCTGTAGTTGGCGATCAGCTGCAGCCGGCCCGGCAGCTCGGTGCGCGCCTCGAACTCGATGCCCTTGGAAGTGAGCGAGCCGGCCTGGCGCTGATCGAACGGATCGGGCGTGGTGGGATCGTCCACCGGACGGTTGTTCTCCTTGATCCGGTATCCGGTGATCGTGATCAGGCTGGCGGGGTTGAGCTCATACTTGATCCCCGCTTCATATTGATTGCCCGATTTCGGCACGAACGGATTGCCGTTGCTGGCGGTGCCGGCGATCGGCTCGAAGCTTTCGGTATAGCTGAAGAAGGGCGAGAGGCCGGGCAGGATCTCGCCGATGACGCCCGCGCGGAAGGTGGTGGCGTTCTGCTTGACCTTGGGCGCGCCGAACGCGCTGCTCGTCACCCGATCCCGGCGAGCGCCGAGCACGATCGAGACGCGATCCCAGAGCCGGATCTGATCCTGGAGATAGAAGCCTAGCTGGGTCTGCTCGACATCCTCGGACGGACCGGCGGGCTGGGGCAGGCCGCCGCCGAAGTCGGAGAGGGCGGCATAGTCGGGATCATAGATGTCGATATATTCGAATGCGAAGCCGCCGACCTTGCGGACATGGTTCCAGCTGTAATCGACGCCGGCGAGCAGGACATGCTCGATGTTGGCGCCGGTATCGAACTTCAGCTGGAGGTTGTTGTCGGTCGAGAAGATCTCCATCCGCGCGCGGCTGCCATCGGCATAGAGGCCGATCGTGCGCTGGTTGGTGTCGCGCACCGCCACCCCCGTCAGCGGATCGATCACCGGCGTGCCGGTCGCGGGATCGAGCAGGACATAGGGATTGGCTGGGTTGGAATAGCTGTCGGGATAATGGGTGAAGTAGGTCAGGTCGCTGTCGATGTAGCGCGCCTTCAGGCTGAGCCGGGCGCTTTCGCTGAAGCGGTGATTGACGAGTGCGGTGCCTTGCAGCAGCCGGCCGTCATAGCGATCCCAGCCGGGCTTGCCGATGAAGCGATCGAACGGCAGCCGGCCGTTGGGGTTGGGCAGCAGCGTCCCGACGACCGGCAGGAACTGCGAGGTCGAGCCGCCGTCATCCTCCTGATAGAGGCCGAGCAGCGTGATATCGGTGGCGGTGCCGGGCGACCAGGTGATCGACGGCGCGATCATGATGCGATCATCGGGCACGAAATCGACCTGGGTGCCGGCATCGCGCACGCGAGCGACGAAGCGCGCGGCCAGATCGCCCGTAATCGGCCCGGTGACATCGACCAGCGCTTCCTTGCGATCGAACGACCCATAGCGCAGCGACACTTCGCCGGCCGCCTCCGACGAAGGCAGCTTGCTGTTTAGATTGACGAGACCGCCGAGCGAGCCCTGTCCGAACAGCACCGACGAGGGGCCGCGCAGCACCTGGACACTGTCGAAATTATAGGGGTCGGCGCGGATCGTGGCGTAGAAGCTGAATACGTCGCGCATGCCATCGCGGAACTGGAGCGCGTTCAGGCCGCGCACGAAATTGCTGTCGATGCGGCTGTCGGGGCCATAGGGGTTCGCCTGGACGCCAGCGACATAGTTCAGCGTATCGGAAATCGACACCGCACCCTGCGCCTCGAGCAGATCGGCCGAAACGATGGTCACCGGCTGTGGGGTCAGGATCGCGGGCGTGTCGGTCTTGGTTGCAGCGTTGCTGGCTTCGAGCTGGCCGAGCACGATGATATCGTCACTGGCATCGAAGGCTTCGGCCAGCGCCGGCGCGGCAACGAGCGAAGCGATGGCAAGCGTGGCAAGCGACGTAACTGAACGCATCATGTCCCCCTGTGGATGCCTGCCGACTAATGCGAGTCAATCTCATTATCAAGTGATTTTCCGGGGGGTGGGGAGCAGCCGACGCGCAAGAATTTCGGGATGGGGAGGCGCAATGCGCGCCGGGCATCCTACATGGGTTTCATGGTCGACCTGACAGTCTGGCATGACGGCACCTGTCCGCTGTGCGCCCGCGAGATCGCTTTCATGCGCCGGCTCGATCGGGCAGGCGCGATCCGGTTCGTGGATGCGGCCGATCCGGCGGCTGTGTGCCCGATCGATCGCGGCGCGCTGCTGGATCGCTTCCATGCGCGCGAGGATGGCGTGATGCTTTCCGGCGCGGCGGCATTCGCGGCGATGTGGCGGGCGATCCCGCTGCTGCGGCCGATCGGCCTGGCCGCGCGCAACCCGATCGTGCTGGCGCTGCTCGAGCGAGCCTATCGTCTTTTCCTGCGCGGGCGGCCGCGTCTGCAAAGGGCCTTGCGCCAGCGGCGGACGGCATGAGGCCGCGCCCGGACCCGGCAGCACCGGGACAGGAAAGCGTCTGGGATTTCCCGCGCCCCGCGATCGCCGAGCCGAGCGCGGCGCATATCCGCATCGAGCATGGCGGGGTCGTGATCGCCGAGACGCGCCGGGCGATCCGCACGCTCGAAACGAGCCATCCGCCAAGCTATTATATCCCGCCCGAGGATATCCGCGCAGGCGTGCTGCGCCGGGCGGCGGGCAGTTCCTTCTGCGAATGGAAGGGGTCGGCGGCCTATTGGGATGTGGTGCTCGGCGGCATCGTGCTGCCGCGCGTCGGCTGGAGCTATCCGAGCCCGACCGCGCCGTTCGCGATGCTGCGCGACCATGTCGCTTTCTACGCTACCCCGTTCGATCGCTGTACCGTGGATGGCGAGACGGTGACGCCGCAGCCCGGCGGCTTTTATGGCGGATGGATCACCAGCCGCTTCGCCGGCCCGTTCAAGGGCGTACCCGGCAGCATGGGCTGGTGACCGGGTGAGCGACGAGGCGCCCGACGACCGGATTGATCCGCGGGCGCGGGCGGTGCCGAGCGGGCGGCTGTCACGCTTCGGCCAGTTCGGCCGGCTGGCGGGCGGCGTGGCGGGCGGGATGCTGGCCGAAGGCGCGCGCCGGCTGGCGGATGGCGAACGGCCGCGGATGCGCGAGATGCTGCTGACGCCGGCCAATGTCGGCCGCGTCGCCGATCGGCTGTCGCACCTCCGCGGCGCGGCGATGAAGCTGGGCCAGATGATCTCGATGGATGCCGGCGACATGCTGCCGCCAGAGCTGGCCGAAATCATGGCGCGGCTGCGCCAGAATGCGCACCGGATGCCGCCGCAACAGCTGCAGCAGGTGCTGGCCGCGGAGTGGGGCAAGGATTGGCGCAGCCGTTTCGCGCGGTTCAATGCCACGCCGATCGCGGCGGCATCGATCGGCCAGGTCCACCGCGCCACCACGCGCGACGGACGCGATCTGGCGATCAAGGTGCAATATCCGGGTGTCGCGCAGAGCATAGAGGCCGATGTCGACAATGTGGCGACGCTGTTGCGCGTCTCCGGCCTGCTGCCGCGCGGGCTGGACATCGCGCCGCTCTTGGCCGCCGCCAAGGAGCAGCTGCGCGAAGAAGCCGACTATGTGCGCGAGAGCGAGCAGATGGCGCTCTTCGGCCGGCTGCTGGCGGATGCGCCCGACTATCTGGTGCCCGAGCGTGATGCCGAATTCACGACGCCCCAGGTGCTGGCGATGACGTTCGTCGAGGGGCGGCCGATCGAGAGCCTGGCGGAAGCGCCGCAGGACGAACGCGACCGGGCGATGACCGCGCTGATCCGGCTGGTGCTGCGCGAGCTCTTCGAATTCGGCGTGATGCAGACCGATCCGAACTTCGCCAATTATCGCTGGCAGCCGGACAGCGGCCGGCTGGTGCTGCTCGATTTCGGGGCGGCGCGGCCGGTGCCGGCAGAAACATCGGGCGGCTATCGCGCGCTGCTGCAGGCCGGCATGGCGGGGGATCGCGATGCCACCCGCGCCGCCGCGCTGGCGGCGGGCTTTGTGGGCGAAGGCGCGGTGCAGAACCACCTTACGCGGATCGACGAGATGATCGACGTGGTGATCGCCGAACTGGGCAAGCCCGGCGCGTTCGATTTCGGCGATCGCGGCTTCGTTGGCGTGCTGCGGGACCAGGGCATGGATGTCGCCGCCGATCAGGCCGCCTGGCACATTCCGCCGGCCGACCTGCTGTTCGTGCAGCGCAAGATCAGCGGCACCGCACTGCTGGCCGCGCGGCTGAAGGCGCAGGTCGATGTGCGCGCACTGCTGGCGCCCTATCTAGAGGATTCCCGTGTCGATGCCTGACCGGCTAATCTTGTCGTGGGGCGGGGCTTTCGACATGATCCGAGCATGCCCAAATATCTGATCTCCTTCCCCGGCGAGGCGATGTTGCTGGCGGAGGAGGATTATCCGGCGGTTTCCGCCGCCGCGCACGCGGTGATCGAAGAGGCGAAGGCTGCAGGCGTCTATGTGTTCGCCGGCGGTATCCACGAGCAGGTCGACCCGGTGCTGGTGGCCGGTGACGGGTCGGTCGAGGCCGGGACCTATCCGGGGGTTCGACTGACTGGCGGCTTCACGATCCTGGAACTGCCGGCGCGCGCGGATGCGATCGAATGGGCACGCAGGATCGCGGTCGCGTGCCGGTGCGCAGAGGAACTGCGCGAATTCATGATCGATCCGGCGAGCTGAGCGCGCCTGATCCTACTACGCCTTGTCAGGAAGCCGATGGATGGACGCCTGCGCGTTACGCCGCCTGGCGGCGCAGCAGGCGGCCGGGGCGGGCGCCGGTCGCCTGGTCATGCTCGCGGGTGGGCACGCCGGCCACGATCGTCGCGCGATAGCCGCTGACCGACTGGAGCAGGCGACTGGCGCCGCCCGGCAGATCATCGACGATGGTCGGCCGGCCGAGCTTCAGCGCATCGAAATCGATCACGTTGAGGTCGGCGCGAAGGCCGGGGGCGATGCGGCCGCGATCGCGCAGATTGTAGGCGCGCGCGGTATCCGCGGTCATCATCCTGACCACCTGTTCGACCGGCAGCGTGGCACCGCGGCGGCGATCGCGCGCCCAGTGCGTGAGCATGAAGCTGTTCATCGATCCATCGCAGATCGTCATGACATGGGCGCCGGCGTCAGATGCGCCCAGGATCGCGGCATCTCGCGCCATCAGCTGGCCGAGATGTTCGAGCCCGGTCTCGTCATAATTGTTGACCGCCAGCAGCAGGCGCGGATTGCGGCTGGTGGCCAGCATCGCATCATAGGCCAGCGACTGCACAGGCACGCCGGTGCGCGCGGCGAGGTGGACGAGGTTGCGGCTCTCGTCGGGTTCGTAATCAGCTTCCTCGCCAAGATCGTAGCAGCGATCCCAATGCGCGTTCAGGAAGGCGCAGAAACTCCCTTCCGGATCGGTTTCCGCCAGGATGCGCTGCTTGATGTCCGGCTTGGCCAGCTCGGCGATCAGCTGTGACGGGGGCACCGACCGGCGGACTTCGAGGAAGGTCGGCCGTTCCATGAAGGGGTGCGTGCCCAGGAAGCTGAGCAGCGCGCCGATGCTGCGCCCGCTGACCTGCGCGAAAGCGCGCGAGCGGCCGCCGGCATTGACCTGGTCCATCCAGTCCAGCTGTTCGCGCCAGAAGCTGGGATAGAGATTGGGCTGCAGCACGAGCATATGCACATCGACCCCGGTCTGCGCGACCAGCCGGTCGTAGAGTGCCATCTCGCCTTTGAGCGCGTCATAATCCTCGCCGACCAGACCTTCGGGCGCGAATTCGACGAGGCCGCGATGCGCGGCGACGGCGCGGGCGATCGCCATCAGTTCCGGTTCGTCCGCGCGGAAATCGGGCGTCATCCCGCCCGATGCGGTACGGTGGACCGAGGTGCGCGAGCTGGACAGGCCGAACGCACCGGCGCGCATCCCTTCATCCACCAGCCGCGCCATTTCCGCCACTTCGGCATCGTTGGCGGGGGTCTCGGTACCGACCTTGTCCCCCAGCACATAGAGGCGCAGCGGGCCGTGCGGCATCAGCGCGCCGATATCGAAGGTGCGCGGCGTGGAATCGAGGACGTCGAGATAGTCGGGGAAGCTTTCCCAATTCCAGCGCAGCCCTTCGTGCAGCGCGCTGCCGGGGATTTCCTCGACCCCGTCCATCAGCTCGATCAGCCGCTCCTCCGCGCCGCGGCGGACGGGCGCGAAGCCGACGCCGCAATTGCCAAGGATCGCGGTGGTGACACCCGAGCTGAACGAGGGATCGAGCACCGGATCCCACGTCGCCTGGCCATCATAATGGGTGTGGATATCGACCCAGCCGGGGGTGACCAGCAAGCCATCCGCATCGATCTCTCGATCGCCGCGCGCGGCGACCTTGCCGACCTCGACGATCAGGCCGCCATCGACCGCGACATCCGCGACGAAGCCGGGCGAACCCGTGCCATCGATGACGGTGCCGCCGCGGATCACCAGATCGACCATCGTCTCATCCTCTCAACTTCTTGTCTTTGCGCGACGATCCTAACCGAAACGGCTAGCAGGCGCGACTATTTCGCGAGTTCGGCCTCCACCGCGGAGACGATGCGGGGATCGTCGGGCGCCATGTCCGGCGAGAAGCGCGCCACCACCTGGCCATCGCGGGCGACCAGGAACTTCTCGAAATTCCACAGTAGCTCAGGCGCCGGGTTCGGCGTCATGCCATAGCCCTTCAGCTTCTCGCGAAAATCGGCGTCGGCCTCGGCGGCGGGCTTCGCAGCGGTGAGCGCGGCATAGAGCGGATGCTTGTCCGCACCCGTCGCCTTCACCTTCGAGAACATCGGGAAATCGACGTTGAACTTCGTCTCGCAGAAGGTCGCGATCTCGGCATCGCTGCCGGGTTCCTGGCCCGCGAAATCATTGGCGGGGAAGCCGAGCACGACCAGCCCCTGGTCACGGTACCGGGTGTAGAGCACCTCGAGCGCTTCATATTGCGGGGTGAGGCCGCATTTGGAGGCGGTGTTCACGATGAGCCGCACCTTGCCGGCATGATCGCCAAGGCTGCCGGGCGAACCGTCAATCCGGGTGAGCGGGATCTGTTCGAGCGATTCGGCCATGCATCTCTCCTATGAATTTGATGCATCCTTTCATGCGATGGTCCCCCGCGGCAAGGGAGGACCCGACCGCTCGATTGACGGAAGGGCGCATCGGGGGGCAAAGCGCTGCCATGAAGCGCACCACCGGCCAGGACCGCACGATCACCGCCAACTGGCGCCCGGCCACCCGCGCGGTGCGCGGGGGCACGGCGCGGTCCGAATATGGCGAGACCAGCGAGGCGCTGTTCCTGACATCCGGCTATGCCTATGACTGCGCGGCCGATGCCGCCGCGCGCTTTGCGGGCGAGCAGGAGGGGATGACCTATTCCCGCCTGCAGAACCCGACCGTCGACATGTTCGAGCGGCGTGTGGCGCTGATGGAGGGCACTGAAGCGGCGCGGGGCACCGCCAGCGGCATGGCGGCGATGACGGCGGCGCTGCTGTGCCAGCTTTCCGCAGGCGATCATGTGGTGGCGGGGCGGGCCGCGTTCGGATCGTGCCGCTGGCTGACCGATACGCTGCTGCCGAAGTTCGGCATCGCCACCACGATCGTCGACGGGCGCGACATCGACCAATGGCGCGATGCGATCCGCCCCGAGACGAAGCTGTTCTTCTTCGAAACCCCGGCCAACCCGACGCTGGACATCGTCGACATGGCAGCCGTGTGCGGACTGGCGCGCGAACGCGGCATCACGACGGTGGTCGACAATGCGTTCGCCAGCCCCGCGCTGCAGCGGCCGATCGAATATGGCGCGGATATCATCGCCCATTCGGCGACCAAGATGATGGACGGGCAGGGCCGGGTGCTGGCCGGCGTCGTCTGCGGCACCGAGAAGTTCATTCTCGACACGCTGCTGCCCTTCACGCGCAACACTGGGCCGACGCTGAGCGCGTTCAACGCCTGGGTGGTGCTGAAGGGCTTGGAGACGCTGGACCTGCGCATCCGACGACAGAGCGAGACTGCGCTGACGCTGGCGCGCTATCTGGAAAGGCGCGTGCCGGGGCTGCTCTATCCCGGTCTCGAGAGCCATCCGCAACACGCGCTGGCGATGCGGCAGATGGAAGCGGGCGGCACCATCATCGCCTTCACGCTGGATGGTGGACGCACCCAGGCGCACGCGCTGCTGGATGCGATGCGGCTGGTCGATATCTCAAACAATATCGGCGATTCGCGATCGCTGATGACGCATCCCTGCTCGACCACGCACAGCGGCCTTTCCGCCGAGGTGCGCGCTGAGATGGGGGTGGGCGAGGGGATGCTGCGGCTGAACGTTGGGCTGGAACATCCCGACGACCTGATCGAGGATTTCGACCAGGCGCTGACGGCGGTCGGGCTGTGAAGGCGCTGTTTCCGCACGAGGCCAGCACGCGCGGGCTGATCGTGCGGGTGTCGGTGAGCTTCCTCGCCGAACAGTCCGAGCCGGCGCGCGGGCGGTGGTTCTGGGCCTATCATATCCGGCTGGAAAATAGCGGCCCGCAGGCGATGCAACTGCTGACGCGGCACTGGATCATCACCGATGGCCGCGGCGCCCGGCACGAGGTGCAGGGCGAGGGCGTGGTCGGCGAGCAGCCGGTGATCGAGCCGGGCGCGTCCTACGACTATGTCTCCGGCTGCCCGCTGCAGACGCCGACCGGATCGATGGAAGGCAGCTATCACATGGTGTGCGAGGATGGATCGAGCTTCGATGCCGCGATCCCGCGCTTTCCGCTGATCGGCCCCGCGGTGGCGCAGGGGAGCCTGCAATGAAGCGGACCCACCTGCCGCTGAACGGGCTGCGCGTGTTCGATGCGGCCGCGCGCCATTTGTCGTTCACCCGCGCCGCCGACGAGCTGGCGGTGACGCCGGCCGCGGTCGGCCAGCAGATCCGCGCGCTGGAGGATGTACTCGGCGTGGTGCTGTTCCGCCGCACCGCGCGCGGGCTGGAGCTGACCCCCGAAGGCGAGAGCGGGCTGGAGCCGCTGCGTGCTGGTTTCCTTCAGTTCGAGGAAGCGGTGCGCGCGATGCAGGCGCAGCAATCATCCAAGGCGCTGACGATCGCCGCGCCGCGCGACTTTACCCAGAAATGGCTGAGCCGGCGGCTGGCCGATTATGCGCGCACCGATCCCGACCTGCGGTTCGTTTTGCTGGCGGCGGACGACGAGCTCGACTTCACCCAGGCCAATCTCGACCTTGCGATCCGGCTGACCGCCGACAAGGGCGAGATGGAAGGCGTGAAGCTGGCTGAAGGCGCGATCGTGACCGTGGGCGCGCCGGACGGCGGGCCGGGGCTGATCGCCTGGCCGGGCTGCGCGGCGGGCGATGATACGGTGCCGACACTGAGCGTCGGCGATGCCGGGCTGGCAATCGATGCGGCGGCCAACGGCGTCGGCCGCGCCTGCGTGCCCGCGCTGCTGGCCGAAGCGGATCTGGCGAGCGGCTGGGTGACGGCCATCGGCGACCCGCGCCCCGATCCCCAGGCCTATTGGCTGGTCGCGCCGACGCCGCAGTGGCGGCAGAAGAAGGTGAAGGCGCTGGTTTCCGCGCTGACCGCGTGATCCCGCCGCTTGCGACCGAGCGGCTGGCGCTGCGCCCGATCGCGCGGGGCGATGCGGAAGCACTGTTCCCGCTCTTTTCCGATCCGGAGGCGATGCGCTTCTGGTCCAGCCCGCCCTTTTCGGATGTCGAGGCGCTGCGGGCGTGGATCTCACCCAGCGACGAATGGCCGGCCTGGGTGATGGTGGAGGCGGGTGAGGTCGTCGGCCGGATCGCGATCGGCGTGCGGCGGCCGGGGGTGGCCGAGATCGGCTACGCGCTCGATCGCCGCGCCTGGGGCCGGGGGATCGCGGCCGAAGCGGTGAAGGCCGTGATCGCGCACGGGTTCGGCGCGATGGGCCTGCGCCGCATCTTCGCCGATGTCGATCCGGACAATATCGCATCGATCCGCTTGCTGGAGCGGCTGGGCTTTGCGCTGGAAGGCCGACTGCGCGCCGAATGGGAAACCCATATCGGCGTGCGCGACAGCCTGATCTTCGGGCTGCTGGCCAGCGATCGCACATGACGGAGCGGCGGCGTAGCGCGTGCCCGCCGCCGCCCGCGGTCAGCCCTCGGCGCCGGCGTCGGTAGTTGGCACAAGGCGCGGGGCGGAGCGCACCGGCACGCCCAGGATGTTGGCGCGGCTGCGCACCGCTTCCTGCGTGCGTTCGAGTTTGAGCGCCACTTCCTTGAGTGTCAGCCCGCTCCCGAATTTTTCGGTGAGCTCGGCATCGGCCTCCGCCGTCCATGGCGTGCGATGGCGCGCGCCGCGTCGATAGATTTGTTGCATGGTACGATCCGATAGCAAGGGTCTTGCCGCCGCGGATGCGGCGCAGGCCCGAATGTCGCGCACGGCAGCTGCCGTGGTGATGTGCTGATCAGGCGTGCGCGGATCGCGGCGGGGGCAGGGCCGGCCGCCCGGCATCGACGATCATGGCGATGATCGGCGACGACCAGATCATCGCCGGCACAGGATCGACCGCCACGACGACCGCGACTTCGTCTGCGACGACCGCGACGCCGATCCGATCGCAGAAGAAGGGCGGTAGCAGCGTATCATGATGCGACGACTGCATTTCGTGGCAGTCCGGCATGACGGGCAACCCGGACATCGCACGCGCGGGCGCCGCGATCATCGAGAGTTCCGCGCAGAGTGGCCCGGTCTGGATCGACACCAGCAGTGCGACCAGCGCCAGCGCGGCGATGCGCAGGATGGCGCGCGGGATCGGAAACCGTAGGGTCACCAATGAATCCTGCGCGCGGCGTGCCGCTCGGTCAATCCAGGCTAATTAATGGCGGTCAGGCGTCGATCGCGTCTTCCGCCACGGTGCGGGCATTTTCCTGGATGAAGGCGAAGCGGTGGGCGGGGTTGGTGCCCATCAGGCGATCGACCAGATCCTTGACCGCCGCCCGCTCCTCATATTCGGCGGGTAGGGTGACGCGCAGCAGCTGGCGCCTGGCGGGATCCATCGTGGTTTCGCGCAGCTGCTGAGGATTCATCTCGCCCAGACCTTTGAAGCGCGCGACTTCGACCTTCTTACCCTTGAATTCGGTGCGTTCGAGCTGGGCGCGGTGGGCATCGTCACGCGCATAGGCGGATTTCGCACCCGCGGTCAGCCGGTAGAGCGGCGGCTGCGCCAGATAGAGATGCCCGCGGCGGACGAGATCGGGCATCTCCTGGAAGAAGAAGGTCATCAGCAGCGTGGCGATATGCGCTCCATCGACATCGGCGTCCGTCATGATGACCACGCGTTCGTAACGCAGGCTGGCCGCGTCGCACTTGTCGCGCGTGCCGCAGCCCAGCGCCTGGATCAGATCGGCGATTTCCTGATTGCCGAAGATCTTGGCACTGTTGGCCGATGCCACGTTCAGGATCTTGCCGCGGATCGGCAGGATCGCCTGCGTCTTGCGGTCGCGCGCCTGCTTGGCAGAGCCGCCGGCGCTGTCGCCTTCCACGATGAACAGCTCGGTGCCGGCCGGATTGTCCGCTGCGCAATCGGTAAGCTTGCCGGGCAGCCGCAGCGACCGCTTGTTGACCGCGGTCTTACGCTTGACCTCGCGCTCCTGCTTGCGGCGCAGGCGATCGTCCATCCGATCGAGCACGAAGCCGAGCAGCGCCTTGCCGCGGGCCATGTCGTCCGACAGGAAATGGTCGAGATGATCGCGCACCGCATTCTCGACCAGGCGGGCGGCATCGGGCGAGGTCAGCCGGTCCTTGGTCTGGCTCTGGAACTGGGGATCGCGGATGAAGACCGAGAGCATCAGCTCCGACCCCTGCATCACGTCTTCCGCCGCGATGTCCTTGCCCTTCTTCTGGCCGACAAGCTCGGCAAAGCCGCGGATGCCCTTGACGAGCGCGGCGCGCAGGCCGGCCTCGTGTGTGCCGCCATCGGGGGTGGGGATGGTGTTGCAATAATAGCTGTAGCTGCCTTCGGACCAGAGCGGCCAGGCGACCGCCCATTCGACCGAGCCCTGGCCGTTCGGAAAATCCTGCCGCCCGGCGAAGGGCTGCGCGGTGGCGCATTCGCGCGTGCCGATCTGTTCGCGCAGGTGATCCGAAAGGCCGCCGGGAAACTGGAAGACGGCCTCGGCCGGCGTGTCATCAGCGATCAGCGCTGGATCGCAGCGCCAGCGTATCTCGACGCCGGCGAACAGATAGGCCTTGGATCGCGCCAGCCGGTAGAGCCGGGCGGGCTTGAAGTGCAGCAGGTCGCCGAAGATTTCGGGATCGGGCGTGAAGCTGACCGACGTGCCGCGGCGGTTGGGCGCGGCACCAGCGGCCTCCAGCCCGGTCTGCGGCACGCCTTTCGAGAAGCGCTGCCGCCAAAGCTGGCGATCGCGCGCCACTTCGACGACCGTGTCGACCGACAGCGCGTTGACAACCGAGACGCCGACCCCGTGCAGGCCGCCCGACGTGGCATAGGCCTTGTCGCTGAACTTTCCGCCCGAATGGAGCGTGGTCAGGATCACTTCCAGCGCCGACTTGCCGGGGAATTTGGGATGCGGATCGACCGGGATGCCGCGGCCATTGTCAGTCACGGTGATGCGGTCCCCCGCGCCAAGCGTGACTTCGATCCGGGTGGCGTGGCCGGCGACGGCCTCGTCCATCGCATTGTCGAGCACTTCGGCGACGAGATGGTGCAGCGCACGCTCGTCGGTACCGCCGATATACATGCCCGGGCGGCGGCGCACAGGTTCCAGCCCCTCGAGCACCTCGATAGCCGATGCATCGTAGGCGTGGGCCGGCGCGGCGCCGGCGGCGAACAGATCGTCTGGCATGGGTTCAGCTATAGGGCGTGCCGCGCGGCTGCCAAGCCGGCCTGCGTTAACCAGCTCTCAACCATGTCGGCATAGCGTGCGCCGATCGTTCGAATTCAGGGGGCGGCGTGGATTTCGGCATGGCCCGGCACAGTCTCGTCACCCGGCTCGTCGCCGGGATCGACTGGCTGTTGAGCGTGCCGGGCGACGAACCCCGCGACATGCGCGCGGCACGGCTGCACATGATCGTGCAGAAGCGGCCGGCGCTGCTTATGTCCAGCGTCGCGATCCTGCTGGTCAGCGCCACCACCACCATCATGACCGGGGCGGGCTGGGCCCATGCCTGGCTGGCGTTCGATCTCGTGATGCTGGGGTTGCGGCTGGCGCTGTCCTTCGCCTGGGATCGACCCGGGCGGCAGATGAGCGAGCGCGAATATAGACTCGTCGTCGTCACCGGCTGCGTGCTGCTGACCGTGCTGGCGTTCGGCTGCGCGATGGCGGTGCTGACCGGCATACCGCTGCTGCGGATGGTGGCCACGATCAGTGTGCTGGGGCTGGTCAATGGCATGATGTCGCTCTGGTCGGGGGTGCCGCGGTTGGCGCTGGGCATGCTGGCGCTGACGACCGGCCCGTTCATGGTCGCGATCGTCGTGCTGGGCGGCTTCTTCGTGGGCGCGGTCCAGTTCCTCATCATCATTGCGGGCACGGCGGCGTTCCTGGCGCAGAACCGCACGGTGCTGACAGGCATGCTGCATGCGGAGCATCGCACGCGGATGCTGGCGAACACCGATCCGCTGACCGGGCTCGGCAATCGGATGCGGCTGATGCAGCGGCTTGATACGATGCTGGCGGACGAGGGCGGCTTCGCGCTGCTCTATCTCGATCTCGACGGGTTCAAGGCCGTGAACGACGCGCATGGTCACCAGGCCGGTGACGCGCTGCTGGTGACGATCGCGGAGCGACTGGCGACGCTGGTCGGCGAGGAAGGCGAGGTCTGCCGGATCGGCGGCGACGAGTTCGTCGTGCTGCTGCCGGGTGCGGACCGGTTGGCCGCCGGGATCGTGGCCCAGCGGCTGGCGGTGCTGCTGGCGGGCAGCGGTCCGGACGGATCGGTCGGCGCGAGCCTGGGCATCGCGCTGGCACCGGTCGATGGGCTGAGCGCGGATGCGCTGATCGGGGCCGCCGATCGTGCGCTCTACGATGCCAAGCGTGGCGGGCGGGGCGGCTATCGCTTCCACCTTGCGCCGCAGGCGGCAGCGGCCTGATCCTTGTGCGGTTGACGTAGCGCCACGGACGCCTAGCCTGCGCCTCGACAAGATGGAGGCATTATGGCGAGGATCGATCTGCCCGCGGGCGCGGACCATGAAGTGGCAGCGATGTGGTCGCTCCGCCCGGGTCTGGGCAAGGCCGCGATGGCGTTCAGTGATACGGTGCAGGCGGAAACCACGCTGCCGATCCGCGAGCTGGAAGCGGCGCGCATCCGCATCGCCCATATCAACGGCTGCATCCCCTGTTCGCAGGCGAGGATGGAGGATGCCGACGGGCTGGGCATGGACGATGCCTTCTACGCCAATGTCGACGATCCGGCGAAGCGCGACGGCTATACGCGGCGCGAGGCGCTCGCGATCGGCTTTGCGGAACGGTTCGCGGCCGGCGCGGAATCGTTCGACGACGCCTTCTGGGCGGAGCTGCGCGATGCCTTTGCCAACGACGAGCTGGTCGAGCTGGCGGCTTGCTGCGCGAAATGGATGGGGCTGGGCCGCGTCAACGCGGTGTTCCAGCTCGAAGTGGCCTGTCCGATCGTGATCCCGCAACCGAAAGCGATGGCGGCTTGAGGCACTAGATCCTCCCCCGCTGGGGGAGGGGGACCGACCGCAGCGTGGTGGAGGGGCATGCGCGCTATCGAGAGCGCCTGCCCCTCCGTCAGCGCTGGCGTGCTGCTATCTCCCCGCCAGGGGAGGATCGACAGTTCAGCGAACGCGTGGGCCGCCAAAGGGCAACGGCGGCGGCGGACGGCGATCGCGGCGCGGCAGCTGCGCCTGATACGCCACCGAGCAGTGATCCAGGCAATAGGGGAAGCCCGGGTTCACCGGCTTGCCGCAGAAATGGAAGTCGGGCTCGCCAGGATGGCCCAGCGGCCATTTGCAGATCTTGTCGCTGAGTTCGAGCAGCGAAGTCTTCCCCGCCATCTCGGCCGACGGCTTGGCCGGGACCAGCCGGCGCGGCGGCGCAGGCGTGGCCGGCGGCAACTGATCGCCAGGACCTGAACGCACGAACCCGCCGGGGCCGATCGACCGGACGATCGGCTGCGGTGGCGGCGCGGGTGCGGCGGCGGCATCCGACTGAGCTTCCGTCGCCGGGGGAGGGGCAGGCTGCGCGGGCGGAGCCACCGGGGTCGCGGGGGCCGGGCGCGCGGCTTCAACCGGTGCAGGGCGCGGTGCTTCCACCGGGGCGGGCGGCGGTGGGGCCGGCGGGGCCGCGGCGGCAGGCGCGGGTTCGTTGGCCTTCACCGGCGACGGACGCGACTGCAGGCCAAGCCGGTGGGCCTTGCCGATCACGGCATTGCGGCTGACCCCGCCCAGTTCCTCGGCGATCTGGCTGGCGGTATTGCCGCCTTCCCAGAGCTTGCGTAGCAGCTCGATCCGCTCGTCGGTCCACGACATCGATCCATCACTCCTTGCGGGGTAGGGCGCGAGCCGATAGGCGGCTGCCATGCCCGAACCCCTGGAAAAAAGCACGCTTCCCGCCCCCGGCGTGCCGGTGATCCCGTTCGTCAACTGGGGGGGAATGCGCGCCCTCTATGTGAAGGAGGTGCGCCGCTTCTTCAAGGTGCAACTGCAGACGATTTGGGCACCGTCGATCACGACGCTGCTGTATCTGGTGATCTTCTCGGTCGCGCTGGGCGGCAGCGGACGCACCGTAATGGGCCATAGCTTCGCCAATTTCATCGCCCCCGGTCTGATCGTGATGGGGATGATGACCAACGCCTTCGCCAATTCCAGCTTCTCGCTGCTGGTCGGCAAGATCCAGGGCACGATCGTCGATTATCTGATGCCGCCGATCTCCACCTTCGAGATGGTCGCCGGGTTGATCGGGGCGGCCGTCACGCGCGCGGTGCTCGTCGGGCTGGCGGTGTGGGCGGCGATGCTGTTCTGGCCGGGGGTGCAGGTGATCCCGCTCCATCCCTGGGCGGTTGTCTGGTTCGGGCTGATGGGCGCGCTGATGCTGTCGTTCATCGGCCTTCTGACGTCGATCTGGGCCGAGAAGTTCGATCATAACGCCGCGATCACCAATTTCGTGGTAACGCCGCTGACGCTGCTCTCGGGCACCTTCTATTCGGTCGACCGGCTGGCCCCGACCTTCCAGGCGATCAGCCACGCCAACCCATTCTTCTACGTGATCTCGGGCTTCCGCTACGGCTTCATCGGCACGACCGACAGCCCGCTGCTGGTGGGCGCGCTGGCGCTGCTGGCGCTGAACGCGGTGCTGGCGGCGGCAAGCTACGTGCTGCTGGAAAGCGGCTGGAAGCTGAAGAACTGACGGGGGGGACCTGGGGCAGCGCCGCACGCACGCGCGACGCCGCCCCGGTCGGCAGTCAGACCACGATCTCCGGCACGACATAGCTGCCCGGAGTCGACAGGGCCGCTATCGCCTCGGGCGCCAGCCAGGTGTCGAAGCCTTGGACGATGCCGTCATGCGAGGTGCCGAACCTCGGAATGCCGACCAGATCGGGATCGGAGCTCGCCTCGACCTGACCCGGTGTCGGACCCGACAGGGACAGACCGTAATCCCCATCCTCGAACTCATGGATCATGATCGACGACTGATCTGGAAATATCAGGGTCAGGGTCGCGTAATCCACATAAGGCGATTCCTCGCTTCCATCGCCGGACGAAAACCAGCCCTCGACATATTTCACACCATTTGCATCTGCCCATCCGATCCAGCGCTGCGTCGTGACTTCGTCCGGGCCGGTCTCGACATCTTCTTCCTCCAGCACATAGGCTTGGCCGCCGGTCAGTATGTGGCCGTTCCAGACCAGGACATCGTCGGCGTCACCGTCCATGACATCGCCGCTGCGTGACCCGTCCGGCGAAGCGACGAGGACGATCGTATCGTTGCCTGCGCCGCTGCTGAATGGATCGCATCACTGAAGTCCAGATGTGATGCCACGAGGCTCCAATTCATATATACCCCCTGTCCAATAACAACTAATCTATAATTTTCCCAACTTCTTGGTCCGCTAAATGAGAGAACAAAACAGTATTATCTAATACTAGAAATTTTCTACAATACTCAGGCCTCATTGGCATTGTAACGCACACAGAGATGCCGCGACTTATGTACATGCCATACTCAGATATTCTATGGCGGTGTATAATAACATTTCTGCCGTCTGCAGAATAGTCTTCAATCCGCCCTGTCGTTGACGGATCGCCAAATTCAATCCTTATCCCCTGGAGGGATTTAGAATTCGTATGATCTCTGGGGATCTGCTCATTGCCAATGAGATGGAGCACTACAGTTAACCAAACTGTAGAAAGGGTCATCGGGTAAACTCCGCTAGCGCAGGTAGGCTACCGAAAAGCGACGCGACTGCAATGGGCTATGGCAGGCGCGGGGTGAATGGGTGCCTTGCAGACGGCAGGCGCAAACTGCGTGAGCCGTAAGGCTCCCGGCGCGATCCGGGGCCTGACGTCAGTTGACGGATTACTGGTCGCCCTCTAGGATACCGGCTCGAAAGGCGGCCGGCACGGGTCGCCTTTTCGCGTTCTGGAGTCCGTCCGGCTATTTCCTCGAGGAGCTTTCCTATGTCGATCACCCCGCTGATGCCTGTCTATCCGCGCTGCGGGGTGCGGCCGGTGCGAGGCGAGGGGTGTCACCTGATCGGCGAAGACGGGCAGCGCTACCTGGACTTCGCCAGCGGCATCGCGGTCAACCTGCTCGGCCATGGCCATCCGGCGCTGACGAAGGCGATCCAGGAGCAGGCGGCGACGTTGATCCACGTATCGAACCTCTATGGCAGCCCGCAGGGCGAGGCGCTGGCGCAGCGGCTGGTGGATAACAGCTTCGCCGATACGGTGTTCTTCACCAATTCGGGCGCGGAAGCAGTGGAGTGCGCGATCAAGACCGCGCGTCGCTATCATTTCGCGAACGGCAATCCGCAGCGCACGAAGATCCTGTCCTTCTCGAGCGCGTTCCACGGCCGCACGCTGGGCACGATCAGCGCCACCAACCAGCCGAAGATGCGCGAGGGGTTCGAGCCGCTGCTGCCGGGCTTCGAGGTGCTGCCGTTCGACGATCTCGCCGCCGCCGAAGCCGCGATCGACGAGACCACCGCCGGCTTCCTGGTGGAGCCGGTGCAGGGTGAAGGCGGCATCAAGCCGGCATCGCAGGCGTTCCTCCAGGGGCTCCGCCGGCTGTGCGACGCGCATGGCCTGCTGCTGATCCTGGACGAGGTGCAGTGCGGCGTGGCGCGCACCGGCACGCTCTATGCCCATGAGCAGTACGGCATCACGCCGGACATCATGGCGACCGCCAAGGGCATCGGCGGCGGCTTTCCGCTCGGCGCGTGCCTGGCGACCGAGGAAGCGGCCAAGGGCATGGTGATCGGCACGCACGGATCGACCTATGGCGGCAACCCGTTGGCGATGGCGGCGGGGCAGGCAGTGCTCGACGTGATCCTGGCGCCCGGCTTCATGGATCAGGTGCGCGCGACCGGCGACCGGCTGCGCCAGGCGCTGGAACAGATGATCCCCAACCATGATCATCTGTTCGAAGGCGTGCGCGGAATGGGCCTGATGCTGGGCGTGAAACTGAAAAGCGACAGCCGCGCGTTCGTGGCGCATCTGCGCGATCATCATAATCTGCTGACGGTAGCGGCGGGCGACAACGTCGTGCGCGTGCTGCCGCCGCTGGTGATCGACGACAGCCATATCGCCGAGTTCATCGAGAAGCTGTCCGCCGGCGCGCGGGCCTATCAGGTGCCGGAAGCGGCGTGACCATGATCCTCCCCCGCGGGGGGAGGGGGCCGGCCGCTGGCTGGTGGAGGGGTATCGCACAGTCGTTGGGGTTATACCCCTTCATCACGGCTTTGCAGCGGTCCCCCTCTCCCTGTGGGGGAGCAACATGATATGAACCATTTCACCGATCTTGCCGATGCCGGGGCGGATGCGATCGCGGCGATGCTGAACGACGCGCAGGATCGCAAGGCGGCGCGTGCCGGCTGGCCGAAAGGACGGGTGGACGCCGATGCGCCGCTGGCGGGCCATACGCTGGCGATGATCTTCGAGAAGAACAGCACGCGCACCCGCGTATCGTTCGACATGGCGATGCGACAGTTGGGCGGCACCACGATCGTGATGGACGCGGGATCGATGCAGCTCGGCCGCGGCGAGGACATCGCCGATACCGCGCGGGTGCTGTCGCGCTATGTCGACATCATCATGCTGCGTACCGACGATCACGCCAAGGTGATCGAGATGGCGCGCCATGCCAGCGTGCCGGTGATCAACGGGCTGACCGACCATAGCCATCCCTGCCAGATCATGGCCGATCTGCTGACCGTGATCGAACACGGCAAGGCGCTGCCGGGGCTGAAATGGGCGTGGCTGGGCGACGGCAACAATGTGCTCCATTCGATCGTGGAGGCGGCCGGGCTGATGAAGTTCCAGGTGGCGATCGGCTGCCCCGAGGGCCATGATCCGTCGGCCAAGGTGATCCGCATGGCACAGGAGCGCGGCGCGCATGTCGCGATCAGCCGCGATGCCGCGACCGCGGCGGCGGGTGCAGACGTGGTGGTGACCGATACCTGGGTGTCGATGGGGCAGGCCCATGCCGCCGAGAAGATCGCGGCGATGCAGCCCTATCAGGTGACCGATGCGCTGATGGCCGGCGCCGCGCCCGATGCGCTGTTCCTGCACTGCCTGCCCGCGCACCGCGGCGAGGAAGTGGTGCCGGCGGTGATCGACGGGCCGAAGTCGGCGATCTGGGACGAGGCGGAGAACCGGCTGCACGCGCAGAAATCGGTGCTGCTGTGGTGCCTGGGGCGGCTCGGCTGACGGTTGTCGCAGGGCTCGGCGCTTCCTATTTCCGCCGATCATCGGCGATCGATGCTTCATCCGTCACCCTGAACTTGGTTCAGGGTCCACTCCTCCATCGGCGATCGCGCCTGTGGCGCAGTGGATGCTGGATGGGAGAACGCGCCGCGACTGGAGAATGACGTTGATCAACGGCAATGGTGACGGCCGGCACGGGGCCGCGGTGACGCTGCATGTCGACAAGGCGCAGGGGTTCCTGATCCCCGAACGCCATGCCCGCGGCCGGATCGTGCGGATCGGGCCGGCGCTGGATGCGATCCTGGGCAAGCATGGCTATCCGCCGGTGATCGCCAAGGTGCTGGCCGAGGCTCTGGTGCTGGCGGCGCTACTGGGATCGACGCTGAAGGACGAAGCCGGTCAGTTGACGCTGCAGGCGCAGACCGAGGGCGGCGCGATCGACCTGCTGGTGTGCGATTATCGCGGTGGCGAGATGCGTGGCTATGTTCGCCACGATCCCGATCGGCTGGCCGAGATGCCCGCGGATCCTTCGCTGTTCGCGCTGTTCGGCAAGGGCTATCTGGCGATCACGTTCGATCAGGCGACAACCGGCGAGCGCTATCAGGGCATCGTGCCGCTGGAGGGCGGATCGCTGGCGGAAGCGGCCGAGGCCTATTTCCAGCAGTCCGAGCAGCTGCCGAGCCTGGTACGGGTGGCGGTGCGCGGCGACGATGGCGCCGGGCGCGTGGCCGGCGGGCTGCTGATCCAGCACCTGCCGGAAGGCGAGGAAGGGCGCGATCGGATCCACACCCGGCTCGACCATCCCGAGTGGGAGCATGTGGCGGCGCTCGCCGGCACGATCGCGCCGGACGAGCTGGCCGATCCGGCGCTGCCGATGGAGACGATCATGTGGCGGCTGTTCAACGAGGAGAGCGAGGTGCGCGTGCTGCCCGCGATCACGCTGTCACGCGGCTGCCGCTGCAATGCCGACCATGTCCGCGACGTGATCGCCCGCTTCCCGGCGGACGAACGCGCGGCGATGGCCGACTCGACCGGCCATATCCGGGTGAACTGCGAATTCTGTTCGGTCAGCTATCCGCTCGCGCTCGACAGCTTTTCCGACGAAATCACGATCGGCGGCGACGAAACGACCAAATAGGGACAGTCTTCGACCGGCTTACGGCGTTTGCAATGTCCGGACGATCGATTGTTAAGGGCTTTTGTGCGATAGCTCACAGCGTCGGCGGGGCGGGGGCGTCATAGACCGACCAAGTCGCAGACAGCTTTATTCTTCGAGGACAGGACGATGTCGATCGGCCGTACATTCCATATTGTCGCCCTGATTGCCGGCGCGCTTGCTGCCCCGGCCGCGCTTGCCGCCCCGGCCGCGCCGCTGGCGGTGCTGGCCGGGCTGGAAGCAGGCCGCTGGGAAATCCGCGTGGAGGGTGAGCAGGCGCGCGCGATGTGCCTGGCCGATACCGCGCAGCTGATGCAGGTGCGGCACGGATCGGCGGCCTGCAGCCGGCTGGTGATCGCCAGCGACAAGCAGAGCGCGACTGTCCACTATAGCTGCCCCGGGGCGGGCTGGGGACGCACCACGCTGCGCGCATCCACCCCCCGCAGCGTGAAGATCAACACGCAGGGCATCGCCGACAACGCGCCGTTCGCCTACTCGGTCGAGGCGCGCAAGACCGGCGAGTGCGGAGCGCTGGCCGCGATGTCGTCGATCGGCCGCCGCTGAGCCCGGCTCCGTTCAGCGGGGGTTTACCATTGCCGTGCTAGGGCTTTGACGTCGCCTTTCCTTCGGGGGAGGCGCTTCCTCCCTAGCCGGTCCATCGAGACCGAACCTGGGCCGTCCGTTTTGGGCGGCCCGTCTTTTTGTGCGCTTGCAGCATGGCGCGGCGAGGACTAGCGGCTGGCGCATGACACAGAGTGCAGCGCCGCTTGCCGTCGCCCTGATCTCGGGTGGGCTGGATTCGATGGTCGCCGCCGCGCTGGCCCGCGAGCAGGGTTATCGCCTGCTGGCGCTGACCATCAACTACAACCAGCGCCATTTGGTAGAACTGAGCGCCGCGCGCCGGATCGCAGCGTTGTTGGGGGCGGAGCGCCATGTGCTGCTGCCAATTGATCTCTCGCTGTTCGGCGGATCTGCGCTGACCGATGCGATCGCGGTACCGAAGAACGGCGTCGGCTCAGACATCCCCGTTACCTACGTGCCGGCGCGCAACACCGTGTTCCTGAGCCTGTCGCTGGCCTGGGCGGAGGCGGCGCGCGCCGAACGGCTGGTGATCGGTATCAATGCGCTGGATTATTCGGGCTATCCCGATTGCCGGCCGGAATTCGTCTCGGCGTTCGAGGCGCTGGCCGACGTCGCGACCAAGGCCGGGGTCGAAGGCGAGCGCATCCGCGTACTGGCACCGCTGGTGGCGATGACGAAAGCCGATATCGTACGCGAAGCCGCGCGGCTGGGGCTGGACGCGGGGCTGAGCTGGTCCTGCTACGATCCCGCGCCGGGCGGGCTGCATTGCGGCCTGTGCGACAGCTGCCGGTTGCGCGCGCGCGGTTTCCAGGAAGCCGGGCTGCCCGATCCGACCCGCTATGCCGTGCAGCCCGCCGCATGAGCTATGCCGTCAAGGAGATGTTCCTGACACTGCAGGGCGAGGGGCTTCAGGTCGGTCGGCGCGCGGTGTTCTGTCGCTTCGCAGGCTGCAACCTGTGGTCCGGCCGCGAGCAGGACCGGGAGACCGCGGCCTGCACCTTTTGCGACACCGAATTCGTTGGACTGGATGGCGATGGGGGTGGCCGCTATCCCGATGCCGCCGCGCTAGCCGCTGCCGCGCGCAGATTGTGGTCGGGGTGGATCGAGGAACCGGGCGGACGGCCGCTGATCGTTCTGACCGGCGGCGAGCCGATGCTGCAGGTGGACGACGCGCTGGTCGACGCGCTGCACGGCGCGGGCTTCGAGATCGCGATCGAGACCAACGGGACGCTGCCGGTGGCGACCGGGATCGACTGGATCTGCGTCAGCCCGAAGGCCGGCAATCCGGTCGTGCAACGGAGCGGCAACGAGCTGAAGCTGGTCTGGCCGCAGCCGGGCGTCGACTGGAAGGAAATGGAGGCGTGGGATTTCGCCCATTTCCTGATCCAGCCCATGGACGGGACGAACCAGGTCGATGCGCGCAACGCGGCGATGAAATTCGTGATGATGCACCCGCGCTGGCGGCTAAGCCTGCAGACGCACAAGCTTATCGGGCTCAGGTAAAGGCCTCAGCCGAACAGCCAGATCGCGAGATGACGCTGGCCGACGAAGGCGAAGCCGCCGGCCACGAGAAACGCACCGAACACCAGGCTGAGCACGACGATGCGGTGGCGCACGACCTGATGGCGGCGGGCATTGGCGATCAGCCGTGGCACCGAAACCAGCGTCAGCACGACGAAGATGTGGATCGCGCTGAATCCACCCGAAATGGTGCGGATGAAAAAGGCGGCGCAGGCAGTGGCGACCATCAGGCCGCACCATAGATATCCCATTCGGCGATGCTGGCGATCACCCTTGGCGGCGAGCAGCAGAAGCGGCGTGAGCGCGAGCGCGGCGATAATCGTTGCGAGGTGGATCGCGATCTGGGGCGGCAGCGTGGTCAGCTGGGCGCGGCCGCGCCAGATCGCGATTGCGATCGCCATCAGCAGACCGATCGCCAGCGCGGACGCGATATATTCTGGCGGGCCGGCGCGGCGGCCGATGCCGACCGGCCGATGCGGGCTGGCAGCGGTGGTCTCGCCGTCCGCCTCGCCGATGTTCAGCTGCTCCAGCTGGTCTGCGTGGCGCACTTCTCGCGCAGGCGGTTCTTCTTGTCCCAGCAATCCGCCGACAGCGGCGGCAGCGAGCGCGCCGGCAGCGCGGCCGGGCGGAAGGCGAACAGCCGATCGCCAAGCGGAACCAGGCTATTGCGAAATTCGCGCATGCGCCGCTCTGCCGTCTCGTGCAGTGTGCCGCGACGCTGGCCCAGCGCCTCGCGGCCGATCGACCCGGCGGTATCGCAGAAACCGAGCTGGGCGTGGAGAGTGGAGAAGCCGTTATAGGTACGCGTCGTGTACTGATCGAGCGCCTTCTGCCAAGTCTTACCGCCGGTGCGCTTGAAATAGTTGGCGATCTCCGAATAGGCGGAGGTCAGTTCGGCCGAATGCTGGCTGAGGATCGTGTTGTAGTTCTTCACCGTCATCAGCGAAGGGGCGAACTGACATTGCAGAGCCGCGACGTTGAGCCCGGCGCGCATGTTCCACATCAGGTGCGCGGCGAGTTCCTTCTGGCTGGCGCCGGGCATCGGCAGGCCGACGCCGGGTTCGTCGCCCTTGACCGGTTCACCCGCGAAGCTGGGCGGCATCCAGAACAGGTAGGTGGCCGATGCGGCTGCGCCGGGCGCCATCGCCGCTGTGGCGATCGCAGCGATTGCCGCGACACGGTGGAACGGGAGCTTCATGGTCGGTCAGTCCTCCAGCGAGGCCGCCGTTAAGCATCAAAGCGCGGCAAAGATAAAGAGTCCGCAGGGCCGAGCCGATCCGGGCCGCCACGATTCAGCGACGGATCGTCCGAAGCGAGTCATTTGGGCAACAGTGCGCAAAGGAAAAGGGCCGCCCGGTCGCCCGGACGGCCCTTCCTAACCCACTCGGGCGATGATCACATCGCGTTCGAGGTGTTGTCCATGGCCATGTTGCTGTCCATCGACATGTTGCTGTCCATGGACATGTTGCTGTCCATCGACATGTTGGCATCGGCACCCATCGCGCCGTCAACCGCAGTCACGTCGTTCATCGTGCCCATGTCGCCTTCCATGGAGGACATGTTGTCCATCGCCATGTTGGCATCGGTCGTGTTGGCGGTTTCGCTGCCGCCGCAAGCGGCAACCATCAGCGCCGCGCCGGCGACCATCGAAACGGCCGTCATCTTCTTGAGGGTATTCCGCATGTCCGACTCCCTAGATAGGCGATTTGGTCTGGGTTTCGCCCTAAAATCCCAAATCGCCGCCATCATTAGTCACAAAGCCCGCCATCCTCAAGTGCCGTCGCTTGGAGCGGCGAGCCGCGCAAGGAAGGCGGAAAAACGTTGATGCAACGCGGCATCGAACGCCTCCATTCCGATATCGATCCCCAGCGCATGCAGGCTCGTGACGGGATAGTCGGCGATGCCGCACGGAACGATGCCCGAAAAATGATCCAGATCAGGATGAATATTGACCGCGAAACCATGCAGCGTCACCCAGCGCTTCACGCGCACGCCGATCGCGCCGATCTTCGCTTCGGTGCCGCCGGTCGCCACCCAGACGCCGATCCGCCCTGGCGCCACGAACGCCGACACGCCGATCTCGCCGAGCGTTTCGACCAGCCATGCCTCGAGCGACGAGACGAAGCGGCGCACATCGCGTCCGCGGCGATCCAGGTCCAGCATCAAATAGCCGGTGCGCTGCCCGGGGCCGTGATAGGTGTAGCGCCCGCCGCGGCCGGCGGGAAACACCGGGAAGCGGCCGGGCGCGACAAGCTCGTCGATCGCGGCGCTGGTGCCGGCGGTGTAAAGCGGCGGATGCTCGACCAGCCAGACCCGCTCGGCCGCGCCCGCATTGCGAATATCAGCGGCGCGCCGTTCCATTTCGGCGAGCGCATCGGGATAGGCGGTGAGGCCGGGGGCGGTGCGCCACTCCACGCCATCGATCATGTCCATGGCCAGCGATCTGGCGTCGTCATCGGCGATGCGCAAGCAGCGGCGTTGCGCCCGCCCCCCGTGGCGGGATAGGGCGGGCGGCAGGGAGATTTGCATGGCGAAGCCGTCGATGAGCGCGATCTGGGACGAGACCACCGCGTTCGTGCGCGCGGAGGCCGGCCTGCTGTTCCCGCTGGCCTTCGCCACGATCGGCCTGGCGATGGTGCTGTTCGGGCTGCTTGCGCCGGTGACGCCGGACAAGCTGCCGAGCGCATCGGCAGTGGTGGCGCTGCTGCCGCTGGCGCTGTTGCTGCTGACCGGGCAGCTGGCGATCAGTGCGATCACGCTGCTCGACCGGGCGAGCGTGGCAGAGGCGCTGGCCGCCGCGTTCCGGCGGCTGCCGATGGCGGTACTGGCCAATCTGACCGTGGGGATCGTCTGCGGAATCGTGCTGGTGCTGGCCTCGCTGGTCGTCGCGATCGTCGGCATGGCCAGCGGTGCATCGCAAATGATGCTGGCCAATATCGCCGCCATGGTTGCCGCACCGGCGATCCTGTGGCTGTTCGTCCGGATCCTGCCGGTTCAGGGTGCGATCGTGGTACGGCCGCCCGCGATCAGCCCGCTGCCCGCGCTGCGCGAGGCATTCGCGATCACCAGCGGCAGTGCCGGCCGCATCGCCGGCGCGGCATTGCTGTTCCTGCTGGCCTATCTGCTGATCACGGTGGCGCTGCAGTTCGCGCTGGGATCGGTGCTGCTGATCATCGGCCGCGCGATCGGTTCCCCCGGCATCGGCTCGACGCTGGCGATCGTGGTGGCCGCCGCGATCGGATCGTCGCTACAGGCAGTGTGGACGGTGTTCACGGCGCGGCTTTATCGGGCGCTGTCGCTGGGGTGATCAGGCTACGCCGCGATCGTCCTGGATCCAGCGCTGATACGGGTCGCGGGCCAGCGGAGTGCCGCAGCGGCGGCAATTGCCGATGAAAGCCTCGCCATCATGACGGACTTTCTGCCGATCCGGTTCGTGCCCGCTGACCAAGCATAAGGGACGCAGCAATTTCGACACCCCGGCCTTCCCTCGCAACATCGTCTTGTTGCGCGCCGCTTTGCGCAAATCCTAGTTCAACGCAAGCCAGTCGCCCACGCCGGCCATACCGACCGAGAGCCAGACCCGGCCGGTCGGCTGCGCGACGTGCAGAATGCCGATTCCATCCGGTGCGCGCGTGGGTGGTGCTGCCGCCAGCCTTACACTGGAGAGATGTTCGGTCCCGGCCCCTGTGCGGCGTTGATACACAGGGCCGGCCTCATCGCGATAGAGCGCGCCTTCCACCACGTGATCCGGCCCAGGGCGGGCTGCAAGCAGCATCGGCGCACCCAACTCCACTGCGTCGCCCGGATTGCCGTAACTCAGCAACCGGATGAAGTCCTTTTCGGCATTGCCCGGCTGTGAAAGCGTCGCGCCGATGGACAGGGCGAGCGCATCCTGTCGCATATAACCATAGCGGATGAGGCCCGAGGGGGCGCCCATCTGGAGGCGCCAGTAGATCGGGCTTGCTTCCCCGACGGCTTCGACGCCGGCATCGTTGGCGAACAGGGTCGGCGGCCGGCGCACGTAGCCAGGACCCGGATCATTGCTTGCAGCATAGCCGGCACTGATCGGCCTTCCCCGGCCGCGCTGGTCCGGCAGCCAGTTGCTACGCACCCCGACACGCTTGGCGACGAAGGCGTTTCCCGGATTGTCATGGAGCATGGTCCCGATCCGCACCGTCCGTGTGCCGGCATCGGCATAGTCGACCAAAGCGGATCGTGGATCGCGCGGATCGCCGAGCCAGGCACCGGAAACCTGTTCGATATCGACAAGGTCGCACGACGCCAGGGTGATCGCACGTCGTGCGCCTTCGATATGGGTGCGACCGATGCGCGCGGCGACGAGTCGATGCAGCCGTACTGCATTGGCGCGGACCGCCGGGTCGCGCATGGTATCGGCCCCCGCTTGGGTCTTGGGATGTTCGACGAAGAGATGATCGATGTCGAGCAGACCCGAGCGTTGATCGCCCGTAATTCCCATGTTCGTATCGAAAGCGTATCCGTCAGCCGACAGCACCGCGCCGACCAGCCAGATATGGCGCAGGGCGACGTCGGACCCGCGATCCAGCGTGAGCGCCGGACCGAGACTGTCCTTCACCATCAGCCGGCTGATCTCGGATCCGATCCACTGGCCCCACCATTGAACGATTCCGCCTGCCACGGGGCGGCTTTGCCCTGCTGCGTTGCCATCGATGCAGAAGCCTTCAATGCAAGTATAATGGGTTGCCGGCGTGGTCGGGTCGGCCGCCGCCGGTGTCTGGATGGCGGCGCAGTTGGCGCCCGACAGCAAACGGATGATCGCACCCTTGCCAGGCAAGTCTTCGAACGCACCAAGATGACGCAGCGCTGTACCGCGCTGGAGACGGATTGGCTGGCCGATCGCATAACTGGCGCCGCTTGGCGAGGTAACGACGCCCGGACCCATGTCGCGGAGGCCCGCGTTGATCGCGTCGGAACAGTCCCAGGTGGAGCGGCCCTCGAGAATCGGCGCTATCCGGGCATACGGCAGGAAATCGAGAAGCGAGCGTTGTTCACGCAGCTTGTCGGAGACGAACCGTGCGCTTCCGTCCGATCCGGGAGGTCGATACGCAATGCCAGTCGCCGGTATCGCCGGCATGCGGACCCCGGCCAGCCACGCGATGAAATCGGTGTCGCTGGCATCGGCTGCGATCAGGCCTTGCGCTCGTGCGATGTCCGCGGCCGACGCACCGCGAAGTGCATCCAGGAAATCCTGTTCGTTCTTGCCCGCATTGCCCGGCATCGCTCGCCAGATCGCGAAGCCTCCGCCCGTCTGCGCGGCGACCGCGCCGGCCGCCGCGCCCCCGCCGAGGGCAAGCGCGGCGAGCGCCGCGCGACGACTGTGGCCGCCATCGGCTGACGCTGGAGAAGGATGGTCGTCCATACGCGCAGCTAGGCGAGTTGGGGTGTCGGCGGCAAGGCGTCCCCGAGTTGACGCCGAGGGCCAAGGGTTTAGATGACGCCGCCGGATCCTGGCCGATGTGCCGTCCTTCGCATTCTTCCTCGAGGCCCGCTCGCTGATGTCCGCGTCCTTCGCCCTGCCGGATCGCCGCACCCCGCGCGGCCTGGATGCCTGGATCGCGAGCGCGCTGGCGGCAGCCGCCTTGTTGCTGGGGGGGCAGGGGATGTACCTGACCCTCGTCGAAGCGGTTCCGCAGGCGATCGGGCTCGGCATACTCATCTATCTGGTCGCTGGCCGCGGGATGGATGTGCCTGCGGGGGCTGTCTGGCCGGTGCTCATCGCGCTGCTGCTGCTCTGCGTGCCGCTGGTCCAATTGATGCCGTTGCCCGAGACGATCTGGCAAACCCTGCCCGGACGCAGCTTCGCGCGCGAAATCTCGACCGTCGCTGGGGTGGCGGGGCGTCGCATGCTGAGCCTCGATCCGGATGGCACGCGCGACGCCGCGATCCAGCTGATTCCAGCCGTGGCCATGTTCCTGCTGGCGCTGCGTCTCGATCGCCGTGGACGGCTATTGCTTGTCAGCGTGGTGATCTGTGTCGCGGCCTTCTCGATGCTGGTCGGGGTCCTGCAGGTGGCCGGTGGCGCGGGCTCGCGACTTTACCTCTATCCCACGCTTCACGCCGGGCTTTCGGTCGGGCTGTTCGCCAATCGCAATCACCAGGCGGATCTCGCATTGATCGGGCTTGTGCTGACCGCCGCGCTGCTGGCTGATGCTGCTGGCCGTGGTACTGCGACGATGCGCGTGCGCACGTTGGCGGGCGGGTTGGCGCTGCTGTTCGCAGCGAGCCTCGTGGCGACGGCGTCGCGGACCGGTTTCGCTCTGGGGCTGCCCGTGGCCGTCATCGGCCTGCTGATGCTTGCCACGAGCAGGGAGATATCGCGCCGGACGCTGATCATCTTGCTGGTTGGGGGCGTCGTCGCGGGGGCGGGGTTGATTCTGGCCGGCGGTGGTGCCTTCGCGCGGCTCGGTTCACGGTTCGGGGCCACCACGGACATGCGGTTCGTCTATTGGGCGGACAGCTGGTTTGCCATCCAGCAATATTGGCCGTTTGGATCGGGACTTGGCACCTTCGATCCGGCTTATCGCGCGATCGAAGATCTGAGCAACGTGACGCCCTTCTACGCGAACGCAGCCCATAATGATTATCTCCAACTGTTGCTGGAGGTCGGCATAGTGGCGCCGATCCTCTTCACGCTGTTTTCCGTCTGGCTGATGGTCGCGGCTTGGCGGGTCTGGCGCGAGGAACGCGATATGGTGCGGATCGGGGCGCTCGCTGGAATGCTGGTGCTGCTGGCGCATTCGTTCACCGACTATCCGCTCCGCACTGTCGCACTGTCGACCATGTTCGGGATGTTGGCGGCGCTGCTGCTGCCCCCGATGCCGGGCGGCGAGCTGGGAGATACGCGGCGAAGGCGTCGCCGCAGCGCGGCGTGATAGGATTTGCCCGTGGCAAATGGTCTGGTCTATGGAGCCGGGCGCAGGGGCTTGCCGCCACGGTGTCGGCCGTGGCCCGAAGTAAGGATTTCCATGGTCGAGTCGATCATCCGGCGCTGGTGCGTGCTAGTGCCGTCTCTTGCACTTGCGGCTTGCGGTACGACCAACCCCAACCTGCCTCGCGGGTCGGCTGCCTATGACGTGATTCCGGCCCCCTCGGCGGCTCGATCCGCGGTAGATTACAAGATCGGGCCATTCGACGTCATCAGCATCACGACCTTCCAGGAAGAGGATCTGACGCTCAAGGACGTGCAGGTTGATGCAGCCGGGAACATCCTCGTGCCGCTTATCGGCACGGTGCATGCGGGCGGGCGGACATCATCGGAATTGTCGCGCGAGATCGCCGACAAACTCGAGCAGCGCTACCTGAACGATCCGCAGGTGTCGGTCATCGTCACATCCTCCGTTTCACAGAAGGTGACGGTCGAGGGGTCGGTCAACGAAGCTGGTGTGTACGAACTGAAGGGCGAGACCACGCTACTGCAGGCGCTGGCGATGGCCAAGGGGCCCAATCGGACGGCAAGCACGGGACAGGTGGCGGTGTTCCGGATGATCGACGACCAGCGCAAGGTGGCCGTGTTCGACGTGAACGCGATCCGCACCGGACGGGCGGCCGATCCGCAGATCCAGGGCAACGATGTGATCGTGGTGCCATTCTCCACCGTGAAGGGCGCGTTCCGCGACATTCTGGCGACGGTGCCCGCATTCGGCGTGTTCGCCGTCTTCAACAATTGAACGGCCGTTCGGCCGGCGTGAACGGAAGTCAGTATCTTCATGCTTAATCGCGACGTGATCATCGGCCCGGGCGGCGAGGCAGTGATTGCCCCGGACGGTCAGGCTACGCCTGCCGGTGGCCTGCGCGGATTGGCTGCCGAGCTAGACTTCGCGAAGATAAAGGTCGCGCTGCGCCGTAACAGGTTGATCCTGATCGGGATCATCGCCGGCTTCCTGCTGATCGGCCTGGTCGCGACATTGCTTGCCACGCCGATCTATCGCGCGGTGGCGAGCGTGCAGCTCGAGGAACAATCGTCGCGCGTGCTCGGGACCGAAGACGTCGAGCCGGCTACGAACGGCCTTGATGCTGAGCGATTTCTGCAGACGCAGGTCGATATCCTCAACAGCCGTTCGCTGGCGATCCGCGTGGCGGAGCGCTTGAACCTGTTCCGGGACGACAGCTTCCTGATCGCAATGGGCGAAGAGGGTGTCTCCGACGTCAGCGACCCCGCGCAGCTGCGCACGCTGCGTCGGGAGAAGGTCGTCGCCAAGCTGCAGCAATCGCTCGCCATCCAGCTGCCGCGCAATTCGCGGCTGGCGAGCATCATCTTCTACAGTCCTGATGCCCAGCTCGCGGCGCGTGTGGCGAATGCCTATGCGGAATCACTGATCGCGGACAATCTTGCCCGACGCTATCGCACATCGGCCTATGCGCGCGACTTCCTGCAGCAGCAGCTGGCCGAAACCAAGCGACGGCTGGAAGCATCCGAGCGGGCGGCGATCAACTATGCGCGTTCGGCCGGCCTGATCGACACATCTGCGGGCGATACGGGACCCAATGGGCAACGCGCGCAGCGATCACTCACGACGTCGAGCCTTGTCGCCATGAACGAAGTTTTGTCGGTGGCGACCGCGGAACGGCTGCGGGCGCAGCAACGCTGGGAGCGGACGCAGGCGATCCCGCCGCTGCAGTTGCCCGAAGTCGTCTCTAACCAGGCAGTCCAACAGCTTTATCAGAAGCGTGCGGAGCTCGAGGCGGAGTATCAGGGAGAGCTGGAGCGCCGGAAGCAGGACTATCCCACCGTCAAGCAGGCCGCAGCACAGATCCTCGAACTCGATCAGCAGATCGCCGCGATCGCAGGGGGTATCAAGGCCGGCATCAGGCAAGGCTATGATATCGCCATGCGGCAGGAGCAGGCGATCCGATCGCAGCTCGATCAACTCCGCGGCAATACGCTGGCCGAGCAGCAGCGCGGGATCCAATACGGAATCCTCCGCCGCGAAGTCGATACGAACCGCGAGCTTTATGATGGGCTGCTGCAGCGCTTCAAGGAAGTCGGCGCGGCGGCCGGCGTCACGGCCAACAATATCTCGGTGGTCGACACCGCGGAGCCCGAACGCGTGCCATCGTCACCGCGTCCGGTGCTGAACATGGCGCTCGCCGGGCTGCTGGGCGTGATCTTTGCGTTCGCCGCGATGGTCGCCCGCGAGCTGTTCGACGATGCGGTCCGTTCGCCGGACGATGTCGAATCGAAGCTCGGCGCGCCCTTGCTGGGCTCCGTTCCGCTACTCGACAAGAACGAGACGGCCATCGACGAGCTGAGCAAGCTCAGATCGCCGATGTCCGAGGCGTATGCGTCGATCCGCACTTCGCTGGAATTTGCAGGCGAACGTGGCTTCCCGCGGACCCTGCTCACCACCAGCAGCCAGCCTTCGGAAGGTAAAAGCACCAGCTCCTATGCCTTGGCCCGCAGCCTCGCGCAGGTGGGCAAGCGGGTGCTGCTGATCGATGGTGACTTGCGCAAGCCGAACATGCACCGGCTGGTCGGACTGAAGAACGTGAACGGGCTGTCGACGCTTCTGATCGGTCGCAACACGCCGGACGAAGTCATTCAGCAGACCGACATCGACAACCTGTCGTTCATTGCCTGCGGACCGCTGCCCCCCAATCCCACCGAACTCTATGCGCGCGGGGCGCTGCGCGACTTGCTCGCGCGCCTGCTGGAACGTTTCGATGTGATCGTGATCGACGGTCCCCCGGTGATGGGGCTCGCCGACGCGCCCTTGCTCGCATCGATCGTCGAGGGCGTCGTTTTCCTCGTCGACGCCAGCCGATCGCACCGCGGTCGATCGCGTCTTGCCCTCCGTCGTCTCCTGAAGGCCAACGGGAAGCTCAGCGGGGTCATCCTCACGAAGTTCGATGCGCGACACCAGGGCTATGAAGGCTATGGATACAGCTACGAATATGGCTCCGCCGGCAATGCTTGATCTGCCTGCAGGCGCCGACCAGCTGCGCTGATGGCTGTCCTCCGCCAGCTGCGGCCGGTCGCTTGGCTGTGGATCCTGGCTGGAGCGCTCGGGATTGCAGCGATCCTTGCCCACGGTCTTGGCGGGCGGCTCATGCGCACCGGCCGACCGGTCGAGGCGGTCGCGCTGTCGCCAAGCGTCGATACGTTGAGCCAAGCGGCGGAGCGTTTGGCCGCGGCGGGTGCGTGGCCGCTCGCTGCCGCGAGTGCGCGCGCTGCCCTGTCGCGGTCGCCGATCGATCTGCGGGCATTGCGTGTTCTTGGCCTCGCGCAGGAAAAACTGGGCCACCCGCAAGCCGGCGCCGACATCATGAATGTCGCGGCGCGGGGGGGCTGGCGTGATACGCCGACACAGGTCTGGCTGATCGAACAGGCAATGCGCACGGGTGACGTCACGACGCTGGCGCAGCGCGCCGATGCGCTGGCGCGTCGAAACCAGTCGCCCGACATGGTCTATGCCACGCTGCGCATCGTATCGAGTGCGCCGGAGGTGCGTCCGGCGCTTATCGAACGACTGGCGGCGCGCCCCGACTGGCGGGCGCTGTTCTTTCTCTCATTGCGACAGGCCCGGCCGGAGCAGATCGACGGCCTCGTCGCACTGGTGCGCGAGATGCGCCGATCTGAAGCTCCGGTCACGTCGACCGAACTGTTCGCACTCGGCGAGCGGCTGATCGAACTCGATCAACCGGCGCGCGCGCGCATGTTGTGGGCGGAAGCCAGCGGGCGTCCGACGAGTGCGCTTATCGACGATGGCGGGTTCGAACGTCTGGCCAAGCGTCCTGCCGACATGCTGGTGCCCCGCTTCGAATGGCAGTTCGCCGAGACAAGCGGATCGGCAAGCGTTGAACCAGGACCGTGGAACTCTAGTCCGGCACTTCGTCTGACGCATGACGGTTTCAGCCTTTCGCGTCCGATCAGCCAGCTTCTGCTGTTGGCACCGGCGCGGTATCGCGTGACTGCGCGTGTCAAGGTAGATCCCGACTTCAATGCAGCCGGCTACGGGCTGTCGTTGCGCTGCCCGAACGGGCTGGAGCTGGTTGCCACTCAGCCGGTCGAGTCCGCCGGCATCATAAGGGCGGATTTCACCGTGCCGGCGAGCTGCCCTGCACAGAATCTGGCGCTGACGACATTCGAGGGGCAGGCCCGAACGGCAAGCGAGCTGTGGCTGGACGATGTACGCGTGAGCCGTTTGCCTTGATCGGAACGGCTGCGGCGCGCTTCGACGCGGTCGAATTCAACAACATGGTCACGCCCTATACCGATCGGTTGTTCTCGGCGATCAACCGGGATGGGCTGCGAATGGGCGTCGTCTCTTGCTCGCAACAGGAACCCAATCGAGATTGGGCCGAAGCGGTGCGGCCCGACTATGATCATGTCGTGCTGCCCGGCCGCTCCTTCCTGGTCGGGCCGAGGCGATATGCACATATCAATAGCGGGATCATTCGGACGCTGAACCATGTGCGACCGCGTGTGCTGGTGTTGACCGGCCTCTATCCCTCGATGATGGTCGGCTATGCCTGGGCGCGAGCGACGCGCACGCCGATCCTGTTCCGCGCCGATGGCGGGCGGCGCGATGCGCCGATGTCCGGCTATCATCGGATCGTGAGACCCATGATGCTGGGCGGGGCGGCAGCCGCCTTGGCCTGTGGCACCAAGGGGCATGATTTCTATCTCGAACAGGGCCTGAGCGAGGATCGGATCTTCACCATGCCACTGGTGCCGGCATGGGATGCTCCACCCACGGTGCCGGGTTTCGACGGCCGTCGCTTCGATGTGCTTTGGGTCGCGGAGATGAACGATGCGGTGAAGAACAGCGGTTTCTTCGCCGAAGTGATTTCTGCGTTGAAGTCGCAAAGGCCAGAGCTCGCCGTCCGGCTTGTCGGCCGGGGGCGGGACGCGGGCGCGATGCTGTCCAGGCTCAGCGCAGCTGGTATCGATTATGTGCACGAGGAAACCGTGCCCCCGGCCGGGATGGCCGAAGTGTTCATGAGCGCGCGCCTGATGTTCCTGCCATCGCAGCGTGAACCCTGGGGCCTGGTCGTCAACGAAGCGATGCAGTGCGGCACGCCCTGCATTGTCTCACCCTTTGTCGGGGCGGCCGACGATCTAGTCTTGAACGGCGCCAACGGGCTGGTTCAGCCGCTCGACGCTGCCGCTTGGGCGGCTGCCGCCGAACGGCTCCTCGACGATCCCGAACGGTGGCAAATGCTATCCACTGCAGCGCGGACCGCGGTCGCAGAACGCAGCCTCGGTCGATCGGCCGCAATCTATGCCGATGCGATCCGCTATGCCGCGGGCTCGGCGAGGACGACCAGATTCGTGTAGAGCTGGCCCGAGGCCGGCAACAGGCGTGACAGGATCAGGCCGACGAGCGTGACCGGCGCGATCAGCAGCAGCTGGAAGATCAGCCGCAGCGGCATCCATCGCGGCGCAAGGTGCTGATGCAGATAGGCGGCGAACAGCTGTACGATCGCTTCGACATCCGTGCTGGCCTTCACGATTTCTCGGACGCCAAAGCCGTGCCGCTCGAGCAAAGCCGCGATCCCGAAGCTGGTGTAGCGTCCGAAATCATAGGGCTGCTCATGCTCGTCCCAAGCGAACGGAATGGAGAAAAGCAGGCGCCCCCCCGGCTTCAGCACGCGGCGAATCTCTGCGAGGATGCGATCCAGATTGAACACATGCTCGAACACCTCGAAAGAGACGACCGCATCGAAGCTGGCGTCGTCGAACGGCAATGTCTCGCCATCATAGAAATGATCGATCCGGCTCCTCACGTGCGAATGGCCGCTGGCAGCAATATCGACCCCGACATAGCTGTGAGCATTGGCGAACAGCGTTTCGTACGGCTTCGACCCGCAGCCGAAATCAAGCACGGAGCCCGACAGTGAAGCCGCGCGGGGCGCGATCGCACGATGCAGGCGGCTGCGGATGATGTAGAAGGGATGGATCGGCAGCGACAACCGGGTGGTGAGGAATTTCTCGCGCTGCAGGCGGGCGCGGACCGTGGGGATCAGCGCCATGGCGGGGTCACTCGTCCTGGCATCGCCGCGCGCTATCATGTTCGACCTTGATCGAGAAGGCATGGCGGTTAAGACGGCGCCTTCCCGGAATCGGAGGCGTTCTTGTCGCTCAAATCGATACTGCGGCCGGCGTATCGGATCTTCACTCTATTCGGCCTCGATCCGGCGAACCTGCGGCATCTGCGCCATGTGCCCCGCTATGTTCGTGATCTACGCGCATTCAGGCGCGCTGGCGGGCAGGTCGACAGCTATTATCCGGTGTTGCGCGACTTCACCGACTCGTCGGGCAGTGCAACGGGCCATTATTTCCACCAGGATTTGCTCGTTGCCCAGGCGATCCACGCGGCGGCGCCCGACCGTCATCTGGATGTCGCATCACGGGTGGATGGCTTCGTAGCGCATGTCGCGGCATTCCGGTCGATCGACGTGCTGGACATCCGGCCGCTTTCGACATCGCATCCCAACATAAGATTCGTGCAGGCTGATCTGATGCAGCCCCGGGCGGATCTGATCGCAGCCTATCGATCGGTCAGTTGCCTGCACGCGCTCGAGCATTTCGGGCTCGGCCGATATACTGATCCGATCGCCCCCGATGGCCATCGTCGCGGGTTCGATGCAATTGCTTCGATCGTAGCGCCTGGCGGTGTACTTTATATCAGCGTTCCGGTGGGGCGGCCGCGGATCGAATTCAACGCGCAGCGGGTGTTCAATCCTGTCGAGCCGCTGGCGTGGGCCGAAGGACGGTTCGTTCTTGAGCAGTTCGACTATGTCGACGACGCCGGCGCGCTGGTCCGGCACGCCCGGCCCGATATGGCGAACGACCTGGAATATGGGTGCGGCATCTACACGTTGCGCCACACGGGCTGATCGCCGGTCCTCGCCCCCAGCCATCCGGGCGCATGAACACACCGCATTCTTGTCGTGCGCAGCCTTTATGGGCAATGCGGCGGACTTGACGATTCCGAAGGAAGTTTATGGCCGACCATGATGGCAAGACCGCACTGATCACCGGAGTCACCGGCCAGGACGGCGCCTATCTTGCGAAACTGCTGTTGGAAAAGGGATACCGCGTTCACGGACTGAAACGGCGGTCGTCATCGTTCAACACGGGACGGATCGAGGACATCTATGAGGATCCGCACGCAACCGATCCACGGCTGACCCTGCATTATGGCGACATGACCGACGCCACCAACCTCATCCGCCTCGTCCAGGAAACACAGCCTGACGAGATCTACAACCTGGCGGCGCAAAGCCATGTGCAAGTAAGCTTCGAAACGCCGGAATATACCGCCAATGCCGACGGTATCGGCGTGCTTCGCCTGCTTGAGGCGATCCGGATCCTCGGACTCGAGAAGAAGACCCGTTTTTACCAAGCATCGACGTCCGAGCTCTACGGGCTGGTGCAGGAAGTGCCTCAGCGCGAGACGACACCCTTCTATCCGCGCAGTCCTTATGCCGCAGCCAAGCTTTACGCCTACTGGATCGTCGTCAACTATCGCGAAGCCTATGGCATCCACGCGTCCAACGGCATCCTGTTCAACCATGAAAGTCCGCTGCGCGGCGAGACCTTCGTGACCCGCAAGATCACGCGAGCGGCCGCCGCGATCAGCCTGGGGCGTCAGGACATGCTGTGGCTGGGCAATCTCGATGCCCGGCGCGACTGGGGCCATGCCCGCGAATATGTTCGAGGCATGTGGCTGATGCTGCAGCAGGACATTCCTGACGATTATGTGCTGGCGACCGGCGAGACCACGCCGGTCCGCACGTTCGTCGAATGGGCATTTGCCGATGCCGGGATCGCGCTCGAATGGCGAGGACAGGGGGTCGACGAGCAGGGGTTCTGCAAGACGACCGGGCGATGCCTGGTCGCGGTTGATCCGCGCTATTTCCGTCCGACCGAAGTCGAGCTGCTGATCGGCGACCCTTCCAAGGCACAGGCCAAGCTGGGCTGGCGCCATGAAACCGGGCCGCGGGAGCTGGCGCGCGAAATGGTGGAGGCCGATCTGCTGCTGATGAAGGATGCGCCGATCGGGAAGGGCGCTTGAGGCGCGGGAAGGTTCCACCATGACGATCTCGAAGCGGCTCATGATGCGGGCCAAGCATCATTTCCGGCTCAGCGCGTTGAGCACGCCTTACTGGCAGCGGCGGCGGTCGAAGATCGCGAGGACGGGCACCTATGCACAGCATGGCGAGGATCGTGTGCTGCTGAAGAAGTGCGGCCGATCGGGGCGCTATCTGGACATCGGCGCGAACCACCCGTTCCTGATCAGCAATACCTATCTTCTTTATGAGTCGGGATGGCGCGGCGTAACCGTTGAGCCTATCCGCTCGCTGGCCGCGATGCAGCGCCGATGGCGGCCCGGCGATACCTGCATCAACGCCGCGATCGGGTCAGCGGGCACCGCGCTGCACTTCTACGAGCTTTATCCCGACGTGCTGTCGACCCTCGAGCGTTCCACGGCGGCCGAGATCGAGGCACGGGGGGATGGCATCGTGATCGCGGACTATGACGTGCCGATCATCAGCGGCCGCGAGGTCGTCGAGCGTCATTTCGCCGACCAGGAGGTCGATCTGCTTTCGATCGATGTCGAAGGGGCCGAGATGTCGGTACTTGAATCGTTCGATTTCAGTGTCTTCCGGCCGCGATACATCCTGATCGAGCACAAGAGCTTCATTGCTGACGATGATAACGCCGGACGCCGGGGCGCATTCATCGAATCGCTCGGCTATGTGGAGGATGTCGTGCTTGGCGCGAACACCTTGTATCGGCGCGGCGATCTGGTGGAGGTGGCGTCATGAGCAGCGATGGCGATTACGACCTCCGTGGAAAACGCGTTTATGTCGCCGGCCATCGGGGGATGGTGGGCAGCGCGATCGTGCGTCGGCTCGAGCACGAGGATTGTTGGGTGCTGGTGGCAGGCCGCGACATTGTCGACCTGAAGGATCAACGCGCGGTTCGCGAGTGGTTCGCGGCCGAACGGCCCGATGCGGTGTTCCTTGCCGCCGCGAAGGTCGGCGGCATCCTGGCTAATGACAGCTTTCCCGCCGACTTCCTGTATGACAATTTGATGATCGAGGCGAACGTCATCGAGGCGGCACATCGGAGCAGTGTCGAGAAGCTCCTGTTCCTGGGATCCAGCTGCATCTATCCCAAGCTCGCACCGCAGCCCATCCCTGAAGACGCTTTGCTCACCGGCCCGCTGGAGCCCACCAACGAATGGTATGCCATTGCGAAGATTGCCGGGATCAAGCTGGCACAGGCCTATCGCCGGCAACATGGTCGCGATTTCATCAGCGCCATGCCGACGAATCTCTACGGGCCCGGCGATAATTTCGATCTCGCCAGCAGCCATGTGATGCCGGCCCTGATCCGCAAGGCGGAAGCGGCGAAGGAACACGGCACGCCGATGACGATCTGGGGCACGGGCACGCCGCGCCGCGAATTTCTGCATGTCGATGATTGTGCGGATGCTTGCGTGCATCTGATGAAGACCTATTCGGGCGATTGGCATGTCAACGTGGGGTCGGGTGAGGACATCTCGATCCGGGACCTCGTATCGCTGGTGGCCGAGATCGTGGGCTATGCCGGCCCGATCGAGCATGATCTGTCGAAGCCGGACGGCACGCCCCGTAAGTTGATGGATGTCTCGCGGTTGGCCGGGCTGGGATGGCGTGCCAGGATCGGCCTGCGCGAGGGCATCGTCGACAGCTATCGCTGGTTCCTCGACCATCGATCGGAAGCGGCTTCACGCACGTGATGATTTATCCCCTGCTGCCGGGGCGACTGGACCTCGGCGCGGCCCGGATAAACGGCGCGGGTCTCGGCAACTGCCTCTTCACTTACGCGCATGCTTTTGTGGCGGCACGCCGTTCGGGCGCGCGGCTGATCAGCCCGGCATGGCGTACGATCGCCATCAACAAGACCTTGCGTGGCGATGGGACCATTCGCCGTTACGGCGACATGCTGCGCCCCCATCCCGACGAGCTTGCCGGATCGGCGAAGGCGATGGCGTTCGCGAAACACTGGATGCGCCGGACGCGCGTTTCGCTGGTGCCGGGCACGGTGCCGCACGTCGCGCAGCACGGCCTGACGATCTTCGACGCGCCCGATTTCACCTTTCGAGGGCTTCACGAATCCCGAGAAGCGATTCGTAAGCGGCTTCTGGAGATCGTGATCGATCGCGTTGCCAGCGAGGTTACATGGGGCGCGGGGCATCACATCGGCGTGCATGTCCGGCTCGGCGATTTCGCTATTGCTTCCGCCAATGCGCTGGCGAGTGGCCGCACCGCGAACCTGCGTATCCCATTAGCATGGTATCGTGATCGCATCCTCGAGCAGCGGCAGAGGATGCCCGCAGTGCCGATCCACATCTTTTCGGACGGCAGCCCTACCGAACTGCAATCTCTGTTATCGATCGACGGCGCGACCATCCGGCGCGAAGCACATGATGTAGCAGATCTCGTCGCACTGGCGGAAAGCCGGGTCTTGATCGGTTCGCACTCGACCTTCTCGCGCTGGGCGGCGTTCCTTGGCAATATGCCCAGCATCTGGCTGGACTCCGCAAACCGGGCGGAACGGCCGACGGGGGACGATATTCCGATAAACTATGTCGCGCATACCGGCGCGATGCGATGATCGCGCGCCTGTGGCGCGGGCGCACCGTTGCCCAGCGCAAATTGCTGATGTCGCTGGTCTTCAACGGGGCTACACGTGTGCCCAGCCTGCTCGTGCCGCTGATCTTCCTGCCCATCTTCCTCGCCGGTCTGGGGGCGGACCGGTATAGCGGCCTGATGGCGGCGCTGGCGATCGGCGCAAGCGCGGCATTCCTGTTCGGCGGTTATGCGTCGGTCGGCATTCGCGCGATCGGGGAAGCGGCATCGCGCGGCGATCATCGGGGCGAAGCGGATCATTTCGCTACGCTACTCCGCATGACGGGCGGCACCTTTCTTCTGCTTTCGGCCCTGATCATCTGTTACGCCTGGTGGTCCGGCCAGCACCTCGCCCTGCTCCTCGTGATGCTCATGCCGATCGCGATGTCGGCCTTGAACGCTTCGGTCGATTCGGTGCGGGTCCCCTACAACGAGCAGTATGTGACCGCGGCGATATTGATCGGTGCGCAGGTGCTGATCTACGGCACCGCGCTCCTGTTCCTCCCATTCGTTGCCCGGAATGAACTGACGGCCGGCCTGATCCTCAATGGACCATTGATTCTAGCAAGCTTGGTCAACGCTGTGCTTATGCTCCGGCAGCGGCCCTATCTTGCGAAGGGGCGATCGCTGGACGTCATCGGTCCGGCCAAGCGGGGCGGGATGGTCGGCTTGGCCGATGGTGCTCTGATGGCGCCCATCAGTCTGGCGGTCGTGTGGCTGGACGCGGTGGGCCCTGCGAACCTGTCCGCATGGTTTGCGACCGTCGTACGCCTGTTCCAGATGCTGCTGACCCCCATGCTCCTCATGCTCGTACCCATCGCAGGATATGTGCGGTCGATCTGGGTGCACAGCGATCCGGCCAAGCGCCGCAACCTAGCAAGGGCCTCTGTACTTGCTGGCTTTGGCTACGGCTTGCTCAGCGCCACCGTGCTCGCACTCCTGATTTCTTTCTACGTGCACAGAGTCATGGGCCTGCCACCCCCCGGGCCGTTGGTCGCGCTGCTGCCGATGCTCGCCATGTTCGCGGCGGTCACCACGCAGAAAGCCTATGCGTTCGTGGCGAATCTCGTGCTGGATGCGCAGCATCTGGCGCGCTGGACATTGCTGACGATGATGGTGTCGATGGCGATCGCGCTGGCATTCAGTGGCTGGCTCTCTTCCTTTGCCGTCATAACCGCCTTCTGTGCCTGCTGTGCACTGCCGCTGCTTGTGATCGTGGCTTGGAACAGCGGAAAGGTGGGATCGGGAGAGGCCGGCTAGACGCGCATTCGGGTGAAAAATCGGTTGTCAGCCGATTTTGTGGCGCGGACACATGCAAGAAAAAAGCCCCGCAGCCGAGCTGCGAGGCTTCATCCGTTCGCCGAGGCGAAGCAGATCAGTTGGAACCGCCACCATCGGCGATCGCAACGATACCGGCAATCACGGCAGCCGCAGCGAGCAGCGCCAGAACCAGCGAGCCGCCGGCGAGCTGGCTGTCATCGGTCGAGGCCGAAGCGCGCACAGCGACGGGCTTGCCCGCAACCGGGGCGGCGGTCGACGCACGGACCGGGGCGCCAGCGGCGAAAGCCGGAGCGGCCGACGCAGCTGCGACAGCAGCGAACGCCACCATTACCTTAGAAAACTTCATGCTGTCCTCCTCTTGAACCTCAGAAACATTCACCAGGTTGTGCACTGCCACAACAGCATTCGCCCGGCAACCCATTCCCACCGCTATCGGCCTGTAACTCCCGACGATCGCGCCGGAATGGGCACACATGACGATGAACGATTAACCATGCTCAGGCAATCTCGCTATCGCGCGAACAACTCTTTTGAGAGGACATCGTTGCCAAAAGCTTTAAAGAGCCTGCGCTCATGACATCCGTTCCTGCCTCTCCCGCCCGGCCACGCTGGGGCCCAGGGTTTCAGGCCAATCCGCCGACGACATCGGTGCTCGGCGTGCCGGTCTCGCTCGTGAATCCGGTGCTGGCCGTGGAGACGGTCCTCGGGTGGGCCGTCCGGGGCAGCGCGCAATTCATCTGCGTCCGTGACGTTCACGGCGTGATGCTGGCCCAGGATGATGATGGCCTGATGGACATCCACCGGCAGGCCGGCATGGTGCTGCCCGATGGTATGCCGCTGGTCGGGCTCGCGCGGTGGCGCGGCCACAGCCACGTTGCACGAACATGCGGTCCGGATTTCGTGGACGCGTTGTGCGCAGGAGGAATTGCGACCGGACTGCGCCATTATTTCTTCGGGGGAAAGCCCGGTGTGGCGGAGGCTATGGCGGCCGCGCTGGCCGATCGCCATCCGGGGTTGGTTGTTGCCGGCACGAGTACTCCGCCGTTCCGTACGCTATCGATGGAAGAGGATGGGGCTGCCACCCAGCAGATCATTGATGCCAAGCCCGACATCGTCTGGATCGGGCTGAGTACGCCCAAGCAGGAATATTGGATGCGGGACCATGTCGACCGCATTCCTGGTGCAACGCTGATCGGGGTAGGTGCGGCGTTCGATTTTCACACCGGAGCCGTGTCGCGTGCGCCACGCTGGATGCAGCGATCTGGGCTGGAATGGCTCCACCGGCTCGTCTCCGAGCCGCGCCGGCTCTGGCGACGCTATCTGGTGTTGGCGCCGCGCTTCGTCTGGCGGCTGGCCACATCCAAACCGTCAGGGGACATAGCGTGACTGCGGCGGCGATTGCCCAGCCGATCCGGCGCACGCGGGCGACACCGGTGCTGCTGAACGAATGGATGTTCTACATCCCGTACCTGCTCAGCGTGTCGGTCTATTTCGTCTTCATCGACTATGGCGCGCGGGTGTTGGCGCCTGCCATCGTACCAGCGTGGGTCGGACTGACGGCACTCTACAAGGTAGGTTGGCAGGGGCGTCGCGTGGCGACCAATGCCTACATGATCCAGTTTGTGCTGGTGTTCGCAGCCGTTGAACTGTCGGTCAGCCTGCTCGCGCAGACGACTGACTATTATGCGTTCCGCAAGATCGCGCTACCGCTCACCTGCGCTGCGCCGGCGATGCTGCGCTATTATGTGACGCGCTGGGGGATGGCGATCTTTCTGGTGATGATGTTCCTGGTCGCGCTCTATCTCACGACGCAAAGCAGCGATCTGGTCGAGCTCAGTTCGGCTACGGATTCGGCCACGGAGTCCATTCTCAGCGTGGCCTTCGGCGGCCTGGCGGTCTGGCTGCTGGTTGCGCGAAGCTATGGCCTGGCTGGTCTGGCCTATGTCTGCTGCATCATCTTCTTCAAGCGTAATGCAATCGTCGGCGTGCTCGGGGTTACATCCCTTGGCATGTTGACATTGTGGCTGAGCTACCGGGTCCGGCACGCCGCGTTTCGCCAAGTTCTGATCGCTACTGCCGTCGGCCTGATGGCCGCATCACTGTTTTTGCCGGAAATATTCGGCTATATAGCAAGTGAATATTTTCGGGGTTATGATGCCGAATATATCAGCGTAGGCCGTGTTCCAATCTATGAATATGTAATCCACGACTTTTCCAGAAGCGCAATACGCGAGCAGTTATTTGGCCATGGATCCGGATCGGTCGAAAGCCTCATCGGATCAGCGCGATCGCTGAATGCCGGTCTTCTCCTGACGCATAACGAGTATCTATCGTTTCTCTACGATATGGGGATCATCGGCACGACACTTATATTCGTCGCCCTTTTTCGATGCGCCAAAGCATCGCTCGGAGCAACTGCGGTCCTGCTCTACATCGCAGCCGTGATGTCGATCGAGAACATCTTTCTCGTATCATTTGTAAGCCTTATGTTGTTCTTTCTTTTGTCCGCCTATTACCGCGCATCCGACGATGTTTCCGCCTGACGGAAGCCGCGGCCGAGTCCTGATCGTTCACAACCGTTACCAGCAACGCGGTGGTGAGGACGCCGTCGTGGAGGCTGAAGCGGCGCTGCTCTCCGCCGCGGGTCATGAGGTGGCGGTGCGTCTGGTCGACAACGACGCGATCGTGGGGTCCGCTGCCAAGATCGCGGCGGTGGCAAAAGTGGCGGGAAACCACGCCCGGGCAGACTGGATCGCGCGCGAAGTCATCTCGACCCGTGCCGACATCGTGCACGTCCACAATTTCTTTCCCAGGCTCACCCCGGCAATCCATGGCGGGGCGCGTGGAGCCGGAGCAGCGGTTGTGCAGACCCTACACAATTATCGGCTGTTCTGTGCGAATGCCCTGTTCCTGCGCGACAAGAGGGTGTGCGAAGACTGTCTCGGCAGGACAGGCTGGCCGGCGATCCGCCATCGATGTTACCGTGGCTCGCTCCCTGGATCCGCGGCTGTGGTTGCGATGCAGCGGGTGAGCTTCGCACGGGGCGTATGGCACCGGGATGTCGACCGGTTCATCGCGCTCACTCAATTCGCGAAGGATAAGGCGATCGCCGGTGGATTGCCGGCTGGCAAGATCGCCGTGAAGCCCAATTTCCTGCTATCTGGGCAAGCACCGTCGGGGCCGCGAACCGGTGCCTTGTTCGTCGGTCGTCTGGCGGTCGAAAAAGGGGCTGCGGACCTGATCGCGGCGTGGCGGGACGTACCGGGGAAACCGTTGACGATCGTGGGCGATGGTCCGGAACGGGCCAGCCTAGAGCGTGACGCCCCTGCCAATGTCCGCTTCCTCGGGCATCAGCCGCCAGACATCGTCCGTGACGAAATGGCGCGTGCGGCCTGCCTCGTCGTGCCGTCGATCTGGTACGAGGGCTTTCCGATGATTGTGGTGGAAGCCTTGGCAGCCGGCCTTCCGATCATTGCTTCGCGCATCGGATCGCTGATCGAGATCGTCGGGGAATGCTGCGGCCGCCAGTTCAATCCCGGTGATACGGCTGATCTCGCGCGGAAAGTGTGTATGGTACTGGGCGATCCGGATCTTTCGCGGCGTCTCTCGCAAGGCGCCCGCAGCACTTATGAGGCCAGCTATATGCCGGCCTCGAACCTGGCCATGCTGGAACGCATCTACGCCGATGCGATTGCCAGCCGCGTCACGTCGACAGGTACCAGCGGCTAGCGCCCTCGATCCCCAGCGCGGTCAGTCGGCCGCTGGCGAAGGCACCGGTATCGATGCCGATACGGTTGTGACGTTCGTCAACCGCTTCCGTGACGCTGTGGCCATGGACGACGACCAGCCCGTGCTTACCGTCATGATCGAGGAAGTCGCCGCGGATCCAGCGCAGATCCGAAGTGCGCTGCCGTTCGATAGCAACCCCGGGCCGTATCCCGGCATGGACGAAGAGATAGTCGCCGATCCTGACGTGATCCTCGAACCCCGAAAGGAATTTGACATGCGTGTCGGGGACTGCAGCCTCGAGACGCTGGCCAAGATCGTCGAAACTCCCAGCATCGATTTCGCCTTCGCCGATGCCGTAGCTGATCAGTGTCGATCGCCCGCCGATCCGGATCAACATCCGCAGCGCCTGGCGATCCCCCGCAAGCGCCTTGAGCATGACCTCCTCGTGGTTCCCAAGCAGGATGCGGACGCGCGGCCGTTCGGCTTTCAGAGCCATCAGCCGTTCGACGACGCCGCGTGAATCCGCGCCGCGGTCAATCAGATCGCCTAGGAAGATGATCGTGGTCAGCGCTGGCCCGCGATGGCGATCGTCGGCCTCGATCTGTTCGATCAGGCTGCCGAGCAGATCCGCGCGGCCATGAATGTCGCCGACAGCGTAGACGCGCTGCCCGTCCGGGATCGTCCAGCTCGCTGGCTCCGGCGCGCGCTTTAAGATACGCCTCAACACCATAGATGCGCCTGAACCGTTCCTTACAATCGCCAACGACATGCAATGCGCTGTCCCCGTGACGGTTCCGCAGCGCAGCAGCGGCGCATTGCAATGACATGAAGACTTGGCAAGCAGGGTCAGAGTCGAACAGGCCGACGCGAGTGATGGTCGCGGTGGGCACTCGGCCTGAGGCCATCAAGCTGGCGCCGCTTGTTTCCGCCCTGCGCAGCGCTCGCAACGGCTTCGACGTTCACCTGTGGGTGTCGGGGCAACACCGGGAAATGGCCCCGGCCATGCTCGACGTCTTCGGGCTTCCGGCCAATTCGACGACGACGCTTCCACATGGGCTCGACCCACCGGCCTTGTATGCCGAGCTATTGCGGTCGGCGTCCGAAACCCTGAACCGGATAGAGCCCGATCTGTTGATCGTGCAGGGCGATACCGCAACCTGTGCGGCTGCCGCGCAGGCAGCTTTCCTGGCGAAAGTCTCCGTTGGCCATGTCGAAGCCGGCCTGCGAACCGGCAACCGGCGGAACCCGTTCCCCGAGGAATATTTTCGGCGCCAAGTCGCTATCGGTGCCGATTGGCATTTCGCCCCGACCGCGGCTGCACGGGTGGCGCTCGAGCGGGAGGGAGTCAGTCCCGCGCATATCCTGGTCACCGGCAATACCGGGATAGACGCTCTTGTCGGGATCTGTGGGCGTATCGATCGAGGTGAGATCGTCACGCCGCCGATTATGGGCGGCGAGCCGATCATTCTCGCTACCTTGCACCGCCGCGAGTCACTTGGGGAGGGGCATCGGGCGATCGCGACTGCCCTGGCCCTGCTGGCCGATCGCCACGCCGTTCGAGTGATTTTGCCCGTTCATCCAAACCCGGCCGTAATGGCCGCGATCGCAGACGTCCTTGGCAACCATCCGCGCGTATCGCTGATCGAACCCCTCGACTATCCCGCTTTCGTTGCGGTCATGCGGCAAGCGACGCTCATCGTGACGGACAGTGGCGGGATTCAGGAGGAAGCCCCGACGCTCAAGGTGCCCGTGCTTGTCGCCCGCGAAACGACCGAGCGACCCGAAGCGACCGACGCGGGTACGGCGATCCTGGTCGGCACCAGCACAGCGAGGATCGTCGGCGAGGCCGAACGCTTATTGGGCGACCCGGCTGCGCGTGCTGCGATGACGGCGCGGGGGAACCCGTTTGGCGATGGCCGGGCCACGGCGCGAATCATGGCGGGACTGACGGCAATCGTCGCCGGCGATCCACTACCGCTCGACTGGAGCCCGGATCATGCCACCTCCGCCGCCGGCCGTCGCGCGTAGAGGCCGAAGGCGCAGATGATGGCGTAGCACAAGGCCGGCACGATGAGCGCGGTGCGCAGGCCGACCGCGTCGATCGTCACGCCGGTCAGCAGCGGCACGATCGCGCCGCCGACGATGGCGGTGGACATCAGCCCCGATCCGTCCGCCGCGCGTGGGCCCAGGCCTTCGCAGCCCAGCGAGAAGATGGTGGGGAACATGATCGAGTTCATCAGACCGATCGACAGGATGGCGACCCCGGCGACAGGACCGGTGGCGGTGGCGGCGAGCGCCAGCAGCAGGATCGCGCCGGCGGTGACCGCGGCCAGGATCAACCCTGGCGAGAAGCGCTGCAACGCCCAGGAGCCGATGAAACGGCCGACCATCGCGCCGCCCCAATAGAAGGTGACGAGTTCGCCCGCGCGCAGATCGCTGAGCCCCATCGTGCTGGGCTGGGTGAGCCAGGAGACGAGCAGGCTGCCGATCGCGACCTCGGCCCCGACATAGAGGAAGATACAGGCGACCCCGAACGCGAAGCGCGGGCGGCGCAGCAGATCGAGCCCGCTGAACAGGCCCACCGCGGCGGTCTTCGCCTCGGTCAGCTTGTGGCGGCGCGTCCAGACGACCGCGGCGACCAGCGCGAGCGCGATCGCCAGACCGATATAGGTATTCGTAATGACCTGCGATTCCTGCGCGCGATAGGCGATCAGGCGGGCCGGATCGAGACTGGCTTCGTCGACATCGGCCAGCGAGCCCAGGATCAGGCGGGCGCCGACGAACGGGAAGATGGTGGTGCCGAGCGAATTGAACGCCTGAGCAAAGGTGAGCCGGCTATGCGCGGTGGCGGGCGGGCCCAGCAGCGAGATCAACGGGTTGGCGACGACCTGCACCATCGTAATGCCGGCACCCAGCACGAACAGCGCGACCAGGAAGGTCACGAACAGGCCGGACGCGGAAGCGGGAATGAACAGCAGGCAGCCCGCCGTCATCGTCAGCAGCCCGAACGACGCCGAGCGCAGATAGCCGAACCGTTTCACCACCATTGCGGCGGGGATCGAGAACAGGAAATAGGCGATGAAGAAGGCGGTCTGCACCAGCATCGCTTCGGTATGGCTCAGCGCGAACAGATGCTTCAGCTTCGGGATCAGGATATCGTTCAGGCTGGTGAGCCCGCCGAAGATGAAGAACAGCGCGAATACGAACCAGCGCAGATCGGCGACATTGCCGCTGACCTGTGCGGCGGGGGCCGTATCCGGTGACGATGCGATAGCCACTTGCTCTCCTATGGCGGGGGGCATTCGCCCTTATGACAGCGTTAGCAGGAACACGGTGGCAGCGTCGCGGTCAAGCCCGGGCGGCGATCGCATCGGCAGTCGTGCCGATGATCGGGGCCAGCCGATCAGCCCATTCGGCGATGCCGGCCGGCGTGCCGATCAGATCCTGGCGCACCTCGATGCCGAGATACGCGGTGCCGTTGGCCTCGCCGTGCAGGTTCATGGTCGCGTTCAGCAGCTTGCCCGAATAGGGCAGGTTGTCGCCGGTCACCACGTCGGCCGCCTGCAGTAGTGGAATCGCGATCCGGGCGGCGCGCTCGTCGCGATTGTAGAGGATGCCGATCTGCCAGGGACGGGCCTCATCCGGCTGCGACGCGAGCCGCGGCGTGAAGCTGTGCAGCGAGATCAGCAGGCGCGGGGGCGCCGCCTGCATCAGGGCGGAGATGCGGGCGTGATAGGGCCGCCAGAAGCAATCGATGCGGGCATCACGTTCGGATCGGTCGATCGCGGCGTTGCCGGGGATCGGGTGGCCGTCGCTGGCAGCCGGGATCAGGCCCGGCGAATCCTCTTCGCGATTCAGATCGATCACGAGCCGCGAGACACCCCCAAGAATTGCCGGGCAGCCGAGCTGTTCGGTGAGCGCCGCAGCGAGCCCTGCCACGCCGATGTCGATCGCGACATGCTCACCCAGCAGCGCGAGCGGGATGCCAAGATCGATGCCGACCGGCACATGCGCCGATGCGTGATCCGCCACGATCAGCAAGCCGCTGCCGTCGTCGCCGGGGATCAGGGTGAAGGCCTCGCTCATCGCGTGCGGCGCGAGCCGCGCATCGCGGCGATGCGGGTGGCGAATGCTGGGGCGGCGAAGGCTTCGTCGAAGCTGCGATCGGCGGCTGCGCCGGTGAGCGCTCCCGATGCCATCGCGCGCAGCGCGGTAACGCTGTGGGGCGCATTCGCGGTAATCGCTTCGGCAAGCTCGGCGGTGGCGGCAGCGGCGTCCGTGGCGTGAATCTCGACGAGGCCGATCCGGGCGGCTTCCGACCCATCGATGGTCGCGCCGGTGGCGAGCAGTCGGATCACCTGTGCGCGACCGACCAGCGCGACCAGCCGCGCGACATCGGCGGCGGGGTAAACGATGCCAAGCCGCGCGGGCGGGATCGCGAAGCGCGCGGCGGGCCCGGCGACGCGCAGGTCGCACGCGATCGCCAGGGCCACGCCCGCGCCGAAGCAGCCGCCGTCGACCAGCGCGATCGAGGGACAGGGCAGCGTCGCGATCGCATCGCAGGCGGCGGCCATGCCCAGTCGCAATTCGGTGCCGCCGGCCGGATCATCCGCCAGCCGCGCCAGATCATCGAGATCGGCGCCTGCACAGAAACTGCCCGCCACCGCCGATTCGACGACCAACACGCACGGATCACGCATGGCGGCATCGGTGATGCAGCCGGCCAGCGCAGCCCAGCCATCGGCGGGGATCGCATTGCGCGCCGCCGGCCGGTTCAACGCGACTCGCGCGATGCCGTGGTCGTTCGTCACCTGGAACATGTCGCCCTGTTGCCCCCAAGCGGCGGCAATGTCACCACGTCGAGCAAGGCAGGGAGACAGGGATGGCGGGGTTCACACGGCGCGAGGCGGTCGCAGGGGCGGGCGCGGCGCTGATCGCGGCGGAGGCCGTGGCGCAGGCGCCCGCGCGCAAGCCGGTGCCGTGCGCGATCGCGCAGCCGATGGGTGCAATCGCGAACCGGCTGCTGGATCATGCCCGCGAGATCGCGGTCTATAACGGCACCGCGGGCGCTCTGGACGGCGGCGCGCATGCGCGGGCGATGGACGACCATTCACCCGCGGGGGATGCTGCATGGCGGGCCGCGCTGGCGACGGCGGAGCGGGACTTGGCCGCCTTGGCCTGCGTCGGCGACGATCGCGGTGCGCTGCATCTGACCGTGGCGCGCGCGGTGGTGGGGCAGGGCACGGCATCGGCGGCGATCCGCTACGGCCGGCCCAACCCGTTCTGGTATTCCGGCCATATCCCCTATGTGGTGAGCCAGGTGGCGGGGCCGCATATCGACGTGCCCAACGCGATGGTGGCGCAGCAATCGCTGGCGACGCCGGCGGCGATCGACGCCTGGATTGCGAAGCTGGACGGGTTCGACACGGGATTTGCCGGCGTGATCGAAAAGCTGCGCGCCGACGAGGCTGCCGGCTGCCGGCCACCGGCCGTGACGATCGCGAAGGCGATCCCGGTCTGCACCGCATTTGGCGAGGGGCGGGCGGAGGATCATCCGCTGATCGTGGCGCTGCGCGAGCGCACGGCGGCAGCGGGCATCGACAGCCGGATCCGCTCTGCGGCCGAGCGCCGGGCGATCACCGCGCTCGATCGGCGCGCGCGACCGGCGCTGGCCCGGCTCGGCGATCAGCTGCGCGACATGCTGCCGCGCGGCCGGACCGAAGCCGGGCTGTGGGCGCAGCCGGATGGCGATGCGCTCTACGCGATCAACGTGCGCAACCTGGGCGATACGCCGCGCAGCCCGCAGGACGTGCATCGCATCGGCCTGAACGAAGTCTCTCGGATCAGCGCGCAGATGGATGCGCTGCTGCGGCGGGAGGGGCTGACCCGCGGCGGAGTCGGCCCGCGGATGGAGGCGCTGGCGAAGCGCCCCGGCCAGATCTGGCCTGACAGCGACGCCGGGCGGGCCGCGCTGCTCGACCATCTGCGCGGGCTGGTGCGCGCGGCCGAGGCGCAGCAGCCGCAATTCCTGCCGGCTGGGCTGGTGCCGGAGGCGTCGCTCGAAGTGCGCCGCGTACCGCCCGCCAGCCAGGCCGGCGCGCCCGGCGGTTATTATGACGGGCCGTCCCTCGATGGATCGCGGCCGGGCATCTACTGGATCAACCTGCGCGACATGAGCGCGGTGCCGAAGCTGGGGCTGCCGACGCTGAGCTATCATGAAGGCGTGCCTGGCCATCACACGCAGGGTGCGATCGCGACCGCGCTTGGCGAGGCACCGCTGCTGCTCCGCCTTGCCAGCTTCAACGCCTATCAGGAAGGCTGGGCGCTCTATGCCGAGCGGCTGATGGCAGAGCGCGGCGCCTATCGCGGCGATCGGCCGGGCGATCTGGGCCGGTTGCAGGCCGAGCTGTTCCGTGCCTGCCGGCTGGTGGTGGATACCGGCATCCACGCGCTGCGCTGGGAACCGGCGCGCGCGATCGCGTTCATGGCGGAGAAGACAGGCAATCCGGTGGGCGAGGTTACCGCGGAGATCGAGCGCTACATGGCCTGGCCGGGGCAGGCGCTGGGCTACAAGCTGGGCCAGCTGCGGCTGCTGGAACTGCGGGCCGCCGCCCGGCGGCGCAAGGGCAAGCGTTTCTCGCTGAAGGCGTTCCACGGCGCCGTACTCGGCAATGGCGCGATGCCGCTGGATCTGGTGGAAAGGGCGGTGGGGGAAGTGTGATATGGTCCGTCGCCCCTGCGCAGGCAGGGGCCCATCGCTGTCTGGTGTGGTGAAACCGTTGATCCGGTGATCTGACGACAGGTCAGCCACCAGCGGGATCGCGTGGCAAACGACAGAGCCATGCGCCCCTGCCTGCGCAGGCGCGACGGGTTAGCGGATGCGGGTTGCCATGCGCCACCATTCGGCCGGCAGGGCGGCGGCTGCGGAGTCGCGTGTCGGGTTGTCCGCGAACAGCGCGAAGCAGGTCGCGCCCGATCCTGACATCCGGACCAGCCGGACGCCGGATTGGGCGGCGAGCCGGGCGAGCATTTCGGCGATCTCCGGCACGAGCGCGCGCGCGGGGGCTTCGAGATCGTTGCGCCAGCCGGCGGGGTGCTGCGGATCGAGCGGGCCACAGTCCACCCCGTCCCAGCCGGCGAACACCGGCCCGGTCGCGAGCGGGATGCGCGGATTGACGAGCAGCAGGGGGGTGCCTTCGAACCCGTTTGGCCGAGGCTCCAGATCGTCGCCGCGGCCGCTGCCCCAGGCGCTGACCGATGCCAGGCAGGCGGGCACGTCCGCGCCCAGATCACGCGCGATTGCCGCCACGCGCGGATCGGCGGGATCGAGGTGCCAGAGCCGACAGAGCACGCGCAGCGCCGCGGCGGCATCAGCCGAACCGCCGCCGATGCCCGATGCCACCGGCAGGCGCTTGTCCAGCACCATCGCCGCACCAGCCGATATCGCGAACGCGGTCCGCAGGTCTCGCGCCGCGCGCAGCACCAGATTGTCGTTATCGATCGCGCCGCCATGTTCGCCGGTCACGGAAAGCGTGAGATCAGCGGCGGCGGCGGCCTCCAGCCGATCGCCATCCTCGGCGAAGGCGAACAGCGTCTCCAGCGCATGATAGCCATCGGCCCGCCGCGCACGCACGTGCAGCGCAAGGTTGATCTTGGCGTAGGCCGTTTCCGTCAGGCGCATCGATGCGGTCAGGGCGCGGCCGTGGCCTTGGTGAGCCCGGTATCGAGCTTGGCGCGGATGCGGCCCGCATCCTTGGCTTCGGCATAGACCAGCGCCGCGTTCCAGGCGTGACGGGCGTCGATGCGGCGGCCGGCGGTCCAGTAGGCGTCGCCGAGATGCTCGTTCATCGTCGTGTCGCCCGGCTCGCGCGAGACCGCGCGTTCCAGCGTCTCGATCGCCTTGGGCACGTCGCCGCGGATGAAATAGGCCCAACCGAGCGAATCGGTGATCGAGGCATCGTCCGGGCTGAGCGCGGATGCCTTTTCGATCAGCTTCTCGGCTTCCGCCAGATTCTCGCGCCGTTCAAGCTGCGCATAGCCGAGGTAGTTGAGCACTACCGCCTGGTCGGGCGCCAGATTGGCGGCGCGTTCCAGCGCAGCCTTGGCCGGGCCCCAGTCCTCGGCCTGCTCGAGTGCGCCGCCCTGCTGCAACAGCGTCGCCCACAAGCCATTTTTCGCGGGATCGGCTTCCGCCAGAGCAACCGCGCGGCCATAGGCCTGGGCGGCGGCGCGATGATCGCCCAGTTCGGAGCGGAGATCGCCCACGCGGCTCCAGTCGTCCACGGTCGCGCCGCTTTGGGCGGCGCGGGCCTCGGCCTCGGCAAGCGCGGTCTTCTGTTCGCCTTTCTTGACCAGCAACTGCAGCCGGGCGGCGCGTGCCGAGCCGGCGAACGGATCGTCGGCGGCGACATTGCCGATCGCCGCCAGCGCGGCATCATGATGGTCGCCCGCGGTCAGCAGCTCGCTCGTCACCAGCCAGGTCTCGGCATTCTCGGGCGCGAGGAAGGTGGCGAGTCGGGCGAGCGTCAGCGCGAGCGGAGTCACGCGTTCGCGGTTCACATCGATCGCCACGCGGGTGAAAAGTTCGGCAATGCCGGCAGCGGCAGTATCGACCGGGGCGGGCAGCCTGCGCCGGGCGGTCAGCAGTGCACGGCCCGCTTCCAGCGCAGGCTCGTCACCCGCAATCAGCATCAGCGCTTCGTCGCGCCGGCGCTTGTCGGCCAGCCGCGCGGCCGCCGCCAACCGGAGCCGGGTGGATCGGCCGCCGGCGCTTCCGGCCTGGGCGCGGATCGCGGCGATCCCGTCATCCCACTTGCCCTGCGCAATCAGGATCAGCGCGCGATGTTCGGCCGCATAGGCCCTGGCGAGCGCACTGGGCCCGGCATCGACCGCGGCGATCGGATCGCGCGATTTCGATCCGTAAGCGATCCAGCCGCGCAGCACCGGCACCATGAAGGCGAACACGTCATCCTGCGCGATCCGATCGACCGTGGTGCTGGCGCGCTTCCAGTCGCGGGTGGTGACAGCCTCGCTCAGCAGCAGCAGCCGGCCATCGGGCGGAAGCAGGTCGCGCGCATCCAGCACCCGCGCGGCGCGCACCGCCAGCGCGCGGTCGCCCGCCAGCATGGCCTGGCGATAGGCGCGGATCGCCAGAACCTCGTCGCCCGGGCTGGCAGCCAGCGCGGCGCCATAGCCGGCAGCGGCGGCATCGACCAGGCCGGCGGCATCGGCGGCGCGGGCACGCACATAGCGCTGGATCGCGGTGCGATCGTCGAGCGCCGGGGTCGATGCGATCGCGGCGCCGGCGGTCGACAGCAGCAGGGCGGCTAGGATCAGTCTCATGCTGCGAAGGTAACGCCAAAGCGGGCGGGGGGAAGCGGATCCCCGCCCGCGCCCGCCCGCGCTCGTGCCGATCACATGTTCGGATAATTTGGTCCGCCGCCGCCTTCGGGGACGACCCAGTTGATGTTCTGGGTCGGATCCTTGATGTCGCAGGTCTTGCAGTGGACGCAGTTCTGCGCGTTGATCTGCAGTTTGGGATCGCCGGTTTCCTGGCCCACAATCTCGTACACGCCGGCCGGGCAATAGCGCTGCTCGGGCGCGTCATAGAGCGCGAGATTGACGTCGATCGGCACCGACGCATCCTTCAGCGTCAGGTGGACGGGCTGGTCTTCCTCATGATTGGTGTTCGACAGGAACACCGACGAGAGCCGGTCAAAAGTCAGCTTGCCATCGGGCTTGGGGTAGGCGGGCTTCTTCACCAGATCCTTGCGCCACAGCGTCTCGTTATCGCGGTGATGCTTCATCGTGATCGGCAGGCCGATGCCCAGCTGACGCATCCACATATCCGCACCGGCGACGATCGTGCCGACCGTGCCGCCAAACTTGGCAACAGCGGGCTCGACGTTGCGGACCTTCTTAAGCTCGGTCGCGATCCAGCTGGCTTCCAGCGTTTCCGGATAGCTCGACAGCTCGTCGCCGCTGCGTTCGGCAGTGACAGCGCCGAAGGCGGCCTCGGCGGCCAGCATCCCCGATTTCATCGCGGTATGGCTGCCCTTGATGCGCGGCACGTTCACGAAGCCCGCCGAACAGCCGATCAGCGCGCCGCCGGGGAAGACGAGCTTCGGCACCGACTGCCAGCCGCCCTCGTTGATCGCGCGCGCGCCATAGGAGACGCGGCGGCCGCCTTCGAGGATCGCGCGGATCTCGGGATGGAGCTTCCAGCGCTGGAACTCGTCGAACGGCGAGAGGTGCGGGTTCGAATAGGACAGCGCGACCACGAAACCGATCGCGACCTGATTGTTCTCCTGGTGATAGAGGAAGCCGCCGCCCCAGGCATCGCTGAGCGGCCAGCCCTGGGTGTGGATCACGCGACCGGGGACGTGCTTGGCGGGATCGATATCCCATAGCTCCTTCAGGCCGATGCCGTAGACCTGCGGCTCGCAATTGACCTCGAGATCGAACTGGCTCTTCAGCTGCTTGGTGAGATGGCCGCGCGCGCCTTCGGCGAAGAAGGTGTATTTCGCATGCAGCTCCATACCGGGCTGGTAATCCGGCTTGTGGGTGCCGTCGCGCGCCACGCCCATGTCGCCAGTGGCGACGCCCTTCACCGAGCCATCTTCGTTATAGAGAATTTCGGCCGCGGCGAAGCCGGGGAAGATCTCGACCCCCAGCGCCTCGGCCTGGCCGCCCAGCCAGCGGCACAGATTGCCGAGCGAGCAGGTGTAGGTGCCCTTGTTGTTCATGAAGGGCGGCATCATCAGATGCGGCAGATCGAACTTCTTGCCCTCGGTCAGCACCCAGTGGTGATTTTCGACGACGGGCACGGTCAGCGGGGTGCCCATCTCCTTCCAGTCGGGGAACAGCTCGTCCATCGCGATCGGATCGATCACCGCGCCGGACAGGATGTGGGCGCCGACCTCCGACCCCTTCTCGAGCACGCAGACCGCGATCTCCGATCCGGCGTCGGCAGCCAGTTGTTTGAGCCGGATCGCCGCAGCCATGCCCGCCGGGCCGGCCCCCACGATCACGACATCATAGGCCATCGATTCACGGTCGGGCATCGTCAAACCTTCCATATCAGTCCGCTCGTCGCTTGGGACGAACGCTCCGCCACGATGCCGGTGCCCGCTGATTGACCCTGTCGTCAACCTCGCACTCTATGCGAGGATGCGGGTGGGGTATCTCGACGGACTGGGGGCCGAGGCGTTGAGCGTGCTCGGCTGGTGGCAGGAAGCCGGCGTCGACACGCTGGTCGAAGACGCGCCGCGCGACTGGCTGGCGCGCGCGCCGAGCGCCGCGCCGGCATCCGCGGAAGCGCCTGCCGCGCCGGTTCCGGCGGCGCTGCCCAAGACGCGCGAGGCGCTGATCGCGTGGCTGGCGGATGCGGCGAACCTGCCGGCGCTGGGCCCACGCCGGATCGCGCCTGCCGGTGATCCGGCGAGCGCGCTGATGATCCTGGCCGACATGCCCGACCCCGACGACCGCGAAACCCTGTTCGAAGGGCGGGCGGGGCAGCTGTTCGATGCGATCCTGGCGGCGATCAGCATGGATCGGAGCAGCATCTACCTGGCCGCACTGTGCCCCGCGCGACCGGCGGGTGGGCGGCTGGCCGCAGAGATCGCCGCACCGTTGGCGGAAGCGGCGCGCGCGCATGTCGCTGCGGTTGCGCCAAAGGCACTGCTACTGTTCGGCCGGGAAGCCGGCGCGGCTTTCGGCCTGTCCGCCGCACCGGGGCGGCGGAATTTACAGTCTGTTAACCATTCGCGCGGCACCACGGCCGCGATCGTCACACATCATCCGCGCATGATGATCGGCCAGCCTGCCCGCAAGGCGGACGCATGGGCCGACATCAGTGCGCTGATCGGGGAGATGAAGCGGTGAAGCGTCTTGCCATGCCGATCGCGGGCCTTGCCTGCGCAGCGATCGCCACTCCGGCGCTGGCCATCGAGGCGAGCGCGCCGGTGGGCTTTGCCATGCAGCCACGGGCCGTGCTGCCGACCCTGGCGCGGCCCGCGCCGACGCCCGCCGCCGCTGCCGCCGCGCGCGCGAAGCTGCCGGCCCAGCTGAGCGCCGAGCAGCGCGAAGCCTATCGCGCGGTGTTCGCCGCGATCCGCGAATCGCGGTGGAGCGATGCGGCCGCGCGTCTCGATGCGATGCCGGCCGGCCCGCTGCACGCAGTGGCGCGCGCCGAGCTTTATCTGGCCAAGGGATCGCCGAAGGTCGAGCTGGAGCCGCTGATCGCCGCGATCAGCGCCGCGCCCGATCTGCCGCAGGCGCAGCAGCTGGCGCGGCTGGCTGCGACGCGCGGCGCGACCGAACTGCCGGTGCTGCCCAGCGAACGCGCGCTGGTGCGGATGGCCGGCGCCCCCAAGCGCAGCAGCGCACGATCGACGCGCAGCGACGCGGTGGCGGCGGCGCTGTCCGCCCGCGTCATTCCACTGATCAAGGACGACCGGCCAAGCGAGGCCGAAGCGCTGCTGGATGCCGCCGCGGCCGATCTTTCCGGCGATGCGCGCACCGAATGGCAACAGCGCATCGCCTGGTCCTATTTCCTGACCGGCGACGATGCGAATGCCCGCCGGCTGGCCGGGATCGCGCAGAAGGGCTTTGGCGAATGGGCCGTGCAGGCCGACTGGGTGGCCGGGCTGGCGGCGTGGCGCGCGCGCGACTGCGATGCCGCGGGGCAGGCCTTTACCGCAGTGGCATCGCGCGCGCGCGACAGCGAGATGACGGCGGCCGGCCTGTTCTGGGCGGCGCGTGCGGACATGGCGTGCGGCCGGCCGCAGAATGTGCAGCCGCGGCTGCGCACTGCGGCGCGGATGGACGAGACCTTCTACGGCCTGCTCGCCAATGCCGCGCTCGGCCGCAAGCTGCCAGCAGATGCCGGGCGCTTCGACCTGACCGGCGCCGATTGGGCGCGGGTCGAGCGGCGTACCAATCTGAAGACCGCGATCGCATTGTCCGAAGTGGGCGAGGGTGCGCTGGCGCAGGAGCTGATCCGCCATCAGGCGCGGATCGGCGACGGCAGCGATCACGAGGCGCTGCTGCACCTGGCGGCGGCGCTGGAGCTGCCCGCGACGCAGATCTGGCTGGCGCAGAACGGCCCGGCCGGCACCCGGCTTTCGGCGGCGGCGCGCTATCCCGCGCCGGGCTGGACGCCGCAGGGCGGATGGCGCGTCGACAAGGCGCTGATCCTTGCGCACGCGCTGCAGGAATCGCAGTTCCGGATCGATGCCGTCAGCCATGCCGGCGCGCGCGGGCTGATGCAGATCATGCCCGGCACCGCACAGCTGATCGCCAAGCGCAAGGGAGAGACGGTGGGCCGGCTGAACGAGCCGGCGCTGAACTTCGAATATGGCCAGAGCTATCTGGAACAGCTGCGCGACTATTCGGGCACCGGCGGGCTGCTGCCCAAGGTGATCGCGGCCTATAATGCCGGGCCGGGATCAGTGCAGAAATGGAACGAGCGCGGCCGCAATCTGAGCGATCCGCTGCTGTTCATCGAGGCGATCCCGTTCGTCGAGACGCGCGCCTATGTGGCGATCGTGCTCAGGAACTACTGGATGTACCAGCGCCAGCTGGGCCAGGAATCGGCCAGCATGGCAGCGATGGCGCAGGGCATGTGGCCGCGCTTCCCCGGCCTACCGGGCAAGACGGCGCTTCGGCTGGACGGGGTCGGCGCGACCGCGAGCGCGGATTGATAGAGAACCAGATCGGATAATTATAACACGGAAGTATTGCCAAGTAGGATTTCGAAGCAGATGAGGAGCGTGCGCTCTTTCTCATCGTGATTCGATTTGCCCGGCAGTGCTGCCTATGCCGCCGCACGGTCGCGGGGTAAGGCGGGCCATGCCGATCGACGAAAGCCGCCCGTTCATTCCGGTCCGCATTGCGGTGCTGACCATATCCGACACACGCGGGCCGGAGGACGACCGATCGGGCGATACGCTGGTCGAGCGGCTGACGACGGCGGGGCATGTGCTGGCCGATCGCGCGATCGTGCGCGACGATGCCGAGCTGATCGTGGCGCGGCTGCACGGCTGGATCGAGGACGCCCAGGTCGATGTCGTGATCTCCACCGGCGGCACCGGCGTGACCGGGCGCGACGTGACGCCGGAAGCCTTTGCCCGCGTCTGGGACAAGCAGATCGAGGGCTTCGGCGAGCTGTTCCGCTGGCTGAGCTACCAGACGATCGGCACCTCCACGATCCAGTCGCGCGCCTGCGCGGGGGTGGCGCGGGGCACCTATCTGTTCGCGCTGCCGGGATCGACCGGCGCGGTGAAGGACGGCTGGGATGGCATCCTGGCGAGCCAGCTCGACAGCCGCCACCGGCCCTGCAACTTCGTCGAGCTGATGCCGCGACTGCAGGAGCGCTGATCAGGCGCCGCCGACCCGAGGTGGCGTTAGGCCCGCAACGCTATCATGTTGTGATGCGGCAGGCGTTCGCGTGCCGGCCGCCATCTCCACCATGACTGCCTCGATCCCCCTCCCCGTGCCGGGAGGAGAGCTGCTACTGCCCCGGGCCGGCTTCCTCGACCGCGGCAGTCTTAGGATCGAGCGCCAGGCCGTGGCGGAGCAGCATCGGGACGTTGGCGATCGCGAACAGGATGGTGGCGGGGAAGGCGCCCCACAGCTTGTAGCCCATCCAGAAATCAGTCGAAAAATTGCGCCATACGATCTCGTTGGCGGCGGCCAGCGCGAGGAACAGGAACGCCCAGTTGCGCGACAGGAGCGACCACCCGCGTTCCGACAGGCCGGGGTAGACCGCGCCCAGCACCAACTTCAGCGTGGGCCGGCCGGTGTAGAGGCCGAAGAACAGGATGGTGGCGACAGTGAGGTAATAGGCGGTGGGCTTGATCTTGATGAACAGATCATTGTGCAGCCACAGCGTGAGCCCGCCGAACACCAGCACCATCGCACCCGACACGATAAGCATCGGCGAGATTTTGCCGAAGCGCAGCCGCGCGACGATCATCGCGGCGGCGGTGGCGATCATGAAGGCGACGGTCGCAGTCAGGATGCGCTGGAGCGCTTCGCCCGGCGCGAACATGTTGAACAGGAAGAAGACGACCAGCGGGCCGAGATCGACCGCCAGATTCAGCAGCGGCGAGGGTTCGGGCTTCGCGGGCTGGGCGGCTTGCACGGTCATCTCTGTGTGATCCTCTCGACGCCGGCGATAGCACGGGCAACCTGAACGGGATCGAACGGGCGAAGATCCCCGACCCCTTCGCCGATCCCGATCGCGTGGATCGGCAGCCCGAACTTCTCTGCCGCCGCCACCAGCACGCCGCCCTTCGCGGTGCCGTCTAGCTTGGTCATGATCAGGCCGGTCACGCCGCATTCCTTGCCGAACACCTCGATCTGATTGAGCGCGTTCTGACCGGTGGTGGCATCGAGCACGAGGATCACGTTATGCGGGGCTTCCGGATTGAGGCGGCCTAGGACCCGCCTTATCTTCGCCAGTTCGTCCATCAGGCCAGCCTTGTTCTGCAGGCGACCGGCGGTATCGACGATCAGCACGTCGGTGCCGATCGCGGTGCCGCGCTTGACGCCTTCGAACACCAGGCTGGCGGCATCGCCGCCCTCGCGCCCGGTGATGATCGGCACGCCGATCCGATCCGCCCAGACCTGGAGCTGGCCGATCGCGGCGGCGCGGAACGTATCGCCCGCCACCAGCATGGCGGCATAATCCTGCTCGGTGAATAGATGCGCGAGCTTGGCGATGGTGGTGGTCTTGCCCGATCCGTTGACCCCGATCACCAGCACGACCTGCGGCCGGGGGAAGGCATCGATCAGCAGCGGTCTAGCCACCGGCGTCAGGATCTTCGCGATCTCCTCGGCGGCCACGGCGCGCACGCCGGCTTCGTCGATACCGCGATCATAGCGTTCGTCGGCCAGCCGCTCGCGGATGCGCGCAGCGGTGGCGGGGCCGAGATCGGAGGCGATCAGCGCTTCCTCGATCCCGTCAAGCGTCTCATCGTCGAGCGCGGCCTTGGTGAACAGGCCGGCGAGATTGTCGCCCAGCCGGTCGGAGGTGCGGCGGAAGCCGCCGATGAGGCGATCGCCCCAGCTTGGTTCGGTCATGCGGATATTCCGATGAGAGTGTCGCCGTCGCGCGCGGCGATGCGGACGGGGAGGAGGGTGTTGGCGAGGTTTGCCTCGCCATCCCGGCCAGCGCCGGGATCCAGAGCCACAGGCGGTGTCATTCGGGGCTCTGGATCCCGGCTTTCGCCGGGATGACGGACGAGCACTTTCGCGAAATTGGCGGCATGGTCGGTGTGGCCGTCACGCTCGACCAGGACCATCTGCCGACTGCTGATCAGCGTATCGAGCCAGGCGTGGCGGCGGGCTTCGGCCAGCGCGCGCAAGGCAGCGGCGCGCGCCTTGATGGTGGCGCGATCGAGCTGCGGCATCCGCGCGGCCGGCGTGCCGGGGCGCGGCGAATAGGGGAAGATGTGGCCGAACACGATATCGCAATCGGCGATCAGCGCGCGGCTGTTGGCGGCCATCGCCTCGGTTTCGGTCGGGAAGCCGGCGATCAGATCGGCGCCGATCGCGATTTCGGGTCGGGCGGTCTTGAGACGATCGACGATGGCAACCGATTGCGCGCGGGAGTGACGGCGCTTCATCCGCTTCAGGATCATTTCGTCGCCGGCCTGCAGCGACAGATGGAGATGCGGCGCGATGCGCGGCTCCTGCGTCACCAGTTCGAACAGGCGATCGTCGATCTCGATCGAATCGAGCGAGGACAGGCGGAGCCGCGGCAGCGCCGGCACATGCGCCAGGATACGCTCAACCAGCCGGCCGAGCGTCGGCTGGCCGGGAAGGTCCGGGCCGTAGCTGGTGAGATCGACCCCGGTCAGCACTACTTCGCGCGCGCCTGCATCGACCGCGGCGGCCACGGCGTCGATCACCGCGCCTGCGGGCAGCGATCGGCTGGGGCCGCGGCCGGCGGGGATGATGCAGAAGGTGCACGCATGGTCGCAGCCATTCTGGACGGGGATGTGCGCGCGGGTGTGGGTGGTGCGCTGCAGCGCAGCGGCGGGCAGGGCGATGCCCCAGGTTTCAGCATCGGTCTTGCGCAGATTGTCGATCAGGCCATCGACTTCGGGCATGGCGGAAAAGGACGCCGGATCGATCCGCGCGGCACAGCCGGTGACGAGCAGCCGCGCAGCGGGGCGGGTGCGGCGCGCGCGGCGGATCGCCTTCCGGGTTTCGGCTACGGCTTCTGCGGTGACCGCGCAGCTGTTGACGACGACGAGATTGGTTTCTGCCGCCAGCAACCGGCCGATCGCGTCGCTTTCGGCGATGTTGAGCCGGCAGCCGAGGGTGACGAGTTCGACTCCGCTCACAGATCGGTCTCGCCGGTGAAGACGGTGACGGCGGGGCCACGCATCAGCAGATGGCCGTCCGCGGTTTCCGACAGGTGCAGCGTGCCGCCGGGCAGATCGATTTGCACCGCCGCATCGACCAGCCCGCGCCGCCGGGCGGCTGCGAAGGTGGCGCAGGCACCGGTGCCGCAGGCGAGCGTGAGGCCGGCGCCGCGTTCCCATGTGCGCATCGCCAGATGATCGCGCGCGCGAACCTCGGCGATGTTGACGTTGATGCGTTCGGGGAAGGCGGGATCGGTTTCGATTCCCAGGCCGATCTCGCCCAGCGGGACGGCGGCGATATCGGGGACGAAGAAGACGAGATGCGGGTTGCCGACGTTGACGGCAGCCGGCGCTTCCAGCCCGTCCCACGCCAGCGGCAGCCGCAGCGTATCCATTGGATAGGCGAGCGGGATCGCATCCCAGTCAAAGCGCGGCGCGCCCATGTCGACCGCAGCCCCGCCATCGTCGAGCCGGGCATCGAGCAGGCCGGCGGCGGTGCGCACGGTGACGTCGCGGCCGACGAGCACGGGCACGCAGCGCGTCGCGTTGCCGCAAGCCGAGACTTCGGAGCCATCGGCATTCCAGATCCGCATCGTCACATCGCTGCGGTCGCCCGGGCCGATCAGGATGAGCTGATCGCAGCCGATGCCAGTGCGGCGATCGGCGATCGCGCGGGCGCGGGGCGCATCGATCGCGACGGGCGCGTCGCGCGCATCGATCACGACGAAATCATTGCCCAGCCCATGCATCTTGGTGAAGCGCATGGCGCGCGATCTAGGGGGCGCGGCAAGCGAAGTCCATGCGCGGCGGGCCCAGCGTCAAGCTAGGTCTGCGGCAAGTCGGGCGAGCGCATCCGCCCGGCAGATCACGAGACGATCGAACGCCAGCTGTGAGCCGCCGCCCAATTCGAAGTTCATCGCCAAGAGGGGATGGCGGGCGCGCCTGATCTGCACCGAGCAATGATACAGGTCGGTCGTCTGCGTGCCTTTATGATGATAGAGCCGGCTGGAGAGGCGGTCGGGCGCGTAATCGTTGAGGAACCCGAAAATATGGCCGGGTGGACGGGCGGGCAGCGCGGTAAAAGTGATGCACGCGCGCGGGTCCGCGTCATCGCGATGACAGACCAGAGTGTCGGACAGCCGGCCTTCGAACCATTCGCCCCAATAGGCATAGCTTGACTGGCCCGGTTCCGGGCGCGGCATCGGCAGCGCGCGGCGTTCGCCGACGATCCGATCGAACGTCTTTCCGCGCATCCCCGCCATCGCGGCGCGCGTATCGGTCCCAAGCGTCATCAGCAGGGTTCGCGGCCGGGGCGCGATCACCATCCGATCCGATTGCTGCGCCTCGAGGCTGGCCGGGCCGACATCCCACGACCCCAGCCACCGCCAGCCGACCAATCCGACCATCGCGGCCCCGGCCAGCAGCGCGAGCGCGCCGACGATCATCAGTGGAGCGCCGTTCCGCAAACCGTTGAACAGCAAGCCGACGCCGGACATTCCGGCGGTGCCGACCATGGCCAGCAGGATGAACGGCAGCGCAAGCAGCAGGATGAACGCAGCATAGGCGAGGAGGACAGACATCGATGGTCATGCGAGCGGTGGGATCAGGTGGCGCTGTTCAGGCCACGTCGCGCGCTTCGCCGCGGCCGGTGAGCATCTGATCGCGGCCGGCGAGCAGCGTGCGGACCTGGCCGATCGACATCGGCCTGCCGAAATGCCAGCCCTGGCCCTTCGCGCAGCCGAGCTCGACCAGGCGGGCTTCGATCCCCGCATTCTCGATGCCCTCGGCCGTGATCGGCAGGCCCAGACTTTCGCCGAGCTTCGTGATCGCGCCGACGATCGCGGCGCTTTCGCTGTTTTCGATCATCGATGTGACGAAGCTTTTGTCGATCTTGATCCGGTCGAACGGCATCGCGCGCAGATGGGCGAGGCTGGAATAGCCGGTGCCGAAATCATCGAGCGCCAGGCGGATGCCCTGGTTCTTGAGGCTGCCGACGATCGACTGGGCGAGCCCGAGATTTTCGTAGAGCGAGCTTTCGGTGATCTCGATTTCCAGCCGCGAGGGCGGAAAGCCGGTTTCGACGAGGAGCTTGACGATCTTCTGCGCGAGCCACGGATCGCGCAGCTGCGCAGGACTGATGTTGACCGACAATGTCAGCGACGGATCCCAGCCGCGCGCCTGTTCGAACGCCTGCCGCATGATCGACACCGACAGATCGCCGATCAGGCCGCATTCCTCAGCGATCGGGATGAACAGATCGGGCATGATCAACCCGCGGGTGGGATGGTTCCAGCGTGCCAGCACCTCGAACCCGTTGAGGACGCCTGTCGCCAGATCGATCTGTTGTTCGTAGAAGGGGACGATCTCGCCCGCGGGAATGCCGCGGCGCAGACCTTCCTCGATCGCGTTGCGCGCTTCCACCTCGCGTTCCATGCTGGCATCGAACCAGGTGTAGCGGTTCCGGCCGGCCTTCTTGGCGGCGTACATCGCGATATCGGCACGGCGCAGCATCGCTTCGATCGAGCCGCAATCATGATCAGAACGGGCAACGCCGACCGACGCGCCGACATGGGCTGCGGTCGCGCCGAATTCGAACGGGCGTGCCAGCTGGGTGACGATGCGTTCGGCGGCCAACGACACGATATCGGGATGGCCGGGATCGAACACGAACGCGCAGGCGAACTCGTCTCCCCCAAGGCGTGCGACGATGGCATTGGGCGGCAGCAGGCTTTCGATCATGGCGGCGCATTCGCGCAACAGCAGATCGCCCATGCTGTGACCGTGCATGTCGTTGACATGCTTGAACTGATCGAGATCGATCAGCAGCAGCGCGATCGCCTTGCCGCGGCGTTCGGCCTGGGCCATCGCGCCGCCCGCCAGCTCGATCAGCGCGCGGCGGTTGTGGAGCCCGGTCAGCGCATCGCGCGAGGCAAGGGTCTGGGCGCGATCCTCGGCGGCGGTGCGATCGCACACCTCGCGCTTCAGATCGCGGTAGCGACGCCATCCGAACAGCAGCAGCGCGACGTTGAGTAGCAGTGCGGAACTGAGGATCCCATCCAATTCGACGCCGACGCCGCGGGCGAGGTGGACCGCCGAGCGCATCGCTTCGCCGCCGGTGCCGACGAACAGCAGGATGGCGGCGATGGTGACCCCGCCTGCGACCAGATCGTGGCGCGCGATCACGACCGCGGAACGCCGCTCAATCCCGCGCGCCGTTCCGATCGGCGATCGCATCCACATCCTCCGCATGATTCACCGCCGTAATGACGGGGGAAAGTGCAGATCGGGTTAATATGCGCGGGGCCGCCGCCGCTTGCGTTTCTGCCCGCTTCGCGCTAGGCGGCTGCCCGATCGACCCGACAGGATCGTGATGAACCCCGCGTCCAAGGACGCCCGCCGGCCAGCGAGTTTTCGCCCGCCGGCGCGTTTTGCGTTGCGGGGATGAGGAGTTTCGGTGCCCATGTTCGAAAGCCTGAGCGATCGGCTTGGCGGCGTCTTCGACCGCCTGCGCGGCCGCGGCGCGCTGAACGAGGCGGACGTGCGTGCAGCGATGCGCGAGGTGCGGATCGCGCTGCTCGAGGCGGACGTGGCGCTGCCGGTGGTGCGCGAGTTCGTAGACAAGGCAACCGAGCAGGCGGTCGGCCAGAATGTGCTGCGCTCGATCACGCCGGGCCAGCAGGTCATCAAGATCGTCAACGACGCGCTGGTCGAGATGCTGGGCGCGGAAGCGAGCGATCTCGAGATCGACGTGACGCCGCCGGCGGTGGTGATGATGGTCGGCCTGCAGGGGTCGGGCAAGACGACCACGACCGCCAAGATTGCCAAGCGGCTGAGCGAGAAGAGCGGCAAGAAGGTGCTGATGGCGTCGCTGGACGTCAATCGCCCGGCCGCGCAGGAACAGCTGGCGACGCTGGGCACGCAGGCGAAGGTGGCGACGCTGCCGATCGTGCAGGGCCAGCAGCCCGTGGAGATCGCACGGCGCGCACTGCAATCGGCGAAGCTGCAGGGCTATGACGTCGTCATGCTCGACACCGCCGGCCGACTGCATGTCGACCAGGCGCTGATGGCCGAGATGCAGGCGGTGGCCGGCATCGCGCAGCCGCACGAGATCCTCCTGGTGGTCGATGCGCTGACCGGCCAGGACGCGGTGAACGTCGCGCGCGACTTTTCCGAGCATGTCGCGCTGTCAGGCGTGGTGCTGACGCGGATGGACGGCGATGCGCGCGGCGGCGCGGCGCTGTCGATGCGGGCGGTAACGGGCAAACCGATCAAGTTCGTCGGCACCGGCGAGAAGCTGGACGGCATCGAGCTGTTCCAGCCGGCGCGCGTGGCTGGCCGCATCCTGGGCATGGGCGACGTGGTGTCGCTGGTCGAACGCGCGGCCGAGACGATCAAGGTCGAAGATGCCGAGCGGATGGCCGAACGGCTGGCAAAGGGCCAGTTCGACCTGAACGACCTGCGCAGCCAGCTGGCCCAGATGAAGCGGATGGGGGGGCTGGGTGCGCTCGCCTCGATGCTGCCAGGTGTGAAGCAGGTGAAGCAGGCGATGGCCAGCGGCGCCGCCGACGACAAGACGCTGGTGCATCTCGATGCGATCATCGGATCGATGACGCCCAAGGAACGCGCCAAGCCCGAGATCGTGAACGCCAAGCGCAAGATCCGGATCGCCAAGGGGTCCGGCCGCACCGTGCAAGAGGTCAACAAGCTCCTGAAGATGCATCAGGAGATGGCGACCATGATGAAGAAGATGAAGAAGATGGGCGGCCTGAAGGGGCTCGGCGCCATGCTCGGCAAGGCCGGCGGCCTGGGTGGCCTGGGCGGGATGATGGGCGGCGGCGCGCTGCCGCCCGGCGGCGCGGCCGGCGGCGGCCTGCCCGGCATCCCCACCGGCGGATTCGGCGGCCCGGGCGGGCTGCCGCCGGGGTTCGACAAGTTTCTGAAGAAGAAGTGACACCGCGCCGCCGGCATCGGCCGGACGGCGCATCCAAACGAAGATCAAGAGAAGGAAGACCTACATGTCCGTTTCCATCCGTCTGGCCCGTGGCGGCAGCAAGAAGCGCCCCTATTACCGGATCGTCGTGTCCAATTCGCGCAGCCCGCGCGATGGCCGCTTCATCGAAAAGATCGGCAGCTACAACCCGCTGCTTGCCAAGGACGATGCCCAGCGCGTGGTGCTGGACGCGGATCGCGCCAAGCATTGGCTGTCGGTGGGCGCGCAGCCGACCGACCGCGTCGCACGCTTCCTGGATGCGGCCGGCGTGAAGGAGCGGACCGCTTCGAACAACCCGAAGAAGGGTGAGCCCGGCGAGAAGGCCAAGGAGCGTGCCGAAGAGCGCGCCGAGAAGGCGAAGGCCGCGGCCGAGGCCGCCAATCCGCCGGCGGCCGAAGAGCCTGCGGCCGAGGAAACCGCCACCGAAGAGTCTGCCGAGGCTTGAGCCTGGACCCGGATCGCCCCGTCACGCTGGCCGCCGTCATCGGCGCGCACGGCGTGACGGGCGAAGTGCGGCTGAAGCTGTTCGCCGAGGACCTCGCGCGCTATCCGGCGCTCGCGGCCGGCGGCCGCATGCTCACGCTGAAATCGGTGCGACCGGGATCGAACGGGGCGGTCGCCCGCTTCGCCGAGATCGGCGATCGCAACGCGGCCGAGGCGCTGCGCGGCACCGCGCTGACGGTGCCGCGATCGGCGCTGCCGCCGCTGGGCGACGATGAATATTATCATGCCGACCTGCTGGGCCGTGCCTGCGTGTCGAGCACGGGCGAGACGCTGGGCACGGTCGTCTCGGTCGATGATTTCGGCGCGGGCGACGTGATCGAGATCGAACGACCCGGCGGCAAGCGCTTCATGGTGCCGATGCGGCCCGATGTGGTGACGTGGGGCGATCCGCTGGTGATCGAGGCGGCGTTCGCGGCCGACTGACTTAGCGCCGAAGCGGCCGCCGTTCGGCCAGGTCGTTGCGGATCGTGGTCGCAGCGATGCCGGCGGCGCCCATGGCGTGGCTGATCTGATCGAGCCCGATCACGACATCGCCCGCCGCGAACAGGCCGGGCACATCGGTGCGCTGGTGAGCATCGACCGCGATGCAGCCGCCTTCGCCCGCTGCAGCGCCGATCGCGACGGCGAGTTCGGACCGGATATCCGAACCCAAAGCGGGATAAACGCTGTCGAACGTCAGCCGGCCATCCGCGGTCGGCACCGCCAATGCATCACCCTCGATCTCGAGCGCGTGGCAGGGCCCGTCATGCAGTGCGATGCCCGCGGCGGCGAGCTCGGCGCGCTGGGCGTCGTCGAGATCGTGGCAGCTGTCGGGTGAGATCAGGGTGACGTCGCGCGTGAAGCCGCGCAAGAACAGCGCCTCGTTCAGCCCGTGCCCGCCGGTGCCGATCACGCCCACGCGCTTGTCGGTAACCTCATAGCCGTCGCAAATTGGGCAATAGCGAAGTAGGCCGCGGGCGAGCGCTTCGTCATGCACCGCATCGTCGATGGCTGGGCGACGATTCACCACGCCGGTCGCCAGCAGCACGGCGCGGGCGTGGATGGTGTCGCCGTCGGCCAGCGTGGCGATGAAATCCTTGCCGTTGCGCGCCAGCGCCGCGACCGTGCCGGTGCGGACCAGCGCGCCATAATCCTCCCCCTGACGCCGCATCCGCGCCAGCAGGTCGACACCGGCGATGCCGCCCGGATGGCCCGCGTGATTATGGCTGACCGGGATCAGCGCGGCGCGGCTATGCCCGGCATCGACCACCGCGACCGCGAGATGGAAGCGCGCGAGATAGATAGCGGCGGTGAGCCCCGCGGGGCCGCCGCCGATGACGAGGGCATCGATCGTTTCCGTCATAGGCTTCATTCGCATGGATGAGGCAGGCGTTCAAATTGCGCAGATCAAGAATCGCATATATACATCCCGTATATACGGAGACGGCGCGTGACGCGGGAATGGACCACCAAGAGCTTCAAGTCCGGCAATTCGATGGCACTACGCGTGCCTGCTGCGGTTGGCATAGCCCCCGGTGAAGAATGGCGGCTGGTGGAGGATGGTGACGGCTACCGGCTGGAAAAGGTCGACAGGCCGAAGCGCAAGTTCAATATCGACAAGGTCTGGGGGATCGGCCGCGATTCCGGCATGCAACTCATCAAGCCCGAGGATCGCGTTTTCGAGCATCGACCGCTGCTGTGGGACGACCCGGATTGGCTTGAGCGCAACGGTTTGACCGAGTGAAATTCCTGCTCGATTCGAATATCGTCATTGCCGCGGTCTTGGGTTTGAGTGGTCCGCTGCGGTCGCGGATGGCTGCGTGCGAAGAGGGTGACATGGTCACGTCGGCGATCGTCTACGCCGAAGTGGTTTTCGGCTCTGCCCGCGGCAAGCCACACCCGCTCGACAAGCTGCATTTGCTCCTTGAGGAAGTCGCCGTGCTCGATTTCGACCGGGCCGCTGCAACTGCCTATGCGGCCATGGCCTTCAGACGAGGAAGCTATGACCAGCTGATTGCGGCGCATGCGATGGCGTGCGGCCTGACAGTGGTCACGGACAATGTCGCGCATTTCAGCACCATACCCGGCCTCACAGTCGAGAATTGGACCCAATGAGCTTCGCGGCGACCATCCTCACCCTGTATCCCGAGATGTTTCCCGGGCCGCTGGGGGCGTCGCTGGCGGGGCGGGCGCTGGGGGAGGGGCGGTGGTCGCTGGAGACGGTGCAGATCCGCGACTTCGCGACCGACCGGCATCGTTCTGTGGACGACACGCCGGCGGGCGGCGGGGCGGGCATGGTGCTGCGGGCAGACGTGGTGGCGGCGGCAGTCGATTCGGTGGCGGACGGGCGGCCGCTGATCGCGTTGACGCCGCGCGGCGCGCCGCTGACCCAGGCGCGGGTGCGGACGCTGGCGGCGGGGCCGGGCGCGATCCTGCTGTGCGGGCGGTTCGAGGGGTTCGACGAGCGGCTGTTCGAGGGGCGGGCGATCGAGGAAATCTCGATCGGCGACTATATATTGTCGGGCGGCGAGATGGGCGCGCTGGTGCTGCTGGATGCTTGCATTCGGCTGCTTCCCGGCGTAATGGGCGCGGCTTCCAGCGGGGATGACGAGAGCTTCGAGACGGGGCTGCTCGAATATCCGCATTATACCCGACCAGTCGACTGGGAAGGGCGCACGATCCCCGAAGTGCTGCGATCGGGGGATCATGCGAAGATCGCCGCCTGGCGGAAGCTGAAGGCGGAGACGGACACACGGCTAAGGCGGCCGGATCTTTGGGAGCGCCATGAGGGCGCTCGGGTCCATCCGCCCTCTGGCGCGCGGCGCGAAGACGAAGGCTGAGACCATGAACCTGATCCAGACGCTCGAAGCCGAGCAGATCGCCAAGTTCAATGAGACGAAGAAGATCCCCGATTTCCGCCCCGGCGATACGCTGAAGGTCGGCGTGAAGGTGGTCGAGGGTGAGCGTACCCGCGTGCAGAACTATGAAGGCGTCTGCATCGCGCGGGCCAACAAGGGCATGGGTTCGTCGTTCACCGTGCGCAAGATCAGCTTCGGCGAGGGCGTCGAGCGCGTCTTCCCGCTCTATTCGCCGAACATCGATTCGATCGAGGTGGTGCGTCGCGGCGTCGTGCGTCGCGCCAAGCTCTATTATCTGCGCGGCCGCACCGGCAAGTCGGCGCGTATCGCCGAGCGCCGCGATCCGCGCGCCGGGGATGCCGCCAAGGGCTGAGCCCCGCTATCCGACCGAAGAACGAAGGGCGGTCCCGCCGGGGCCGCCCTTTTCGTATCAGCGCGCCGCAGCCCCGCGATCGACCAGGCGGGTGTAGAGATGCCAGGTCGCATAGCCGAGGACGGGCAGCACCACCGCCAACCCCACGAACGCCGGCAGCGCACCCAGCACCAGCAGCGCGGCGACGGTGGCGCCCCAGCGCAGCATCAGCCCGGGATTGGCGCGGAACGCGGCCAGCGAGGTGGCGACCGCCTGGCGCGCATCGCCGCGGCCATCGACCAGCATCGGCAGCGACACGGTCGCCACCGCCAGCACCAGCAGCGCGAAGCCCAGGCCGACGAGGTTGCCGACCGCCATCATCGCCCAGCCTTCGGGTGTGGTGAGGGTGCGGTGGACCAGATCGCCGATCGATGCGGGTAGCTGGCTGCCCATGAAGATATCATAGATCACGGCGCCCGCGATCATCCAGGCGACGAACAGCCCGAGCAGCATTGCGCCAACCACGACGATCGAATCGCGCGCCGGGCCGCGCAGCACGTCTGCGAAATGAGTCCAGTGCGCGTCGCGGCCTTCATCGCGCCGACGGGCGATCTCGTAGAAGCCGGTCGCGACCAGCGGCCCGAGCAGCGAGAGACCCGCGATCGCGGGAAACAGCAGCGGCAGCAGCGCGCCGCCGCTGGCGGCATAGGCCGCCGCCAGGCCGATCGCGGGATAGAGCAGCCCGGCAAAGACCATATCGAGCCGGTTGGTGGAAAAATCACGCCAGGCATCGGCGAGCGATGCCGAGATGTCGTGCGCGTCGATCGTACGGACGGGCAGGGGTGGGCGGGTGTCGATGCGTCCCGCGGTGCCGGCTTGTGCCATAAACGCCTCCTTGCGGCTGGCCGCCATCCGGGCCGGTCGCTGGGCGCGAAAGCGCGCCCGCGGGCGGCCTTGGCTTTAGCGTGGCCAATCTATCCTTGTTGGCGGTCCGAGCGCAATGGGCTAACCGCCGCCGGCAACACGAGCGGCGGCGCAAGGAAGGGACGGACAGTGGGGTATCGCGTGGTAGTGGCCGGGGCGACGGGCAATGTCGGCCGCGAGATGCTGAACATCCTGGCGGAGCGCGAATTCCCGATCGACGAGATCGCGGCGGTGGCATCGTCGCGCTCGACTGGTGACGAGATCGAGTTCGGCGAGACCGGCCGGATGCTGAAGGTCAAGAATATCGAGCATTTCGACTGGTCCGGCTGGGATCTCGCGCTGTTCGCGATCGGATCGGAGGCGACCAAGGTCTATGCCCCGATCGCGGCGGCCGCGGGCTGCACCGTGATCGACAATTCGTCGCTGTACCGGATGGATCCGGACGTGCCCCTGATCGTGCCCGAGGTGAATCCGGAGGCGATCGACGGCTACCGGAAGCGCAACATCATCGCCAACCCCAACTGCTCCACCGCGCAGATGGTGGTGGCGCTGAAGCCGCTGCACGACCGCGCGAAGATCACGCGCGTCGTCGTGTCGACCTATCAGTCGGTATCCGGGGCGGGCAAGGCGGGGATGGACGAGCTGTTCGAGCAGAGCCGCAATATCTTCGTCGGCGATCCGGCCGAGCCGAAGAAGTTCACCAAGCAGATCGCGTTCAACGTGATCCCGCACATCGATAGCTTCCTGGACGATGGCTATACCAAGGAAGAATGGAAGATGGTCGTCGAGACCAAGAAGATCCTCGATCCCAAGATCAAGGTGACCGCGACCTGCGTGCGCGTGCCCGTGTTCGTCGGCCATTCGGAAGCGATCAACATCGAGTTCGAGAACGAGATTTCGGCCAAGGAAGCGCAGGATATCCTGCGGGAGTCGCCGGGCATCATGCTCGTCGACAAGCGCGAGGACGGCGGATACGTGACCCCGATCGAATGTGTCGGCGAGTTCGCGACCTACATCAGCCGCGTGCGCGAGGACCCGACCGTCGACAATGGCCTGGCCCTGTGGTGCGTCAGCGACAATCTGCGCAAGGGTGCGGCGCTGAACGCGGTGCAGATCGCCGAACTGCTGGGGCGCCGGCACCTGAAGAAGGATTAGGTCAGGGCTTTCCCCGGCGAAGGTCGGGGTCGGGTCATGATGCGTTCGAAGCAGGCGCAACGTCGTGCAGGTCCGATGCTGGACCCGGGCATGCGCCCGGGTACAGTGGCGCATGACGCTGTGGACCAGTCTGCCCACCGGGCAACGCGCGTGGATCGCGACCCTCGGTTTCGTAGTACTGATCGCGCAGATCGAACCGCCGTTTCCCGAGACCGCTTATCTCCATCATGTGCCGACGGCGATGCTGGTTGCCGCGGCGCCGTGGCTGCTGTGGCGCTGGCCGCTTTCGACCGGATCTGTCGCGCGGATCGCCGTCTTCCTGCTGCTGCACACGCTGGGCGGGCGATACACCTATTCCAACGTGCCGTATGACGAGTGGGCGGCTGCGCTGACCGGCGGCACGATCAGCGAGGCGATGGGGTGGACGCGCAACCATTATGATCGGCTGGTGCATCTGGCATTCGGGCTGTGCATCGCGGGGCCGGCGGCGGAAGTGCTGGAGCGGCGGCTGGGAATGACGCCAGCCCGGGCGGCGTGGTTCGCGCTCGAGTTCATCCTGGCGGCGAGTTGCGTCTATGAGCTGTTCGAATGGGCGCTGACCCTGATCGCGGCTGGGCCCATCGCGAATGAGTATAACGGCCAGCAGGGCGACCTGTGGGACGCACAGAAAGACATGGCGCTCGCCGCGGCCGGGGCCGCCATGGCGATTGGTTGGCAAGCCATGGCGGAATCGGCATTACGTCGCGAGTTGGACCCAAAGGCGGAACGGACCCGAGAATGACCCGCACGATGACCGGCGGCTGCCAGTGCGGCCGCATCCGTTACACCGCCGCGATCGAGGACGACGAGGCGTATCTGTGCCACTGCGGCTATTGCCGGCGCGCGACCGGGGGCGTTTCGATCGCATTCAAGAGCGTACGGCGCGATGCGGTGACCTGGGACGGGGAGCCGGACTGGTATCAGTCCTCGCCGATCGGCAAGCGGCCGTTCTGCTCCGCGTGCGGAACGCCGCTTGGCTATCAGTTCATCGAGGGTGGTCAGCATATGGACCTGACGGTGGGATCGTTCGACGAGCCCGGCTATTTCCGGCCGACCAGCAATTGTTCGGTGGAAACGATGCTGGATGCCTGGGCGGACGTGCGCGCGCTGCCGGGCGTGCGGCTGGACGAGAATCCATCGACACGGGATCGCTGGATCGCAGCGACCGGGGCGATCCCGGAATGAGCGATCCGACCCCGCATCGCTTTACCGCCACCGACGGCACCGGGCTGGTATGGCACGAGGCGGGGGCGGCCGACGGCCGGCCGACCATCCTGATCCACGGCTATGTCTCCAATGCGCAGACCAACTGGATCCGCTATGGCCACGCCGCCAAGGTCGCGGCCCTAGGCCGGCGTGTGATCATGCCGGATCTGCGCGGGCATGGGCAGAGCGACAAGCCGCACGAGGCCGCCGCCTATCCGCCCGATGTGCTGGCGGCGGACGGGTTCGCGCTGCTGGATGCGCTGGGCCTGGTGCCGGATGGCGGCGGGTACGACCTCGTCGGATATTCGCTGGGTGCGCGGACCGCGGTGCGGATCATGGCGCAGGGGGCGCGGCCGGGGCGGGCGGTGCTAGCGGGCATGGGCCTGGCCGGCATTCTCGATACGCAGGGGCGGGGCGGCTATTTCCGGCGGGTCCTATCCAACCCCGGCAGCTTCGCGCGCGGCACCAGCGAATGGATGACCGAAGCGTTCGTGAAGACCACCAAGGGCGATCCACAGGCGCTGATCGGCATCCTCGACACGTTTGTCGATACGCCGCGGGCTGCGCTGGACGCGATCGACCTGCCGATCCTGGTCGTCGCGGGGGAGGAGGATGACGACAACGGCCCCGCCGCGGATCTGGCCGATGCGCTGCCCGATGCGCGCTTCCAGGCGATCCCCGGCAACCACATGAGCGCGGTGATGCGGCCCGAGCTGTGCGATGCCATCGTCGGGTTCCTCGGCTGATATCGTCGCGGCTGTTCCCGATCGGGACGTTGCCCTTCACCGAGCTCGCTTGACGACAATGCACGGACAGGCGAGCGGATCGGCGGGGATATCAGATCAGGGATTATCGACATGAAGATGCTGGCGCTTGGCCTGATGGCTGCAATGACGGTCGCCACTCCGGCGTTCGCCGCCGAACTGGTCGTCAATGGCGGCTTCGACAATGATGCGGTGCCGTCGGGTGGGTTCATCGTCTATGACGCCGGGCAGACGATCGGCGGCGGCGGCTGGACCGTGGTGGGGAATGGCGGCAATTCCGGCCTGAACCTCAGCACCGGCTACACCGAGTTCGCGGTCTCGTTCGTGTCGCAGGCGGGGCCGAATTCGTTCGACCTGACGGCGGCGGGCAACACCGGGCCGGCGAGCGGCATCTATCAGGATATCGCCACGATCGCGGGCCAGCAGTATCAGCTGAGCTTCTGGCTGGGCAATGCCGATGGCAGCACCAACGGCAACTACACCCAGCCGAGCGCGCTGACGCTGACGATCGGCAATGGCGGTCCGACGCTGTTCACCAATTCCGATACCACGTTCGAATCGATCAACTGGCAGCAGAACAGCCTGTTGTTCACCGCCACCGATGCCACCACCCGCATCCAGTTCAACAACGCCACGGTGGGCGACAATTTCGCCGGGCTCGACAGCGTTTCGGTGACGGCGGTGACCGCCGTGCCCGAGCCGGCGGCCTGGGCGCTGATGATCGGTGGCTTCGGCCTGGTCGGCGGCACGCTGCGCCGCCGCGGGCGCGTCGCGCACTTCGCCTGAACCGGGTTTCCGGCAGGATCGGCGGCCCGGGCGACATCGTTGCCCGGGCCGTTTGTGTTGAGGGACGACAGCCTGCGCTTGACCAGCGCCGCGCGACGCGCTTGATCGTCTGCAACAGAAGATTTCCCGGAGTCCGCCCCTATGCAATCGAAGCTCGCGCTGGCCGCGTTGCCGCTCGTCGCCCTCATGGTCGCCGTCCCCTCCACCGCGCAGAAGGCGCGCAAGGCCGCTCCCGCCGCCACCGGCGCGGTGCCGACAGCGGGTGACGCTGCCAAGTTCGTTGCCGATGCCGAAAAGGAGCTGTTCGACTTCTCGGTGTTCGGCAGCCGGGTCGCCTGGATCAATTCGACCTATCTGACCGAGGACACCGACGCCGTGGCCGCCAAGATCGGCGCGGACGGCACCGAGATGTCGGTGCGGCTGGCCAAGCAGGCCGCCCGGTTCGACCGGACCAACGGCCTGGATCCCGATGTCGCGCGCAAGCTGGGTATCCTGAAGCAGGGCATCGTGCTGCCCGCACCCGAGACGCCGGGCGCCGCGGCCGAGCTCAACACGATCGCGACCCGCCTGCAATCCAGCTACGGCAAGGGCCGCGGTCTGCTCGATGGCAAGCCGATCAACGGATCGGACATCGAGGAGAAGATGGGCACGGTGCGCGATCCCAAGCAGCTGGCCGAGATGTGGACCAGCTGGCACGACAATGTCGGCAAGCCGATGAAGCCCGATTATGTGCGGCTGGTGCAGATCGCCAACCAGGGCGCGAAGGATCTGGGCTACAAGGATCTCGGATCGATGTGGCGCGCGGGTTACGACATGACCCCGGAGGAGTTCGCCGCGCTGACCGACAAGCTGTGGGGGCAGGTGAAGCCGCTCTACGACCAGCTGCACTGCTACACCCGCGGCAAGCTGGCGGCCAAATATGGCCCGTCCGTGCAGAAGGATACGGGTCCGATCCGTGCCGACCTGCTGGGCAATATGTGGGCGCAGGAATGGGGCAACATCTATGATGTCGTCGCGCCCAAGGGTGCCGGCGACCTGGGCTATGACGTGACCGACCTGCTGGTCGCCAAGAAATATGATCCGGTGAAGATGGTGAAGGCGGGCGAGGGTTTCTACAGCTCGCTTGGCTTCGCACCGCTGCCCGATACGTTCTGGACCCGGTCGCAGATCACCAAGCCGGCAGATCGCGAGGTGGTCTGTCATGCTTCCGCCTGGGATATCGACAACAAGGACGATATCCGCATCAAGATGTGCACCAAGGTGAACGGCGACGATTTCGTCACCATCCATCACGAGTTGGGCCACAACTATTATCAGCGCGCCTATAACAAGCAGAGCTACCTCTACCTGAACGGCGCCAACGATGGGTTCCACGAAGCGATCGGTGATTTCGTCGCGCTGTCGATCACGCCCGATTACCTCGTGTCGATCGGCCTGCTCGACCAATCGAAGGTGCCCTCGCCCGACAAGGACACCGGCCTGCTGCTGCGCCAGGCGATGGACAAGGTGGCTTTCCTGCCGTTCGGCCTGCTGATGGACAAGTGGCGTTGGGGCGTGTTCAACGGATCGATCAAGCCCGCCGACTATCAGGGCGCCTGGGATGCGCTGCGACTGCAATATCAGGGGGTGAAGGCGCCGGGAGAGCGGCCGGCGGACGGGTTCGACCCGGGCGGCAAGTTCCACATCCCCGGCAACACGCCCTATGCGCGCTATTTCCTCGCGCGCATCCTGCAGTTCCAGTTCTATCAGGCGGCCTGCAAGCAGGCCGGCTGGACCGGGCCGCTGCACCGCTGCAGCTTCTACGGGAACAAGGAAGTCGGCGCGCGGCTGAACGCCATGCTGGAGATGGGCGCGTCCAAGCCATGGCCCGATGCGCTGGAAGCCTTCACCGGCAGCCGCGAGATGGATGGCACCGCGATGCTCGCCTATTTCGCGCCGCTGCAGACATGGCTGGAAGAACAGAACAAGGGCAAACAATGCGGCTGGTAAGAAAATCCGCATTATATTGATTGCCACCTGCCATCCGGCATAAGCGGATCACGCTTGGGGGAGCGATGATCCGATGAATGCCGCGCTGCTGATCCTGCCGGTGCTGTTCATGACGAGCATCGTCATGGGCACGGCGATGACGCTGGCATGGCGGATGTTCGGCCGCCCGCGCCATGCGCTGACCTGGGCCGTGGCATTCTGGCTGGGTGCAGCGCAGTGGGTGCTCACCGCGCTCACCGCGCTGCTGGGTGTCCCGCGCGCGGTGCAGCTGCCGCTGACCACCGGGCCCGTGCTGGCGATCGTCACGCTGGTGGCGATCGGCTGCATGCAGCGCACGGGGCGCGAGGCGCGGGGGCGCTGGCTGCCGGGTGTGGCGATCGGTGTCTGGGTCGTCTGCCTGGCGCTGGCGGTGGTGCGCCCGCATATCGGGCTGCAGACCGCGATCCCGCTGGCCTATGCCGCGGCGCTGCTGGCGCTGGGCGCGGCGGCGACCTGGCCGGTGCGCGGACGGCCCAATCCGGCCGAGCTGTTCCTGGTGGGGATGATCGCGCTCTTCGCGCTGTTCGAAATGGGTGCGACGATCGTGGCGCTCGGGCTCGGCCCGGCCGGCAGCGGCGGTGCGCTGGCGATCTACCGGGTGCTGATCGCGGTCGGCCTGCCGGCAGGCTATGTCGGCATGGGGATTGCCGCCTGCTTCGTGATGGCGGCCGATCTGAGCACGCAGTTGCAGGCATTGGTGACGCGCGACCCGCTGACCGGGGTGCTGAACCGACGCGGTTTCGAGCAGATGGCCGCGACGCTGATCGCCAACGCCCATCGCCACCAGCGCCCGCTGGCGCTGGTGCTGACCGATATCGACCGGTTCAAGGCAGTCAACGACAGCCACGGCCACCCCGCCGGCGACGAGACGCTGCGTGCCTTCGCGACCATGATCGACCAGGCCGTGCGCGACGAGGATCTGCTCGGCCGGCTGGGTGGTGACGAGTTCTGCCTGCTGATGGCCGAGACCAGCGAGGCCGATGCGGTGCGCGCGGTGGAGCGGATCCGCAACACCTTGCTGCGCTGCCGCCCGCTTGGACCGGATCGCCCGGTCACCGCCAGTTTCGGCATCGCGATGCTGGCGACCGGCGGCACGCTGGCCGACATGCTCGACCAGGCCGACGCCGCGCTCTACGCATCGAAGGAGGCCGGTCGCGACCGAGTGACGCAGTCGAGCGTGCTGAAACTGGTCGCGAGCGGTTGACACCGGTCGGGTACGATCAGTCGCGGCATTGACGCATCGATATGTACTGCCGGCGCCTCGTCGGATCAGGCGATGGGGTGAGGGTGGCGGTCCGCATTTCTGGGGAAGGGCGGCGGCCCTGCTAGCTCACCAGCCTCGAGTTGCCGTTATCCGATTAACAAAAGGTCGGCGCTTGGCGGACGATCGCTCGTTCGTGCCGCGCGGCTGATCATGCCGAAGATGCAGCTCAATTCTTGCCTGAGATCCCAAGCGAGATCATCCCCGAGCGGCGTGCTCTACTACCCTGAAGCCTCCGCCACGCCCGAGTGGATAACCCAGCTGCGCAGGACAGGGTGGCTATGAGCCGAGATCATGGTGGCGGAGCGGGAGGTTGCCTGAAAATTTTGTTAAGTAGCTGACAATGCGCGCTAATCACCGAGCTCCTTATCGGCTAGCCCACAATCTTTCCCACCGGGTACGACAATAATCCGCCGCCATCCACTCGCGTGCGCCTCCCATCCCGCCCGCAGTGCCGAGCTTAAGCAACCTTGCTTCCATCTCACATGAGGCTTATATCGGCATCACTTGAGACGAGGAACGGCATGGCTACTCAACCCGCATCGATCGAAGCGCTCTTGGGTGTGCCGGTAGGCAAGCAGGCTTCCCGGCTCGCCTTGGCCTACTCCATTGAGGATGGCCTACCCGTAGCAGCGCTCGACCGCCTTGCCGACACCGTGGCGCCCGACGACGCCCGCTTCAAGTTCCGCCTGATCCCGAAAGCCACGCTGGAGCGGCGGCGCAAGTCGCCCTCCAAGCGGCTGACCAGCGAGGAAGGCGACCGGCTGGCGCGCCTCGCCAAGGTGTTCAGCTTCGCGCTCGACATCTACCAGGCGCCCGAGAAGGCGCGCGAGTTCCTGACCCGCCCGCACCCTATGCTCGACAGCAAGCCGCCACTGGACGTGGCGCTCGCCACCGGACCCGGCGCCGACCTCGTCATCAACCTGCTGGGGCGGGCGGCCTACGGTGGCGGCGCGTGAAGGGCGGCAGGACCGATCGCGTCCTCACCGCCTTCCGCATCGGCGACCCGGACGGAGCCCACCCGATCTACGACAGCGAGGGCGCGCGCCTGTACCCCGGCCGCTGGAACACGCCGGCAAGCCCCATCATCTACACGTCCGAGCACTACTCCACCGCGATGCTGGAGAAGCTGGTCCACGCCAACAGCGTGCTGCCACCGAACCAGCACTATATTCGCATCACGATCCCGAACGGTACCAGCTACGAAGTTTTCCAGCCGGCAGCGCATCCCGGATGGGACGGCAAGGATGAAGGCGTCTGCAAAGCCGTCGGCACCGCTTGGTACGAGGAGCAGCGCAGCGCACTTTTGTTAGTGCCATCCATTCCGGCGCGGGTCGAACGTAACATCCTGATCAACCCGACGCACGCGGACGCCTCTGGCATCTCTTATGACTTGCCAGAGCCGGTATGGTGGGACGAGCGCCTATACGGTTGAACGATGGCTCTTCGCGCTCCGCAACAGAATGCCGTATTTCGCGAGACTTCATCCAAACGCGTCAATTCGTTGAAGTACGGCCCAGGCACTTTCGAGTGCTGCTGTTACGACTCTTGCGGCTAGTTCAGCGAGTTAGCAGCTGCTTGGACGCAAGGCGAGAACACCGGTCCAAAGATGATGAGCCGCGGATCGCGATTGCCGATGATGGATGACGATCGCCACTGTTTCTTGCCAGAAAGTTTTCACCGCGCCTCCTAAACGCGTCTCCCATCCTCGTATGAAGGCACTATCTCAGGCGGCGCGACGCCTGCGTCGCGCCTCCCTCTGGCGACGCTGTAGACGCGGACGTCTGACCGAGGTCGTGGGTCGGAATCGGTTGTCAATTTGGTCTAGAGTGGATCGTGCCTCATAGGCGTTGATGTCGAGAAGCATCTCGAACAGGCGAGTCCCATCTTCGCGTGTCGCCGGCCCTAGTCGGTGCAATGTGATCGCCAGGTCGACCAGCTCGGACGCGTGAGCCGCCGTGCCTGTCCGAATGTCACCAAGATCATTATGCCACTTGCCCACCAAGATCGTCGCTAACCGCGCCACAAGCGGCGCCTCATGCGGCAGCAGCGATTGCAACCGCTCGACGATGAAAGTTGCGCCCACGGTTGGCGCATTGGCAGCGTTGTCGGCTATCGCCTCCAAGAGGAGAGCGGTGCTTTCGTCCGGAAGCAATTCATCAGCGATGCGGAACAGATCGAAGATCGCCTTCCATTCGGCATCGCTGGCACCAGGAATCAGGCGAATAAGAAAGCCGGTGGCTGCTGAACGATGTGCCACGTCGCTCCACAAGTTGACTGCGGTGGTCGCGGCGCCGGCCTTCGCGAACGTGTCGTCGCTCCTCTCAATCTCGTTTAGAGCTTTTTTTGGCCACTCTCGATCAGGATGGAGAATCGCGAGCAGTGCAACGAGTTCGCCGTAGCCTTGACGCGCAGACTTTCGGTCGGAGCTGGACCAGCGGGGTAGCTCGCTCTCGACGAGGTCCGGCGCCCACCAATGAATGTGGCCGAACAGGATTGCGAGTTCGTGCGTGCCGACCAATGTGGGAAAGTGCCGCACGATGTCCGCGAGCAGCTCAATCGATGGCGTGGCGTCTACTCCTTCGCTGGGCCGGAGATAGCGAAGCAGTGGAAGCAGGTGCGCCCATACTTTAGTCTCGAAGTTCTGCCGGAGGCACGCCGACAGTAGGGCGCGCAGAGCGTCATGGTCAGCGGTCACGAGATAGTGGCGCGCAAGAGCGTGCAGAACAGGAAACGAGCCGCCGGGCACCATTGAGAAGCCGCCGTGGCCCCAAAGCAAACTGCGACCCTCCGGATCGTCTTCGGAATCCGGTTCGGCGTCGCTCTCGGGTGTCAGCTCCTCTCTTTCATTCTCGTCGTCGCACTCCGAGCGATCCGATCCATTGAGCAACCAGCCTTGCATCATTTCGACCATCGTGCCGGTCAAATGGCCATCGTTGTTCATGATCGTCTCGGTCGCCATTGCGACAGACTGCTGAAACTCCGAGCTGTTAAATGCACGGCCAGCCAGATCGACGACCATCTCTTGCAGCACGGTTGGTTCCACCACCGAAGCCAGTTCCGCGAGCGCATTACCAGCGGCTCTCTCGCCAAATTCGGGCTCGAACCGCGATATGAGCCTCATCGCCCGCTCCGGATGTTCCTTCGCGAAACTCGCGAATTCCCGCGAGAGCTGGATATTGCCGCCCTTCCGATGGTATTTCGGATGATCCCAGCGCGTAGCGTCCGGCAGCGTTCGGAAAGCGTTGATGATGTCATCATCTTTGGCGCGCGCCATCTCTGCCGCGCTCATGATCGATGACGGCGAGTAGACCCCGCTAAACCTGACTCCGAGGTGCCCGTCACCGATCGCGCGCTCCTCCGTCCGCACGAGATCGGCCACTTCACGCGTTCTCTGATTGGTCGGAAGGGCGCGGAGCAACCGTAGGCGCTGACTGCGCTGAATTCGACTCCACGATCTACGGCCCTCGGGGTGGTCGAGGTCCGCCGGAACAGCTGGACTATAGGAGCGAACTCGATCTTCGTAAGCTTTGATCTGCTCGGCGCTCCAGAACGGCGCCACCGAAGAGACCAACGTTGTCGTCGTTCCGCTATGATCCTCAAGCCCACCAAGCGACCAGCGGCGCTCGTCTGCCAGCAGATACGAATGGGCGTCAAGCGCGAACGTCTCTGGGTCGGTGCTAAGAACGTGCGCAATCAGCCGGTGAATCGGATGAAGCTCGAAATGTGCTGCCGTCGACACCCAGTGTCGGAAGGCGTCTGGTGAGGATGATGCGAGTTGTTCGAGGGCGACGCGCAGCGCGGATGGAAGCGATGGCTCCGGCAGGTCAAGGCCGTTCTCCCCTGAAAGACGAAAGTCCGCTTCATATTCTAAGGCATATAGGGGCCGGTCCCGCGTTTCCCGATGGACCTCCAGAAGTGACGAGAGCGCCTCGACAAACCATGGCCAGAGAATCTCGACCGTCTCCGCAGGCGCGCGCTCGGCAAGCGCGCGGAGCATGTCCCATTCATTTGAGGTCTCAAGCAGGTTCTTGATCGGGCGGCGAGGATCGTTGTTCACCCGCCATATCGCTGCGCCAGTAACATCGCCATCTTCCGGCGCAATCTGCGCGGCAAGCGCTTTCGACTCCGCAACAGCAATGCTTAGGCTTCGATCGAGCGCTGCCCGGATCAGCAATAGAGCCGTCCGTGGCTGGTCCACGCCTAACGTCCCAGCGAGATGATCGAGGTACATCGGCGCAACTTGCGACCGATTGAGGATCATCACCCCCATCTCAAGCATGGGCTCGGTCCACGTCGGCGCCTGTTGAAGAATTGACCAAGCCCGATAATCGTCCTCGTGCCGTGGCAGCCAATGCTCCGAAATCAACGCTGCGACATCATCTGTGGCAAACTCCACAGCCGCAGTCAGGACTTGGGATACCCAATCGCGCGCGGGGCCTTCGCTTGTCATCGCTTTCGCAATCGCGCTGCTACGCAGGCGCTCGAACCACCCAGGGCTGCCTGCGATCGCGCGAAGGGCTAGAGCTTGCTCGTCATCTCGTTGGAAGGCTGACAGCAATAAGGCCTCTTCGGCATCAGTCGGTTCCCGCTGCTGCCCGAGGAACTCGATCTGAAGAAGTCGCAGATGTCGTCTCAGACCTTGAGCGCGCCAAAGGATGCCAATTTCTTCCTCGTAACCCGACGGGTTTGCACCACGGAGGTAGGTAAGCGCGGCCCAGACTTTCGGGCGGCAAAAGATGGAGGCTTGGCGCTCCAGAACGAACGACGCCAAGCGGCCAGCTTCCTTCGCGAACGCTCGCGCGAGCGCGTAGTCGAACATTGTCTGGTGCGCGAAACCCACGCTTGATCCTGCCGCGTTTGGCGTCAGAACGCCTGCGGCCAAGAGCCAATCGATTTCCGGCTTAACGTCGTCGAGGCGCGCTCTGGGCAGCCAAAGGCTTTCCTCGTCTGCCATGCGATCCGCTAAGTCGATCGCGGTTTTCGAGCGCTTCGCACCGTCAGCACCAGCCAGAACGCGCTCGTCCCACAGTCGATCGAGCATAGACTGATAGCTCAGGAGAGGCTCCGATCGGACCTTTTCGTCAAGCTGCAGATATATCGCAAGCGCCTGTGGCGATCGAAGCACCTCTTGTGCGTCAGTCGGCCATCCAGCAGCCGCTATGTTCTTGCTCTCGAGTAACTCGAGGACTTGGCTCCAGCCCGGCAATTGAAGCTGGAGACTTTCAGCCGAAATTGCACGGAGGCGAACATCATGTTCATACTCGAAACGCCTCGCTGATAGGACAATGTGGATATTGTCAGTCTTTCCGAGCCGCCGCACGAGGTTGAGAAGGGCGCTCAACCGCCCAGTGCGAAGGTCCAGATACCCAGCCAGTGCGTCGAGTTGATCAATCAGCAGGTAGGTTGGACGGAGAGCTGCCGAGCGAGCCAACAGCGTCGAGGGTCGGTCGGACAGTCCAAGCCGATCCTTCAAATCGACCTCGTTGTTGACGTCGGTGTCGAGATGGTCCGCCTTGATCGCGAGCACTGGGTGGCCAGCCTCGACTAGACGTTTGCCGAGCATTGCAAGGAGAGCCGATTTCCCGGACCCAGGGTCTCCTATGACAGCCGTTACCGTTTGCTGGCGGTCGGCAGACAATCCGAGAAGCTGCTCCAGCTCAGGTCGCGCGAATTGCTCGCCGTCTGGCAATGTGTCGGGCCAATTCAGCAAATCATAGGACGCGAGCCGCAATTCCTCGGCAACTTCGTTCAGCTCTTCGAGGCTGTGCTCGGGCACAAGCCCAAATAGATGCAGATTGAAGTGAGCCTCTAGGACGTCCCGCAGCTTGGAAGGGCCAACGGCTTCCAACGCCGCCGACGGGTCTTTCACGATCAGCCGAAGCGAACCTTCCTCAATTCCGTCGACCGTTATGCCGGGCTCGCCCGTGAGTTCGCGAAGCAGAGCCTCGATCTCCGCTACCCTTTGGGCCGAGACCGTTCCGACATCGGCATCGATATTAAGCACGTATCTGGCACCGCCGCCGCCCGTTGGTACCAAAGCCGCTTCGGGACTTACAGCACCTGCTGGCCCGTGGTCGATCGCGGCCGTCGCGGGGGGGGCAGGTTGAGCAGGGTAAAGCGCGGACCACCAGCTAATCAGCTCAAACGCGAACGCTGCCGCGTGAGCGGCCGCGACTGGCTGCCTGATCTGATCGGTCTCCGCGTCTTTATGCTCGGCCATGTCGGAAACGCCGCGAATGACGATTGCCGGCGTGTCTTCTCGCGCAGCCGCAAAGAGCGAGCCGTAGCCTTCCATCTCAACGATGCACGCGTCGCCGTAGTGCGTCGCGATCAGCGCTTCGAGATCGCTCACCTTACTAGCCGAGACTGCCTCGGTCGAGATCGCAGGTGCGACTTCGGCAAGCGGAGGAAAGCCGCACGGATATTCCGCTAATACGGGCAGCTTGCGATCCGCAAGATCCTTGATCCTCTCGGACCATTTCTTATCGCGGCGGACCTTGCGCGCAACCTCCAGCAATCGGCTGTGCGCGTGGAACTCGCGAGGGCGTGCCGAGAAGCCCTTCTCATCATACTTCCCCCCATATGGGCTGTAGACGAGGCTGGCCGCAACGACACTGCCGATAGGAACATCCTTCTTTCGAGAGCCAGCAACCCCGACGAAGATTTGGAGATCAGGCTCCAATAGGATGTGCGCGTTGGTTACTGCATTCTGCGCAGCGTGATTGCCAGCACCGGTCTCGACCAAGACCACTAGCCATTCCTGGCCGACATCGCGAAATATGCCGCATTCGTATATTGTGCCGTCGCGTCCCACGACCGATTTCACGTCAACGAGGTGCGCCAAGACGGCCTGCAATTCGAGATCGAGCGCCGTCAGCACGAGGGCGGTGCGCCACCCCCAGGCTTTCGCCTCCGACAAAAGCTCACCGATCCCCTGCAGCGCCATGCAGCCGGAGATAAGGAATTGCGAAGGGAATTGCACCGACTGAATGCTCCACGCGCAACGTCAACTAGAGCTCAGGGCTTTACCCCCCTGGTGCCCTTCGAATCGGCTTCAGCCCAGCGTCCTCCACGCTGCCCCAACCCTACCAAATCGTCGTTTGCCGCCGCCGTCGCTCCGCTTGTCATTTGCATCGAGGGCACTGCTTCAAGCACTGAAAGAGCGCACTTGAGACGAGGCCGACCGTCGAGCTGGTCCGCCAAACAGGGGCGCTGCCGGTCCTACCGGAAAAACTCGGCACGGCTCAATGAGGGGGCTGTGGCTGCCACTAGCTCGACCAACTTCAAAGGGAGAATTTCGGCACACCCTATGCGGCGAGCCCGCAGGGTAAGTAGTTGAAACAGTTCGCCAAAAGCAGTCTCACAGCCATGTGCATTTCGTGGTTCTTTGTGGGACATGTGCTAAGTCATTGTTATGGATAGCTTTGTTGGTCGCAGTGGCCGAGCACAAAGCGCTTTCCTACAGGCTCGTTGGATTGCTAGATCAGCCCTGCCTTGCGTAGCGCGACCATGCTCCTCCGGTTTGGAGATGAAGCATGTTCTACGACTATCTGACGATCCGTATCAGCTCGAGGATGCGCGCGGAGCTGCGCGCGCATGTCGCCAAAATCGACTCCGATCCGAACAAATTTGTGCGGGAGCTCATCGCTCGCGCGCTGTCGACAGCGCGCGATGTCGAGCGTGAGATGCAGCACCATATGCTCTTCTGCGCGCTCGCGCTGGACTACCTTCTTAGCGCGCACCCGGACGCTGATCTGCGAAAGCTGGTGATCGAAGATTTCAAGGAGACGATCAAGGATTGGGAGCGGCCCCTTGTCGATTGAGCGCACTCCCAAGGCCTTGAAGGCAGGTGCAACGGCGTTCCCAATCGAGCCGCTGACGGTCCGCATACCGGTGGCCGTTCAGCTCACTGGCATCGGCCGATCCAAGCTCTATGAACTCATCAAATCGGGCGATCTGAAGACGGTGAAGATTGGCACCGCGACGCTCGTCACCATGGCCAGCCTGCGGCGGCTGGTGGAGCGTGGATCAGCCTGAGGGAAGAACGAGACTGGTGCAGAAGGCGGCCCACTCGCGCATGAGGGAGCGACGCTTCTCGAGAAAGTCGGTGCGGCGATATGCCGCCTCGACTTTGTTTGGGATCGCACTGCGAGGGCGGCTTCGGCGACCTCTCCGGGGTAGCTGGTTTCCTCCGCAACCCAATCGCGAAAGGCCGAGCGGAAGCCGTGTACGGTGACGCCCGTTTCCATATCGCGCATGACCTTGAGCAGGGTCATGTCGGAGAGCTCGTTCTTCAGCCGTTGGCCGGGGAAGACCAGATCGCTGCACGGCACACGGAGGGCTTCAGCGCGCCGGAACACGTCGACAGCTTCGGGAGCGAGGGGCACGTGATGGACCCGGCCCATCTTCATACGGTCGGCCGGAATGGTCCACATGCCGGCTTCCAGATCGACCTCGCTCCAGGTCGCGCCACGTATCTCGCCGGAGCGCGCCGCCGTGAGGATCAGGGCTTCCATGGCGAGCCTTCCCACCGACGATCGCTCCCGCAAACGGGCGATCAGCTTGGGCACATCGGTGAACGGCATGGCGGCGAAATGGCCGTCCTTGCGGGGCTGGCGGGGCAGCCCTTTCGACAGGGAACGCATCGGTGCTTCGGTCGGGCGATAGCCCTTCGCGTAACTCCAATCGAGGACGGCGCCGATGCGCTGGCGGACGCGCCGGGCTGTCTCCGGCTTGGCGAGCCAGATTGGCGCCAGCACGTCGCGGATGATCGGCCCTTCGATGTCGTTGACCAGCCGATCGCCGAGCTTCGGAAAGGCGTAGGTGGTCAGCGTATTGATCCACTGATCCTGATGCTTGCCGTTCTTCCAAGCGGCCTTGTGCTCCTCGTGCACGAGCGCCGCGGCCTCGCGGAAGTTGGGGACCGGGTCTTCGACCTTCTTGCGCTCGGCTATGGGATCGATGCCTTGCGCGATCTGCCGCCGCAGCTCGGTTGCCTTGGCTCGCGCTTCGGCGAGCGTCAGCACCTTGAGCGATCCAAGTCCGATGTCGCGGCGCTTTCCGTCGATCCGCGCGCGAAGCATCCAGCTCCGTGCGCCGCCGGTCGCCACGATCAGCATGAGTCCGTCGCCGTCCGTGTACCGGCCCGGCTCCGTCAGTGTCTTGATCTTCATGGCAGTGAGCTGACCCATCGCACCTCTCCTTGCCCACCATTTTTCCCACCAACGGTGGTGGGAACGGGTGGATGGCTGCGGATGCGAGCGGACGCCCCAACAGCCAAGAACTGGCTGTTTTTAGCGGGTTTAGCTAGATTTTAGAAGGCCCGAAAAGGGCGTAAGTGGCGGAGCGGGAGGGATTCGAACCCTCGATACGGTTTTGCCGTATACTCACTTTCCAGGCGAGCGCCTTCGACCACTCGGCCACCGCTCCGCATTCGGGTATGCCCGGAAGCGGCTGGCCCTATCGCGCGCGTCGCGGGGACGCAAGCGCGCCGGTGCTTCCTTCGTTGCGATCGACATGGCATGACCCCGTCATGTCATTGATCCTCGCCTTCGCCGCCTTGCAGGCTGCAGCGCATGCCTCCGCCGCGGGTACGCCGCCCGCGCCGTCCACGCCATCGGGAATCGTTGCCGCGGCGCCGGACGGCGATTGGGCCGAGGTCCCGGCGGGTCAGCTCTTGATCGTCGATGCGGCTGGCGGGCGGCGGCTGGTGATCGAACTCGCGCCCGACTGGGCGCCGGTGCATGTCGCCAATATCAGGACGCTGGCGAAGGCCGGCTGGTGGGACGGCACCTCGATCAACCGGGTGCAGGACAATTACGTCGTGCAATGGGGCGATGCGACCGAACGGAAGCCGCTGCCGCCCGGCATCGCGGCGAAGCCACCGGCCGAGTATGAGCGGCCTTCGCGCGGTCTCGCGATCCGGCCGCTCGGCGGGCGCGATGCCTATGCCGATGCGACCGGTCATGCGGCGGGCGGATGGCCGGTGGCGCGCGACACCCGGGCGGGTACGGCGTGGCTGCCGCATTGCTATGGCATGGTCGGGGTCGGCCGGAACGTGGCACCGGATACCGGCACGGGCGCCGAACTCTACACCGTGATCGGACACGCGCCGCGGCATCTGGATCGCAACATCACGGTCGTCGGGCGGGTGCTGTCGGGGATCGAAAGTGTCGCCGGCCTGCCGCGGGGGACGGAGGCGTTGGGCTTCTATGCGGACCCGGCTCAACGCACTGCCATCGAGCGGATCAGGCTGGCATCGGATCTGCCGGAGGCTGAGCGGCCACGGTTCCAGGTCATGCGGACGGATAGTCGCAGCTTTGCGGCCTGGGTGAAGGCGCGCGCGAACCGGAAGGATGATTTCTTCGTCCGGCCGGCGGGCGCGGTAGACATCTGCAACGCGCAGGCACCGGTGCGCGCCAAGCCCTAAACCACTCGATTGTCAGGCGGCGCGCATCGCCCAGCCATCATTGCCGTGGGAGGCGATCGGCAGCGCGGTCGCGCAAAAGGCACATTCCGCGGTCAGCCGGCCAACATACCAGTGGCTGTGACCACAGCCCGGGCAGGGGTTCTGGGCACCCGGGCGATACATGACCTGATAGCCGCGCAGCCCGGGATCGAACGGATCATGAACTTTACGCATCGCATCGTCCCCCATCCACAACGCTTCAACGCGCTTTCGTGAAGACGGTTTCCACTTTGTTCGATTTCTATGGGAAACGATAGGATGGATGCGGCATCGGCCGGGCCATTGCCCGGCCGATCTGTCCCGAAATGAATCGAGCAGGACTAATTCGGTCGCACCGGCCCACCCGGATCGCGGCTCGAGCGCACCGGCGCGCCAACCCGTCCACCCGCCGGTGACTGCCTGAAGGCCGGAGCGGATCGCACTGCCGGAGCCTGGCGGATCGCGCTGCCCGGCTGGCCGCTGAACCCGCTCTGGCCGCGGCCCTGCCGGAACGCGCGCCGATCATCGCGCCGCTCCTGCCGGAATTCGCGCCGGTCGCCGCGGCGATCCTGACGGAAATCCGCGCGATCCTGCTGGCGATCGGCGCGGAACTGGTCGCGCGTCACATCGCCATCGCGGAAGGCTCGTCGATCATCGCGGCGTTCGCGACGGAAATCACCGCGGTCGTCGCGCCGTTCGGCCCGGTAATCGCGACGGTCGTTGCGGCGATCACGCCAATAGGCCTGCTCGCGATCGCTCCACCGACGGCGATTGCCGCCACGATCATAGACGTAATAGCCGTTACCCGGATAATAGAAGCCGTCGTACCAGCCATAGCCGATCCCGCCATAGCCGCCGAGGCCGCCGCCATAATAGGGATCGTAGTAATCATCATAATAGCCGCTGGAGCCGTAACCGACGCCGATGCCGCCGCCATAACCGTAACCACAGCCAGTGAGTGCCAGGCCGCCCGCCAGCGCGAGCAGGATGGCTGACCTGCGTCCGAACAACTTCATGATCTCTCTCCGAAAACCGGGGTCTACCGGATCTAGCCCAAGCAACGCACGATCCGCTTGAATGGCTGCTTAACTGGCGCTCCCGCGCTTGACGGGCGCGATCATCTTCCCACATCGGGACAGCGATGGCCGATCCGCTGAGCATGACCAAGGTGGCCGTCGGCTGCGCGGAGCCGGATATCCTGCGCGATCGGCTGATGGCGCGCGCGGCCAATGGCGAAGTGACCATCACCACGCGCTACAAGCCCACGCGATCGGCCGAGATGATCGGCGGGTCGCTCTATTGGATCATCCGCCACACGCTTGTCGCGCGGCAGCGGATCCTGGGCTTTACCGAGGCCGAGGACGGCCGCTGGCTGATCAGACTGGAAGCGTCGCTGGTGCCGGTCGCAGCGCGGCGCAAGCGCGCGCACCAGGGCTGGCGGTATCTGAAGGCGGCCGACGCGCCGGCCGATCTTGCGGCGGGTGGCGGGGACACCGGGGCGCTACCCGATGCCATGCTGCGCGAACTGGTGGCGATCGGCCTGCTTTAGAAGAGCCGGAGCGCCGAAAGCGGCGGACGCAGTGCTGCTGGTCAGTCGTGCGACGGCCGAATTGATCGACGATGGAACGAGCGCGTGCATCATGGCGCTTCGGGAGGCCGCACGAAAATCGGTTCGCGAGTCAGGTGGGTTGGATCCGAAGGGCCTGATCATGTGGCGGAGCCGGGATTGATGCAGGCTGGGCTCCGGCAACACCCATGCGGGTGCAGGCGCGGCGGGGCAGGGCGATGAGGCTGAGCGCATAGCCGAGGATCGCGCTGCCACCATAGCCCAGGACCGGGGTCGGATAATTTCCGATCGCCGCGGCGGCGATCGCCGCGAGCCAGACCGTAGCGAACACCAGCGCGACATCGCGCCCCTGCGGATCGAGACGCCAGAGGGCGAGCGCAGGCAGGAGAATGAGCAGCGCGCCACCCCAGACCGCCGCCCCGGCGAGCGGATGGACGTGGAATGAGGACAGGAAGACGCCGTCCACCCAAGGCATCGCGGGCAGCATATCGGGTTGCAGGAGCGTCGCCAGCAGTCCGAGCAGGCTGGCCGCGAAGGCGGTGCGCGTGACGCCATCGACTCGCCGCAACAGCATCATGCCGAGCCCGGCCACGAGCATCGCCGCCATCGCGCGATCGGGCTGGATTGCCAGCGCCACAGCGGCGACGATCATGCCAGCCGCGCCGAGGCCGCTGCGCATGCGGGCGAAGCCGAGGATCAGCGCCGGCAGCAGGATCAGGCTCGGCTGGATCGACAGGCCGCCGAGCGTAACCCAGCGCGCCGCGCCGGCGACCGGGCGACCGAGCAAGGCGGTTGCCAGAAGCACGCCAGCCAGCAGCAGCGTCAGGCCGCCAGGATAGGTACGGAACAGCGGTGCTCGACCGGCGCAAGCGAGCATGGCCAGGCCCAACAGCAGCGAGGCGGCGTTGATGCCGAGATAGCGGAGCGGCGCGCCGGCCGCGGCCAGATAGACGAGCCCGAGCAGCATCGCCCCCGTCAGGCAGGCCGCGCCGATCGCGCGGGGGCTCCGCGTGGCATGCTGTAGCGATGTCATTTCGAATGCGGCTTCCGATTGGGAGGGGGGATCAACGGCAGGATCGACCAGCGGCTGGCTCAGGCGGGCGGCGAAGGCGGACGGCAGCAGCCCCGCGCAGCTGCTCAGGACGAAGCGAAGTGCGGCCGTGTCGTCGGCTATGGCCGCGCTTTCCTGGCGGATCGCATCGGCCCAGCCACGGGTATGTTCCGGTAGCGTGAACGCCAGCGCATCGCACGCGCGCCCGGCGAGCCGGCGTCGCAGCGACGATTTCAAGCGCGGACCCCCAAGACGCGTGTCGCGACGGGCGCGGCCGGAAGTGGCGGGTTGTCGTGTGCCAGCTGCATACCGCTGGCCGTCAAGCGATAGGCGTGGCGGGGCGGGCGTCCGCCGGCGGGAGGCTGCTGCCATTCCGCCTCGAGATATCCCTGCCGTTCCAGCCGGATCAGCAGCGGATAGAGTGTCCCCGACTTCACATCGGCCCGGCGCGCAAGATCATAGCCGTGCGACCATTCCCGGCCGGCTTGCAGCAGCACCGCGAGAATCGCGCGGGCGTGGGACGAGAGTGATCGGGGGCGGGTCACGCGCCTTAAATCTACCTAAGTAGACTTTGTGTCAATCCATCTCGTTGACCGATGCAGGCCGTTCAAGCTCAGCGCGCCGGGCCGCACGCCACGTTGCCAGCGCCCGAAGCGCGCACCGTGCAAACCGGCTTTCCGAGAACGGTCACATCACCGGCGCCGCGCGCATCGACCTTGGCGGTGCGGGTGGCGGCCAGCGTGACGTTGGACGAGCCGGAGACGCTGATATCCGCATCCTGTGCGACGAGGCCGCCGGCATCGACATCGCCCGAGCCCTGCACGATGATCCGCGCCTGCGCGACCTTTCCGCCAAGCGCGACGTCCCCGGAGCCGTTGATGCCGACGATCACGCGATCGGCGGTAAGTGCGGCCAAGCGGATATCACCCGACCCGGCGAGCGTGAGATCGAACCGTGCCGCCTTGGCCCGATCGATCGCCAGCGATCCCGAACCGTTGATCGCGGCGGCGATCAGTTGGGGGACCGTGATCGCGATGCGGACCTTGCCTTCGCCGCGATCCTGCCAGCCGCTGTCGGTGCGGTCGGTGCGGATCGACAGGGTGCGGGCGTTGACCTCGATCCGCAGTCGATCGAGCGCCTGCGGGCTGCCCTCTGCGCGGGCCGCGGCAGCGGGGCCGGTGCGCACGACCACTTCGTACGGGCCGGACACGCGGATGCGATCGAAATCGGTGACGGTGAAGCCGCGGCTCGCCGCCTGGGAAGCGCCGGGCAGCGCGATCGCCAGGGCTGCGAGCAGCGGGCCTGCGCTCAGGCGCCGCACGTCACGTCGCCGGACCCGAGCTTGGACACCGAGCATTTCGGCCGGCCCTTGATCGAGACGTCACCCGATCCGACGATCGAGACGTCGGCCGCATCGCGCGCGGCCGCGGCGATATTGCCGGACCCGGCGATCGAGGCGCTGATCGTCTCGCTGGCCAGACCATCGGCGGCGATATCGCCCGAGCCCGCGATCGAATATTTGGCGGTGCGCGCAGTGCCGGCGACATTGAGATCGCCAGATCCCGCGACCGAAAAGACCGCATCTTCCGCCTGCAGACGGCCGACGGTGAGATCGCCCGACCCGGCGACCGAGCCGGCGAAGCGCGGCGTGCGCACGGCATCCACCTTCATGTCGCCGGAGCCAGCCACGCTGGCCGCCACCAGCGCAGGGAGGGTGACCGTGACCGTGGCGTAGCCCTTGTCGCCGCTCCAGTTCCAGTTGCCCTTCTGCCGGCCGATCCGCAGCCGCCCGTTTTCGACCAGGATCTCGAGCTTGTCGAGGATCGCGCTATCGCCGGTGGCGCTGACCGAGAAGGCGGGGCCGACCCGCACGGTGACATTGTCGGCGCCGCGCAGCTCGACCTTGTCGAACCCGGTCAGCGGGAAATCGCGCGTGCCGGAGACGCCGCTGAGCTTGGCTTCGCGGCCGCCGGCGGCGTTACCCGCGCCGTTGCACGCCGCCAGCGCCACGATCGCGCAGCCCATCAGAATTCTCGCCAGCATCGTCCGTCCTCCCATACTGTGTTAGGTGAATACTACACCGGGCGGGTGCGCTCCGCAAACGAAAAGGGCGGCCCCGCGGGACCGCCCAGAACGTTGTGCGAAGACCTGCCGATCAGGCCTTGTTGTAGAGCACCGCCGCCTTGCGGAGGATATCAAGGATCTCCTCCTGCGCAGTCGGCTCGTCCACTTCGCGCATCGCGGCGAGCTCGCGCGCGAGACGGCTGGTGGCGGCCTCGAAGATCTGGCGCTCCGAATAGCTCTGCTCGGGCTGGTCCTCGGCACGGAACAGATCGCGCACGACTTCCGCGATCGAGACGAGATCGCCCGAATTGATCTTGGCTTCATATTCCTGCGCGCGGCGCGACCACATGGTGCGCTTGACGCGGGGCTTGCCCTTCAGCGTGGTCAGCGCTTCCGTCATCGTGACGTTCGACGACAGCTTGCGCATGCCGACCGATTCCGCCTTGTTGGTGGGCACGCGGAGCGTCATCCGCTCCTTTTCGAAGCGCAGCACATAGAGTTCGAGTTTGGCGCCCGCGATTTCCTGGCTTTGCAGCTCGATCACACGGCCGACGCCATGCTTGGGATATACGACATAATCGCCGACGTCGAAGCTCAGCGCCTTGGCAGCCATCAATGTTTCGCCTTTTTTCGTGAAACACCGAGCACCCGGACCAGTCCTGCGCGCCTGGAAGGCGTCGGCAAGGTGGTGAGTGTCGAATGCTTCTCCGTTTGCTGGACCCTGGGAAAAGAGAATTCCCGTTCGAAGCGCCGCCTATAACAGATTCGTCACGCTTTTTCCAGCTTTGCGACTCGTTGGCGTCAAACCCTTGCGGAGCGCCGCCAGAGCGCGGTGGCGAGTGCGCGTATCGGGCCGGGGATAACGGCGCGCATCACCAGGCAGTCAATCAGGTCCGGCCCGGCTTCCGCGCCGATCGTGGCCTTGTAGCCGCTGTCGCCCGCGCCCCAATCAACGCGGGTGATCCCGGCCGCCATCGCGCGCACCAGGCTGCGATACTGGAGGCACTTGCCCGGGCTGTGCTTGGCGAAGGCGGGATCATAGCTGTTGGCGATCGCATAGCGCGTATCGCCGCAATCGAGATCGAACGAAAAGGCGATCGGCACGCCGGCGACGTAGAGGATCGCGGCATGGAGGCGCGCGGCGGCGGCGGGATCGGCGATCAGCGCCTGCCAGTGGGCGCGGTTGGCGGGCGCCAGGAACTTCGCGTCGCGGCTGCCGGCATGCCAGCTCTTCGCCTCGATCGAGGCAAGATCGTCGAGGATTGCGGGCGACCAATCCGCACCGGTGACATGACGCCAGTCCAGCCCGCCGTGCTGGGCGAGATGCTTTTCGTGGAAGCGGTTCTTGCGCAGCGTACTGCCGCGCGGCCAGCCGCCATCCGCTGCCAGCGCACCCATGTCGAGGATGTGGGTGGTGGCGATGCGGCGCTCCGCGATCCGCCAGCCGGCCATGGGCGCCGCCCGGCGCAGCGCGGCGAGCGCGGGATCGTCTTCGGGCAGCGGGCCGATCCGCCAGGCGATGCCCAGCGCGGCGCGCGCGGCGCGATCGGCCAGCAGCGCCTCCAGCGCGCCGGCGGATGCCGCACCTGCGATCGTGAAGCTGCGGAACGGCCAGTAATGGCCGATGACTTCCTGGATCCCGCCGCGGCCGCGCGCGATGGGCAATGCGACCTGTCCGGTGCCCGCGGCATCCCGCACGACGATCGTGCGTGGGCGGCTGCCCGGCGCGGCGGCGGCGCGATACCAGGCGGCATCGAGGAAGCGGTGGCGCGGCGGGGCGATCAGCGCGACATCAGTCGCCGCCGGATCGATCCCGTCGCAGACCGTGATCTCGATCGCCGCCGGTTGCGCCGGCGCGAAGGGCTTCATGTCCATCCTGCTCACGCCGTGGTTACGCGCAGCCTTGTGGCAGGCGGCGGTTGCGATGCGGTTAAGTGTAGAGCCGCTTGACGGCGCCACCGGTGCGACCACACGGTATCGCGATGGAACTGACCGTGCCTGCCGTGAGCCAGCTCGCCCACACCATCCAGCTTGCGGTGGCGCCGGTGTTCCTGCTGGCCGGGATCAGCGGCTTCCTTAACGTGGCCGCGGGGCGGCTGGCCCGCGTAGTCGACCGGGCCCGCGTGCTTGAGCGCGAATTCACCGCGGCCGACCATCCCGAACATGGCCGGCAGGTATGGGAGCTGCGGCTGCTGGACAAGCGGATCAGCCTGGCGAACTGGGCGATCTTCCTGTGCACTGCCAGCGCGGTGATGATCTGCGCTGTGGTGGCGGGGCTGTTCGTGACGTCGCTTGCCGGGCTGGGCTTCGGCCGCACGATGGCAGTGATGTTCATCGTGGCGATGCTGCTGCTGATCTTCGGGCTTGCACTGTTCCTGGTCGAGGTGCGCTACGCATCCTACACGATCCGCGTGCGCGACGAGCTGCTGGAGCGGCGGCGTTGATCGCCCCCGCCACCGAACGCCGGCTGCTGCAGATCGCGGTCGCGATCGCGTGCCTGGTGCCGCTGTCGATGGGATCGCAGAGCGTCATCCGCGGCGTCGCGGTGCTGAAGGGCGCGCCGCTGCCGCCGCCGCCCGATCTCGACAGCCATTTCCGCTATGTCTCGGGCATCTTCCTGGCGCTGGGGATCGCCTTTGCCACCACCTTGCCGCGGATCGAGGCGATGGGCGAACGTTTCCGTCTGCTGGGGCTGATGGTGGTGGCGGGCGGGCTGGCGCGAGCGCTGTCGTGGGCGATGGTCGGCGCGCCATCGGCGGGGCACCGGTTCGGGCTGGTAATGGAACTGGGCGTGGTGCCGCTGCTAATGTGGTGGCAGGCGCGGGTGGCGCGGACGTGCGGCGCGCGCTGATCGCCGCCTTGCTGCTTGCCGCGCCCGGGCCGGCGCTGGCCGATCGCACCACCATGATCCGCCCGATCCAGCCGGCGGCGCGCGGTCAGGCGGCGGATGCGGTGGCGGTGGCGATCAGCGGCAGCGCCGCCACTTCGATCGCCGACGATACCGAGATCGCCCGCTACCGAACGGTCGTGGCCGATGCGGTTCGCGCGGCGCTGGCGGCGGGCGAGACGCCGGGCATCGAGATCGCGATCACCATCGACACGCTGGTCGTCGCCGATGGCGGCGCCGCCTTCCTGAATGCGCCCGACCGGATCGCCGGGCTGGTGGAGCTGTTCGAGACGCCGGAGCGGCGCCCGATCGGCATGCTCTACATCGACATCGAGAACCGGCATCCCGGGCTCGTCGGCGTGGCGCTGCGCGGCGTGAAGGTGCGCGAGACGCTGGCGCGCGAGTTCGCCGTGCGGCTGGCGAAGGCGATGGGCGTCAAGGCCAAGCGCGCACCGGGGGGGAAGGGCAGATGACAGAGCGAACGGCCATGTGCAGCTGCGGCCAGCTGCGGCTGACGGTAACGGGCGATCCGGTGCGGATCTCGATCTGCCACTGCCTCGAATGCCAGAAGCGCACCGGCAGCGTGTTCGCCGCCCAGGCCCGGTTCCGGCGCGCGGACGTGGCGGCCACCGGGCGATCGACGCTCTGGTCGCGGACCGGGGACAGCGGTGGCACGGCGACCTTCCATTTCTGCCCGGACTGCGGATCGACCGTCTGGTGGGAGCCGGCGGAGATGCCGGATTACGTACTAGTGGCGGCGGGCGCGTTCGCTGATCCGACCTTCCCGCCGCCGACCGTGTCGGTCTACGAAGGCCGGATGCACGCATGGGTCATGGCGGCGGAGACTCTGCCGATGATTCACGACTGAGCGCAATTCCTGAAAGCCTGCCCAGGATCGACGTTGCTCGCGACGGAGATGAATCTATGCCGAAGCCGCTTCTTTCGCTTCTCTCTGTAGAGCTGGCGCGACAACGCCGCCATCCTGTGGCGATCACGCATGGCAGCGGGTTTCTATGAGGTTCGCAATGATCCGTCTTCTGCCAGTCCTTGTCGTCGCGCTGGCAGTTGATCCGGTCGGCGTCGGCATCGGCAAGGCACAAGTTGCAACGCTGCCCTGTCCGCTCACCGCATCTTACCGGAAGGACAATGCCTTTGCGCGGATCATCCGCGGCGAATTGCCTGCCTCCCTGATCGCCGCGGACAAGCGCGTCATCGCAATCATCCCGCTGGATTGGGAGCATCCGGGGCATGCGCTCGTGATCCCCAAAGCAGCCGTGCGCAATCTGGACGACTTGAGCGACCGCGACGCTCTTGCGATGCTGCACATGATCAAGCGGGTTGCCGCCGCGCAGCAGCGCGCGCTGGGCAGTAGCGGCTATTCGTTGCAGCAGAACAATGGCAGTCGGCAGGACGTCTGCCATCTGCACGTTCACGTCATCCCCAACACTGCCGCAGTTCCGAGGGTCCGTGCCACGCGCGCCGAGATGGATGCGATGGCGGAGCGGCTGCGGGCCGCCCTCCCATCACGCTGAGCGCAGTGCGTCCAACTTCGAGCGCGCGAACGCCCACGGAAGAACAAGGATTACACCCGCGCCATGCGAGAAGGGCAATCGCGTCAGGCAGATCCCTCCAAAACAAGTAAGACCGCCGGGGCGGGTGCCCCGACGGTCTCGCATGGTCAGCGGCCGGAGGTCCGGCCCGGGAGACCTTGGGTCAGCGGTTTACCGCGACATCCCCCGAACGAACTGCACCGACTTCCCAACTGAACCATGAGACATCGGATCACCTCCTTTCGCCATGTTGAAGACAGAGGGAACATGAGTCGTCCGCGGCTTGCGAACAAGACTTGTTCTTCTTTTTTTCGACGATAAGATTCTGCGCTTCGCCGTGCGGATCAGCCGCGGCAATCCTCGATCACGCGCGCCATCGCCGGCCAGGCCGGCAACGCCATCCGCGCGCCATTGCCCAGCCGCACCACGATCCGCCCCTGGCTGAAGGCGATGCGATCGAGAAACGGATCCCGCGCGGTCAGGACGACCGCGGCGCGCGGGCCGGGGGCCACATCGAAGCGGCGCTCGGCAGACGAAGTGGTGATCGTGAGCGGGGTGGCGGCGGCGACCGCGCCCGCGCGCGACAGGGTGACGCTGCGCTGGCCAAGATCGCAGCGCAGCAGGAAATCGGAATCGGCGCCGGGGCGACCGAACAGCGCCGTGGTGCCGCCGGCATCGCGGACATAGACCCAGTCGCCTGCCGCCAGCGGCAGATCGCGCCAGTCCTGCGGTTCGGGCGGCGGCGGGGGCGGGGCGGGAGCGGGCGCCGGTGCAGGCGGCGGGGCCACCGGTTTCGGCACCGGCGCGCAAGTCGCCAGCACGGCAAGCGGCGCGGCGACGATCCAGCGGGGCAGGCGGAAAGGCTTCATTGCCGCCACGCCTAGCGGTTCGCCGGCGCTGCTGTCACCCCTTGGCATGCAAGCGGACTGGCGGTCGGTCGCGATGCGGCTATGGTCCGCCGCAAACAAGGGGAGCTTCCGCCGATGTCGCGCACTGCCATTCTCGCCGCCCTGCTGACGGCAACGCCGCTGGCCGCTCAAGTGCCCACCGCATCCGCGCCGCTGATCGCAGTGCAGGCCGGCACGCTGATCGACCGGCCGGGCAAGCCGCCGCGGCGGAACGCCACCGTGCTGGTGCGTGGCGGCCGGATCGAGGCAGTGCAGGACGGTTTCCAGGCGCCGGAGGGTGCCACCGTGATCGACCTGCGCGACCGCACGGTGCTGCCCGGCTTGATCGATTCGCATGTCCATCTGAGCTCCGACCGTGCGGGCAACGAGGGCGCGCTGGCCGAATTTACCGACAGTCCGCAGCTGGCGGCGTACGAGACGCTGTGGAACGCACGCAAGACGCTGGAGGCGGGGTTCACCACCGTGCGCAACCTGGGCGATGCCGGCGGCACGCTGGCGCTGCGCGATGCGATCGCGCGCGGCTGGGCGGTCGGGCCGCGCATCATGGATGCCGGGCGATCCATCTCCACCACCTCCGGCCATATGGACGGGCGGCTGGGGCTCTCCGACGAGATCGTCGAGCATTTCCCCGCGCCCGAAAATCTGTGCGACGGGGCTGAGGATTGCCGCAAGGCGGTGCGCCGCCAGATCGGCCGCGGCGCCGACGTGATCAAGATCGCGACCACCGGCGGCGTGAACAGCCGGATCGGTGCCGGGCTGGGCCAGCAGATGTTCGACGACGAGGCCAAGGCGATCGTTGATACCGCGCACCTCTATGGCAAGAAGGTGGCGGTGCATGCGCACGGCGCGGACGGCATCGCGGTGGCACTGCGCGCGGGCGCGGATTCGATCGAGCATGGCACGCTGATGAACGACGAGGACATCCGGCTCTTCAAGCAGACCGGCGCCTATTACGTGCCGACGCTATCGACCGTGAACGGCTATCTGGAACGGATCGCCAAGGACCCCAACGCTTATTCGCCCGAGGTGCGCGCCAAGATCGACTGGCGGATCTCGATCACCGGCAAGGCGCTGGAAAAGGCGGTGCCGGCGGGCGTGAAGATCGCCTTCGGCACCGATGCCGGCGTGTCCAAGCATGGCCGAAACGCGGACGAGTTCGAACTGATGGTAAAGCACGGGATGACGCCTGCGGGCGCGATCCAGGCGGCAACGGTGAACGCCGCGGACCTGCTGGGTCTGGCCAAGGAGATCGGCACGCTGGAGCCGGGCAAGGCCGCGGACCTGATCGCAGTGGCGGGCGATCCGCTGGGCGACGTACGCGTACTGAAGCAGGTGGGCTTCGTGATGAAGGGCGGCGCGGTGGTGAAGGACCTGCGCTGATCGGTCAGGGGAGCGCGCGGCGACCTTTCGCGATCCGCCACAGCCCCCACAGCCCGATGCCGGCCCATGCCACGTTCAGCGTGGCGGACGGCATCGCGCCGTTCCAGCCGCTGTTCAAGACGAAGCAGAGCGCGGCGACGACGTTCATCGCCTGATAGCGGCTGCTGTCGGCCCCCAGCCGCCCGGTTGACAGCAGCAGATAGGCAGCGAGGATCAGCGCCGCGCCGAACCAGCCGATGATCTCGATCGCGAGGGTCATGGCAGGATGCCCGCCCATTCGGCGCTGTGATCGCCGTCGTGATTGGGCATGCCCGGACGCGTCAGGATGCGGGGCCCGCCAGGGATGTAGCTGGATATGATCCGTGCGGGCTGCTCGTGCCAGCTAATGTTGAACGCCCAGCGCACGGGGAAGAATTCGAGCGACGAGTAGGGGAGATGATCATGGATCCACCAAGCTAGTCGCTGCCAATCCCCTTCATCCGCAAAGCGCGCGTAGAAGGACGGCACGACGATGCAGGCGGTGGCTCCGCAGTGTCCGTTAGCATCGCGCAGATCCCAGATATGGCTGGCCGCATTGGCCTCGTTCGACGCGCAATTATAGCCGCGTGCGTTGCCGAGCGCGTTCACGTCGGCCGAGCGATAGGCGGATCGGATCGCAAGCCGACCGAACTTGTCCTGTAGTGGTTCCAAAAGCTCTTCGCAGAGGCGTTTGCCCGTGGCGATCGCGAGTTCGGGATTGTCCGGAATGTTAGACAGGCCATGAATGGCGGCGATGTCCGAGTAAAGGAAATCACGCATGAAGAACGTGCTGGAAAGCTGAACCCGTCCCAGATCCACGAGTTTAGCGACACTGGCCGGCTTGCGCATCGCCGATCCTGAAGGCCCTATGGTTGGCTCTTGGTCGTCACCCCGGTTTTCACCGGGGTGATGAGGCGGAGGAGCCGGCTTCCTAAGCGGCCAGCTTGCGCAGGACGTACTGGAGGATGCCGCCGTTCAGGAAATATTCCAGCTCGTTGACGGTATCGATCCGGCAGCGGGTGAGGAAGGTTTCGGTCGAGCCGTCGGCGCGGGTGAGCGTGACTTCGACATCCTGGCGCGGGCGGAGACCCGCAACATCAGCGATCGAGAAGGTCTCGGTGCCGTCGAGGTTCAGCGTACGGCGATCGACATCGAGCGCGAACTGCAGCGGCAGCACGCCCATGCCGACCAGGTTGGAGCGATGAATACGCTCGAAGCTTTCGGCGATCACCGCGCGCACACCCAGCAGGTTGGTGCCCTTCGCCGCCCAGTCGCGCGACGATCCGGTGCCATATTCCTTGCCTGCGATCACCACCAGCGGGGTGCCATCGGCCTTGTACTTCATGGCCGCATCGTAGATCGCCATCACCTCGCCGGTGGGAATATACTTCGTCATCCCGCCTTCGATGCCGGGGATCATCTCGTTCTTGATGCGGATGTTGGCGAAGGTACCGCGCATCATCACTTCATGATTGCCGCGGCGCGCGCCGTAGCTGTTGAAATCGGCCTTGGCGACCTGATGCTCGCTGAGATAGCGGCCGGCCGGGCTGTCGAGCTTGATCGAGCCTGCCGGGCTGATGTGATCGGTGGTGATCGAATCGGCGAAGATCGACAGCGGCCGCGCGTCGACAATATCGGCGACGGGCGCCGGAGTCATCGAGAGGCCCTCAAAATAGGGCGGGTTCTGGACATAGGTGGAGCCGGCGGACCAGCCATAGGTGTCCGACCCTTCCACCGCGATCGCCTGCCACTTGTCGTCGCCCAGGAAGACGTTGGCGTAGCGCGAGCGATACATGTCGCTGTCGATCACGGAGGCGATGGTGCTCGCGACTTCCTGATTGGTCGGCCAGATATCCTTCAGGAACACGTCCTGCCCGTCCTTGCTGGTGCCGATCGGGGTGTTGACGATATCGTCGCGGACCGTGCCCTTCAGCGCATAGGCGACGACCAGCGGCGGCGAGGCGAGGAAGTTCGCGCGCACGTCCGGCGAGACGCGGCCTTCGAAGTTGCGGTTGCCCGAGAGCACCGAAGCGGCGACGAGATCATTCTCGTTGATCGCCTTGCTGATCGGCGCGGGCAGCGGGCCCGAATTGCCGATGCAGGTGGTGCAGCCATAGCCGACGAGGTTGAAGCCGACCGCGTTCAGATCCGCGGTCAGCCCCGCCTTGTCGAGATAGTCGGTCACGACCTGCGAGCCGGGGGCGAGGCTGGTCTTCACCCAGGGCTTGGGGGTGAGGCCGAGCGCGTTGGCCTTGCGTGCGACCAGGCCAGCGGCGACGAGCACCGAAGGGTTGGAGGTGTTGGTGCACGAGGTGATCGCGGCGATCACGACATCGCCATGGCCGACCTGATAGTCCGCGCCGTCGACCGCGACACGGGCGTCGCTGGCGCCTTCCTTCTTGTAGCCGCTGATCAGCTCGGCATTGAACTGATCATCGAGATCGGTGAGCAGCACGCGATCCTGCGGGCGCTTGGGGCCGGCGAGCGACGGCTTCACGCTCGACATGTCGAGCTCCAGCGTGTCGGTGAACACCGGATCGACCGCATCGACCTCGCGCCACAGCCCCTGCGCCTTGGCATAGGCCTCGACCAGCTGGACGGTCCATTCGTCGCGCCCGGTGAGCTTGAGATACTCGATCGTCTGGTGATCGACCGGGAAGAAGCCGCAGGTGGCGCCATATTCGGGCGCCATGTTGGCGATGGTCGCGCGATCGGCGAGGCTGAGATCGGCGAGGCCCGGGCCGTAGAACTCGACGAAGCGGCCGACAACGCCCTTCTTGCGCAGCATCTGGGTTACGGTCAGCACCAGATCGGTGGCGGTGATGCCTTCGGCCAGCGTGCCGGTGAGCTTGAAGCCGACGACTTCGGGAATCAGCATCGAGACCGGCTGGCCGAGCATCGCGGCTTCGGCCTCGATCCCGCCGACGCCCCAGCCGAGCACGCCCAGGCCGTTGATCATCGTGGTATGGCTATCGGTGCCGACCAGCGTATCGGGATAGGCGACAGTGGCGCCGCTCTCGTCGGCCGAATGCCAGACGGCGAGCGCGAGATTTTCCAGGTTGACCTGATGGCAGATGCCCGTGCCGGGGGGCACAACCTTGAAATTGTCGAGCGCCTTCGATCCCCAGCGCAGGAATTCGTAGCGCTCGATGTTGCGCGCATATTCGAGATCGACGTTCTGCTGGAACGCCTGCGGCGTGCCGAACTCGTCCACCATCACCGAATGGTCGATCACGAGATGGACGGGGACCAGCGGGTTGATCTTCTGCGCATCGCCGCCCAGCGCGTTCATCGCATCGCGCATCGCTGCCAGATCGACGACGCAGGGCACGCCGGTGAAATCCTGCATCAGCACGCGCGCCGGGCGATACTGGATCTCGCGTTCGGACGAAGGCGTCGACAGCCAGTCGATCATCGCGGTCAGATCGTCGGTGGTGACGGTCTTGCCGTCTTCGAAGCGGAGCAGATTCTCCAGCAGCACCTTCATCGAGAAGGGCAGGCGCGAGATGTCCCCCAACGTCTCCGCCGCCTTCGGAAGCGAGTAATAATGGACGGTCTTTCCGCCAACCTCGAGGGTCGTGCGGGTGCCAAGCGTATCGTGTCCGACAGCGGTCATGGTCTGCCCCCTATGCTGCAAATGCGAGACTCGGGCGGGCTATAGCGAGGGGGCGGGGTTGGGGGAAGGGACGCGCGTGCGACCACCCCCGGTTGATCCGAGCAGTCCCGCAGGCCGACATGACTGTCCCGTTTCGGCACCGGATGCGGGCTGGACTTGGCGCGCGCAATATCCATTGTCTGTTTTGGGGGTAAGCACTTGGGCAAAGCGCAAGTCGATACGCAAAGCTTGTTGGACGGATGGCGGGCCGGCGACGCCCGCGCTCGCGATGCGTTGTTCGCCGAAGTCTATCCCGAAATGGAACTGGCCGCCGCCGCGCTGCTGCGACGCGAGGGGCGGATCTCGCTTTCCACCGGCGATCTGGTGCACGAGGCTTTCCTGCGGCTGGTGCGGCTGGACCGGATCGCCTGGGCGGACCGGCCGCATTTCCTGGCGATGGCGGCGCGCTTCATGCGGCGCGTGCTGGTCGATCATGCCCGCGGACGATCGGCAGGCAAGCGCGCGCACCAGCGGGTCGGGCTGACCACGCGGTTCGACGCGGCAGGCGCGATCGATCTAGATGAACTCGATCATGCGCTGATCCGGCTGGCCGCGATCGACCCCGGCATGGGCGACCTGGTCGAGATGCGCTATTTCGGCGGCATGACGCTGGCCGAGGTCGGCAAGGTGCTCGCGATATCGGAAGCGACCGCGCTGCGCCGCTGGCGGGTGGCGCGGGCGTGGCTGCTCGATGCCCTCGGCTGACGATTTCGAAGCGCGCGTGCTGGCGCTGCTGGATGCGGCGCTTGGCGAACCATCGCCGGCGCGGGAGGCGTTCGTGCGCGCCACCGCCGGCGCGGACGAGGCGCTGGTGGCGCGCGTGCTGGCGATGCTGGCGATCGATTCAGCGCAGGACCATCTGCTGGCGACGGGTGGCGCGGCGCGCGGGCTGATCGGCGATGCCATGCCGGAGCGGATCGGCGGCTACCGGATCACCGGGCTGATCGGACAGGGCGGCATGGGCGCGGTCTATCGGGCCGAGCGCGAGGGTGGCGATTTCGACCATGTCGTGGCGATCAAGCTGATCCGCCCGGGCGTGCTTTCGGATGCGCTGGTCGAGCGGTTCCGCCGCGAACGGCAGATCCTGGCGCGGCTGGCGCATCCGCATATCGCGCGGCTGTTCGGCGGCGGCGAGACGGCGGACGGGCTGCCCTTCTTCATCATGGAATATGTCGATGGGGAGCCGATCATCGCCTGGTGCGATGCGCGCGGGCTGGACCTGCGCACGCGGCTGCGGCTGTTCCTGGATGCCAGCGCAGCGGTGCGCTTCGCCCACCAGAACCTGATCGTCCACCGTGACATCACGCCATCCAACATCCTGGTGACCGATGACGGCGTGGTGAAGCTGATCGATTTCGGCATCGCTCGCCCGCCCGAGGCGGAAGGCGGCGAAGCGCCGTCGCGCGGATCGCTGAGCAAGCTGAGCCTGACGCCGGGCTATGCCGCGCCCGAGCGGATGACGGGGGCCGCGCCATCGACGCTGGCCGACATCTATTCGCTGGGCAAGCTGCTTGACGCTCTAACCGCCGCGTGCGCCCGCTGCACCGACCTGACCGCGATCATCGCACAGTCGACAGCAGAGGATCCGGCGGATCGCTATCCATCCGCCGATGCGCTGATCGCCGACCTGCAGGCGCTGCTGGCCGATCGGCCGGTGGCGGCGCGGCGCGGCGGCGCCCGCTATGCGATCGGCCGGTTCGTGGCGCGGCACCGGTTCGGCGTATCGGCGGCGGGGATCGCGATCGCGCTGCTGATCGGGGCACTGGCGGTGTCGATCGCTTCCTATGCCGCGGCCGAACGCGCGCGGGCGGCCGAGACGCGACGATTGGGCGAGGTGCGCGCGCTGGCCAATTATCTGCTGTTCGAACTCGACGGGCGGCTGCGACGGGTGGCGGGCAATGCCGCGATCCGCGCCGATATCGCCGCGCGCGCACAACGCTATCTGGCGGCGCTGGCGGCGGTGCCGGGGGCCGATCCGGCGCTGCGGCGGGAAGTGGCGGACGGCTATATCCGGCTGGCGCGGGTGCAGGGCGTGCCGAGCGAGCCCAACCTTGGCGACAAGGATGCCGCGATCGCCAACCTGGCGGCGGCGGCGCGTGTGCTGGACGGGCCGCCCTCGCTGAACGATCCGGCGGCGCTGGCGGCGCGCGCGCGGATTCACGCGCAGGATGCGGTCGTGGCGGCGCACGGGAAGAGCGATCCGGCGCGTGCGGCCAAGGCGCTGGCGGATGCCGGAGCCGCTTTGGCACAGGTGCCGCCCGCGGCGCGCGATGCCGGCTGGCACGATGCCCGCCGCACCTTGCGCAAGGCCGAACTCGACGATGCCGACGTGAACAACAAGTTTCCGCAGATGGTGGCGGCGGCGCGGCGGCTGGAGGCGGAGATCGCCGAATGGCCCGCGCCGATGCGGGCGGGCCGGGCGGCCGCGCTCGATCGCGCGACCGCGCTCTATTACCGGGGCTATGCCGCCTCGATGGACGAAGGCGGGCCGGGCGGGCTTGCGGAACTGGTCGAGGCGCGGCGCCGGCTGCTCGCGCTCGACGCCGCGCAGCCCAACGATCCGGTGGTGCTCTCGCTGCTGGCGTGGAACGGCTATAGCGGCTTCGCGGCGGCATCGCGGGCGGGACAGGAGCCGCTGTCGACCCGGTTCCTCGACGAAGCCGTGGCGACGATTGCCCGGTTGCGCGCGATCGAGCCGCGCGACGATGCCGTGCGCACGCTGGCCTTCAATCTGCGCGAGGCGCGATCGCAGAATCTGCGCGACGCCGATCGCTTTGCAGAGGCGATCGCGATGCAGCGCGGCGTAGTGGCGGATCGGCGCGCGGCACTCAGCAGTTCCATCGGACAGGGCGATCTCGGCTTCTCGCTGATGATCCTGGGCGTGATCGCGCGCGACGCGAAGGACCGGGCACTGACCTGCGACAGCTGGCGCGAAGCGCTCGCAATCTGGCAGCAGATGCAGGCCGCGAAGACCATCGTCGGCTTCCACGCCGATTTCATTCCCGGCGTGGCGCGCAATGTGGCCAAGTGCGATGCGGGTCTGCCGGTGAGCGTGTTCGGGCCGCTGCGCTAGGTGAGGCCTGCCGAAGCGGTATAGGCCGGTTCATTGAGTTGGAGGAATGTCCACTTTCGCCGAAGAGCGGACATTAGCTGCTGACAGCCGGAGGCAGCGGAACGAAGACCTGCGATACTGTCGGGGCGTGGTCGTTGACCTGCTCTAACCGCACGTCGTGAAATACCAACCCGATCTCGAAGCGGTCGGTTCCGATGGTGGCCTTATACATGGAGCGATCAAGTCGCGCCGACCAAGTGGAGGCTACGGGGTCATCGTTGACGGCCTCAAAGCCCGGATAGGCAAGCGACCAGTTAGTTCCGAAAACGTAGCCGTCGGGTTCCCCAGCATCCTCCCACGCTTTGTAATCGGTGAATGGGTCTGACCACGATCGTTGCCACACATCATCAGTCACTGATGTTGTATGGTTGAGTTCGACCACATGGGTAAAGGTCAGCCGATATGTGCCCGGCTCTGGCCCAAATGCGTTTTCCAGAACGAACACATAGTCGCGGCCATGTGCAGCGAAGCCATGCGACATCACGCCAGCATCTATGGCGGGCAGCCGATCTTCGAGCAGGCGTGATAGCGGGTTCACTACCCTCAACTACGCCAAGCGAGCGACCGCGCCAACGTCCGCGATCTACCAACACCGGACGTGCCAGCCGCCGACTGAGGGAATGTCCGCTATCGCCCAATAGCGGACACTCAGGGCGCGGGAGTCGGCCAGCACATGAAACGGGCGGTCTCGCCCGAGTTCATCCCCCGCACCTCAAAACCGGGGAGTTGTCGCAACCGTTCGAGCGCCGCGTCTTCACCGGTCGCCAGTTGCGGAAACGCCACGCGTGTCTGTCCAGTGTCATCGTTTAGAAGCCACCAAACGTCCGCTCCCCAAGGACCGCTGTCGTTTGTCTCGACATAGACGGAAGCAATCTCATCAATCCTGATGCGCTGATCCGCCTGCCTCGGTGCTCGGCAGATAATCTCATCATTTGCCGTGACCTCGACGACGAACTGTGCTTCCGGGTGCCGCATACTGCGATGCTGCTCTGTTTTTAGTTCTCGCACAATGTCCGCTACCCACCAACCTTGGACATTCCTAATTGCAGTAGCGACAGGATCAGAACTCGCCCTCCGGTGCGACATCCTGTTCGCGCGGTGGGAGGGCGGCTTCGTCCGGGGGCGGCGGACCGCGTTCGGGGTCGCGGGGGCGGGGGTCGGCGTCGACGCGCAGGCCGTCTGGGCCCATCTCGACGCCGAAGCGGACATCGCCGATCTCGGCATCGAAGTTCACGCCTTCGGGCAGCTGGATGTCGATCGCGTTGACGTCGATCTCCTCTTCCGGCGCGGGTGGGGCGGGGGCGAGCTTGGCGGGGGCCTCGTTCAGCGCCTGCGCCATGAAATCGCGCCAGATCCGCGCCGGCACGCCGCCGCCGGCCGAGCCGCCCGGCAGCGGTGTATTGTCGTCATTGCCGATCCACACGCCCGTCACGAGCCCGCCGGCGAAGCCGATGAAGATCGCATCGCGACCGCCTTGGGTGGTGCCGGTCTTGCCGAACGTATCGGTGCGCAGCGCAGCCGAGCGGCCGGTGCCGCTGCCGACCGAGGCGGCCAGCAGCTCGAGCATGTCCTCGCGCACGCGGCGGTCGAAGCGCTTGGGCCCCTTCCACACCCGTTCGAGCCAGCCCTGTTCGGGCCGGGCGAGGCCGTGCGCGCGGATCGGATAGGCGTCCGCCGCTAGCGCCGCATAGGCGGACGTCAGTTGCAGCAGGCTGATCTCCGACGTGCCGAGCGCGACCGACAGATTATCACCGATCGGCGCGGTGACACCGAGATCGCGTGCGGCACGCTTCACGTCACGCAGCCCGACCTGCTGGGCAAGGCGGACGGCAGCGACATTGCTGGAACGGGCGAACGCCTCGCGCAGCGGAATTTCCCCGCGGTAGCGACCGTCACTGTTGCGCGGGCTCCACCCGTCAATCGTAAGCGGACGATCGGTGACGGGATCGTCGGGGCGCAGGCCCGAGCGCAGCGCAGCCAGGTAGACGAACAGCTTGAAGGTCGAGCCGGCCTGGCGGCGGGCCTGGGTGGCGCGGTTGAACGGGCTCTTCTCGTAATTGCGGCCGCCGATCATCGCGACGACTTCACCATCCGGCCGCATCGCGACGAGCGCCACCTGCGCGCGGCCGAGCGGGGCGCGGTTGACCGCGCGCCAGGCCGCGCGCTGGAGCCCGCGATCGAGCGTGGTGCGGACATCTTCCTCCGAATAGACCGCGCCGACCTGGGCGCGCGCTGCGGGCAGCGCCCAATCGGCGAAATAGGTGCCGGTCGGCAGCGTCTTCACCTTGCGCTCGTCCAGCACGGCGGGCCGCACGCGGCGCGCCTCGGCAGCGTTCAGCAACCCGGCATCGACCATCGCGCCGACCACGATCTTCTGCCGCGCCCGCGCGCCGGCCAGATTGTCGGTGGGGGCAAGGCGCGAGGGTGCCTTCAGCAGGCCGGCCAGCATCGCCGCCTGCGCGACCGTCAAACGTTCGGGCTGGCGATTGAAATAATGGAGCGAGGCCGCGCGCAGGCCATAGACATTGTCGCCGAAATACACGTTCGACAGATAGCGCTGCAGGATCTCGTCCTTGCTGAGCCGCGCTTCCAGCCAGAAGGCGATCAGCACTTCGCGCAGCTTGCGCGCGGCGGTGCGATCCGAATCGAGGAAGGCGACCTTCGCCAGTTGCTGGGTGATGGTGCTGCCGCCTTCGCGGACGCCGCCCGCCACCGTATTGCGCCAGGCCGCGCGCGCGATGCCGCGCGGATCGAGCCCGAGATGATCGTAGAAGCGGCGATCCTCGATCGCGATGAACGCGTTCGGGACATGTTTGGGCAGATCGGCAATCGCGACCGGGCGATCGACGATGGCCCCGCGACGCGCGATCGGCTGGCCGTCCGCGGCCAGCAGCGTGATGCCAGCGGGCGCAACCGGACGCAGCGAGCGTGACAGCGGCGCGGTGACCAGCAGCCAGCCGACCAGCGCCACGAACAGCAGGCCCGTGATCAACGTCAGCCGCCGGGCAACACGCCAGGTCAGCCAACGGCGGCGGCGGCGGGCGGGCGGATCGGGCGGCAGCGCGGGATCGAGCCGGGGATCGACCCAACCCGGCGGCGGGGCGGCCGGATCGGCGGTGGCGTAAGGGTCGTCGTAACGCATCGCGGGCTGTGGCTCGTCCCAGAAACGCCGCGCCCGATACCCGCGCGGCTGTCCTATCGCTGTAATACAGCGTGACCCGTATCGCCAGCGGGAATCGGCCAGTCGGCTTCCTGAACGCCCATTCATGCCCTTTGTCGATGGGGCCGTAACGTTCGTCGCCAGTCGTGATCCTCGTCGATGGCGCGCCGCATCCGGTCGAGCATGGCATGAGAACGGCGGCGGGTGCGCCTATCCCGAAATCAGCGGCGGGGCGGATCGGCACCCAGGGATCCGACCCCGCCGCAACCGGCGACATGGTTCTCCGACAGAGAGGCTCCAGCCGCCGACCCATGGATAACCAAGGTTCAGGAGACCGATCATGTTCAGCCGTTTTGCCCGCAAGGCCAGTATCGCCACGCTCGCCGCCGCCGCGACCATCGCCACGGTCGGCATCGCCGTTCCCGCTCAGGCCGCCCCGCGTCAGATGACGGTGAGCTTCGCCGACCTCGATCTGGCCAGCAGTGCCGGCGCCGCCGAACTCGACAAGCGGATCGGCCGGGCGGCCCGCGCGGTGTGCGCGGTTAGCGATCCGGGCGCCGCCGCCGCGGCCGCACAATCACGCTGCCGCAACGCCGCTCTGGTTGCAGCGGCCCCTCAGATGGAAACTGCGCTGGCCAACGCCCGTAGCGGCGAAGCCTATGCCGCGACGACGACCGGGGTATCGGTCGCCAGCGCACGCTGATCCGGATCCACCGGATGCGCCGGATCGGCGCGACCACCGATCCAGCGCTGTAACGGCGCCCCCGGGGTCCCCTTTGCCCCGGGGGCGTTTCCGTCCGCTGCAACGCGTGTTCAAACTGCGCCAGCGTGCCGAGACCGTCGTAATCAGCTCTTGGCAGTACGCGGGATCACCTCGAGGATCGTGTCGCCGGGTTCGAGCCGGCCGGCATCGGCTTCCCAGAAGCCAATCGAACGATCGCCGCGATAGATGCGGTGGCCGAGCCCGGTGCGGATGCCCGAGAGCGGCTTGCCGATCTCGTCACCCGTCACTGCGCGCTCGCGCAGGGCGACCCGCCCGCCGACTTCGGCCAGATCCGCCATATAATCCGCCAGATGCGGACCGTGCGTCGATCCCGCCAGCAGCAGCCCGGCAAAGCTGGCCGGATTGATCACGGTATCGGCGCCGGCCTGCTTGGCGATCGCCTCGTTATCCTCCGATCGGATGATCACGCTGATCGGCACGTCGGGCGCGATCCGGCGCGCGGTTAGCACGATCAGGATCGAAGTATCGTCTCGGCCTGCCGAGACGATGAGCGCGCGGGCATTGCCCACGCGTGCCGCCTCCAGCGCAGCGTTGCGGGTCGCATCGCCTTCCATCACCGTCGTGCCGCACTGTTCGGCAGCACGCAGCGCGGTCTCGCGCTCGTCGATCACCACGATATGTTCGGGCTCTGCGCCGCGACAGACGAGCTCGCGCACCGCCTCCGCTCCGCTGGTGCCATAGCCTGCCACCACCACATGGCCTTCGAGACGCTTCTGGATCGATGCCATTCGCCACTTCTCCCAAACCCCCCTCAGCAGGAAATCATAGGCGGTGCCAAGGAAGATCAGCCAGACGAACAGGCGGATCGGAGTGACGACGAACGTATCGAATAGCCGCGCCTGCTGCGTCACCGGCACGATATCGCCATAGCCGACCGTGGTGACGGTGATCATCGTGAAGTAGAGGATGTCCGCGAAGGTGACGGGCTCGCCCGAATTCTGGCGGAGTCCGTCGCGATCGAACCAGTGGACCGCCAGCGCGATCCCGATCAGCGCCAGCGCCAGCAGGGCGCGCCACGACAGCTGGAGCCAGGCCGGCGTGCGGCTCTTGCGGCGCAATCCATAATGGGCGGGCTCGTGATCGCGCGTGCGCATGGCATGTCATCGCCGGGCGGCAGGCGCGGGGCAAGCGGCGCGATTGCGGCTACACGCAAAAGAGAAGGGCGGCCCCGGCATCCCGGGACCGCCCTTCGGTTCGATCGATCGGCTGAGGATCAGCGCTTCGAGAACTGGAAGCTGCGGCGGGCCTTGGCCTTGCCATACTTCTTGCGCTCGACCGCGCGGGGATCGCGGGTCAGGAAGCCGGCCGCCTTCACGGGCGCACGCAGCACCGGCTCATAGCGGGTCAGCGCCTGGCTGATGCCGTGCTTGACCGCGCCGGCCTGGCCCGAAAGGCCACCGCCCTTGACGGTGCAGACGATGTCGTACTGGCCGGTACGCTCCGCCACTTCGAACGGCTGGTTGATCACCAGGCGCAGCGTGGGACGCGCGAAATAGACTTCCTGATCGCGGCCGTTGATCGTGATCTTGCCCGAGCCCGGCTTGAGCCAGACGCGCGCGACTGCATCCTTGCGGCGGCCGGTGGCATAGGAACGGCCCTGGGCATCGATGATCTGCTCGCGCAGCGGCATCGGCGCAGGCGCCGGGCCGGACTGCGACGGAGCTTCCTCGGCAGCGGCGGCCGGGGCGGCAGACGCCTCTGCAGTCGGCGCGGGGGCGGGGGCCTGCGCGCCGGTCAGCGCGGCGAGATCGGCGAGGGACTGGCGAGTGTCGGACATTATGCGCCCACCTTGTTCTTGCGGTTCATGGCCGCGACGTCGAGGACCTGCGGATCCTGCGCAGCATGCGGGTGATCGGTGCCGGCGAAGATGCGCAGGTTACGCATCTGCTGGCGGCCGAGCGGGCCGCGCGGGATCATCCGCTCCACGGCCTTTTCAAGCACGCGCTCCGGAAAGCGACCGTCGAGCACCTTGGCCGCGGTCACGCCCTTGATGCCGCCGGCATAGCCAGTGTGCTTGTAATAGATCTTCTGCTGGGTCTTGCGGCCAGTGAAGCGCACCTTGTCCGCATTGACGATGACGACATTGTCGCCGCAATCGATGTGGGGCGTGAAGCTGGGCTTGTGCTTGCCACGCAGGATGTTGGCGACGATCGACGCAAGCCGGCCGACGACCAGGCCTTCAGCATCGATCAGGTGCCACTTCTTTTCCACCGTCGCCGGGGTCGCCGACTTGGTGGTCTTCATGAGCGCTTTCATGGCTCTTCGACCTTCTGTTCGCAAAAAAAGCCGCGCCGCCCGTTTCCGGACGGCGCTGATGGCGGCCCCAATGCCGATCGTGGGCCTGCGAGTCAAGCAAAAGCGCGGGTTTGACGACGGGTATCCAGATACCCGACGATATTCAGCGCCTGCTTATCGTCCGTTCGGCGATCACGATATTGTCCGATGGCGAACGTGTGAGGCTGTGGATCCGGCGAGTCAGTCCGGTCGCTCGGTCGATCGTCAGCAGGCGCTCGCGCCGGGCCTGATCCAGCATGTCGACCATGCGATAGGTCAGCGTGTCGGCGGTCGATGCCTGCAGGTGCGCCTTGCTGCCGTCGGCGGTAACCGAGCCGGTGGGGGACAGGGCGGGGAGCGCCGCACCGAGCAGTTCGCGGGCGAATTCGCCCATGATCCGATCGCGCTCGGCCGGATCGGCGGCGGCGACGCTGGCGAGGTGTGCCCGGATCGGCGCCAGCCGCGGCGCATCCGCACCATGGCGCGCCTCGAGCCGATCGAGCAGCGCGCGGTGCGATGCCATGATCCGCGCCCAGACCTGATCACCATCTAGCACGGCGCCGGGCTGGCCATCGGCGGCCACGAACAGGCTGGTGGTGATGTCGTCGAACGCGCCGACGCCAGTCTTGAACATTTCGGCGACGGGGGCGGGGGCATCGGTCCCATGCCCGATCTGGGTCACGTCCATCCGATATCCCTGGCCGACGCGCGTAAAGCGTACGCGGCTGACCAAAGTGAAATCGCGTGCGCGATCGCCGACGATGCGCCGGTCCGTCATCGCATAGACCATCGGCACATCGACCGGCGGCGCGAACTGCAGCGCGGCAGTGGCGGACGCTGCAAGCGCGGGGGGCGCCATCAGCAGCGCCACCGCAAGCATCACGCGCGGACCGACCCGAGGCGGTGCGCGGTCGCGACCAAGATCCCGAGCAGCAGCGCCCCCACTGCCTGGTGGAGCGCCGCGATCGGCAGCGCCATGCCGCTAAGCAGCGTGGCGATGCCAAGCGTGATCTGGCAGCCGATCGCCACGAGGATGGCGGGTAGCGCCCAGCCGGCACCGGCGCGCCGCGCGGCGATGCCGAGCAGGACCGCGCCGGCCGCCGCGATCCAGGCGAACCAGCGGTGGATGAACTGCACCACCACCGGATTGTCGATCAGGTTGGCCGGCACGCTGAGCGCAGCCTGCCAGCCACCGGCGGGAAACCAGTCCTCACCCATCTTCGGCCAGCTCGAGAAGGCATAGCCGGCATCGAGCCCCGCGACGAACGCGCCGAGGATGATCTGCACCGCCAGCAAGGCCAGCGCGATCACCGCTGGGCGGCGCAGCCGGGCCGGTCGCTGGACGCCGCGGGCAAGCGCGCGCAGGTCGAGTGCGGTCCAGATCAGTCCGGACATGATGAACAGGGCGGCAGACAGGTGGATCGCCAGCCGGACATGGCTGACATCGGGCCGATCGACCAGGCCAGAGGCGACCATCCACCAGCCGATTGCACCCTGCAGCCCGCCGAGCGCAAAGAGCGCCGCCAACCGTGGACCATAGCCACGCGGAACGGCGCGCTTCCAGAGGAACCAGGCGAAGGGGAGTGCGAAGGCCAGCCCGATCAACCGACCGAGCACGCGGTGGATATATTCCCAGAAGTAGATGCGCTTGAACGCATCCAGCGACATGCCGGCATTGACCTTGCGATATTCGGGGCTGGCCTTGTAGGCCTCGAATTCGGCCTGCCAGCCGGCCGCGTCGAGCGGCGGCACGATACCGGACACCGGTTCCCACCGCACCATCGAGAGGCCGGATTCGGTCAGCCGCGTGATCCCGCCGACCACGACCATCGCGAAAACCATTGCGGCCAGCACCGTCAGCCAGGCGGCGATTGCGCGGGGACGGGGGCGGGCGGGGCGACGTTCGATTGATCGCGCGAGAGTGGCCATGGCCGCGCGCTATGCTCCGATCGTGCGGGCGAGGCAATCTGCACGGAACTTATCGGTGCTATGTGATATTGTAACTTCCACTGTTGCGTGCCATATCGCCGCCAGCATCGAGACTCGGAAAGCCACACGCATTTTGGACGACATCGCACCCCGCACCATTATTCCGGGCCGGCTGAGCCTGGATCGGCTGGCGATCGGCCTGTCCGCGCTGTGCCTGGTCCATTGCCTGACGACAGCAGTGCTGGTGATCGCGCTGTCGTCGGTCGGCGGCTGGCTGGTCCACCCTGCGATTCACGAGATCGGCCTGCTGATCGCGGTGCTGTTCGCGGCCGTCGCGCTGGGCCAGGGGATGCTGCGCCACGGCTATATGCTGCCTGCGGCGATCGGCGGGCTCGGTATCGGGGTGATGGCCGGCGCCGCCAGCGTACCGCATGGTCCGATGGAGACAGTCTACACTATATTGGGCGTCGCAATCGTGGCGCTGGGGCATGACCTCAACCGGCGCGCGCTGATCTGACAGCCGTTGCCGCCGGACCGCCGAACGCCTAGATTCGCGTTATGGCCCACGCGCACAACCACCATATCCACGAAGGCGAGGCGCTCGCCGATGCGGCCCAGGCCGCGCTGACCCGGGCCGGCGAGCAATGGACGCCGATGCGCGCATCGGTGTTCGACGCGCTGGCCGGGTTCGATAAACCGGCATCCGCCTACGATATCGCCGAGGCGGTCTCGGCGGCGCAGGGGCGGCGCGTGGCGGCCAACAGCGTCTATCGCATCCTCGACCTCTTCGTCGGCGCGAACTTGGCGTTGCGCGTGGAAAGCGCGAACGCGTTCATCGCTAATGCGCATCCGGCCTGCCGGCACGACTGCATCTTCCTGGTCTGCGACGGCTGCGGGCAGATCACCCATATCGACGACGACCGGCTGACCGCGGGCGTGCGGGCAGCGGCGGGCGATGCGGGATTCGCGGCCGATCGCCCGGTGATCGAGGTGCGCGGCCGCTGCGCGGAGTGCCAGGCGGCATAGCGAGCGCTGGTCCTCATCAGCCTTGTTCGTAAGGCAATCAGACCAGCGACTTGCCCATCCGCACCCCCGGTACCGCCGGCCCTTCCGCCGCCAGTCGGGCGACACGTTCGATCGGCCGATAGCCGCAGGCCGCGTAGAGCGGTTCGCCGGCGAGCGTCGCCATCATCTCGGATCGGGTGAAACCGGCGGTGCGCGCGGCGTCCTCGCAAAGCGCCAGCACCAGCCGGCCGATCCCGTGGCGCACGAAATCGGGATCGGTGTACATGGCCCGTATCCGGGCGGGATCTCGCCCAGGATCGAGCCGGGTGTCGTCGCGCAGCCCTGCGGTATGATCGCCACCATAGAGCGTCGTGCGGAAGCTCCACCCGCCGCAGCCGGCTAGCCGCCCGCCCGATTCGACCAGGAAATAGGTGCGATCCCCGATCAGTTGACGATCAAGCCCCATGCTGCGGCGGCTGGCTTCGATTTGCGCGGGATCGAGAAAACCGCGCTGCAACTCGGCGATCGCGCGCTCCATGAGCGCGCCGATGTCGGGTATGTCGCGCTCGGTCGCGATCCGGTGGCTCAGGGACGGCACGACCCACCGGTTGCCGCGATGGCAGCCCGCGATCAAGCGCCGCGCGATGCTGCCAATCGACACCCGCGCCGCGCTGGGCTAAATGACGGGGATGTCCAAGACGCCTGACACACCGTTGCTCGACACGGTCGATACGCCCACCGATCTCCGCACGCTGAAGCCCGAACAACTGCGCCAACTGGCCGACGAACTTCGCGCCGAGATGATTTCCGCGGTCGGCACCACCGGTGGCCATCTGGGATCCGGGCTCGGCGTGGTCGAGCTGACGGTTGCGTTGCATTATGTGTTCGAAACGCCGCGCGATCGGTTGATCTGGGATGTCGGCCACCAGGCCTATCCGCACAAGATATTGACCGGGCGGCGGGCACGGATTCGCACGCTGCGCCAGGGTGGCGGCCTCTCCGGCTTCACCAAGCGGTCCGAGAGCGACTATGATCCGTTCGGGGCGGCGCACAGCTCGACTTCGATCTCGGCGGCGTTGGGTTTCGCGGTGGCCAACAAGCTGGCGGGGCAGCCGGGCAAGGCGATCGCGGTGATCGGTGACGGCGCGATGTCGGCGGGCATGGCCTATGAGGCAATGAACAATGCCGAGCAGGCGGGCAACCGGCTGGTCGTCATCCTGAACGACAACGACATGTCGATCGCGCCGCCGGTAGGCGGGCTTTCCGCCTATCTGTCGCGGATCGTCTCCAGCCGCGAATTTCTGGGCCTGCGCGATCTGCTGAAGCGAGTCGCTCGGCGGCTGCCGCGGCCGCTTCATTCCGCCGCCCGCAAGACCGACGAATTCGCGCGCGGGCTGACGATGGGCGGCACACTGTTCGAGGAACTGGGCTTCTATTATGTCGGCCCGATCGACGGCCATAATCTCGAGCATCTGATCCCGGTGCTGGAAAATGTGCGCGATGCCGCCGAGGGGCCGTGCCTGATCCACGTCGTGACAAAGAAGGGCAAGGGCTATGGCCCCGCCGAGGCGGCGGCCGACAAATATCATGGCGTGCAGAAGTTCGACATCGTCTCGGGCGTGCAGGCCAAGGCGCCGCCGGGGCCGCCAAGCTATACCGGCGTGTTCGCGAACGCGCTGCTGGCCGAGGCTGCGCGTGACCGCACCGTCTGCGCGATCACCGCGGCGATGCCGTCGGGCACCGGGCTCGACAAGTTCGCCGCCGCGCATCCGGACCGCTTCTTCGATGTCGGTATCGCCGAGCAACACGCAGTGACCTTCGCCGCCGGGCTGGCCGCGCAGGGGATGCGGCCATTCTGTGCGATCTATTCCACCTTCCTGCAGCGCGCCTATGACCAGGTGGTGCACGATGTGGCGATCCAGAACCTGCCGGTGCGCTTCGCGATCGACCGGGCGGGACTGGTCGGCGCGGACGGTGCGACCCATGCCGGAAGCTTCGACATCACCTATCTGGCGACGCTGCCGAACTTCGTGGTGATGGCGGCGGCAGACGAGGCCGAGCTCACGCACATGGTGCACACCTGCGCGGTTCATGACAGCGGGCCGATCGCACTGCGCTATCCACGCGGCAACGGCACCGGGGTCACGATCCCGGCCGAGCCGCAGCGCCTGGAGATCGGCAAGGGCCGCATCGTGCGCGAAGGCAAGACCGTCGCGATCCTGTCGTTGGGCACGCGGCTGGAGGAAGCGTTGAAGGCAGCCGACCAGCTCGATGCGCAGGGGCTGTCGACCACCGTCGCCGATCTGCGCTTCGCCAAGCCGCTGGACGAGGCGCTGATCCGCAAACTGCTGGTGACTCACGAAGTGGCGCTGACGATCGAGGAAGGGTCGATCGGCGGGCTTGGCGCGCATGTGCTGACCTTGGCGTCGGACGAAGGGCTGATCGATGGCGGGCTGAAGCTGCGCACGCTGCGGCTGCCCGACATGTTCCAGGATCAGGACAAGCCCGAGGCGCAATATGCCGAGGCGGGCCTGGATGCCGATGCGATCGTGGCGACGGTGCTGGCCGCGCTGCGCCGCAATTCCGTCGGCGTGGTCGAGGGCGCGCGCGCCTGAGCGAGGTGGCGCAGAATCCTACTTCTTGGTCGTGAAGTGCGCTAAACCTTGGTGCGTTACGCGGGACTTCGGGCGCCCGCAGCGATCGCAATGACGTTTCTTCCTCGAAAGAGCCTCATCTCTGAATTGGCACGGCTCCTGCAATACTCTTCGCATACCGCCAAAACGGCGGAAGCCAAGGTTCAGGAGACTTCAGATGACCAAGCTCGATCTCGCCACCGTCCGCCGTACCGCCCTCTCGGCCGTGGCCGCGCTGGTACTGTCCACCACCTGCGTCGTCGCCGCGGTCGGCCCGGCGCGGGCCGCCGAATCCGGCGTCGTCACCGGCCAGCGCGCCTGACCGGTCAGGCCGCGCTGTCGATGCCGAGTTCGCCCAGCTTACGATAAAGGGTGGACCGGCCGATGCCGAGGCGGCGGGCGACTTCGGTCATCCGTCCGCGATAATGGCCGATCGCCAGCCGGATCACATCGGCCTCGATCGCATCGAGCGAGCGCATATGGCCGTTTGCTTCGAACAGAGTGACGCCGGCCCCGCGGGCCAGTGCGGTGGTCGAAGCTTCGCGGCTAAGCGGCGAGGCGGTGGCGATCGCCAGCTGCGGAAAATCGTCGACGGTCAGCGCATCGCCGTCACACAGCACCGCTGCGCGGAACAGCGCATTCTGGAGCTGGCGGACATTGCCCGGCCAGGCATAGGCCATCAGCAGGCCAAGCGCATGATCGGTGATGCCAAGCGGGCGCATGCCGGGCTGGCGCGACACGCGCGCCAATAGATGGCGGGCAAGCGCGGGAATATCGCCCGGGCGATCGCACAGCGGCGGGATGGTGAGCTGGACGACGGCAAGCCGGTAATAAAGGTCCTCGCGGAACTGGCCGTCAGCGATCTCGTCGGCAAGCGTACGATTGGTGGCGGCGATCACGCGTACATCGACCGTTGTCGGCCGGCGCGCGCCGATCGGCTGGACCTCGCCCGACTGCAACACGCGCAGCAGCTTGACCTGCGCATCGAGCGGCAATTCGCCGATCTCATCGAGGAACAGGGTGCCGCCGTCGGCCTGCGCGAAGCGACCGATATGGCGATCGAATGCGCCGGTAAAGGCCCCGCGTTCGTGGCCGAACAGCTCGCTTTCGATCAGGTTGGCGGGAATCGCACCACAATTGACGACTACCATCGGCTTGCGCGCGCGCGGCGATGCCGCATGGATCGCCTGCGCGACGACCTCCTTGCCGGTACCACTGGCGCCCTCGATCAGCACCGGCACGCGGGCGCGGGCCGCCTTGGCCGCGACGGCCAGTGCGGCGCGGAAATTGGGGGCAGAGCCGACAATCTCGTCGAAGCCCAATCGCTCGTCGATCTTTTCGCTGAGCGGGCGCAGCTCACCCGACGCGCGACCGCGATCGGATGCCGCATCCAGGGCCGCAAGCAACCGGTCGGACGCGATCGGCTTGACCAGGAAATCGGTGGCGCCGGCGCGCATCGCGGCGACGGCATTGCCGACCGACGAGCTGGCGGTGAGCAGCAGGATCGGCAGATCGGGATGCTGGCCGCGCAATTCGGTGACGAGCGCGGCAGCATCGGGCGCGGGCTGCCAGCTGTCGATCAGTATGGCATCGACCGCGCCATCGGCCAGCAAACCCGCGATCGCTCCGCGATCGGCGGCCCGGCGGGTGCGCCAGCCGGCGCGCGCCGCGATCGCCGACACCAGCCGCGCCTGCGCGGGCTCGTCGTCGATCAGCAGCAAGGTTCGCGTCGCATCACGCGGCATGGAAATCCCCATCTGTGGAACCTGCTTCATAATGGTGCCAGGTAAAAGCCGACTTAAGCGGGATTCGCTATGACTGGTGTCACTTACAGTCGAGTTCAGTGTTTGCGGGCTACAAATGGTTCCGCAAGCGCGAAGGCCTCGCACGCAACCGCAAAATCGCCGGTTCGCCTCGCTTAAGTGTGGGGGTTGAGCGCGGGGGCGCGCCCGGTTAGGGACAGCGAACCGGGGGCGAAATGGGGATGATCATGGCGAACGAGACCACGGGCATGGATTACAAGGCGCATGAGGGCACCTATGGCGGCTTCCTCTCGCTCCTTAAGATCGGCACGGTCATCACCGTCATCCTGACGGCGATCGTCGTGCTGCTCATCGCCAACTAGGCGGGGCGGCCGTGAAGATCGCGGTTCTACGCGAAACCGCTGCCGGCGAACGTCGTGTCGCCGCGACGCCCGAGACGGTGAAGAAGTTCATCGGGCTTGGCGCGACCGTGGCTGTGGAAAGCGGTGCGGGCACCCATGCGTCTATCGACGATGCGGCCTATGCGGCCGCAGGCGCGGCCGTAGGCGACCGGGCGGCCACCATCGCCGATGCCGATATCCTGCTGGGCGTGGCGGGCCCCGATCCGCAGACACTGGCCGGGGTCAAGCCGGGCGCATGGCTGGCGGCGGGCCTTAACCCGTTCGGCGATCGCGCGCGGATCGATCAATATGCCGGGCTCGGCGTCGAGGCGCTGGCGATGGAATTCATGCCGCGCATCACCCGTGCGCAATCGATGGATATCCTGTCGTCGCAATCGAACCTCGCCGGCTACAAGGCGGTGCTGGACGCCGCGTCCGAATATGGCCGCGCGTTCCCGATGATGATGACGGCGGCGGGCACGGTTTCGGCCGCCAAGCTGTTCGTGATGGGCGTCGGCGTGGCCGGGCTGCAGGCGATCGCCACCGGCCGCCGGCTCGGCGCGCAGGTTTCCGCCACCGATGTGCGATCCGCCACGAAGGAGCAGATCCTGTCGCTGGGTGCCAAGCCGATCTTCGTTGAAAATGTCGCAGGGATCGAGGGCGAAGGTTCGGGCGGCTACGCGACCGAGATGTCGGACGAGTACAAGGCCGCGCAGGCGGAGCTCGTCTCCAGCCACATCGCCAAGCAGGATATCGTCATCACGACCGCGCTGATCCCGGGGCGGCCCGCGCCGCGGCTGATCAGCGATACGCAGATCGCGACGATGAAGCCGGGATCGGTGATCGTCGACTTGGCGGTCGAGAGCGGCGGCAATGTCGAGGGTTCGGTTGCTGGAGAAGTCGTCGAGCGGCATGGCGTGAAGATCGTCGGCCACCGCAACGTCGCATCGCGGCTGGCAGCGGACGCATCCGCGCTGTTCGCGCGCAACCATTTCAACTTCCTCTCCGCTTTCTGGAACAAGGAAACCGGCGGCCCGGTGCTCGACGAGGAGATCGGCGACGCGGTGCGACTGACCAAGGGCGGCCAGGTGGTGAATGCGAGGTTGCTCGGATGATCGGGCTGCTGGCTGCGGCTGCGGCTGCGGTTGCGCCGGCGGCCACGCCGTTGCCGGCCGAAATCGCAGCGATGGCCGGCCGCTGGACGGTCGATCTGCGGCCCAAGTTTTCGGATCCGCCCTACAGCCAGCCGATGATCATCGCGATCGCGCCGGACCGGGTAGTGACTGGGTCCTTCTACAACAGCGAGATCCTGGCGGGCCGCGCCGGGCGGGGGCAGGATCGCGCGTGTGTCGCGTTCCGCACCACCGACGGCAAGGGCATGTACCATACGTCGGCTTGCCTGGTGGAAGGCAAGATGATCGGACAAACCTGGGCAGAGGGGCGTGAATTCGTGCTGCCCTGGACAGCGGAGCGCTAGCATGGACTTTATCTCGATCCTGTCGATCTTCGTGCTGGCCTGCTTCGTCGGCTATTACGTCGTGTGGTCGGTCACGCCTGCGCTGCACACGCCGCTGATGGCGGTGACGAACGCGATCTCGAGCGTGATCATCGTCGGCGCGCTGATCGCGAGCGCAGCCAGCGGCATTGGCGGCGAAGGCACGACATCGAAATGGCTGGGGCTGCTGGCGGTGGTTCTGGCCAGCGTCAACATCTTCGGCGGCTTCGCGGTCACCGCGCGTATGCTGGCGATGTACAAGAAGAAGGCGAAGTAAGCGTCGCCCCTGCGCTGGCAGGGGCCCAAGACTGGCCGGCTCGCCAAGCGATAGAGCCACGGGCTGCCGGCTTGGCCGCAGCGACGGGATTTGGGGGGAATTCGAATGCATGACGCCGTTGCCGCCACGCCCGCCTGGGCTGCGCTCGCCTATCTGATCGCAGGCGTCTGCTTCATCATCGCGCTGCGCGGACTGTCCAGCCCGACCACATCGCAGCGCGGCAACCGCGCGGGCATGATCGGCATGACGATCGCGGTTCTGACCACGCTCGCGACGCACATCCCGGCGATGCCGATCAGCGGCGATGGCTATGGCGGCAATGGCTATGGCCCCGATTCGGCAGGCATGGCGCTGATCCTGGCGGCGATCGCGATCGGCGCGGTGATAGGCATCGTGACGGCGCGGCGGATCGCGATGACGGCGATGCCCCAGCTCGTCGCCGCGTTCCACTCGCTGGTGGGCCTGGCCGCGGTGCTGGTGGCGGCAGCCGCCTATCTGAACCCCGTGGCGTTCGGCATCGCGGACCCTGCGGTGGTGGATTCGGCCGGCCGCGCGCTGATCCATTCGGTCAGCCGGATCGAGATGGGGCTCGGCATCGCGATCGGTGCGATCACTTTCTCCGGCTCCGTCATCGCCTTCCTGAAGCTGAACGGCAATATGGGCGGCAAGCCGATCATGCTGCCCGGCCGCCATGTCATCAATCTGGGGGTGCTGGCCGGCATTCTGGGCCTGGTCGCCTATTTTCTGACCGACCAGAGCCCGTGGGCGTTCTGGACGATCACGGCGCTGAGCTTCGCGATCGGTTTCCTGCTGATCATCCCGATCGGCGGCGCGGATATGCCGGTCGTGGTGTCGATGCTGAACAGCTATTCGGGCTGGGCGGCGGCGGCGATGGGCTTCACGCTGCAGAATTCGGCGATGATCATCACAGGCGCGCTGGTCGGATCGTCGGGTGCGATCCTGAGCTACATCATGTGTCGCGCAATGAACCGCAGCTTCATCAGCGTGATCGCGGGCGGGTTCGGCGCGGCCGATGCCGGCGGCGCGGCGGCGGCGGCGACGGACCGGCCGTGGAAGCGTGGCAGCGCCGAGGATGCGGCGTTCCTGATGCAACAGGCCGAACAGGTGATCATCGTACCTGGTTACGGCATGGCCGTTGCCCAGGCACAGCACGCGCTGCGCGAGATGGGCGATATCCTGAAGAAGGAAGGCGTGAAGGTGAAATACGCCATCCATCCGGTGGCAGGGCGTATGCCCGGGCATATGAACGTGCTGCTGGCCGAAGCGAACGTGCCTTATGACGAGGTGTTCGAGCTGGAGGATATCAACGGCGAATTCGCGCAGAGCGACGTGGCGTTCGTGATCGGCGCCAACGACGTGACCAACCCGGCCGCCAAGACCGACAAGACGTCGCCGATCTACGGCATGCCCGTCCTGGATGTGGAGAAGGCCAAGACCGTGCTGTTCGTGAAGCGGTCGATGGGCGGCGTCGGCTATGCCGGTGTCGACAACGACGTGTTCTACATGGACAATACGATGATGCTGCTGGCCGATGCAAAGAAGATGGTCGAGGATATCGTGAAGGCGATGGCGCACTGATCAGGTTGGCCCGGGTCGACCCGGGCCTTTTTCTCGCAGCGATCAGACCGCGGTAGTCGTCCGCGCCGGCTCAGACGGTGAAGAAGTCTGCGCGCGGCGTCTCGCTCTCGTCATAGACCGGTTCGGCCTTGTCGAACCGGTATTTCTGTACCGAGAAGCCGGTGATGCCGATTCCGCGGCCGAGATGGGCGCCCATGTCGCGGTAGGGCTCGCCTGCGAAATGTCCGGCGAGCGCCGCCTCGTCATCCCATTCCTCGAACACCAGGATCCGGCCGGGCTTGGCTGGATCGACCGCCCAGCTATAGGCGCGGCACCCCGGCTCGGCGAGGGCGGCGGCGATGTGCGGCTGGGCATCGCGCAAAAGCGCGGCCTCGGTGCCGGGCTCGACATCGATATCGCCCGCGATCATAATTCCCATGTCGGCCTCCATTGTGGATGACCCGGCGTAGCAGAGCCGCGCGACCACCCCTGCTCTCGTTTCGGCCAGCCGGTTCGCTCGGAGATGAGCCTGATGCTAGGCTGTACGATACGCGAGGGAGATCGACATGCTGGAGATGAAGCCGCACTGCGAACGCTGCGAGGTGCCGGTCGCGCCAGACATGGACGGCGCCTTCATCTGCTCGTTCGAATGCACGTTCTGCCGTGATTGCGCAGAAGGGCCATTGGCGATGCGCTGCCCGAACTGCGCAGGCCCGCTCGCCCAGCGACCGATGCGTTGCGGCGAAGCCTTGCGCCGCGCGCCCGCTGCTCGCGAGGCGCGCGGCTGAGCGATCAGTCCCCGACGGTCGCGACCTCGTCAGGCTGGGCTTCGCCGGTGCGCCCGAGTTCGCCCTGTTCGGCGATCTGATCGTAGAGTTCAGCCTGGCGCGCGCGCAGCTTTTCGCCCAGCGCCTCGAGATCGATCTTGCCGGCCTCGTGCGCTTCGGTCGCGTCCTTGAAAAGCTCCTCATCCTCCTCGTCGATATGGTGGATGGTCTCTTCGCCCAGCACGTGGACCTTGGCGGCGTATAGTTCTTCGGTGCCGACGAGCTGTTCGAGTTCGGCGACGATGCGCTTGCCCGACTGATGCTCGACGATGCCTTCGTTGACTTCGTCCTCGCCGATGACGGGCTTGAGCGCGGGATAGAGGATTTCCTCTTCGATCGTCATGTGTACGGCCAGCCGCATGCACAGTTCCTGCGCGATCGGCACGAGATCCTCGCCTTCCGCCGCTTCCGCCTTGTCGAACAGCGTGCGGAAGACATGATGTTCTTCCTTCAGCAGCGCGATCGCCAGCGGGTCCTTATCGAGGATGCGGTGATCACCCTGGTCGTTGCGAGGCGCATATTTGCCAGACATGAGCTTGATCTCCCGTTGTCGGCCAAGGAACGGCGGGCGCGAGGCGCGGTTCCCGCCAGCCTGATCTGATCCATTCCGGATCGATTGCCGAGGCCGGGGATCTTATCCCGCCAGAATGGAGCCGATCTGGACTGTCCGTCCGAGGGCGGATAGGCAGAGTGCACAGAACACAAGCGGAACAGGGATGACCTATGCTAAGCGAGCATGACGGGTTGCTGGATCTGCGCGCGACCGTGCTGATCATTGGCGGGGAAGCGTCCGATACCGACGCGGTGACGGCCGCGGGTGCGCGCGGCGTGCGGTGCGGCGCAGATGATTTGATCGCCGACCCGGACTTGCTGCCGCTCGCCGATGCAGTGCTGCTGACGCTGGGTGAAGAAGGCCTGGCGGACGACCGGCTGGCGCAAGCGCTAGCGAGGTTGGGCCGACCGGTCGTCGCCTGCCTGCCGCGTGACGCGATCGACCGCGCGACTGCGCTGCTGGCAATCGAGCGCTGTACTCTGCTCTGCGATCCCGATCCCGTGGAATGCGCGGCGGCGCTGAGCCTGGCGCTGATCGATCCGGGGACCCATCTGAACGATGTCGCTTCCGGCGCAGAGGCGGCGAGGCTGCGCCAGTTGAGCGAGGAGGTCAGCCGGATCGCGCGGGTGCTGGCGGGGCTTTCGGGTGAACGAGCCGGCGGGGGTGCGATCATGCCACGCGCCTCGATACCGACGCCTGATCCGCTGGCCGAGCGGTCGCTGGACGCAAACGCGATTCGCGCGATGCTGCGGGCGCGGCGGTTGCGCGCACATTATTTCGATTCGGAACTGTTCGCCGACCCCGCCTGGGATATGCTGCTGGACCTGATGGCGGCGCGGATCGAGCGACGGCCGGTTTCCGTATCCAGCCTGTGCATCGCCGCCGCAGTGCCATCCACCACCGCACTGCGCTGGATCAAGGCGCTGACCGACCAGGGGCTGCTGCGCCGTGTGCCCGACCCGCGCGATGCCAGGCGGGTGTTCATCGAACTGGACGATGCCAGCGCGGGTGCGATGGCGCGCTGCCTGGCCGCGATGTTCGCGGCAGCGCCCGGCGGCGTTGCCTGACGGGCTTGCCGCGCGCGTCTGGGAATGGCATCGGCTGCCGGCGTGGGCGGTTAGCTCAGCGGTAGAGCGTCTCGTTTACACCGAGAGGGTCGGCGGTTCGATCCCGTCACCGCCCACCACGCACCTTGCCCGGCGTAGTCCAAAGTGGTGCGGCTCCGGGGTGTCTGGTGCTGCTGCAAGCGATCGACCTGCACAGCTGGCGCGGGAAAGACGATCTCCGCGTTCCCGCAAGGCCTACGCGTGCGAACAGTTCGCTCTTCTTTCGCACGTTGGCGGCTTGCCAAGTCCCGGCGAATAAAGCCTAAAGCTGGGCGGAGACCGCTGGGGGGATCCACATGAAGCTATTGCTTGCCGCGATTTCAATCGCCGCTTCGTCGATCGCATTGTCCGCTGCTATCGCGCAGGCCGCACCGCAGGCGGCGGCGATGCCGGTCGGATCGGATGCGACGATCGTGGCTCCTGAAGGCTGGGCGGTTGCCCGCAGCGCTGGCATCGTGCGGTTCACGCCGCCGGAGAAGGATCTGCAGGTTGCGATCGCGCCCGTTGCCAGCGCGAAGGATGGCAAGGATGCCGCGGCCCAGGCCTGGCGGCAGGTTCGCCCGGCCTTCGCCTGGCCGGTGCGGCTGGTGCAGCCGGTGCCCGCCCGGGACGGTTGGGATGAGGCGTTCGTGATCGATTACGAGGTGCCGCCGGCCGAGAAGGCGATCGCGCAGGCGGTCGCGCTGCGGCACGGGACACGCTGGACGGTGCTTGCCCTCGAAGGGGCTATCGCCACGATCGACAAGCGCAGCGGCCAGTTCGACGCATCTGCCGATACGCTGCGTCCCGCCGGCTATGTGAAGGAAAGTTTTGCCGGCAAGACTGCGCATCGCATGGATGCGTCGCGCATCGCGGAGCTGAAGCGCTTCGTGCAGTCGGCGATGACGGAACTGAAGATCCCGGGTGTGGGGCTGGCCGTAATCGACGGCGACCGGATCGCCTATGAAGGCGGGATCGGCGTGAAGGACGTGGCCAGCGGCGCGCCGGTCGGCAAGGACACGCTGTTCATGATCGCTTCCAACACCAAGGGCATGTCGACGCTGTTGCTATCCACGCTGGTCGATCAGGGCCGGCTCGACTGGAACCGGCCCGTGATCGATTACATGCCGAGTTTCCGGCTGGGAAACGCGGAGACGACCCGCAAGGTGCTGGTGAAGCATCTCGTATGTGCCTGCACGGGGCTGCCGCGCAAGGATATGGAATGGCTGTACAATACGCGGCCGGATACCGGGCCGGAAGAAACCTTCCGGCAGCTTGCCGCCACCCAGCCGACCAGCGGCTTCGGCGAGACGTTCCAATATAATAATCTGATGGCCAGCGCGGCCGGCTATCTTGCCGCCCACATCCTCTATCCGGAACTGCCGCTGGACGAGGGCTATGACCGCGCGATGCGCGAGCGGGTGTTCGAACCGCTGGGTATGCGGGCGACGACGTTCAGCAACGCCCAGGCGATGCAGGGCGACTGGGCAAAGCCCTATGACGTTGATCTGGAGGATCGGCTGCAACCGGTCGACATGAAGTATAACGATACGGTGGTGCCGTACCGTCCGGCGGGCGGCGCCTGGTCTTCGGCGCACGACATGGCGCTTTATGTGCGCGACGAGCTTGACGAGGGCGCTCTGCCGGGCGGCCAGCGCTTCGCCTCGGCGGAAAGCGTGCTGGCGCGTCGCGTCCACAATGTGCCGACCGGGGAGAATATCTGGTACGGCATGGGGCTGGAGGATGATGCCAGCAAGGGTGTGTCCGTGATCCAGCACGGCGGCAGCCTGTTCGGCTACAAGAGCAACTGGTTCGCGGTGCCCTCCGCCAAGGTGGGCGTGGTCGTGCTGACCAATTCGGAAAGTGGCTACACGCTGGCCAATGGCGTCAAGCGCCGGCTGCTCGAGCTGCTGTACGACGGGAAGCCGGAAGCGGTCGAGAATGTGAAGCTGGCGGCTAAGCGCGCGCAGGCGCAGGCGGCGAAGACGAACAGCGAGATCGACCGGGACGTGAGCGCGGCGGAAGCGGCACCGTTCGTGGGCGACTATGCGAGCACCGAGCTTGGCCCGCTTGCCATCCGCTACGATCAGGGGCGCCTGACGATGCGTGCCACCTCGATCTGGTCGGACCTTGCGCCGCGACGCAACAAGGATGGCACGACGTCCCTTGTCACGACATCGCCGGGCTTCATCGGGCTCGAGCTGCTCGCACGGCCGGCGAACGGGCGGCAGGCCCTGGTGCTCAACGATGCCCAGCACGAATATATGTTCGTGGCGACCAAGCCCTGATTGGCGCAACGTCCAGAGGATCGCTTTCTCAGCGCACTGCCGGCCGCGTTCCGTGGTTCGTGCTGGCCGGGCAGGGCAGCGAGCTGAGCCGCGCTGGCCAGCGAATACGTCGAATGCCGGTCGGTGACGGCTTGTTTATGGCGGATGGGCTAGACATATTGGCTGCATCGGCCGCACACCCCGGGGCGGGCGGCGCGACAGGGTTTGGCCGCATGGCGGTCGTCAGGAAGAGAATATGACAAAGCTGAGCGGCGGCGATTCCAAGAGCACTCTCTACTGCTCGTTCTGCGGCAAGTCGCAGCACGAAGTGCGCAAGCTGATTGCCGGGCCGACCGTGTTCATCTGCGACGAGTGCGTGGAGCTGTGCAACGATATCATCCGCGAGGAGACGAAGTCCGCGCTCGTCAGCCGCAAGGATGGCGGGGTGCCGCCTCCGTCCGAAATCTGCGACGTGCTCGACCAGTATGTGATCGGCCAGCAGCAGGCGAAGCGCGTGCTCTCGGTGGCGGTTCACAATCACTACAAGCGGCTGGCGCATGGCGCCAAGGGTGCCGATGTAGAGCTTGCGAAGTCGAATATCCTGCTCGTCGGGCCCACCGGCTGCGGCAAGACGCTGCTGGCGCAGACGCTGGCGCGCACCTTCGACGTGCCGTTCACAATGGCCGACGCGACCACGCTGACCGAGGCCGGCTATGTCGGCGAGGATGTCGAGAACATCATCCTGAAGCTGCTCCAGGCATCCGACTATAATGTCGAGCGTGCGCAGCGCGGCATCGTCTATATCGATGAGATCGACAAGATCAGCCGCAAGGCGGACAATCCCTCGATCACGCGCGACGTATCGGGCGAAGGCGTGCAGCAGGCGCTGCTGAAGCTGATGGAAGGCACGACAGCCAGCGTGCCGCCGCAGGGTGGCCGCAAGCATCCCCAGCAGGAATTCCTTCAGGTGGACACGACCAACATCCTGTTCATCTGTGGCGGCGCGTTCAGCGGGCTGGAACGGATTATCGGCGATCGCCTGCAGGGCAAGTCGATCGGGTTCGGCGCCTATGTGGCGAGCCCGGAGGAGCGCCGCGTGGGCGAGACGCTGCGCCAGTGCGAGCCCGAAGACCTGCTGAAGTTCGGCCTGATCCCCGAGTTCGTCGGTCGCCTGCCGGTGATCGCGACGCTGGAGGATCTCGACGAGCCGGCGCTGGTCAAGATCCTGTCCGAGCCGAAGAATGCGCTGGTGAAGCAATATGCCAAGCTGTTCGACATGGAGGACGTGAAGCTGGGCTTCACCGACGACGCGCTGGTCGCGGTCGCGCGCAAGGCGATCGAACGCAAGACCGGCGCGCGCGGGCTGCGATCGATCCTGGAAGGCATACTGCTCGATACGATGTTCGATCTGCCATCGATGGATGGCGTGGACGAGATCCGGATCGACAAGGATGTGATCGAGGGTCGCAAGGATCCGGTCCGCGTGTTCGCCAAGAAGGACAAGGAACAGGCCGCTCCGGCGGCCTGATCCGCGGCCGGAGGCTATTCCGCACGACGGGTTCCGGTCACCGGGCCGATCACTATGGTCTGCTGGCCGGTCCGCATTTCTGCTCCTGTTGCTAGACGGCCGACACCTGTGGCTGGCCGCATGCGGCGCTGGACACTGGTCTCCGGCCGTGGACCTGCGCGAATGCGACACACGCAGCCCGATCCCGCGCTCTTGCGACCGTCCGGTCCCACGCTGTGAGAAGCGCTAGGTTTCAGCTGCCCCGACGATGCATGATCATGCTGCGGGCGCGGTGGATTGATCGGACGGTGGGTCACGCCCATATGTTTTTCGAACGGCGCATCCCCTGCGCCACGGAGCTTTCATGACCGAGACACTTCCCGTCCTGCCCCTGCGCGATATCGTCGTCTTTCCCCAGATGATCGTGCCGCTGTTCGTGGGCCGCGACAAATCCGTCGCCGCGCTCGAAAGCGCGATGGCTTCGGACAAATCGATCTTCCTCGTCGCCCAGCTCGATCCGGCCGAGGACGATCCCGATCGCGACGCGCTTTATGACCTGGGTGTCGTGGCGACGGTGCTGCAACTGCTGAAGCTGCCCGACGGTACGGTTCGCGTTCTGGTCGAGGGGCAGCAGCGCGCCCGGCTGGATACGCTGAACAATGATGGCGGCCATCTCCAGGCCAGCGTCTCACTGATCGAGGACGACGGGTCGGACGGTCCCGAGATCGGTGCGCTGATGCGTTCGGTGGTCGACCAGTTCGAAAACTACGCCAAGCTCAACAAGAAAATGCCGGCCGAGACGGCGGTGCAGCTCGGTCAGATCGAGGAACCATCGCGGCTTGCCGATGCGGTGGCGGCCAATATCAACATCAAGGTCTCCGACAAGCAGACGCTGCTGGTCGAGCTCGATCCCGCGCGACGGCTCGAGATGGTGTTCGCCTTCATGGAAGGCGAACTGGGCGTGCTGCAGGTGGAGAAGAAGATCCGCAGCCGCGTGAAGCGGCAGATGGAGAAGACCCAGCGCGAATATTATCTGAACGAGCAGCTGAAGGCGATCCAGCGCGAGCTGGGCAATGCCGAGGATGAAGGCGGCGGCGACGAGCTGGCCGAGCTTGCCCAGAAGATCGCGACGCTGAAGCTGAGCAAAGAAGCGCGCGGCAAGGCCACCGCCGAGCTGAAGAAGCTGCGCACGATGGCGCCGATGTCCGCCGAGGCGACGGTGGTGCGCAACTATCTTGATGTGCTGCTGGGCCTGCCCTGGGGCAAGAAATCGAAGATCAAGAAGGATATCGCGCAGGCGCAGCTGGTGCTGGATGCCGACCATTACGGGCTCGAGAAGGTCAAGGACCGGATCGTCGAATATCTGGCGGTGCAGGCGCGCACGAACAAGCTGAAGGGGCCGATCCTGTGCCTGGTCGGCCCGCCCGGCGTGGGCAAGACCAGCCTGGGCAAGTCCATCGCCAAGGCCACCGGGCGCGAGTTCATCCGCCAATCGCTGGGCGGCGTGCGCGACGAAGCCGAGATTCGCGGCCATCGGCGGACCTATATCGGCTCGCTGCCCGGCAAGATCGTGACGAACCTCAAGAAGGCGGGCACTTCGAACCCGCTGTTCCTGCTCGATGAGATCGACAAGCTGGGACAGGATTTCCGCGGCGATCCCGCTTCGGCGCTGCTTGAGGTGCTGGATCCGGAGCAGAATAATCGCTTCCAGGACCATTATCTGGAAGTCGATATCGATCTGTCCGACGTGATGTTCGTGACGACCGCGAACTCGCTGAACTTGCCGCAGCCGCTGCTGGACCGGATGGAGATCATCCGGCTGGAGGGCTATACCGAGGACGAGAAGGTCGAGATCGCCAAGAGCCATCTGCTGGAGAAGCAGATCAGCGCGCATGGGCTGAAGCCCGAGGAGTTTGTGCTGACCGACGAGGGCCTGCGCGACCTGATCCGCTATTACACGCGCGAAGCCGGTGTGCGCACGCTGGAGCGCGAGATCGCCAAGGTGGCGCGCAAGGTGCTGCGAAGGATTCTAGAGGGCAAGGCGCGCAACGTTGTGGTCGGTCCGGACAACCTGTCTGAATTCTCTGGCGTGCGGAAATATCGCTACGGCGTGTCCGAGGAAGAGGATCAGATCGGCGCGGTCACCGGGCTCGCCTGGACCGAGGTCGGCGGCGAGCTGCTGACGATCGAGGCGGTGACGGTGCCCGGCAAGGGCGCCGTGCGCACTACCGGGAAGCTGGGCGACGTGATGCAGGAATCGGTGCAGGCTGCCTTCAGCTTCGTGCGTGCGCGAGCACCGGCGTTCGGCATCAAGCCGTCGCTGTTCCTTCGCAAGGACATCCATATCCACCTGCCCGAAGGCGCGGTGCCCAAGGACGGACCGTCTGCCGGCATCGGCATGGTGACCGCGATCCTATCGACGCTGAGCGGCGTGCCGGTGCGGCGCGACGTGGCGATGACCGGCGAGGTCACGCTGCGCGGCCGGGTGCTGCCGATCGGCGGGCTCAAGGAAAAGCTGCTCGCAGCGCTGCGCGGGGGGATCGCCACTGTGCTCATCCCGCAGGAGAATGAGAAGGATCTGGCGGATATCCCGGCAGTGATCCTCGACGGGCTGGAGATCGTGCCGGTCGGTCATGTCGATCAGGTGCTTGAACGCGCGCTCGTGCGTCCGCTGGAGCCGATCGAATGGACCGAGGCGGACGAGCTGGCGACCCAGCCGCCGCCGCACCTGGCGCCCGCGGTGCCGGTGGGCGAAGTCGGCGTGCGGCACTAGGGCGAGGACGAAGGGAGGCGGCGATGCCGGACGGCGCGGACGGGGCACCATCGGTGCGGGATTCGGTCCCGGCCGAGGAGTGGGCGGTTCGCGTCGACCTTGCTGCCGCTTACCGCCTGGTCGCGCTCTACGGCTGGGACGACCTGATCTTCACCCATCTATCCGCGCGGGTGCCGGGTCCCGAACATCATTTCCTGATCAACCCCTATCAGCTGATGTTCGAGGAGATCACCGCTTCGTCACTGGTCAAGATCGACATGGACGGGCGGCCGGTGTTGCCGACACCTTACATTGTGAACGCGGCCGGCTTCACCATCCATTCGGCGATCCACATGGCGCGCGAGGATGCGCGCGCAGTGCTGCACTTGCACACTCCGCATGGCCAGGCAGTATCGGCGATGGACGAAGGACTGCTACCGCATACCCAGACGGCGATGATCGCGGCCGGCGATCTGGCGTATCACGACTATGAAGGCATCGCGACTGACTTGGAGGAACGCGAGCGGCTGGTGGCCGATCTCGGCGATGCCCATGCGATGATCCTGCGCAACCACGGCACGCTTGCGATCGGGTCGACCGTGGGCAGCGCATTCATGCGGATGTATTTCCTGGAACGCGCCTGCCAGGCGCAGGTGCTGATGCTGGCGGCGGGCCGTGACCGGCTGAATACGCCGCCGCAGGGTACGCCCGACAAGGTACGCCAGCAGACGCCCAAGCAGGTGGTGGATGCGGGCGCGGACATGCTTGCGTGGCCGGCGCTGCTGCGCAAGCTCGATCGGATCGATCCGAGCTTCCGGGAATAGGTCCGTCCCGTGGCGGGACGCGTTTAACCATCGATCGTTCGGGACCGGACGGTTAGCGACGCGTTAACGTCGCATCATGAGCACCACCGGTTTCGCCCCGCTGACCCCGCAGATGATCCGCCGGCCGCGCGCTGCGGCCGAGGAAGTGCCGGCGGAATTGGCGGGGATGGTGCGAGCGATCCGCTCGCGGCCCGGGCTGGCCGCAGATGCGCGCTTCTTCCTCACCACTTACGCGGCGGGACTCGTCTTCTTCCTTGCGCTGATCGCCTGATCAATCACATGCCTTGTGCAGCCGCCAGGCGATGGCGGCGGCACCGATCGACATGATCGCGACCATCAGCACGGTCTGTTCGATCGTCACGCCGACAGCGATCAGCCCGGCGAGTATGAGGGTGGCGAGCACCATCGCCCCGGCATTCACGATGTTGTTGGCGGCCACGGTCCGTGCCGTCTGCGCCTTTGCGACGGTGGTGGTGAGGAACGCGTAGAGCGGCACCACGAACATGCCGCCGGCGACCGCCACGCCGAACAGATCGAGCAGCACGCGTTCGGCATGCGGCAGCCGGATGAAACGGCTCCAGTCCAGCCCTGCATTGCCCTCGACTGGCCAGTGGGTAACCGTCCACCACAGATCGAGCAGGAACAGGCCCATCACGATCGCCGAAGCGGGGGAGAATTTCGCGGAGACCTTGCCCGCCAGCAACCGGTTGATGATGACCGAGCCGAGCGCCACCCCGACCGAGAACACGGCCAGGAACAGGGTCGCGACTTCCTTGTCGGCGCCCAGCACATTCTTGACGAGTGGGGGGAACTGGGCGGCCAGGATCGCGCCTTGCGCCCAGAAGAAACTGATCGACACGATCGCCAGGAAGAGGTGGCGGATATGCATGGTGGCGTTCACCAGCGCGATCGACGATCGCAGGATGTGATAATCGACGATCTGATCATGCTCTTCCGGCGGGGCCGGGGGCACGAAGCCGCCGGCGATCCGACCGACCACCGCGATCGCGATCACCGCGATCGCCGCCCACTCGGGCGCGATCAGCCCGCCGGCGATGGTGCCGAGCAAGATCGCGCCATAGGTGCCGGCTTCGACCAGCCCGGTGCCGCCAAGCACTTCATCCTTTTCAAGATGTTGCGGCAGGATCGCATATTTGATCGGACCGAAGAATGTGGAATGGATCCCCATCGCGAACAGGGCGGCCAGCATCATCGGGATGTTGTGCAGCCAGATACCGGCCGCACCCACCAGCATGATCAGGATTTCCGCCGATTTCACGAGGCGGATGATACCCGCCTTGTCGCGGCTGTCGGCGAGTTGGCCGGATAGGGTGGAGAGCAGGAAGAAGGGCAGGATGAACAGCCCGCCGGCGATGGCGGAGAAGGTCGCCTCCTGCTCGGGATCCGAATAGATGGTGAAGGTGACGAGGATCACCATCGCCGTCTTGAAGAGATTGTCGTTGAACGCGTTCAGGAACTGCGTGACGAAAAGCGGCAAGAAACGGCGCTTGGCAAGGAGCCGGATGGACGAAGTCATGCGAAAGGAAGGCTCGCTCGGTTGGCGACAGGAGCGCGCTGCATAGCCGATCGTACCGGCGGCGGAAACCTTTGGCTGATCCCGCGCGCTAGGCAGGGATGACAGACCCCGACAATCCGATCGAGCAGGCCGATATCGCACTGGCCGATGCCGTGGCCGAAGCGCGGCATCATCCGGTGACACGCGTGCTGGGGGCAATCAGCGAACTGGCCGACCAGCCGCCAATGATCGCCTTTGCCGGCACCGTGCTGGCCAGCGGACTGGCGATGCGCGACCGGCGGACGGTGCGCGCGGGTGCGCAGATGCTGGCGTCGCATTTGCTGGCTACCTGGATCAAGGGCCAGATCAAGGATCGGATCGATCGCACCCGACCCGATCTCTATCATGATCATGACATCTATCACGCAGCCCCTGGCGATACCGAAGACGGTAGCTGGCGATCCTTCCCATCCGGCCATTCGGCCGGCGCGGTAGCGGTGGCGCGGGCGCTGGCGAGGACCGTGCCGGAAACGGCGGCGACCGCACAGGCGATCGCGGCAGGAGTCGCCCTGGTCCAGGTACCGCGATCCACCCATTATCTGAGCGACGTCGTGGCGGGCGTTGCGATCGGCATCCTGGCCGAAGAGATCGTGGATCGCACGGGCGAAGCGCTCTTCCCGAACCGGACTGATCCAAGCTAAGGCCGGTGTGCCGATGCTGACGCTGCCCAACATCCTCACGCTTTCGCGCATCTTCGCGGTGCCGATCCTGGTGTTCTTGCTCTGGCACCCGGGCTGGTTCGACTATGCGCTGGCGTTTGGGCTCTATGTGCTGATGGGCGTGACCGACTATTTCGACGGGTTCGTGGCGCGTGCGCAGGGGGCGGTCTCGAAGCTTGGCGTGTTCCTCGATCCGATCGCCGACAAGATCATGGTGGCGGCGGTCATCGTGATGCTGGTGGCGTTCGACAGCGTGGCGACAGGCGAGCCGCTGGTGGCCGGCTGGCACGTGGTGGCTGCCCTCGTCATCCTGCTGCGTGAGATTGCCGTCTCGGGTCTGCGCGAGTTCCTGGCCGATCTGCGCGTTTCGATGCCGGTCTCCCAACTGGCCAAATGGAAGACGACGTTCCAGCTGATCTCGCTGGGGGCGATCATCCTCGGCGGAGCGCTGCCGCACCTTGCCTGGATCGGCCAGTTCGGCTTGTTCTGCCTGTGGGCCGCCGCAGTGCTCACCCTGGTGACCGGCTGGGATTATCTGCGCGTCGGCCTGAAGCATATGGACTGACCGGCGATGGTGGCGATCCTCTATTTCGCCTGGGTGCGCGAGGCGATCGGCGTGGACGGCGAGACGATCGATCCGCCGCCCGAAGTGGCGACCGTCGCCGCGCTTATCGACTGGCTGGCGATGCGCTCGCCCGGCCATGCCGCGGCCTTCGCCCAGCCGGAACGGATCCGCGCCGCAGTCGACGATACGTTCGTCGGCTCCGACGCCCCAATCGCAGGCGCGCGCGAGATCGCGCTCTTCCCGCCGGTGACCGGGGGATGATCCGGGTTGCGGTAACCGCCGCCGATATCGATTCGGGAGCGGAACTGGCCAAGCTCGAGGCGCTAGGCGGCGGCGGTGTCGCCAGCTTTACCGGCATCGTGCGGGGTGGCGACGGGCTCGAAGCCCTGCTGCTTGAGCATCATCCACGGCTGACCGAACCGGTGATGCGTGACATCGCCGGCGAAGCGTCGCGGCGCTGGAATCTGCTGGGGGTGGTGCTGGTCCACCGCTTCGGCCGGTTGCACCCCGGCGAGCGGATCATCTTCTGCGCGGCGGCGGCACGACATCGGCAGGCAGCGCTGGACGCCACCGGCTTTCTGGTCGATTGGGCGAAGACGAAGGCCCCGTTCTGGAAGCAGGAGCAGTTCGCCGATGGACGCCGCCATTGGATCGAGGCGCGTGCCGCCGACGACGTCGCGGCCGATCGCTGGACGGACCATGCCGGCCGCTGATCCCGAACCCCCGCTGGAAGCGCTGCTGGTGGCGGTCGCCGCCGAGGACCGCGCCGCCTTTGCCGAGCTCTACCGGCGGACGGCTGCGAAACTGAACGGGATCGTCCGGCGTATCTTGCCCGAGGGCGGATTGGCGGACGAGGCGATGCAGGACGCATATGTCAGGGTGTGGCGCAGCGCAGCGGGCTATGACGCCCGTCGCGGCCGCCCGATCACCTGGCTGGCGGCCATCGCACGCAACATCGCGATCGACGTTCGCCGGCGCGAAGTGGCCCGCGGCAGCCTGCGCAACGAGGAACTGCAGCCAGACGTGATGGCGGCCGACCCCGGCACCCCACTGGAGACGAGCGTTGCGCTGGAGCGCTGCCTGGACGGGCTGGATCGCGAACATCGCGACATGATCGTGGGCGCCTATTGCCACGGACTCAGCCGCGAGGAGCTCGCCGAACGCCACGGCCGGCCGGTCGGCACCGTCAAATCCTGGCTGCACCGCGGCCTTGCCGGATTGAAGGCGTGTCTCGAGGGATGAGCGACCCACTGGACCTTGCCGCCGCCGAATATGTGCTTGGCACGCTCGATCCGGCCGAGCGCGCGACCTTCCTGGCGCGGCTGGCACGCGATCCGGCTGCGGTCGACGCGGTGGCCGCCTGGCGGGACCGGCTGGCGCCGCTGTTGCTGACCGCGCCTGAGGCGGAAGCGGATCCGCACATCTGGTCCGCGATCGAGCGGCGTATGGCTGCGCCGGCCGCGGCGAACGACAATCGTGTCGGCTGGTGGCGGGGAGCTGCAATTGCGGCCTCGCTGATTGCGATCGCATCGAGCACGGCGCTGGTAATGCGTCCGGCCCCCGCGCCGGTGGTGGTGGCCAGCGCGCCCCGGCCCGATCCGGTCGCGGCGATGGCGGCGCTGTCGCCTAGCGGCGGTGCGCCGGCGATGTTGATAAGCTATCATCCGATGACGCGGCGGATGGAGATCGTGCCGATCGCGATGCCGCCGGGCGATGGCCATTCTCACGAATTGTGGCTGATCGGGGCGGACGGCAAGCCGCGTTCGATGGGCGTGCTGGCCGCACGCGGCCGCCACTTCATGCCTGCCGATCTTGCCACCGGGCCGAAGCTGGTGCTGGCGGTATCCGTGGAGCCGATGGGCGGATCGCCGACCGGATCACCAACCGGACCCGTGGTCCTTTCGGGCGAGATGATGCCGATGCCGAAGCCGGTCGAGAGCTGAATTCGATCGATCCAAAGGACGGCCCAGCGCGGCATCGCGAACCAAGATTTCTGTGCCTTTGCGGATGAGCCCTGACCGTTCAAGGGGCGCCCGGTTCGGCAGGCGCCCCTTTCCGGCGGTGCTTATTGCGGGAGCAGCACCGTATCCACGACGTGGATCACGCCGTTGGACTGCAAGACGTCGCCCTGGGTGACATGGCTCATGCCGCCCTTGGCATCGGTCAGCATGATACGCTTGCCCATCATCGAAGCGGTCAGCGTGCCACCCTGCACGGTCGTCAGCGTGGCCTTGCCGCCGCCATCCTTGATCTGCTTGGCGAGATCCTTGGCCGTCAGCCGGCCGGGGACGACATGATAGGTCAGGATCGAGGTCAGCGTCGCCTTGTTTTCAGGCTTGACCAGCGTATCGACCGTGCCGGCCGGCAGCTTGGCGAAGGCGGCGTTGGTGGGCGCGAACACGGTGAACGGCCCCGGGCCCTTCAGCGTATCGACCAGGCCGGCGGCCTGCACCGCGGCGACGAGGGTCGTATGATCCTTGGAATTCACGGCATTGTCGACGATCGTCTTGGTCGGATACATTTCGGAACCGCCGACGACCGGGTTCTTGGCGACGGCGCCGGTCGATGCGATCGCAATCAGAAGCGCCGCGGCAGAGCCGCGCAGAAACTTGCTGTTCATGGGAATCCTCCTTGATGGGGCACCTTGCGAGCGCCGCAGCAAGCTACGCCCGAACCCCCATCTAGGTTGCAGGCCGGCGCGGTGCGCGCGCCGAAATCGCAAGAGCTTCGGCAAGCAGCCGGAATTCCTTCTCACGCGGGCTGCCCTTGCGCCAGGCCAGCGCGATCCGCCGCGACGGATGTTCTGCCGCAAGCGGGCGCGCGATGACCGACGTATCGTTAAGGATACCTGCATTGAGCGCCATTTCAGGCAGCATGGTCAGGCCCAGGCCGTTATCCACCATCTGCACCAGCGTATGCAGCGAGGTGCCCAGCATTGCCGCTTCGGCGCGCAGCTCGGGCCGGTTGCAGGCGGCCAGCGCATGATCCTTCAGGCAATGCCCGTCTTCCAGCAGCAGCAATCGCGATTCGTCGATCGCGTCGGGCGAAATGCTGCCGGCGGGCAGATCCTGCGTGCCGGGAAACGCGACGTAGAGCCGATCCTCGAACAGATCCGCCCATTCGACGTCGCCGCACGGGTAAGGCAGCGCGAGCAGCACGCAATCGGCATGGCCGCGATGCAACGAGTCGCAGGCCGCGCTCGTCGTCTCCTCGCGCAGGTACAGCTTCAGGTCGGGCCAGTCCGCGCGCAGCTTGGGCAGGATACGCGGCAACAGGAACGGCGCGATCGTGGGGATCACCCCCATCCGCAATTCGCCCGCCAGCGGCTTGCCGGCGGCGCGGGCCATGTCCGAAAGCTCCTCAGCCTCGCGCAGCACCCGCTGGGCCTTGTCCGCGATGCGCGTGCCGAGCGGCGTGAACCGAACGACGCGACGCGTCCGCTCCACCAGCGTGATGCCGATCAGAGATTCGAGCTCGCGCAGACCGGCCGACAACGTCGATTGGGTGACGAAGCACGCCTCGGCCGCACGGCCGAAATGGCCGTGATCGCGCAGCGCCACGAGATACTGGAGCTGCTTCAGCGTGGGGAGATAGGTGCTCATTCAGTGCTTATATCGATCAAAGCGGTGCGAATAATCAATTGGTATCGTCAACAGCCCTGCCTATTTGCGGTTGCGAACGATCTATGCTGCGATGCAGCCAAACCGGAGAACCCCATGCTGACCGTTGGTGACAAGCTTCCTGATTATATCCTCCCCGTCCAGCAGGGCGTGGATGCGCTGCCCGGCGAAGAGACGATCGACCTGGGCAAGACCGACGGCAAGTGGAAGATCCTGTTCTACTGGCCGAAGGACTTCACCTTCGTCTGCCCGACCGAGATCATCGGCTATGGCGATCTGGCGCGCGATTTCGCAGATCGTGATGCGGTGCTGATCGGCGCTTCGACCGATACCAGCCATGTCCACTTCGCATGGCGCAAGTCCGACGAACGCCTGGCCGCCTGTGATTTCCCGTGGATCGCGGACAATTCGAAGAAGCTGGCGACGGCGCTCGGCATCCTTCACCCGCAGGAAGGCGTCGCCTATCGCGCCACCTTTGTCGTCGATCCCGACAATGTGATCCAGCACGTCACGGTCAACGGCCTGAACGTCGGTCGCAACCCGCAGGAGACGCTGCGCGTTCTCGATGCGCTGCAGACCGACGAACTGTGCCCCTGCAACTGGACCGAAGGCCAGGACGTTCTCAAGCCCGCAGCCTGATCACAGGCCGGGTCGCACTGCCGCGCTGTCTGTCCTCCCTTGGACGCGCGGCGAGGAGGGGCGCGGAGTTCTCCGGACTCCGCGCCTCTTTTCTTTTCACGAACCGTCGATGGAGCATCACCCCATGTCGTTGAAGACGTTTGCCGATAGCCTGCCCGATTATGCCAAGGACCTGCGCCTGAACCTGGGATCGCTGCTGGGTGACCAGTTACTGGGTGATCAGCGCAAATATGGCCTGCTGCTGGCCTGCGCGCACGGCACCGGCTACCGCCCGATCGTCGAGGCGGCCGAAGCCGAAGTGGCCGGCAAGCTGAGCCCAGAGGCTGCCAATGCGGCCCGTGCGGCCGCCGCGATCATGGCGATGAACAACGTCTATTACCGGTTCGTGCATCTCGCTTCGAACAAGGAATATGGCCAGATGCCCGCGAAGCTGCGGATGAACGTGATCGGCCAGCCGGGCATCGACAAGGCGGATTTCGAACTCTTCTCGCTGGCGGTGTCTGCCCAGAACGGGTGCGGCATGTGCATCGATTCGCACGAGAAGGTGCTGAAATCGCACAATGTGAATGCCGAGACGATCCAGGCGGCCGCGCGCATCGGCGCGGTGATGACGGCAGTGGCCACCGTGCACGCGACGATGGCCTGACGCGGGCTGGCGGGGGATGGCTTGGCAGCGCGCGGGCAGGCAGCTAAGTCGGCGCGCATGACCGAGACCCCCGCCGAAACTCCGCCCGGATCCGAAGATCAGGCCCCCGCGCCTGCGCCGGCGGCCGAGACGCCGCCCGATCGACTGGCGACCAACCCGAAGAGCCCGTATTTCGATGCGGAGCCGCTGTCGCGCGGCGTGGGCATCCTGTTCAATGGGGTCGAGAAGACCAACGTCGACGAATATTGCGTGAGCGAGGGCTGGGTGCGGCTGGCGGTCGGCAAGTCGCTCGACCGCAAGGGCAATCCGATGACGATCAAGATGAATGGCACGGTGCTGCCCTTCTATCGCGACCTGCCTCGGCCCGACGCCGCCTGACGCTCTGGCATTCGCCCGGCAGCGGTCCTATCTTGTCCGCTTCAGGGTCGTACTAGGGAGGCCGCGCATGATGAGCGGGCTGATCGCGTATCTCGAATCGGTGAAGCGCCGTGATCCCGCGCCGCGATCCCATTGGGAAGTCTTGCTCTATCCGGGCGTGCTCGCCGTCGGGCTGCATCGCATCGCGCACTGGCTGTTCGAGGCGCGGCTCTATTTTCTTGCGCGCTTCGTCAATCATTTCTCGCGGTTTCTGACCGCGATCGACATCCATCCCGGCGCGGTGATCGGCCGCAACCTGTTTATCGATCATGGCTTCACCGTGATCGGCGAGACCGCGGTGATCGGTGACGACGTGACGATCTACCAATGCGTGACGCTTGGCGGCACCAACCCCGCAAACGGCGTGGCCGGCAAGCGCCACCCTACACTGGCCGATGGCGTGATCATCGGATCGGGCGCACAGGTGCTGGGGCCGATCACGGTCGCGCGCAACGCCCGCGTCGGTGCGAATGCGGTGGTGACGAAGGACGTGCCCGAAGGTGCGGTGATGGTCGGCATCCCGGCCCGGCCGACGCTGGTCGATGCGGCCGAATATCAGCGGCCGTTCGTGCCCTATGGCACATCGTGCAGCGACCGCTTCGATCCCGCGACCCAGCAACTCGACCTGTTGAAATGCGAAGTGGAGACGCTGCGCACCCGGCTCGGCGAGCTGATCGCGGAGCGCGACGCGGCCCGCCCGCCCGTCGAAGGCGCGCGCGACTGCGCTTGAGCGGGGTCGTCACCCCCTTTCCCGATCGGGGTCGATCGCAGGTCGGGTTCGACCGGATCGAGCTGTCGCGGATCCTAGATCTTTACGGGCGGATGGTCGCGGCCGGGCATTGGCGCGATTATGCGATCGATCTGGAGAGCGATTTCGCCGCCTTCTCGGCATTCCGCCGCACCGCCGAGCGCCCCGAAATCCGCATCGAGAAGCGGCCCGGCCTGCGCAATCGGCAGGGCATGTGGGCGCTGATCGGCGAGGCGGGTGCTGTGCTGAAGCGCGGGCAGGAACTGGGCCCGGTGCTGGCCCCGATCGAACGACGGCTGCTGAAGCTGGTCGGGGACTAGGCGGGTACAGTGCCGCCGGCACGACCCTGGCGGGGCAGACGATCGCGCAGGTCCGCGGGCAATTGCGCAAGGATGCCGGCGCGGGCGATGTGCCAAAACGCCGAGAGCAGCAGCAGCGCGGATCCGATCACCAACGCCGTCAGCGCAACGTTCAGGCTGACCGCACCGAAGCGTTCGAACAGCGTGCTCATCGCATAGAGGACATAGCCGAGCGCCGAGACCATCAACGCGCGCCGGTCGATCGCCAGCGCGATCACGCCGAACGCGATATACAGCAGGATCACGACCACCGCTTCGAACACCGTTGCCTGGCCATCGAGCAGGCCGAGCAGGCTGAAGACCGGGTGGACGATCATCGGCGCGGCGGCGAGATGCAGCCAGAAGGCGACATCGGAGCGGCGCGTGCGGCGTTCGGGATCGGACATGTCCCACCACATGGCGAAGGCGAACAGACCGAGCCCGCCAGCCAGCGCCAGCCACACCAGCACGCCATCTGGATCCTTGAATGCGCTGGCAATCAGCAGCGTGACCAGCCCGACTATCGCGAGCGACGCGGCAGCGATGGTGATCGGCACGCGGAAGCGGCGCCAATGCGCCCAGGCAGCGGCGGCGGTAACAGCCGAACAACCAGCCAGCAGGAGCAAGGACAAGGTGCGCTGGCCGCTGCCGAACGGATCGCCATCGTCGAGCAGCGGGGCGACCGCGCCGATCGTCGTGTAGAAGGTGCCGCCGACGAAGGCGAGCAGCAGAACGATACTCGGCAGCGCCATGCGCCGCTGGCGAGTGAAGAATTCGGCAAGACCCCAGGCTGCGCCGGCGACGAAAAGGCCGCCCGAGGGACGCGGACCATCGGCCACGCCGATCGGAATCGACTGCCCGATCCAGCCGACCGCGATCAGCAGCAGGATCGCTGCGGCCGAGACGAAGATATCGTTGAAGCCGGAGATCAGCCGGAAATGCTCTTCGTCGACGGCCGGCGTGGCGCGACCGCTGGCGACATGCGCGCGGAACGCCGTCGCGGCCTCAGGGCTCAATACCCCCGCAGTGATCGCGGCATCCAGGTCGGCATCGCTGTACATGGCCAGTCTCCCAATCGGGCCGACATAGCCGATGTGTATTATCGTTGCAATACACCGTGGGCGGCGCGTTCGCGATCCAGAAAGGCGGCGACGTCGTCCAGCGCGACATCGCGATCGAGATAGGTGGCCCCGATACCGCGGGCGAGCAGGAAGGGCAGCCGGCCGGCCGCCATCTTCTTGTCATGCGCCATGTGGGCGACAAGCGCAGCGCCGTCGGCATCGACCCCCGCATCGGCGAGCGTCGCGGGCAGGCCAGCGGCGGCGAGATGCGCGGTCACCCGGTTCGCATCGGCCGGCGGGCAGAGCCCCTGTGCCGCCGAAAATCGATAGGCGAGCGCCATGCCGGCTGCGACCGCCTCGCCATGCAGCAGCCGATCCGAGAAGCCGGTTTCCGCTTCCAGCGCATGGCCGAACGTGTGCCCGAGATTGAGCAGTGCGCGTAGATCGCGGGTTTCGCGTTCGTCCGCCGCTACGATCCGGGCCTTGGCCGCGACGCTGTGGGCGATCGCATGAACTTGTGCATCGCGATCTCCAGCCAGCAGCGCAGCGCCTGCGGCTTCGCACCAGGCAAAGAAGGCGGGATCGTCGATCAGACCATATTTGACGACTTCGGCATAGCCGGCACGAACCTCGCGGGGGGGCAACGTATCGAGCACGGTCGGATCGATCAGCACATGTGCTGGCTGATGGAAGCTGCCGACCAGATTCTTGCCGGCGGCCACGTTGATCGCGGTCTTGCCGCCAACCGAGCTGTCGACCTGTGCCAGCAGCGTGGTGGGCACCTGCACGAAGCCGCAGCCGCGCTTCAGGATCGCTGCCGCAAAGCCGACGAGATCGCCGATCACGCCGCCGCCGAGTGCCACGATCCGGTCGCCGCGTTCGACCCCGAGCGCGAGCAGGCGATCGAGCAGCGCGGCCAGCTGCTGCCAGCTCTTGGTTGCTTCGCCGGCGGGCAGCACGATCGGTTCGACGGCGATCCCGGACAGGCTGGCAACGAGCCGCGGCAGCTGGGCTTCGGCGACGTTGGCATCGGTGACGACTACCAGCCGGTCCGCGCGCGCATGGCCGGCGAGATGGCGGGCGGCATCATCGAGCGCGCCGGGCACGATATCGATGGGATAACTGCGGCTGCCGAGCGCCACTTCGATCCGGGTCATGCGCGCAAAGCCTTCAGGATCGCCTCGACCGTAGCATCGTGCGGCAGTGGTTCGCTGCGCACGTGAATGGGGGCGAGCGCATAGACCGGATTGCGGACCGCCGCCAGTTCGGCAAGCGCGGAGCGCGGATCCTTGCCCTTCAGCAACGGCCGCGTGCCGGGGCGGCGGCGGACCCGTTCGGCCAGCACATCCAGATCGGCATCGAGCCAGATCGCGACCGCGCGATCCTGGATCAGCGCGCGGGTTTCCTCCTGCATGAAAGCGCCGCCGCCGGTGGCGATCACTTTGCGGCGGCCATCGATCAGCCGCGCGATCACGCGCCGCTCGCCATCGCGGAAATGCGCTTCGCCGAACCGTTCGAAGATCTCGCTGATCGGCAGGCCGGCCGCCTGTTCGATCTCGTGATCGGCATCGACAAAGGGAATGTGAAGCCGGGTGGCCAACCGGCGCCCGACGGTCGATTTCCCCACTCCCATCAGCCCGACCAGCACGATGGCGCGGCGATCCAGCGAGACCGAATTACGCGCGGGATCGGGCGAAGGGGCGTGCGGCATTGCGGCGGGGGCTATACACAGGGACACAGGTTGCGGCAAAAGCCGCGCTCCGTTCCGGTCGCCAAGGTGTTTCATGTCGCGTGCCAGCCTGATCCTGATCGTCATCCTGCTGCTGATCGTGGGCGGCATCGTGTTGCTGGCGAACATCGACACCGAAGTGCCGCTGACCAAGATCGACGTGCCGGTGGCGAATGCGCCCCAGCCGAAATAGCGCGCTGGGCGGCGTCGCGGCGCTGGCGCTGATCGCGGCGCTGCCCGCGATCGGCCAGGAGGCACCTGAATCGCTGCTGCCCGAAGGCTTTGGCGATCCCACCCCGCCCGCGACCGCGCCTGCCCCCGGTGCGGGTGATCCCGCCGTGCAGCCCGCGCCGGGGGCGCCGCCGCTGCTGACGCTGGCACCGCCGCCGCCGACCGATGCGGAGATCGCGCTGACCGACGAGGAGGCTGCCGCCAAGGCCGAGGCCGAGGCGGAGGCCGCGCGCGACATGCCCGAGGCGATCCGCCGATCGCCGAACCGGATTGGACCGCTCGGCACCGGCGGCGACGGGCTGGGCGCTACCGCGTTCGGCGATGCCGACGGCCGCTTCCTGTCCGCGCTGATGCGCAAGGTGGATGCGCCGATCGCATCGCGCTGGGCATCGATCCTGCTGCGCCGCGCGCTGATGACCGCGGTGGAGACGCCGCGTGGTGTGTCCGCCCCGGACTGGGTGGCCGAGCGGGCCTGGCTGCTGCTGCGGATGGGTGAGGCGGACGCGGCGCGGATGATGGTCGACAGCGTCGATGTCGAGGATTTCACACCCAAGCTGCTGGCGGTGACCACGCAGGTGGCGCTGGCCAATGCTGACCCCACCGCGCTGTGCCCGCTGACGGTAACGGCCGAATCGATGAGCGACGAGCCGGCCTGGCCCCTGGCGCGTGCGATGTGCGCCGGGCTGGCGGGCGAGCCGGCGCTGGCGAGCCAGTTGATCAATCGCGCGCGGCGATCGCGCACCGCGGGCGGCATCGATCTGCTGCTGGCGGAAAAGGTGGTCGGCGCCGGCGCCAATGGCCGGCGTGCGGTGAACATCGAATGGGATGCGGTCGATCAGCTGACCGGCTGGCGCTTCGGGGTGGCGACGGCGGTCGGCGTACCGGTGCCCGAACGGCTTTATGCCAGCGCCGGCCCGCATGTGCGCGGCTGGGCGGCGCGTGCGCCGATGCTGTCGCCCGAGGATCGCGTGGCACCGGCGCGCGTAGCGGCAACGCTCGGCGTGATCTCCAGCGCGGCGCTGGTCGATCTCTATGGATCGGTGGCGGAGCGGGCCGATCCGCTGCAGCTGGCCGAAACCGATGCCGGTCGATTGCGCGCGGCCTATGCCGATGACGATCCCGAAGCGCGGTTGCGCGCGCTGCGATCGTTGTGGACTGCATCGGATGTGCCGCGCGAACGCTACGCCGCGCAGATCCTGACCGCGCGGGCGGCAGCGGCGATCCAGCCTTCGGCCGACCACGCCGACGATGCCGGTATGCTGGTGGCCGCAATGATGGCGGCCGGCCGCGATCTGGCAGCCGCGCGCTGGACGGCGATCGTGGACGACGCATCGGGCGAGGCCGCGGACCGCGCCTGGGCGATGCTGGCGGTCGGCGCGGTCCGGCCGACCGGTGATCTGTCGCAGGGGCGGGTCTCTTCCTTCATCAACGATGTCGGGGATGAGCGCAGCCATCAGGCCCAGCTGCTGGTCGCCGCGCTCGGCGGGCTCGGCCGCATCAGCCCGACCGCGACCGCCGAGCTCGCGACCGAGGCGGGCGCCCCGATCGGCGCGGTCAACCGCTGGACGCGCGCACTGGAAGGCGCGGCGCGCGCGCGCCAGCCGGGAACGGTGGCGCTGCTCGCCGCGATCGGGCTGCAAAGCGGCAGCTGGGCGGGCATTCCGGCGGCGCACCTCTACCGGATAACCGCCGCCCTGCGCGCGGTGGGCCTGGAAGGAGAAGCGCGGATGATCGCGGCGGAGGCGATCGCCAGGACATGAGCACAGGCGATGCCGGCCTGATCGACCGCTTCCTGGAGATGATGGCGGCCGAGGCTGGCGCGGCACGCAACACGATCGCCGCGTATCGATCCGATCTTGAGGCGGCGTCCGCGCTGCTCGACGGCCGGCTGGGCGAGGCGGATGCGGCGGCGATCGCCATCGTGGCGGAAAGCTGGTCGCCGCTGGCGCGCAGCAGCGTCGCGCGCAAGGCGGCGTCGCTGCGGCGGTTCTTCGCTTTCCTGGTGGACGATGGGCTGCGCGCCGACGATCCATCGGCGGCGCTGCCGCGGCCGGGCGCCGCGCGATCGCTGCCCAAGACGCTGGGGCATGATGCGGTCGATCGCCTGTTCGCCGAACTCGAACGGCGGCGGCAGACCGCGGAGACGCCGGCCACGCTGCGGCTGATCGCGTTCGTCGAACTACTCTATGGATCGGGGCTGCGCGCGACTGAGCTGGTTTCGCTGCCGCGCCGCGCGATCCGCCCCGATCAGCCTTTCCTGATCCTGAAGGGCAAGGGCGGGCGCGAACGGCTGGTGCCGCTTTCCGATCGCGCGCGCGCCGCGGTCGCGGCCTGGAGCACGCTGTGCCCGGCCGACACGGCATGGCTGTTCCCCTCTGGCAAGGGCCATGTCAGCCGGGTGCGGCTGTTCCAGCTGCTGAAGGCGCTGGCCGCCGATGCCGGTGTGCCGCCCGAACGGGTCAGTCCGCACGTGCTGCGCCACGCCTTCGCCACTCATTTGCTGGAAGGCGGTGCAGACCTGCGCGCGCTGCAGGCGATGCTGGGCCACGCGGATATCGGCACCACCCAGATCTACACGCATGTCGATACGCGCCGGCTGGTAGAGCTGGTCAATGCACGCCATCCGCTCAACGATCCGGGCGGCGTTGACGGGGGCCGGCCGGCCGCCTAACCCCCCGCGCCATGGCCGCCTTCCTGGATTTCGAGAAACCGATCGCCGAGCTGCAGCAGCGCACGGCCGAGCTGCGCGAGACTGCCGAAGGCGGCACGATCGACATCGCCGCGGAGCTGAGCAAGCTGGAGGCGAAGTCCGACAAGCTGCTGCGCGAGACCTATGCCAGGCTGACGCCGTGGCAGAAGGCGCAGGTGGCGCGCCATCCCGAACGCCCGCACTTCCGCAACTATGTCGCCGGCTTCGTCGAGGATTTCCAGCCGCTGGCGGGCGATCGCGCCTTCGCCGACGATCAGGCGATCCTGGGTGGGCTGGGCATCATCGGCGGCCGCCGGGTGATGGTGATCGGTCACGAGAAGGGCGACGACACCGCCAGCCGCATCCGTCACAATTTTGGCATGGCGAAACCCGAAGGCTATCGCAAGGCGATCCGGCTGATGACGCTGGCCGATCGGTTCGGCCTGCCGGTGGTTACGATCGTGGACACCGCCGGCGCCTTTCCGGGCATCCAGGCCGAGGAACGCGGGCAGGCGGAGGCGATCGCGCGATCGACCGAGGCCTGCCTGTCGCTGGGCGTGCCGCTCGTCACGGCGATCGTGGGTGAGGGCGGATCTGGCGGCGCGGTCGCGCTGGCCGCAGCCAACCGCGTGCTGATGTTCGAGCATGCGATCTATTCGGTGATCTCACCCGAAGGCTGCGCATCGATCCTGTGGCGCACCCCGGACAAGGCCGCAGATGCGGCCGAAGCGATGAAGATTACCGCGTCCGACCTGAAGGGGCTGGGCGTGATCGATCGCATCGTGGCGGAGCCGGTCGGCGGAGCGCATCGCGATCCAGCAGAAGCGATCGCGACGCTCGGCAAGGCGATCGGCGAGGAGCTGGACGCGCTGACGCCGCTGTCCGCGGATGTGCTGCGCGCCGCGCGGCGTGACAAGTTTCTGCGGATCGGCTGAGCGGGCCGATCAGCCGCTGACAGAAATTCAGGGAACCGCCTCCGCGCGGTCCGGTTTGTCCCCGCAACGATTGAGGGGACGATATGCGCAAGATTCTGATGGCGGCCGGTCTTGCCGCATTGCCGGCGACACTGGCGGTGGCCCAGGTGGCACAGAGCATATCGGCGGCAGACAAGCGCGCAGGGGCCGAGGCGCACCCCAAGCTGCTCGAGGAATTTGGCGGCGTCTATCAGGGGCGGCAGGCGGCCTATGTGTCCAGCGTGGGCAAGCGGATCGCGGTGCAATCGGGCCTGTCCAATTCGCAAAGCGACTTCACGGTCAGCCTGCTCAATTCGCCGGTCAACAACGCGTTCGCGATCCCCGGGGGTTATGTCTACGTCACGCGGCAGTTGATGGGGTTGATGAACGACGAGGCCGAACTGGCTTCGGTGCTGGGTCACGAAGTCGGCCATGTCGCTGCGCGCCATTCCAGCAAGCGGCAGTCGGCGGCGACGCGCAATTCGATCGGCGCGCTGCTGGGTCAGGTGCTGATCGGCGCGGTGGCGGGCGATTCGGGGCTGGGCGGCCTGCTGTCGCGCGGGATCGGGCAAGGCGCGCAATTGCTGACGCTGAAATTCTCGCGCACGCAGGAATATGAGGCGGACGATCTTGGCATCGGTTATCTCGCACGGGCGGGATATGATCCTTATGCCGCCGCCTCGATGCTGGCATCGCTGCAGGCGCAGGCCAATCTCGATGCGCGCACCCGCGGCACCCAATCCAGCGCCGTGCCGAGCTGGGCGAGCACCCATCCGGACCCCGGCGCGCGCGTTCAGCGCGCGCGCGGCAAGGCGCAGGCGACCGGAATCGCCGCCGGGCGTGGGGCGCGCAATCGCGACGCGTTCCTGACGGCGCTGGACGGGACGGCTTATGACGACGATCCGCGCCAGGGGATCGTCGACGGCCGCAACTTCCGCCACCCCGACCTGCGGATCGGCTTCACCGCGCCTGCGGGCTTCGTGCTGACCAACGGCACCAGCGCCGTGACCGTCACCGGCAGCGGTGGGCAGGCCCAGTTCCAGGGCGGGCGGCTGAACGGCAGCATCGAAGATTATGTGCGCGGCGTGTTCGCCCAACTCGCGGGGCAGACCGGCCAGACCCAGGAGTTGCAGCCGGGCCGCACGACGGTCAGCGGGCTGGAAGCCGCCTTCGCCACGGTGCGCGCGCGGACCCAATCCGGAAACGTCGATGCGACGGTGTTCGCCTATCGGGTCGATGCGAACACTGCCTATCATTTCCTGGTGATCGCCCCGGCGGGCGCTGGCGTTGGCCCGTTCGAGCCGATGCTGCGATCCTTCACGCGGCTGACCCCGCAGCAGGCGCAGTCGATCCGTGGCCGGCGGATCGAGGTGGTGACGGTGAAGACCGGCGATACGCCGACATCGCTTTCGGCGCGGATGGCCTATGCCGATTACAAGCTCGACCGGTTCCTGACCCTGAACGCGCTAACCGCGGGGACGCGGCTGGCGCCAGGGCAGAAGGTGAAGCTGGTCGTCTACAGCTGACACGAAACGGGCGGCGGTTCCCGAAGGAGCCGCCGCCCGCCTGCAATCAAGCTGGGCGCAACGATTAGTTGCGGCCGTTCTCCATGCCATCGCTGACGGCATTGAACGTCGACTCGAGCTCGTCGCCGAGGTTCGTCATCGCGGTGATCGCGGCCACGGCGATGAGAGCGGCGATCAGGCCATACTCAATCGCGGTCGCGCCCTTGGTGTTCTTCACCAGCTTCTTGATGAACATCATAATCTGATCTCCTTCGTTCCGTGCTTCAGTCTGTTCCAGTCACCCCGCTGGCCCTCCTGAAGCGGGACAGCAAGTTCGATTTAGGGGCTTCGCGTTTCCAAAAACTTAATGCCGAACGCAGTTTTTTCAGGTCAAGCCGAAGCCGTGACGACCTTTACGGAAATGTCGTCCCACATATCGATCGCAGTGCCGGCGAAATTGCCGAGCGCGACGATGATCGCGATCACCACGCAGGCGATGATCAGGCCATATTCGATCGCCGTCGCGCCGCGCGTATCGCGCAGCAGCCGCTTCAATACCGACATCGGCCGACCTTTCCCCATTAGCAGATTGCAAGCTTCCCGCCGGGAAGGGTAGGAAAGCGGCGTTAAGAAAGACCTTATGCAAAATTCATTTTCGAACGCCCGGCCTTTGCTGCTGGTGGTGGCCGCGGCGCTGATCGATGCCGACGGGCGTGTCCTGGTGCAGCAGCGCGCCGCCGGCCAGACGATGGCCGGCCTTTGGGAATTCCCCGGCGGCAAGGTGGAGCCGGGCGAAACGCCCGAGGACGCGCTGGTTCGCGAGCTGCGCGAGGAGCTGGGGATCGATGTCGCGACTGCCTGCCTGGCGCCCGGGCCGTTTGCCAGCGAACCGCTGGGTGAGCGCCACCTGCTACTGATGCTCTATCTGTGCCGCAAATGGCAGGGCGTGCCGCAGCCGCTGGATGCGGTTGCGCTGCGCTGGTGCCGCCCGCTCGCATTGCATGGACTGGCGATGCCGCCGGCGGACAAGCCGCTGATCGGCCTGCTGGAAGCGCTGGTCTGATCCCTCAGCTGCGGCTTAGAGCCTGAGTGAGCGACGCCGTGGCGCTGCCCCGCCGGGCCGGTTTGGGCTGGCTGGGCGCCGGCGCCCAACCGGTAAGAAAGATCAAATTGAACGTTTCGCGGACGCGGCCGTCGGCATCCGCGTGATCGGCGAAGGCGGCGATCGCGCCCGCGAGGGCAGCGCGCGACAGCGGTCGGCGATCGCGCAGGATGTTGGTGGCGGCCATGCCGCGCAGATCCGCCAACAGGGCCGGCAGGTGCGGATAGCCGACTGAAAGCGGTTCCGAGTCGGCCACCGGCAGCGCGAAGCCGACACGCGACAGCAGGTCCCCCGCCGCACGCACATCAATCTGGGGATGCACGCGGGGCGAAACGCTGCCGCCTGCCGCCATCTCGCCTGCCACCAGCGCCGCTTTCAGCCGACCGAGGCTGCCCGCGCCCGGGAAGCCCGCCATGAACAGACCGTCGGGCACGAGCGACCGGCGGATCTGGACCAGCGCACCCGGCAGATCACCCACCATGTCGAGCCCTTCGGGTGACAGGATCAGATCGATGGTGCCGGGGGCGAGCGGCAGACGGTCCTCATCCGCCTGGATCCCGCCCGACAGCGCGGCAAAGCGTGCGCCGGGGTCGATCGCGGTCACGGTCATGCCCATTCCGGTCAAGGCGCGCGGCAGGCGCCCGTCCGCAGCGCCGATCACCGCAGCGCGCGTGAAGCTGCGGCTGACCATCGCCAACCGATCCAGCAGGCCATCGACGACGGCATCGTGCAGGAAGGCGTGATCCGCCCAACGCGGCGCGGCGCGGTCGCGACGCAGCCGGCGGGCGGCACGATCGAAGATGTCGGGATCGGCCATCGCCGGGCTTGTGCCCGTGCCCGCGCCGCGGGACAAGCGAGCCATGATCGCGCTGAGCAGGCTGGCCGGGGCCGTCATCGATTTCGCGCTGCCGCCGCGTTGCCCGGGCTGCGGCGCTGTGACGGCAGGCGACCACCAGTTCTGCATCGAATGCTGGAGCCGGCTGGACTTCCTGGCTGCGCCCGCCTGCCGCACCTGTGGAGAACCGATCGGGCTGATCGAGGAGCCGGGCGCGCAGTGTGCCGACTGCCTCGGCCGTCCACCCGCGATCGATGCGATGCGCGCGGCGGTGGCCTATGGCGCGATCGCACGTGCGCTGGCGCTGCGGCTGAAACATGCGCGGCGCCCGGGCATCGCGATCACCATGGCCCGGTTGATGCGTCGCCATCTCGATCCGGCCGATGCACCGCTGCTGGTGCCGGTGCCGCTCCACCGCTGGCGGATCTGGCGGCGCGGCTTCAACCAATCCGCACTGATCGCGCGTGCGCTGGCCCGCGACAGCGGCTGTCCATTGGCACTGGATGCGCTGGTGCGCAGCAAGCAGACGCCGATCCTGCGCGGTCTGGGCGCCGGTGCTCGGGCCCGCGCGGTGCGCGGCGCCTTCGCCGTGACGGCGGACGGCCGCCAGCTGGTCAAGGGGCGGCGGATCGTGCTGATCGACGACGTCCACACCAGCGGTGCCACTGCCGATGCCTGCGCGCGTGCGCTGAAGAAGGCCGGTGCGGCGCGTGTCGAGTTACTGTGCTGGGCGCGTGTGGGCCGCGCCGGGGAGCTGGAGCGTTGACAAGTGCGCTGCCGGCACCCAGTTCGCCGGATCCGACGGAAGGATGATCGATGCCGAAAATCGAGATCTATACCAAGTTCCTCTGCCCCTATTGCTCGCGCGCGAAGAAGCTGCTGGGCGACAAGGGCGTGCAGTTCGAAGAGCATGACATCACGATGGGCGGCCCGAAGCGCGCCGAGATGCTGGAACGCGCGAACGGCCGGACCACCGTGCCGCAGATCTTCATCGGTGACACCCATGTCGGCGGATCGGACGATCTGGCCGCCCTGGAGCGCGCCGGCAAGCTGGATGCGCTGCTCGCGGCCTGATGCGCGCCGCAATCGCCCAGCTGCGCACCGGGATCGATCCGGCCGCCAATGCCCGCGATCTGGTCGACGCGGTCGAGCGGGCGGCGGGTGACGGTGCCGACATGCTCTTCACACCGGAGATGAGCGGATTGCTGGATCGCGATCGGCGGCGCGCTGCCGGGGCGATCCGCAGCGAGAGCGATGATCCGGTGCTCGCCGCCATGCGCGAAGCGGCGGCGCGACACGGGTTGTGGCTGCATCTGGGCTCGCTCGCGCTGCGCGGCGGCGCCGGCGACCGGCTCGTCAATCGGGGTTTCGTGATCGATGCGGCTGGCGAGATCCGCGCTCGATACGACAAGATTCACCTGTTCGACGTCGATCTGCCGACCGGCGAGAGCTGGCGGGAATCCGCCGCCTATGCGCCTGGCGAGCGCGCGGTGGCGGTGGAGACGCCGTGGGGGCGGCTAGGCCTGTCGATCTGCTACGATCTGCGCTTTCCGGATCTCTACCGCGCGCTGGCGGATGCGGGTTGCGACTTCATCGCCGTTCCGGCCGCCTTCACCGTCCCGACCGGGCGCGCGCATTGGCATACGTTGCTTCGCGCGCGCGCGATCGAAACCGGGGCGTTCGTGATCGCCGCGGCGCAGGTCGGCCAGCACGAGGATGGCCGGGAAACCTATGGCCATGCACTCGCCATCGACCCATGGGGCGAAGTGCTGACCGACATGGGCGAGGGGCCGGGTGTGGCGACCGTGGCGCTGGACCGCGCGCGCGTGAGCGAGATCGCAGCACGCGTGCCGGTAAGGGGGCATCGCCGGCCGATCCCGCCGGTCGAGATCGCGCCATGATCCTGTTCGATCTGCGGTGCGACGGCGGCCATGTGTTCGAAGGCTGGTTCGGATCGAGCGCCGATTATGACACGCAGCAGGAACGTGGGCTGATCGATTGCCCGATTTGCGGATCGGTCGAGGTCGGCAAGGCGGTCATGGCGCCGTCCGTGCCGGCCAAGGGCAATGCGCGGCCGGCTTCGATGCCGCTCGCGACCGGGGACCCGAAGGCCATGAAGGCGATGATGGCGGCGCTCGCCTCGGCCCAGGCCAAGCTGCTCGATGGATCGGAGCATGTCGGCAGCCGCTTCGCCGACGAAGCGCGCGCCATCCATGAAGGCGATGCGCCCGATCGCCGGATCCATGGCCAGGCGAGCCTTGCCGAAGCGAAGGCGCTGGTGGCGGACGGAGTGCCCGTGGCACCACTGCCGCTGCCGGTCCGCGATCCCGCCCGCGATAACTGACCGGCCCAGATCGCGGCATTGGCAAGCCATGACGCTGCCGCCAATGCATCTTCTTCAAGATCCGACGCGCGGCAAAGGACCCGATGCGTTCCCATGCGTTCTACGGCACGACCCTGCCAGGTTCGACGGCACAGGAGAATGACCATGGGAAAGACGCTCAACGCCAGCTTCGAGACACGCCGCGAAGCGGAGATGACGGTCGAGCGGCTGGTTCAGGAACATGAGATCGATCGCGCTGACATCTTCATTGCCGCCGCTGGCGATGAAAATACAGCCGGCGAGTTGCAAGTGGCGTCCGATACCGAAGCCGGCGAACCCAGCCCGGCATCGCGGGACGATGCACCGTTGAACGGCCAGGTGACAGTGTCGGTCGATATCGAGGACGAGGCGAAGGTTGCGAAAGTGCGCGAAGCCTTTGGCGAGTTCGAAGCCGCCGACGTAAGCGAGGTCTGAAGCCAACCGCAGAACCGCGGCGGCCCTTCAACCTTCGCGCAGCCGCAATGGCGCGATCGGGTCCGCTCGACGCCGCCTCAGAAGCGAACGTCGAGCGAGGCACCGATCGTGCGGAACGAGGTCAGACCGAAGGTCTGACCATAGTCGCCCACGATCCCGCCGGGGTTCGATTCGATGAAGGTCACGAACCGGCGATCGAAGCAGTTGCGGCAGAACAGGCTGGCGCGCCAGCCACCGTCTTCGGCGCCGAAGCCCAGGCTGGCATTGGCAAGCACATAGCCGCGCTGGCGAGTCGCCGGATTGCCGTTCGCGCTGAAGTTGACCTTGGTGCGGCCATACACGTCCGCGTGGGCAAAGCCCTTCAGCGTCGCGCTCACCATCGGCTCATAGTCGGCCGAGATCGTGCCGGACATTTCGGAGCGTTCTGCAACCGATTGCCACTGGCATCGGTGAAGGTATTGGCCGGATTGGTGGGATCGGCCACGCAGCCCTGGGCTGCCGTCTGCCCGGGATAGCATTGGGCGCGTGCGAAGCTGGTGAACTTGGCATTGTTGAAGGATGCGTTGCCGGAAAAGTTGAGGTCCGGGCCCGCATTCCACTTCATCTCCGCCTCTGCCCCGCGCGAGCGCAGCGAACCGGCGTTGGAGACCAGATAGGCGGGAATGTCGGGTCGGAAGGCCTGGACCTGCAAATCCTTGACCGTTTCCCAATAGGCCGAAAGATTGAGCAGGACCGACGTGCCGATGCGGCTCTTGATGCCGACTTCGTACGCTTCGGACTGCTCGGGGCCGATCGGCAGCCCGCCACCATAGACCTGGTTGAAGCCGGGCCCCTTGTAGCCGGTCGATACGGTGACATACCCCATTACGGCTGGCGCGAAATCATATTGGCCGCTGACCCGCCACGAGAAATCGTTGGCGCGGTTCTTCTGCGTATAGCTGGCAGCCGGGGCGAAGCCGAAGGCGAAGTCCGAGATGTCGTTGAAGGCCACATCGGTCAGGCGATCGCGCGTGTAGCGGCCGCCGGCGGTGATCCGCGCCTGATCGGTGATGTTGTAGGTGGCCGATCATGTCGGCTTCGGCGGGGGCGACATCGCGCTGGTCTCGCGCGAGGCGACGAAGGTGATGACGGTCAACACTGCGATGCTGCTGATCTTCTCGCTGGTGGGCGGCTTCCTCTGCGACGCCACCGGTCGGATCCGGATCTCCATCATCGGCTCCGCGCTGGCGCTGCTGCCGGCGGCGCTGATGTTCTGGCTCGGTCGGTCGCTAGGCGGCTATTATGCCGCGCAGGCGCTGATGGGTGCGGCGTTCGGCATCTACATGGCGGTCGATGCGGTGCTGATCGCGCGCGTCCTGCCGAAAACCGGCAATGCGGCGCGCGATCTGGGTATCCTCAATGTCGCCAATTCCGGGCCGCAGGCGATCGCCCCGATGATGGCGGGCGCAGTCGTCGCGATGACGGGCAACTTGGCGCTGCTGTTCGCGATCATGGCGCTGATGGCGCTGCTGTCGGCACTAGCGGCGACCGCGATCCGATCGATCAGATAGGCGATCCAGCGCACCTGGTTGCCGATCGCGGATACGGCGACGGTTCAGATCTTGTAGATGCTGCTCGCCGTACCCGCGAACAGCCGGTCGAGTTCGTCGGCCGAGGCCCCAGTCGACAGCCGCTTGAACGCGTTCCAGATCGTCGCGTAGCGCCCGCTGCTCATGTCGACCGGGAAATTGCTCTCGAACATGGCGCGGTCGGGCCCGAACAGATCGATCGCGGTTTCGACATAGGGCCGCCAAGCATCGGCCTGCTCTTGCGAAGACGGCGGCACCGGGTGTTTGCGGAAACCGAAGCCGCCCAGTGCCATGCCCAGCCCGCCCAGCTTGACGGAGACGTTGGGCCGCTCGGCCAGCCGGGCGAGGCTGGATCGCCACGCGCCGAACACCTCTTGCCGCTGGTCGGCATAAGGGCCGATGCCGATCGGCCCGCCAAGATGATCGAGGATGATCGCCAGGTGCGGCACGGCATCGGCGGCCGCGATGAGATCGTCGATCTGGTGGAAATAGAGCCAGGCGTCGAAGGCCAGGCCACGATCCGCCAGCATCGCCAGGCCGGCACGCACGTCGTCCCGCGCGAGCATGCCGGGTTCGGCGGGGTAGGCGGCATGGATCGCGGGGCTCGCATCCCAGGCGACCGAATAGCGGATGCCACGTAGCCGGCCGTCGCTTGCCGCCTGGTGCGCGTCCAGCACCGGGCCAAGCGCGGCGCCCAGGGTCAGGTCTGCGCGGGCGACGATACCGGCGCATGGCTTGATGATGCGATCGCCGATCCGCGCCGAGCTCGACTGCTGCGCCACCATCCGTGTCTCGCCGACCGGTTGCAGCGGTTCGTGCGCGGTGGCGTCGTAGAATGCGCGGCATTCGACGAACACGCTTTTCTCGATCCTGTGTCCTGCACTTAGGTCGGCCAGCAGATCATCGCGCAGATAACGGTGCCCACCACGATCCCAGAGGTGGTGATGAGGATCGACGATCGGTAGATCGGGCAGCAGGATCGGCTCGGGTGCCGCGCGGGAGAGCCATTCGGCCAGCGCATCCGGCCCGCTCACAGCATTCGCCCGCCATCGACGACGATCGTCTGGCCGACGATGTAGCTGGCCAGCGGCGAAGCGAGGAACAGCGCAGCGCCCGCCATGTCGTCCGGCGTGCCCAGCCGTCCCGCGGGGATCCCTTCGAGCCGCTTCGAGAGCCGGGCGGGATCGCCGGTTGTGACCTTGGTGAGGCGCGATTCGACCAGGCCCGGCGCGATTGCGTTGACGCGGATGCCATCCGCCGCCCACGCCTGGCCCAGCACGCGGGTGAGGCCGGTCGCGCCGGCCTTCGACGCGGCATAGGCGGGGTTGCCGCGGGTGGCGCGGAATGCGCCGACCGAGGTGATGAAGATGATGGAGCCGCCCGCTGCCTTCAGTTCGCCCTGGAAACGGCGTGCGCAGTTCATCAGGCTGCCTAGGTTCACGTCGATGACTTTCTGGAAGATGTCCGCCTCGAACTCACGGCGCTTGTAGACGGCCAGCCCTTGCGAGCAGACAAGCGCGTCGAGCCGATCGAACGGCGCCTCCCACGCCGCGACGGCGGCAGCGTCGGTCGCGTCCATGCGTGCATAATGGAGACCGGCGAGATCACCGTCCTCGCCGGCATAGGCGGCACCATCGGCGCGGGTGCCCCAGATCCAGACGTCGGCGCCAGCGTCGCGGAATGCGCAGGCGATGCCGTTGCCGATACCGGTCGTGCCGCCGACGACCAGTACCGTCTTGCCCGTGAAATCCAGCGTGAGCGGAATCGCCATGGCGTTATAGGGGCGAGCTGGGATTGAATGCGGGCGGGCGCTTTTCGAGATAGGCGGCCACCCCTTCCTTCACTTCCGGTCCCGCGAAACCCAGCATCTCGAGCGCCAGCGACGTCTCGAAGATCGGCCACGCCATCCGCATCCAGTTGTTCAGCGAGTGCTTGGTCCAGCGGATCGCCGACGGTGCGCACTGCGCCAGATCGAGCGCGATCTCGAGCGCGCGGTCCTGCAGCTTGTCGTCGTCGACCGCGAAGGTGATCAGGCCGATGCGCTCGGCCTCGTCCGCCGTGATCGGCTTTCCCGACATCAGATAATATTTGGCGCGCGCCATGCCGCACAGCAAGGGCCAGATGATGGCGGCATGGTCGCCCGCCGCCACGCCAAGCCGGACATGGCCGTCGGCGAGCTTCGCCGATCGCGCCATCAGCGTGACATCCGAGAGCATCGCCGCGGCCAGCCCGCCGCCCGCGGCCGCGCCGTTGATCGCCGAGACCAGTGGCTTTGAAAAGTTCAGCATGTTGAGGACAAGGTTGCGGCCGTCCTTCCACATCCGTGCCTTCCAGTCGAAATCCTGGATGACCTGTTCTTCGAGGTCGAAATCGCCGCCGGCCGAAAAGGCGCGGCCTTCGCCAGTCAGGATTGCGACGCTGGTGTCGGGATCCTCCTCCACATGGCGCCAGATCTCGGCCACCGAATGATGGAATTCGAAATCCATCGCGTTCATCTTGCCGCGCGACATGGTGATGCGCAGGATCCGGTCGGCGGGCCGATCCAGCTTCAGCGACTGATATTCAGGATATTGATAGGCCATCGTGTGGTCCTCAAGCTGGGGGCGCGGTCAATCCGGCCAATAGGGGGCGCGCAGCGCGCGTTTCAGGATCTTGTCATGCGTGGCGCGGGGGAACTCGTCGCGATACTCGACTGCCGACACACGTTGCCATTTGCCGAGCTGGGCATTGCCCCACGCGCGCAATTCCTCGGGGTCGATCGCGTGACCTTCGCGCAGGATCGCCAATAGCAGCGGCGTCTCGATCCAGCGATCGTGCGGCACGCCGATCGCGGCCACTTCGGCCACCGCAGGATGGCGCATGAACACATCCTCGATGTCGGACGCATACACGTTGATCCCGCCGGACTTGATCATGTCCTTCACGCGGCCCGCGATGTAGAGATAGCCGTCCTCGTCCATCCGGCCGAGATCGCCGGAGCGTAGGAAGGTGCGGCCGCGCGGATCGCGCCAGATCATCCGTTCGGTCGCTTGCTGGTTGCGATAATATCCGGTCATCAGCGCGGGACCGTAACCGGTGATGTCGCCCACCTCGCCCGGGGGCAGCACATTGCCGCCATCATTCAGGATCACGATCTCGCCGCCAAACAGCGCCAAGCCGACCGTCTTCTCCTTGCCCGGCAGCGCCTTGTCTTCCGGAGAGGCCAGCGTGCTGAATCCCTCGGTGATGCCATAGCATTCATAGAGCCGCACGTGCGGCAACTGCTGCTTCATCTGCTCGACGGTGGTGGTCGCGATCGCCTGACCGCCGCTCATCAATACCTTCAGCGATGATGTGTCGTGTCGGGAAATCTCGCCCGATTCTAGCAACACGATGAACTGGGTCGGCACGGCGAAGGCATGGGTGCAGCCGTGCAGCGCCACCGTCGCCAGAAAGCGCTCTGCGCTGAATTTCGTCATCAGCACCGTGGTGCCGCCGAGATAGACGGCGGGCAGCATCGTGATCCAGGTACCGTTGGTGTAGAGCGGAGTCGAGCAGATCGGCACCGAGAAGCGCGTCATCTCGAGCCCGTAGCCGAAGCCGAACGTGTAGATGTGGCGCGCCCACTGGCTGTGCTCGATGCCCTTGGGGGCGCCGGTCGATCCCGAACTGTAGATGATATTCATCGGATCGGACATGGCGAGCGGGACGCCGCATTCCGCATACGGCGCGGCATCGATCAGCGGTGCGATCGCGCGCCATTTGTCGTCAGCCTCGCCCAGCGTGAAGTAGCCGTCGGCTTTGATCTTGCCGAGCTGTTCGCGGATCACATCGACACTCGCGCGAGTGGCGGGCTCGGCGACGATGAAGCGCGCATCGCAATTGTCGATCGTACCCGCCAGTCCGTCGGCGGACATCATGATGTTGAGCGGCACGATCACGCCGCCGGCCTTCACCGTGCCCCAGATCAGCTCGAACATCGCGATCGAGCTGTTCAGCACCAGTGCGACCTTGTCGCCCTTGGCCAAACCCTCGGCGATCAGCGCATTCGCGACCCGATTGGTGCGCAGGTCGAAATCGGACCAGCTCAGCACGTCGTCGTCGCAGATGGCGGCGGGTTTCGCGCCGAAGCGGGCGGCGTTGATGCGGATCATGTCGGTGAACAGCAATGGCGGCTGGTCGAGCTGCGGCTGGCCCATGACGATCCTTCCCCCATACCAGCGCCATGCGCCTTCAAAACGCTAGTAGCGCGGTCTGATTGTATGTAAAGCCATGTTCAAATATACGGGAGAGACGCTTGTCGGGCGATCTGCAGACCATAGTGCACCGCTCTGCGCGCGGCGCGATCGCAGTGATGGACAGCGCTGCGGATATCCGCGCGGACAATGCCGAAAGCGATGTCGTCGTTACCGCATCCTATATCGGCGTGCTGCCGGCGCGGCTCGTGCTCGACCATCGCCCGCGCGCCGCGATCGGGTTCGACGCGGGCATCGGTCCCGATGGCGCGGGGATCGCGGGCCTCTGGTATTACGAAGCGCTCAACATCCCCGCTGCCGCCGCCGCCGTGATGACGGTGATCCTGGGCGACGGCATGGATCTCTATCGCAACGGCATCGTCAGCCGCTGCAACCGTCCCGCGCAGGATTGCGGCGTGCGGCCGGGGATGGCGGTAGCGGAAGCGGCGCGGCTGATGCTGGACAACGACCCCGGCAGGCCCGGCGGCTATCAGGTTACCAACCGCACCGTCGTAGAAGAGGGGCCCGACGGCCGCGCCGTCATCGTGACCGACTCGATCGTGTTCGGCCTGCCCGAAGACCGCCGCAATATCCTCGTTACCGCCGGACACACCGGACGCAGCGGCGCGCGCCATATCCAGACGGTGGGGCCGTTCGGCTTCATCTGTTCCGATGGCGGGCGCGGACGCGACGACAGCGGCATGGCGGGCCTCGCCATCGTGGAAGCCGACGGCATCGCAGGCGCCACCGTCGATGCCCGGCTCGCGCGGATGGGCGATGGCATGAGCACCTATCGCGACGGCATCATCAGCGCGGTCAACGCGCTTGCCGCGGACTGCGGGGTTGAGGTCGGTATGCCCGCAGCGCGCGCCGCGCACCTGTTGCTGCACCGTTCGGTGCGCTGAACCATATCCAAGGAGAGCATCATGGGGACGAAGCCTGATCTGCCGAGCGTGCCGGGGCTGGACAAACTGTTCATCGGCGGTCGCTGGCAGGACGCACTCGGCGATGCCGCGGTCGAGGTAATCTGTCCGGCGGACGAGGAACTGGTCGCGACCGTTGCCGATCCGGGCATCGCCGATGCCGATGCTGCCGTCGCCGCCGCACGCAAGGCGTTCGACGAAGGGCCGTGGCCGCGCATGTCGGTCGCCGATCGCGCCGCCGCCTGCGCGCGTGTTGCCGATGCGATCGAGGCGCGGCTGGATCGTCTCAACATCGCCTGGCTGCTCGAGGCGGGCGCGCCGATGGCGCATGGCGAGATGATCAACAGCGGTGCAGGCCGGATGATCTGGCGCAACGCGATCGAACGGGCGCCGCAGCTGGCGTTCGAGGAGCGCCGCCGCAGCGCAATGGGCGAGGCGCTGATCCTGCGCGAACCGATCGGCACGGTGCTGGCAGTGCTGACCTATAACGGCCCGATCGTGCTGATGGGGATGAAGGTGATCCCGGCGCTGCTGGCGGGCTGCCCGGTCATCATCAAGCCCGCGCCGGAATCGCCGCTCACCTCGCGGATCCTGGCCGAGGCGTTCGAGGAGGCCGATCTGCCCGAAGGCGTCGTCTCGATGCTGGCGGCCGGCACCGGGGTTACCCAGCATCTGGTGGAGCATCCCGGCGTCGACATGATCGCGCTGACGGGTGGCACCGCGATCGCGATCGATGTCGTGCGGCGCAGCGCCGGGCGGCTGGCGCGCACCGCGCTCGAACTGGGCGGCAAGTCGCCCGCGATTATTGCGGACGATGTGCCGCTCGATCAGGTGATGGCGACGCTGGTCGATGGTGCGACCGGCTTCCTGGGCCAGGTCTGCGTGTGCCTGTCGCGCGTGCTGGTGTCCGATCGCCGGCATGACGAGGTCGTTCAGGCGATGGCCGATGCCTATGGCCGGATCCGCGTCGGCCTGCCGTGGGACGATGTCGATCGCGGGCCGCTGGCGGTCGAGCGCGCGCGCGAACGCGCCGAGCGGATGGTCGCGCGTGCGGTCCAGCAGGGGGCAAGCGTTGCTGCCGGCGGTCGCCGTCCCGCGCACATGCAGCGCGGCTGGTATTACGAACCGACGCTGCTGACCGGCGTGACGAACGACATGGAGATCGCGCAGGAAGAGGTGTTCGGGCCCGTCACCGCGGTGATCCGCTATCGCGACATGGACGATGCCGTGCGGATCGCAAACGACAGCAAGTTCGGGCTCGCAGCATCGATCTACAGCGCCGACCAGTCGGTCTCGATGGATGTCGCGCGCCGGCTGCGATCGGGCGGGGTCGCGATCAATGCCGCGGGCATTTCGCTCACCGAACCGTTCGGCGGCGTCAAGCAGTCCGGCTGGGGCCGCGAATGTGGCGACGAGGGGATCTTCGAGTTCACCGACATCAAACAGGTGATGCTCAGCGGGAGCTATCTGAATGCCTGACGCTGCCGGCTCCGCCCCCGCCGCCACCTTCGATTACATCATCTGTGGGGCCGGTGCGGCAGGCTGCGTCGTCGCCAACCGACTTTCTGCCGATCCGCGCCGAACGGTGTTGCTGATCGAGGCCGGCCCCGACGACAAGGGGCTGATGACGACGATGCCGCGCGGCTTCGCCAAGCTGCTGCTGTCCGAGCAGAAGGCCCGCTTCTTCCAGACCGGGCCGGACAATGGCGTGAAGCCGGGCGGCGAGATGTGGGCGCGCGGGCGCATGCTGGGCGGATCGAGCTCGATCAACGGCATGCTCTATTTCCACGGCCACCCCGGCGATTATGAGGATTGGGTTCGGCTCGGCAATGAAGGCTGGGGCTGGGATCAGATCGGCCCGATCTTCAAGCAGATGGAGAACCATGCGCTGGGCGCGGGCGAGGCACGCGGCGTGGGTGGCCCGGTCCAGGTCACCGTCAATCCGGAACGCAGCCGGCTGATGGACCGCCTGATCGATGCCGGTGGTGAGATGGGCCTGCCGGTCGTCGAGGATCTGAACGAGCCGCGCGACGAGGCGATCGGCTACACCGTCTACAATATGGGGCAGGGCCGTCGCTCGGGATCGTCGCAGGCGTTCCTGCATCCGGTGATCAACCGCCCGAACCTGACGGTGGTGACCGAGACGCTGGTCACCCGCGTCCTCTTCGAGGGGCGGCGCGCGGTCGGTGTGCTGTGCCGGCAAGGCGATCGCGAGGTTAGCTATCATGCCGGACGTGAGGTGATCCTGTCCGGCGGGGCACTGCAGACGCCGCAACTGCTGGAGCTGTCTGGGATCGGCGCGGCCGGGCGGCTGCAGGATCTGGGGATCGAAGTGCTTCACGACAGCCCGGGCGTCGGCGAGAATCTGCGCGAGCATTGCCTGATCATCATGCAGCGCCGGCTGTTGAAGAACTGGAGCGCCAACCGCCAGTTTTCCGGCTGGCGGCTGCCGCTGAACGTCGCGCGCTATCTGCTGATGCGCAGTGGGCCGATGGCCTATTCGGGGTTCGACATGTCTGCCTTCGCCAAGGTCGATCCGCAATCGACCCGTCCCGACGTGCATCTGATCGCCTCGCGCACGTCGATGGATCTGCGCTCGTGGGATGGCTGGACAAAGGGCCCGACGCTGGAATCGCTGCCCGGTATGCAGTTCATGGGCTATCCCAGCAATCCGCGCAGCCAGGGCAGCGTGCATATCCGATCGCGGGATCCTGCCGAAGCGCCTGAGATCAAGGCGGGCTATCTGACCGACGAGCATGACCGGCGGGTCAGCGTGGCAATGGTGCGCTACATGCGCCGGCTGCTGTCGCACCCATCGCTCGTCGGCATCGTCGGCGAGGAAACGATCCCGGGCCCGAACTTCGAGAGCGACGACGAGATACTCGACGCGTTCAACACCTATTCCGGGCCCGGATATCACGCCTGCGGCACCGCGCGGATGGGCACGGACCGGATGGCGGTGATCGATCCGCGGCTGCGCGTCCACGGCGTCAGCGGCCTGCGCGTGGTCGATATCTCGATCTTCCCTGCGCAGACCTCCGCCAACACGAACGGCCCGGCGATGGCGACTGCATGGCGCGGTGCCGACCTGATCATCGAGGATGCAGCAAGGACATCCTGATTACACACAGGATATCCTCTGTGCATATTTACAACCCCTCCGATCTATGCTCTTGCTGCGCCCAGCCAAGTGTGTCGCATCAAGCGCACGGGCTGGGGGAGGACCGGGGTGGCCAAGCGTTCGATGCTGGGAATCCTCGCACCGTTGCTGCTGGCATCGGCGGCGGTGGCGGCCGCGGTCGCCCCCGGCACGATCGCCCAGCTGCGCGACGCCAGCGACGGGGATGACTGGCCGGCGTTCGGCCGCACCTATGGCGAACAGCATTTCAGCCCGCTGACACAGATCGACACGCGAAACGTTGCCCGGCTCGGCCTCGCCTGGTCGCTCGATATCGAAACGCCCGGCAACAGCGTGACCGGCCCGATCGAAGTCGGCGGTACACTCTACTTTGCCAGTGGCTACAGCATGGTCCACGCCGTCGATGTCGCCAGTGGCAAGCTGCTGTGGACCTATGATCCGGGTGCGGCGGAAGCGGCGGGCCGCAAGCTGCGGCAGGGCTGGGGCAGCCGCGGCGTCGCTTGGTGGAACGGCAAGATCTATACCGGTACGCAGGATGGCCGCCTGATCGCGCTGGATGCGCGTACCGGCAAGCCGGTCTGGTCGCAGATGACGGTCGGCAAGGACGATTACCGCTTCATCAGCGGCCCGCCGCGCGTGTTCGCGGGCAAGGTCATCATCGGCCATGGCGGGGCGGATTCTTCCGATGTGCGCGGCTACGTCACCGCCTATGATGCCGAAACCGGCAAGCGGCTGTGGCGCTTCTTCACCGTGCCGGGCAATCCCGCCGACGGGTTCGAGAACAAGGCCATGGCGATGGCCGCGAAGACCTGGGCCGGCGAGTGGTGGAAGCATGGCGGCGGCGGCACCGTCTGGAATGCCATCACCTATGACGAGGCTCTGAACCGCATCTATATCGGCACCGGCAACGGCGCGCCGTGGAGCTACCGCATCCGCAGCGCGGGGCAGGGCGACAATCTGTTCCTGTCGTCGATCGTGGCGCTCGATGCCGATACCGGCGACTATGTCTGGCACTATCAGACCAACCCCGGCGAGAGCTGGGATTACAACGCCGCAATGGACATGGAACTGGCGACGCTGCCGATCGACGGCAAGCCGACCCAGGTGCTCATGACCGCGCCGAAGAACGGCTTCTTCTACGTCATCGATCGTCGCACCGGCCGGCTGATTTCCGCCAAGCCGCATGTGCCTGTCACCTGGGCGACCGGTATCGACCCTAAGACGGGGCGGCCGAACGAGGTCGCCGGCATCCGGTTCGAGGACGGCAAGGATTTCGAGATGGCGCCCAGCCCGATGGGCGCGCACACATGGCTGCCGATGGCGTACAGCCCCAAGACGCGGCTCGTCTATCTGCCCTCGATCGAGCTTTCCTCAACCTTCAACGATCGCGGCATCGATCTGAAGGCATGGAAGCGCACGCCGGACAATGTGCTGGACGAAGGTTTGGCAGCCTCCTTCCCGCTCGATGCCATCGGCAAGAGTTCGCTGACCGCCTGGGATCCACTTGCGCAGACCGCGCGCTGGCGCGTGCCGACGCCGGGATATTGGAACGGCGGCGTGGTCGCCACCGCTGGCGGGCTCGTGTTCCAGGGCCAGATCGACGGCAGCTTCAATGCCTATGATGCCGCCACCGGCAAGCGGCTGTGGCGCTTCGATGCGAAATCGCCGGTCATCGCGCCGCCGATCAGCTATTCCGCGGGTGGCCGCCAATATGTGACGGTACTGACCGGCATGGGCGGCAGCGGCGCCTATCTCGGCCCGCTGCTCGAACGCTTCGGGCTGAACCCCGCTACCCAGGCGCGGCGGGTGCTGACCTTTGCACTGGATGGCAAGGCGGCGCTGCCACCGACCCGGCAGGGTCCGGTCATAATCCCGCCGCTCGCCAATTTTAGGGCAGACGCGGCAGCCGAAGGGCGCGGCGTCATCACCTTCGCGCAGCGCTGCGGCGTCTGCCACGGCTTCCGCGCGGTCGGGGTTGGTGCGGCGCCCGACCTGCGCGCATCACCGGTGGTGCGCGATGCTGAGGCCTTTGCGGGGCTGCTGCGCGAGGGGCCTCTGGCCAGCCGCGGCATGCCGCAGTTCGACGAGCTCGATGCCGCGCAGGTGGCCGACCTCCGACAATATATTCTTTCAGAAGCGGACCGGGCCTCACGCCGGCGCTGATGCCAGCGGACGGGCCGCGGATTGAAAAGCCAGATCAGACTTTCGACCAGGGGGGACCAACATGTCACATCTTCACGGGATCACGCTGGCGACGGTGAGCCTTGCCGCGCTGATGGCAGGCAGCGCCCAGGCGCAGACCGCCGACCCTACGTCTGCGCCGCTGGCACCGGCCGCGGAAGCGACCACTGCCGGCACCGGCATCGAGGATATCGTCGTCACCGCGCGGCGGCGCGATAAATCGCTGCAGACGATCCCGGTCGCGATCTCGGCAATCACGCCGCAGCAGATCCAGCAGCGCGACATCACCAGCATCGAGAAGATCGCTGCCACCACACCGCAATTTACCGTCGGCCGCGCCTCATCCGGCTCGGGCGCGCAGCTCAGCATGCGCGGTATCGGATCGAACTCCACGTCGATCGGCATCGAACAGTCGGTCGCGACCGTCGTCGATGGCGCCTATTCGGGCTTCGGCCGGATCATCTACGAGGGCTTCTTCGATCTCGACCGGATCGAAATTCTGCGTGGGCCGCAGGCGCTGTTCTTCGGCAAGAATGCGACAGCGGGCGTCGTTTCGATCAACACCGCCAATCCCGGCGACAAGCTCGAGGTGATCGGTCGCACCGGCTATGAATTCAAGTCGGAGACGATCTATGCCGAAGGCGTGATCTCCACGCCACTGACCGATACGCTCGGCGTGCGCGTCGCCCTGCGCGGCAGCAAGATGTTCGGCGGCTATTATCGCAACGAATCTCCGGTGATCCCCTATGCAACCACTGATGTGGCGACAGGGGCCACCACCAACTACACCGCCCCCGTCGCGGCGCGTGAACAGCCTGGTGAAAAGGAATTCCTCGGCCGCATCACGCTGCAATGGAAGCCGACCGGTCAGCTGACCGCAACGCTGAAAGCGAACATCGATCGCAACCGGGTCAACAACAACAGCTGGAACTATGTGAACTTCGCCTGCGCGAACGGCTTCAGCACCTTGTCGCCGACCGTACCGTGCCGCGACGATAATTTCGTGGTCCACCAGAACGATCTGCCGGCCGAGATCGCCAGCCAGACCCCGTTCGCAGGCGATGGCGATCTCTACAACCGCTATCGGTCGTGGAATCTGATCGGCAATATCGACTATGATTTCGGCGACGTGAAACTGACGTCGACAACTTTCTACAACGAGAATACGAATAGCTGGAACTGCAACTGCGCCTACCAGACCGGCCCGATCTGGGCGACCGAACGATCCACATGGCGCGGATTTTCCAACGAGACCCGCGTCACCACCGATTTCGAAGGTCCGCTGAACCTGCTGGCCGGCGTATTCTACCAGAACACCAAGCGTGTGTTCGACCAGAATGTGCTGTTCGCCGGCGCCGAGAATAGTGCCGCGCCGGCCGGCATGCGGTTCGTGGCCTATTCGAAGAACAGCGAAACCAAGGGCGAGACGATCTCCGGCTTCGGCCAGGTCAACTGGAAATTCCTGCCGCGCTTCGAGCTTGCCGCCGGCGTCCGCTACATTCGCGAGACAAAGGACAGCTACTTCATCCAGCCCTATGTGAACCCGGGGCTGACGGCGCTGTTCGTGCAGGGGGTTGCGGTCAACGCCGACCAGACCTTCACCAACTGGTCGCCGGAAGTGACGCTGGCCTACAAGCCGACCGAGGACGTCAACCTCTATGCCGCCTACAAAACTGCCTACAAGTCGGGCGGCCTCTCCAACTCCGGCATCTACAGCGCGCTATCGACCGATCCCGCCGCCGACTTCATCTTCGAACCCGAAAAGGCCAAGGGGGTCGAAGCGGGGATCAAGACCACGCTGCTCGATCGCCAGCTGCGGTTCAACACTACGCTCTACCGCTTCAAATATACCAATCTGCAGGTCGATTTCTTCAATTCGCCGACCTTCGCGTTCCTGACGATCAACGCGGGGTCGGTGATCACGAAGGGGATCGAGACCGAGTTCGAATATGCGCCGCGCGCCGTGCCCGGGCTCGTGTTCAATGCATCGGTGAACTACAACAAGGCGCGCTTCCGCAGCTTCACCGGCCCCTGCTATTCCGGCCAGAGCACCCAGCTCGGCTGCCCGAGCCCGACGGGGCCCGGCGGTTTCCCGCAGCAGGATCTGAGCGGACGCCCGCCAGCGGTGGCACCCGAATGGACCGGTACGCTGGGGATCAGCTATGATGGCTCGCTGAGCGAGGCGATCGATTTCGGCTTCAACGCGAACGCCCGCTATAGCGACAACTACCTTGCTTCCAGCCTGGGTAATCCGCTATCGGCAGTGGGATCCTATGTCACGCTCGATGCCGGCTTCCAGCTCCGCACCCCGGATCGCCGCTACGAACTGGCGCTGATCGGCAAGAACCTGACGAACCGCCAATATTTCCTGGGCGCGCAGGATGCACCGGCGACTGGGTCCGGCACCGGAACGCCCGCGGGCATCAGCGCGGATCAGAGCGGATACGGCACCTTGCCGCGGACGGTGCAATTGCAGCTGACCGTCCGCTATTGAACGCCGCGCTCGGCGATATGCATGGTTTTGGAGACGCGCATGGTTTCGCTCGAATTGAGGATCGATCGGCTGGAGGCGCGTGCGGAGATCGCCGAACTCTGCAGTGCCTATGGCATCGCCTGCGACGAGCACGACTATGATCGTCTCGAAAGCCTGTTCACCGAAGATGTCGTGATCCAGTCCCGCGACCGGCTGATGGATGCCAGCGGCCGCGAGGCCGTGATGGCGATGTTCGGGCGGATGCTCGCGATCCGCGGCCCGGCCTATCACTGGACGCATGATCGGTTCGTGCGGTTCGACGATGCGGACGCCGATATCGCGAGCGGGCTGGTGCTGGCGCATGCCGAGACCTCACCCGATGGCGTCGCCAGTATCGCTGCGATCCGCTATGCCGATCGCTATCGTCGAGAAGCCGGGTGCTGGAAGTTCGCCGAACGCCAGCTGTCCTTCCTCTATTACATGCCGATCACCGAGTTCGCGGCGCGCTTTCCGACGGCGGACCGGATGGGGCTAGGCGGCAACTGGCGGGGTGCGGACTTTCCCGAAGGTCTGCCGACCTTTCGCCGCCAACGGCCCTGATCACTAGGCTGCGCGGCATCGCTGCATCAACAACAGGCTCGAATTCGATCATAGGACATCATTTTCGCCAGTGGCAGTGACTGCAAACCCATCTATTCGGGATGCGAGGAGTCCACGCCAGCGACCAAAGCGGCGGCCGATCGGAGAGGGTGTCGATGAAGGCGAAGACGAGCTTCAACATGCGCGTGCTGGCCCACGCCGTGCCGGTAGCGATGGTGGTCGCAGGGATCGCGATGATCGCGGGCGGGGGCAGCCCGGCCGCTGCCGACCAAAGCGCGCCGCAGACCAGCTATTGGGTCGAGCAGGTGATCGACAAGCTCGACCACCCCTGGGCGATGGCCTGGCTACCCAATGGCGACATGCTGATCACCGAGCGTCCGGGCCGGCTGCGGCTGGTCAAGGGCGGCGTGCTGCAGCCGACGCCGATCGCTGGCACGCCCGAAGTGCTGAATACCAGCATCTTCGATGGCCTGCTGGATGTGAAGCTGGACCCGGATTTCGCCAGCAACAACATGATCTACCTGACCTACGTCACGGGCACCGACAGCGCCCGCACCGGCCATCTGATGAAGGCGAAGCTCCAGGGCGGCCAGCTGGTCGATCAGAAGCTGTTGTTCACCACCGCCACGCCGGCCCCGCCGGGCGGCCCCAACATCATGCGGATCCTGTTCCTGCCGGACAAGACGATGCTGGTCGGCGTCGGATCGGGCGGGCAGGGCAGCCGCGGCATGGTGCAGCGGACAGACAACCAGTCCGGCAAGATCATCCATCTCAATCGCGACGGCAGCCCGGTCGCGAACGGCCCGTTCGCCAAGACCGAAGGCGCCAAGCCCGAGATCTGGGCAATGGGCTTTCGCAATTCGGCCGGGCTGGCGCGCGATGCCGAGGGCCGGATCTGGACGATCGACATCGGCCCCAAGGGCGGTGACGAAATGAACGTGGTGAAGGCGGGCGGCAACTATGGCTGGCCGCTCGTCACCTGGGGGTTCGACTATACCGGCCGGGCGATGTCCGACCGTCAGGACGGAGCGGAGTTCGTCGATCCGATCGCGGTGTGGTCACCGTCGCGTGCGCCGGGGGACCTGGCCTATTATGACGGCAGCCGCTTTCCGCAGTGGAAGGGCGATTTCTTCGCGGCCGAACTGATGGGGCAGGTGCTGCGGCGCTTGCGCGTGCACGACAACAAGGTCGTGCAGGAAGAAGCGCTGATGGGCGATCTGCGCGAACGCATCCGATCGGTCGCACAGGGGCCGGACGGTTATCTCTATGTGCTGACCGATGCATCGCGGGGGCGGCTGCTGCGGCTGCGCCCGGGCGTGCCCACCAAGGCCGAACAGGCGCGCGTGGCGCAATCCTATGCCAAGGCGGACTCGGGCAACATGGTCCAGGATTTCGCCAGTCGCGGCGTCTATCAGGAAAAGTTCACGCAGGTCCTGTTCGCCTTCAAATATGATGAGGCGAAGGCCAAGACGCTGTTCGGGCAGCAATGCGCCAGCTGCCACAAGGCGGGCAGCTTCACCGAAGGCGAGATCGGTCCCGATCTGAATGGTGTCGCCCAGCGCCGCTCCGGCACCTTGCCGGGCTATTCCTATTCCGCAGCGATGAGCGATCCGAAGACGCAGGTGCAGTGGGATCGCGACAGCCTGGTCGCGTTCATCTCGAACCCGCAATCCTATTATCCGGGTACCAAGATGGCAGTCGCGCCGATTGACGATCTGGAGACCGTCCTCCAGATCACAAGCTATCTGGAAAGCACCGGAAAGCCGGCGGCAAAGGCCGAAGCGGCGAAGTGAACGGGCAGGTCGGGGGATCAGCCTCCGCCCGCCAGTTCCTCGCGTAGCGCGCGTTTCAGGATCTTGCCGCTTGCGTTGCGGGGCAGCGCATCGCGGAAATGGATCGCCTTGGGCCGCTTGAACGCGGCCAGCCGCTCGGCGCAGTGGGCGGCCAGCATGTCGGCATCGACGACATGGCCCGTTCGCGGGACGACGACGGCCGTGACCGCCTCGATCCATTTCGCGTGCGGCAGGCCGATCACCGCCACCTCGGACACGGCGGGGTGGGCATAGAGTGCTTCTTCCACCTCGCGCGAGGCGACATTCTCGCCGCCGGTCTTGATCATGTCCTTCTTGCGATCGACCACGGTGATATAGCCATGCGCATCGCGCCAGCCGAGATCGCCGCTGTGGAACCAGCCGCCCGCGAACGCCTCCGCCGTGCGGACGGGATCGTCCCAATAGCCAGTCAGCAATTGCGGCGATCGATGCACGATCTCGCCGACTTCGCCCACCGCGACCTCAGCCATCGCATCGTCCACGATCCGGGTTTCGACATGCAGTGTCGGCCGGCCGGCCGATCCCAGTCGCTCGGCATGCTCCTCAGGAAATAATATGGTCGCGACGGGCGCGATCTCGGTCTGGCCGTACAGGTTCCACAGCCGCAGCCGGGGCAGGCGCGCGCGCAATTCTCGCAGCACCTCCACCGGCATGATCGACGCGCCATAATAGCCTTTGGCCAGCGCGCCGAGATCGGTGGCGTCAAACGCATCGTGGCGCAGCAGACCGATCCAGACGGTCGGCGGCGCGAAGAAGGAATTGGCGCGGTGCGCCGCCAGCAGCCGCAGCAAATTGGCCGGAGACGGATCGGCCGTGATGATGTTGCAGCCGCCCACCTGCAGCGAGGGGCCGATCATGCAATCGAGCTGTGCGCAGTGGTAGAGCGGCATCGCGTGCAGAGCGATCGTGTCCGCGGTCCATTCGCAATCGACGATGCAGCTCTGATATTCCCATAGTACCGCATCGTGCGACAGCATCGCGCCCTTCGGTCGGGACTCGGTGCCGCTGGTGTAGATGATCTGCAGCAGATCGCCGCCGCCGCGCGTCTCCTGTCGGGGCGTAAGGGCACCGAACAGCGCATCCCACGCTGGTATGCCGGACGGCGCTGGCAGCGCTTCCCCGGGCAGGCCGTAGATCGCCTCGATACCCGGCGTGCGGGCAGCCAGCGCCACATCGATCGTATCGATATCGGCAAACAGCAGCCGCGCGCCGCTATGCGCCAGCACATAGCCGACATCCTCGGCGTTCAGCATGAAGTTGATCGGCACCAGCACGGCATCCGCACGCGCGACAGCAAATCGCAGGGCGATGAACGCATGGCTGTTGCGCGCGATCAGCGCGATCCGGTCGCCGGGGCGGATGCCGGCTTCGGCCAGACCATTGGCAAGCCGATCGACGAGGCGATCGAATTCGGCATAGCTCCACTGCATATCGCCGCAGAGGATGGCGGGCCGATCGCGATGGCGCAGCGCAGCGCGGCGCAGCACGCCCGATAGCGATTGGAGGCGGACGGTAGGCGGCGTGTCGGGATGGTCGCTCATGCGCGCTTATCGCCAGGAACCGCGCCGTGCGACAAGCCGGATCGCACCCGGCCGCCGATCTGGTCGACGGCCGGGCCGATATCCGATCAGTTCAGATCGAACCGATCGGCATTCATCACCTTGGTCCAGGCCTTCACGAAGTCCTTCACGAACTTCTCGCCGGCATCGGCCGAGGCATAGACTTCGGAGATCGCACGGACCTGCGAGTTGGACCCGAAGAACAGGTCGGTCCGCGTCGCGGTCCACTTCTTTTCGTCGGTGGCGCGGTCGGTGCCGAGATATTCCTCGTCGCCACTTTCGTCGACTTCCTTCCAGGCCGTCCCCATGTCGAGCAGGTTGACGAAGAAGTCGTTGGTCAGCGTGCCGACCCGATCGGTCAGCACGCCGTGCGGCGAGCCGCCATGATTGGCACCCAACACGCGCAGGCCACCGACCAGCACTGTCATCTCCGGCGCGCTCAGCCGCAGCAACTGGGCGCGGTCGACCAGCAGCTCCTCGGTCGGCACGTTGTAACGCACGCCGAGATAGTTGCGGAAGCCGTCTGCCTTCGGCTCAAGCACATCGAAGCCTTCGGCGTCGGTCTGCTCGGCGCTGGCGTCGGTCCGCCCCGGCGTGAACGGCACCGCCACGGCATGGCCGCCGTCCCTCGCCGCCTTCTCGACCGCGGCGGTCCCGCCGAGCACGATCAGATCGGCGATCGACACCTTCTTGCCACCACCTGCACCGTCGAACTCGGCCTTGATGCCTTCATAGACGTTCAGCACCTTGGCCAGCTGCTCGGGCTGGTTGACCTTCCAGTCCTTCTGGGGAGCCAGCCGAATCCGTGCGCCATTGGCACCGCCGCGATGATCGGAGCCGCGATAGGTGGCAGCGGACGCCCAGGCGGTCGATACCAGTTCGGAAACCATCAGGCCCGAACCGAGGATCTTCCCCTTGAGCGCAGCGATGTCGCCTTCGCCGATCGGCGCATAATCCGCCGCCGGTATCGGATCCTGCCACAGCAGATCCTCTGCCGGAACGTCGGGCCCCAGGTAACGCGCCTTTGGCCCCATGTCGCGGTGGCACAACTTGAACCAGGCGCGCGCGAACTGATCGGCGAAATAGGCCGGATCCGCGCGGAACTTGTCCATCACCTTGCGATATTCTGGATCGACCTTCATCGCCATGTCGGCGGTGGTCATCATCGTCGGCACCTTCACGCCCGGCGTATGCGCCTTGGGCGCGAGGGTCTCTTCCGGGTTGCCGACGGGCTGCCACTGCTTGGCACCTGCCGGGCTGCGAACCAGTTCATACTCATGGTCGAGCAGCATATCGAAATAGGTCATGTCCCAGTTGATCGGGGTCGGGGTCCACGATCCCTCGATGCCCGACGTGATGGTGTGATCGCCCATCCCGCTCTCATGGGTGGAGGTCCAGCCGAAGCCCATCTGCGCAATGTCGCTGCCTTCCGGCTCGACACCGACCAGCGATGCGTCGCCCGCGCCGTGCGCCTTGCCGAACGTGTGGCCGCCGGCAGTTAGCGCCGCGGTCTCGACATCATTCATGCCCATCCGCGCGAACGTTTCGCGAATGTCACGGGCAGACTGCAGTGCGTCGGGATTGCCGCCCGGGCCTTCCGGGTTCACGTAGATCAGGCCCATCTGGATCGCGGCGAGCGGGCTTTCCAGCGCCATCTCGCGATCGGGCTGGATGCGGGTCTGGCTGCTCTCGCTGCCGACCCATTCCTCCTCTGTGCCCCAGTAGATGTCCTTCTCGGGCTCGAACACATCGGCGCGGCCGCCGCCGAAACCGAACACTGGTCCGCCCATCGATTCGATCGCAACATTGCCGGCCAAGATCATCAGATCCGCCCAGCTGAGCTTGCGGCCATATTTCTGCTTGATCGGCCAGAGCAGGCGGCGGGCCTTGTCGAGGTTGCCGTTGTCCGGCCAGCTGTTGAGCGGCGCGAAGCGCTGCGAGCCCGACGAAGCGCCGCCGCGGCCGTCGCCGGTGCGATAGGTGCCGGCACTGTGCCACGCCATGCGGATGAAGAATGGGCCGTAATGGCCATAGTCGGCCGGCCACCAGGGCTGGCTGTCCGTCATCAGCGCGGTCAGATCCGCCTTCACCGCCGCCAGATCGAGCGTCTTGAATTCGGCTGCGTAATCGAAATCCGGGCCCATCGGGTCGCTCGAAAGCCCGTTCTGCTGGAGGATATCCAGCGGCACCTGGTTGGGCCACCAATCGCGGTTGGTACGGCCGAGCAAAGACCGCAGCGCCTTGTCTTCCTTCATCGGGCAACCGCTCAGCGGGTCACCGCTCGTCTTCGCGTCCATGCGTCTTCTCCTCGCCGGGTCCGTCTCGCAAAGGGGTACGAGCGGACATTGTTGAAACTGATGACAGCAGGCTAAGCGCCGCGCACTGATCTAGCAAATCAGTTAAAACAGTCTGCCTGATCGGAATCACCGATTATCGCATTGGATCTTTCGCGCGGTCACCGCCGAGTTCCCTCTCCAGATAGATCGTCACCATCGCCGCGCGTCGGGCGTCCTCGATCCGGTCCGCCCCGGCCGCATGGCCACCCTCGATCGCCTCCGAATAATAGAAGTCCTGGCCGAGCTCCGCCAGCCGTGCCGCGAACTTGCGGGCATGGCCGGGATGGACACGATCATCCTTGGTGGATGTGTAGATGAATGGGGCGGGATAGCGCACGCCCGCCTTCAAATTTTGGTAGGGCGAATAGCGCGCGATGAAAGCCCAGTCCGCCGGCACGTCGGGATCGCCATATTCGCCCATCCACGACGCGCCAGCCAGCAAGTGGGAATAGCGTTTCATGTCGATCAGCGGTGATCCCATCACGATCGCGCCGTAGAGATCGGGGCGCTGTTCCATCAGCACGCCGACCAGCAGTCCGCCGTTCGAGCGGCCGGATGCCGCCATCCTGCCCTTGGCGCTGACGCCGGTGCGCACGAGGTCTTCGGCAACCGCGTGAAAATCGTCATAGGCGTTCTGCCGCTTCTCACGCAGCGCCGCCTGATGCCAGGCCGGGCCATATTCGCCGCCGCCGCGGATGTTGGCCAGCACATAGGCATTGCCGCCTTCCGCCCAGAACAGCGCGGCCGGGCCGCTGCGATAGGGCTGCTCGGTCAGGTAGGTCGGCGTCTGCGCCGCCTGGAAGCCGCCATAGGCATGGATCAGCGCAGGCGCCGGGCCGGTCTGTCCCTTCCGGCGCACCAGGAAATAGGGGATGCGGGTACCGTCCTTCGAGGTTGCGAAGCGCTGCGTCACCTCGAACGCGCTGGCATCGAACCGCGCCGGCAGCGACTGGACCGCGATCGGGCCGGCCCCCGGGCGCACCGCATAGAGCGTCGGCGGGGTCAGCATCGCCTCGACCGTTGCGAAAGCGAGATCCTCCTGGCCTGACGTCGCATCCAGCCGCACCGTCGCATTTGCCGGCAGCGGACTCGCCGTCTGCGCCCAGCGGCCGTCCGCACCCGCACGCAGCGCGACGAGCTTGCCCGAGACATCGTCGAGCAGCTTGACCCAGAGAACCGACTTGCCGGCCGCCACCTGCTCGATCGACTGCGTCTTGCCCGGCACCATGATGTCGCGGATCGCCACCGGTTTCCCCGCCACAAGATCCGGGATCGAATAGCCGACCAGCGCGCCTGCCTTGTGACCCTGCCAATCCTTGTCCAGCTTGGCGACGAGCAGTCCGTCGATCACGTCTTCCACCTCCGCCTCCTGCGGCAGCGGCGACGCGACAAGCCGGCCGTCGGGCGCAATATGGCGGACCTCGGTGCGATAGAAATCGATCCCGCGCATCACCATCGGCCAGCTGGTGGTGGCATCGGTGATCACGGTCGGTGACAGGCGGACGTCGCCGGTCGCAGCCTCCGCGATGGTGGATGCCGATGCCAGCGGCGTGCCGCGCCGCCACCGCTTCACGATCCGCGGATAGCCCGATGTGGTGAGGCTGCCAGCCCCGAAGTCGGTCGCCACCAGCAGCGCATCGCCACCGGCCCACGCGACGTTGCCCTTGGCGGCGGGCAGCGTGAAACCGCCCTCGACGAACCGGGCGGATGCAATGTCGAACTCACGCTTCTCCGCCGCATCGCCGCCGCCGTCGGACAGGCTGACGATGCAGCGCGCATAATCGGGCGCGCGGCAGACAGCGCCGCCCCAGACCCAGCTGCGCGTCTCCGCCTTGCCCAAAGCATCGACGTCGATCAGCGTGCGCCACTGTGGCTTGCCGGCCGCGAAGCTGGCGATAGGCGCGATCCGCCACAGCCCACGCGGGTTGGCCTTGTCGCGCCACAGGTTCAGCACATTGCCGCCGATCACGGTGGTAGGCGTGGCGATCTGCCGATCGTCCTGCAGCAGATCGAGCGCGCGGCGGCGATAGGCTTCGTATCGCGGCGTACCTTCCAACCGCTTGTCCGCGCTGGCATTCCATTGCTTGACCTGCGCGATCGCCTTCGCGCCCTCAACATCCTCCAGCCACAGATAGGGATCGGCCGCCTCCGGGGCGGCGGCCGCCAGCAGCAGTCCGGCGGCCAGCGTAGCGAGGATCGAGGGTGCGGCGTGGCGCAGCGTCATGCGGTGTCCTTTGTCGGAAGAGCGGCGCGAATACAGGGATATTGCCGGCGCGGGTCAAGCGCCGGCGGAACGGATTTGCCACGACATTGAGCCAACTTTGCCCGCCGCGGGGTTAGGGAAGGACCTTTTTTGTGACGGTGTGAGCAGAGATCGTGCGGCACCGATGTGGCACCCGAGGCGGTGATGCTCGGTCAGCCGTCGGGCGCGAACGGGCCGATTACTTCGGGGCCGGCGATCAGGTAGAACATCTCTTGGGCGGGCCTGCCGGCGTTGAGCGCCATCGACAGGTTGATTGCAAAGCTTGCCCCGCCCGCGGCATCGGGCACCAGCACGATGCGCTGCTTGTGGGCGGTGAAATCGTCGCGTCGCAGCATCAGCAGGGTGACTGGCAGCGCGCGGCTTCCCGCCGGTCCGTTGACGCGGCCGATCGCCACCAACACGCCGCGATCGCTGCGCTGGACGACCATCGAAGCCGGGGCAGACGAGGGCGGTGCGGCGAGATCACCGGTCGGGTTCGGCATCAGCCAGGCGGCGGCGGTCGCCGGCTCGGCCGGATAGGCGCGCGGCTCGCCTGAGATCGCGGTACGCACGGTCGGCGATTTCCAGTCGAAGTACAGCGCAGTGGTGGCCAGCAACCGCGCGCCTTCGCGCGCCTTGCCGAGCGGCAGTTCGAGCAGCGACACCTTCGGAAAGGCGGCCGATTCCCACGGCTCCGCCGGTTCGGGGCCGAACCGCGAGCGGCCGGACGGCATCACCGGCTTGCCCGATACGAACGGGAAGTGGAACGCCACGTCGCCGGTGACGAGATCCGAGATCGCCACGATCATGTTGAGCTGGGGCTGCACGTCCCACCGACGGTGCTTGTTCACTCGGCTGGCGAGGAGGACAGGCAGTGTATCGCTGCGCCGTGGATCGAGCCGGGCGGGCGCCGCCACCGACAGGAGCGGCTTCTGGATCGATGCGAGCGCCATTTCGAGCTCGTCGAGCTGGTCCTCTCCCAAATGTTCGAAATCGGCATCGGCAAAGGCAGGCAGCGGCGCCGGTTCGGGACGAGTGGCCATCATGGTTCTCCCGGCAGGGGACAGGGCAGGGGCAGGCGATGTTGCGACCGGTGCTGGTGGTGGCGGCGGTGGCGGCGCAGCCTGGCTTCCGCCATCGCAGCCTGCAGCGCCCGCACCCAGCGCCAGCAGCGCACCCAGCGCAAGGCCGATGCCTGCGCGTGCGGCGCGGATCATTGGACGTCGGACATTTCTTCGATCACCATGAAGCCATGGCACACTTCGCAGAAGCGGTGGATGCCGTCCGCGTCCGATTGCACCACCGGATCCATCACGCAGTTGCGCAGCTCGCCCGCCTCATGGTGGAAGCAGTGCCAGCCTTGCCCCAGCTGCGAATTGGGATGGGTCGGGCCTTGTGGCAGCTGATTGCCGGGATTGATGACCTGGCGGAAGGCGTGGCCGCATTCGTGCACGATCGTATCGTTGAACTGGCGATCTGCCTGGCGGATGGTGATGATGCGCTGATTCTGCGATTCCCCGGCATAGGGGCCGGCGGCGCACTGAAGGTTCAGCGTGATCGTGATGTAATGCTGGTTGGTGATTAGCGATCCGCTGCCGGTGTCGGTCGGATCGTTGACCGACACGTCGAACACCGATGTCCGGTTGGGATCGACGAAGACATGGCTTTCGCGCACCTTGCCGCGCTTGGCCAGTGTCCACTGCGCGGCCGCGTGATCATATTTGAACAGTTCGTAGCTGCCGGAACGGAATAGCGGTTTGCCGTTGATCGCCGGGCTGGACAGGCAGTGCGTGGTGCGTTCGGTTATCGGGAACGCACCGGCCAGCCGATTGGCGAGCACTACGGTCACCCGTTCGTCGCGGCCGTTGAGATCCCACTGCGCATCGCCGATCGCAACCGGCAGGGTCAGCGCAGCTGGCTTGTATCGGGTGTAGAACTTGTCCTTGTTGAGGTTGCTGATCATCGTCTGCATGCCGTTGCCAGCGCCTTCGTTGATCATATAGCCCACGAACCGCGAATTGGGGATGCGCCGCATGTCCGCGTCGCTCAGGTCAAGCTGAGGCTTGGTGATCATGGTCGCGCGGACCGCATCGAAATTGGCAGTGGCGGCGGCCGTGCTCAGCGCCGGCGAGCCTGCCGCCTGGATCAGCTGGATCCAAAATTTGCGCCGTACCTCGACCGTGTTGAACTGCGGCGGCTCCTGCGCGTGCAGCGCATCGCCCGCCTCGTGTTGGCCCTGCTGCGGATCCTGGCTGATATAGATGCCGATCTTCGCCTTATCCCCGCCGTAGCGCGCAGTGACGAGCTTGCACTTGGCGCTGCCATGGTTGGTGATGGCAGTGCGATGCTTGTCCGCGCCCCGCGTCAGCGTGTCGAACCAGTCGAACTTTATCGCCTGCGCCTTCGTCCAGCTACCGTCGATCCGCGGCCACATCTCATCCAGGTCGACGCCGTTGTTGGTCTTGCGGTTGGCGGCATCGGCCACCCAGCGGAAATAGAGTTTGAGCCCGCTCAGCGGCGGATGGATCTTGGCCTCCACCTCGACCTCGCGGCCCGCGCCGCCCTTCTTCAGGTTGGTCCACATCGTGTATTTCTTCGATCCGGCAGCGGCGCCGTCATCCTCCAGCCGCTCCGCGATCGGCGTCAGGTCCGCGGAGACGACCTCGATCACGGTGAAGCGGCCGAAATCGCCATAATGTTTGGGTATCTTAGGAATGGGCGGCGGATCGGTGCGGTCCATGCCCACCTCCAGCCCGCAATCGGACCAGTCCGATCCGGCGCTGGCGCCTTCGACCCAATAGGTCTTGGGGGCCGCTTTCAGCGCCGGCACGCCGATCTGCAGCGGCAGCGCGACCTCATTGCCGCCCTTTTCAGCATCGAACAGTTTCAGGATGCGCGATCCGCCGCCCGATGCGCGTCGGAACTGGTCGATCACGATCATGTGCGCATCGCTGCCGGCCGGCCAATCGCCCGCCTCGAGCTTCAACACCTCTACTTTCGCGCGCGAAGCATGCGCCGCGCGCTGCACACTCAGCAGGCGGCGACCGGCGACCTTGTCGGCATCGGTCATCACCTGCTGCACCAGCCCGGCATCGTCGTGCGGGCGCTTGGCGGGCTTGGTGGCGGCATCGTCATAATGGCTGAGCTTCATGGCCAGCCTGGCGACGCCGAATGTCTCGGTCGCAGGCGGGCCCGCCTCCACCATTGGATCGGTCGAGGGTGACAGCGTCAGGGTCATGTCGATCACGCCCTGGGTCAGCCCGCGAGCCCATAGCTTCACGCCGGCGCGTAGCTGATCGGCAGTGAATTTCAGGTTCGTCGCCAGTGTCCGGCAGGTCGGATCAAGGAACAGGCGCGACTTGCCCCCGGGCTGGAAGGTGCCGTGCCCGGTGTAGCGCGGATCGTGATTGTCGAGCCCCAGCTCGATGCGGGTCGGATCGGGCTCCAGCTTCGGCTCGCCAGGGCGCTGGAAGGTGTAGAGCGCCTGATCGAGCATCGCGACCTTGTATTCGGTCTTGATGGTGGGGCGTACCACGCCCACGTCCTCGATCGTGACGCTGTGGCTGACCGCGGCGTCGACAATGATCCGATCGTCACGCGCATCGCTCAACGCCAGCGTGAAGGTGGCGCTCGCCCCGTCGCGATCGGCGGGGCGGACATAAAGATCCATCCCGGCCAGCAGCTTGGACACCGGATAGGTCAGCGGCCCGGCTACCGGATTGGTGAAGCCCGGATCGGTGAACAGATCGCATCCGCCCGGGGCGGGCGTAAGCGTGCCGGTGCCATCCAGCGTGTAGCCCAGGTTCTGCCAGGTCCGTTCGACCTTCAGCGTAATCTTGCCGTTCTCGCTCTTGGGGATGTCGGCGCGGCGGCGTTTCAGGCGATCCACCCCGCTGATCCGCGGCGTCACCTTCTCCTTCAGCCGATAGGGGCAGGTCTGCACCGGGCTGGCGACGCTGTTGGCCGGTAGCGTCGCCTGCGCGCGTTGCAGCGCATCCAGCACCGGCTTGTTCGGAACGGCCGGCTTCCACGCGGGCTTGGGTGGAACGGGCGGGGGCGGATCGGACCACGCAGACGGCTCGGCGGATTGCCAGGGGGTGGTCTGTGGCTTTGGCGGCACCGGTGGCGGGGCATCGGACCAGGCAGTTGGTTCGGCCGACCGCCAAGGTGTCGTCGCCGGCTGTGCGGGCGCCGCGGGCGGCTGGCCCGGGCGATTGCCGCGCACCCAGCCGCCGCCGCTGCCGCCACCGCCGCTCATCTGCCGCGTTCCTCGGCCGCGATCATGTGATCGGCCATCCACCGCATCTTCACACGGCCATCGACGTCGAGCGCCAATAGTTGTTGGAGCCGGGCCTGTTCGGGGGTGGCCGCAAAATCCGGGCCGTAGAGCAGCGTCAGCGTGAGATAGAGGCCGACCGACTGTTCATCTTCCATCCCATGGCGGGCCGCGGCGGCCATGCCCTGTTCGACGAAGGCGTGCAGCCCCGCCGGGCCGAGTGCGCTGGTCTCCTGCGGATGCCCGTCGGTCAGGAATTGCCCGAGCCGCGCAATCAGGCGGTCCCGATAGCCGATCGACACCGCCGCCATCTGCGCTTCGGAGACGGTCAGCACGCTCGATCCCCTTCCTGCCCGGGCCGACGGAACCGGGAGCATAGCCCGTAAAGCCGCAATCATGCCAGACCCTAGCCAAAGTTCTCTTGGGCGAAGTGATCGTCGGCACAGCCGTTACGACCGAACCGGATCCGGCTAGAAAGTAGAGTGCAGCAGCGGTGCGAGACGAATCACGAGATCGACTTCGCGCCGCACGCCGATCTTAGCAAAGATCGTCTTCAGCTGGGTGCGTACCGTTTGCACGGACACGCCGCGCGCCGCCGCGATGCTCTCGCGATCGTCGCCAGCCGCCAGCCGCAGTACGATATCGGCCTCGGCACGCGACAGGCCGTGCGCGTCTCGCAACAGATCGAACCGTGCCGCATGCAATCGCCCGCTGCCGCGCAGCACCAGCAGCAGGCTCGGCCGATAACCCAGGCTCCAGGGCTGGCGCGGCAACCGGCTGACATCGACGACCAGCATCTCGTCGTCGGGGCCGCCACGCAGCAGCAGGCTGGTCATCGGCTGATCGCCCGTATCCAGCATGCGTCGGACCGCGTGATCCAGGGCCACGCCATCGGCGCGCGGCGCGGCCGCCAGCCGATCATCCGCGATTCGCAGCCGCCCGCATGACAGCAGCCGCTGCGCAGCCGGCGTGTAGGCGGCGACACGGCCCAGCCCATCGAGCACGAATACGGCAGCGTCCAGCGTTTCGAAGGCCCCCGCGACCAGCGCCGCACCGCGATGTTCCAATGCGGATTGGATCCGCACCGCCGCCCGGGCATGGCCCGCGATTCCCGCGAACATCCGGCGCTGTTCCGGGGTGGTCCGCCCGTCGCTCGCGGTGCGCAGCACGGCCAAGCCGATCAGGCCGTGGCGGTCGACCTGAAGCGCCGACTGGCAACCGAACGGGATGTCGTTGTCACGCGCGAAATCGGCATAGATGTCGCCATGGATGTCCGGCATGACGCGGTCATAATCATCCTCGTGCACCACTTCCATGACGGCCGCACGCTGCGAGGCGGCCACCCGCGGATTGACCGCAGGGCTGCCGCCATCGATCTCCACGAATTCGCGCAACGCCTTTTCGGGAAAGCCGGTGACCCAGTTGAACGGGATATTGGCCGAACCACCGATGCCGACGAGCTGCGCGCGGTTCGATCCCGTAGCATCGGCCAGCGCCTGCAGTGCGGGCATCCACAACGCATCGTCCAGCGCCGCGGCCGCGAAAGCATCGCCAACCGCTGCCAGCACGATTTCGTTACGCATCACGACCACGAAAGGCGACCCATGACGAAGCGCTAGAAAAGAAACAGTGCAACCGCAACTAAATGCATGTCCCGACTTCGCACACTTGCCGATACTTACCGCAAACGGGGGATGTGCGGTTCGGTTCGAATCGATAGGCGCGTGTTGCGACCCACACTGGGCGGCGGCGGCACCGTTCGCCGCCGCCCTTTTTGCACCACCACCACGGCTCGGCGATGGACCTGCCGAGCAATCTGCGGCACCCATCGCGCAACGAAGATGCGAGGGGCAGTTATGGGCGTATTGGGGGTCCGCAAGACGATCGGCGGGGAGGGTGCGACCCATGGCGGCCAGCAGTTGCGCCGCACGCTGGGATGGCCGCATCTCGTTGCGCTCGGCGTCGGCGCGATCGTCGGCACAGGCATCCTGACCCTGATCGGCGTGGGGGCCGGCATGGCCGGCCCCGCGGTGATCATCTCGTTCGCGGTCGCCGGGCTGATCTGCGCCTGTGCCGCGCTGGCCTATGCCGAGATGGCGACAATGATCCCGGCATCGGGCAGCGCCTATACCTACAGCTATGTCGTGATCGGAGAGCGGATCGCCTGGATCATCGGCTGGAGCCTGATCCTGGAATATACGCTGGTCGTTAGCGCAGTCGCAGTCGGATGGTCGGGCTACGCAGCGCCGCTGCTGCGGGACTGGCTGGGCATGCCAATGGCGCTGATGCAGGGGCCCGAACTGGGCGGCATCATCAACCTGCCCGCGATCTTCATCATCCTCGTCGTGGCTGGCATGCTGATGCTGGGCACAAAGGAAAGCGCCACCGTCAACGCGCTGCTGGTGGCCGTGAAGATCGTGGCGCTGATCGTGTTTGTGGCGGTCGCACTGCCCTATTTCGATGCGGCCAATCTCGAGCCGTTCAGCCCGTATGGCTTCGCCAAGCATGCGGTAGAGGGGGCGGACGGGAAGATCGTCGAGCGGGGTGTGATGGCGGCAGCGGCGATCATCTTCTTCGCCTTCTACGGGTTCGATGCAATAGCCACCGCAGCCGAGGAGACCAAGAATCCGGGTCGCGACCTGAAGATCGGCATCGTCGGATCGATGATCGCCTGCGTGATCATCTACATGGGCGTGGCCGCGGCCGCGGTCGGCGCGATCAGCTTCACCCGTTTCGCTGGCAGCCCGGAGCCGCTGGCGCTGATCCTGCGCGAGATCGGCCAGCCCGGCGCGGCGCGCTATCTGGCGGCATCGGCGGTGATCGCGTTGCCAACCGTGATCCTGGCCTTCTTCTACGGGCAGAGCCGCATCTTCCTGGTGATGGCGCGCGACGGCATGCTACCGGCCGGGCTGGCGAAGATCTCGCCACGCGGAACACCGGTGCGGATCACGCTGTTCACCGCGCTGCTCGTCGCGGTTCTGGCCGGCATCGTGCCGCTGGGCGAGCTGGCCGCGCTGGCCAATGCCGGTACGCTGGCAGCGTTCGTCGCGGTATCCGCCTGCATGTTGATCATGCGTCGTCGCGATCCGGAAGCGCCGCGGACATTCCGTACGCCTGCACCCTGGATCGTGGGCGGAATCGCGATCCTAGGTTGCGTCTATCTGTTCCTGAACCTGCCTGTGAAAACGCAGACATGGTTCCTGATCTGGAACGTGGCCGGCGCGATGATCTACCTGATATGGGGGGCGGCGGGCGCGCGCCGCCGCCGCGATCAGGCCAAGGCGTAACGCGTAACGGGCTCGTACCAGGCACCATCGTGGCCGAGATGGCTTTCGTAGAGCAGGAAATGGTCGACGCGGAACGGCGGGCTGCCAAGACCCGCCAGCATCTCTAGCGGCGGATGGACGGGCGCCGCGCCTCGGCCGAAGCGGGCGAGCGTGATATGCGGCAGATAGGACCGCCCTTCGGGCGCGACGCCGGCCGCGATCAGCGCACGATCAATCTTTGCGTGCAGGGCTGCCAGCGGCTCACGCGGGGCGACACCGGCCCAGAGCGTATCGATCCGGCCCTTGCGGTCGAACGTGCCGGCCCCTTCGATCCGCAGCTCGACCGGCGGATGGCGGACGCGGGCAAGCGCTTGGGCGATGTCATCGCCGGTGCGGCTGTCCACCTCGCCGATGTAGCGCAGCGTGCAGTGCAGCTGACCATCGTCCTGCCAGCGCGCACCAGGCACGCCGCCCATCGCCGCGATCAGCAGCGCGCGGAGCGAGGCAGGCGGGCGCAGGGCGACGAACAGACGATGCATGACAGCTTTCGGCAACAAAACGTTACAAGAACGGTGCGGGCGGCTCCGCTTGAAAAGGCACGTGATTGCGCCGATATCTGCACCATGCCAGCCCCATATTGGGGAAGGCGAGAGGAGTTTGATAGAGATGGCAAACTGGTCTGACCCCAGAGCGACCGCCCAGGCGCGTGCCGCCGGTGTCGGCGCGCGGGATACCGCCGTCGATGCGGGGCTCCGGTCCTACATGCTCTCGGTCTATAACTACATGGCCTCGGGCGTTCTGCTGACCGGCATCGTGGCTTACGGTTTCGCCGTGTCCGGCATGGCCGAGGCGATCTTCGTCAGCGGCGGCGCCCTGCGCTACGTCGTGATGTTCGCGCCGCTGCTGTTCGTGCTGGCGCTCAGCTTCGGCATCAATCGCATGTCCACCTTCGCCGCGCAGGCGACCTTCTGGGCATTCGCGGTGGTGATGGGCATTTCGATGTCGTACATCTTTCTGGTGTTCACCGGGGGGTCGATCGCCACGACCTTCTTTGCGGTGGCGGTCGCGTTCGCGGCGCTCAGCCTCTATGGCTACACCACCAAGCGTGATCTGTCCGGCTTCGGCACCTTCCTGATCATGGGCGTGGTCGGCCTGCTGGTGGCGTCGCTGTTGAACCTGTTCCTGAAGTCGCCGGCGCTGATGTTCGCGATCTCCGGGATCGGTGTGCTGCTGTTCGCCGGCCTCACCGCCTACGACACGCAGAAGATCAAGAGCATCTACTTCGCCGTGCAGGGAACCGATTTCTACGGAAAGTCGATCGTCCTCGGCGCGCTGACGCTCTACCTGGACTTCATCAACATGTTCACCTTTTTGCTGAACTTCACCGGCAGCCGCGACTGATACCAGCGCGAAACGGACGCGAAACGGCCCGGCGGAGCGATCCGCCGGGCTTTTTCATGTCCGTGGCTCAACCATCTTTTTGCGGGATCAGCGCATCGTCGATCTCGTTAGCGCGGACATGGGCCGGACGCGCGAAATGCCGCCCGACATAGTCCGTGAACACCGGCCGGCTCTCGATCGAATTGAACATCATCGCCCAGCCAAGATGCGATGCGATGTAGAGATCGGCTGCGCTGAACCTGTCTCCCGCGATGAACTCGCGGCCGGCCAGCGCGCCTTCCAGCGTATCGACGACCCGGCCAAGATCGCCATAGCCGACCATCGCCTTCTTGTCGTCGGGCACCACGATGCCCAGCGCCTTGTCCGTCGTCGCGGCTTCGATCGGGCCGGCCCCGAAGAACAGCCAGCGATAATAGGCCGCGCGATCGTCCAGGGGAGGGGCCAGGCCTACCTGCGGGAATGCATCGGCCAGATAGGCGCATACCGCCGCGCACTCGGTCACCACCCGATCGCCATGCTGGATCGTCGGCACCTTGTGCATCGGATTGATGGCCTTCAGCGCGGGGTTCTCCACGCCCCACTCCACGATCACCGTGTCGTAGGGCTGCCCGACTTCCTCCAGCATCCAGCGCGCAATCCGTCCCCGCGACATCGGGTTGGTATAGAAGGTCAGCGTATCGGCCATCATCCGTCTCCCTTGGATCGATGAGAACGTATCAGGAACGATCGAGCGTGTCAGCCTTTCAGTCTGGTCCGCAGGAATGCAGTCGTCCGCCCCCAGGCCAGGTCGGCCGCTGCCTTGTTGTACCGCTCGGCAGAGGTGTCGTTATTGAACGCATGGTTGGCACCGGGATAGAAATAGGCCTCGGTGGGCACGCCTGCGGCCTTGAGCGCATCGATCCAGGGCTGGGCGGTCTTGTTCACGCGCTCGTCGATGCCGGCATAGTGGAGCAGCATCGCGGCCTTGACCTGTTTGGCTTCGGCCGGATCTGGGGCGGGCCCATAATAGGGCACCGCCGCAGCGAGCGCCGTGCCGCTGGCGACGGCCAGCCGGTTGGTCAGCGCGCCGCCCCAGCAGAACCCCATCGCGGCGACCTTGCCGGTGGAATAGCGGTGCGTCCGCAGCCAGCGCACCGTGGCCGCGCCATCGGCCACAGCTTGCGCCAGATCGAGCTTGCCGATCGCCTCGCGAGCGAGATTCTCATCGGTCGGCGTGCCGCCCGCGATCGACAGGAAATCGGGCGCCAGGGCGATATAGCCTTCCAGCGCAACCCGCCGGGCGACATCGCGGATATGCTCCGTCAGGCCACGATTCTCATGGATCACGATCACGACCGGCAGCTTGCCACGGGCCTTGGCCGGCAGCGCCATATAGCCCTTCATCTCCCGCCCGGCCGCGACCGCCCAGGTCACGGCGGATGTCTTGAGCCGCTTGTCGTCCGCCGGCACGATCGCTGCCGCTGCCGGGCTGGCGGCGATCGCGGCCGCCAGGGCGTTGGCGGCGGCGGCTGACCCGGCGAGCTTCGTCAGATCCGCCATGAAGGCGCGACGATCATGGGTCTCGTGCGTGAAGCGGTCATACAGCGCGATTGCGCGCGCCTTCAGGTCGGGGCCGTCGGTCATGTCCCGTTCCTCCTCATTTAGCGCGATAGCGATCGAACCACGCCAGGATCGCGGATGCCTTGGCGGCAGACTGGCTGGGCCGCGCGGCGAGCCCGCCATGCGAAGCACCCGGCACCTTCACCAACGCGGTCGGCACGCCGCGCAGCTTGAGCGCCGAATAATATTGTTCGGATTCACTGACCGGGGTCCGATAATCCTCGGAACCGACCACCACCAGCGTCGGCGTCTTCACATTGCCGACCAGCGACAGCGGCGATCGTGCCCAATAACCCTGTGGATCTTCCCAAGGCATCTTGCCGAACCAATATTTGGCAAAGAACGCAGTGTTGTCTGCGGTCAGCACGAAGCTGGCCCAGTCGATCACCGGTTTCTGGGTCGCGGCGGCCTTGAACCGATCGGTCTTGCCCACGATCCACGAGGTGAGCACGCCGCCGCCCGACCCGCCGGTCACGAACAGATTGTTCGGATCGATCGATCCGGTGGCGATCGCCGCGTCCACCGCCGCCATCAGATCATTATAATCGCCTTCGCCGGGGTAATTGTGGTGGATGAGGTTGGCGAACTCCTCGCCATAGGATGTGCTGCCGCGCGGATTGACATAGACCACCGCGTAGCCGGCCGATGCGTAGAGCTGGTTGTCGGTCGAGAAGACCGGACCATAGGCGGCGAACGGCCCGCCATGGATCTCGAGGATCAGCGGATATTTCCGCGCAGGATCGAAATCGGGTGGCGTGACCAGCCAGGCATCGACCGCACGTCCATCCGATGACTTGACCGGCAGCGGCCGAACCTGGCCCAGCGCCTTGGTGGCAAGCAGTTCCTCGTTCAACCGCGTCAGCCGCTTCGACGCCCCGCCGCTCGTCAGCATGATATCCGCCGGGCGCAGCGGCGTGCCGCCGGTAAAGGCGACGCTGCCCTTGTCCGACACGCTATACTGGCCGCCGGCATAGGGCCGGTCGAGGGCTGTCGGGACCAGCCCTTCGGCCACCGTGGTAATGCGGCCATCCAGCGACACGCGCGCCACTCGCGTGCCGCCCTTTTCGTCATACTGGACATAGATGGATCGGCCGTCGCGCGCCCAGCGCGGGCTGTCGACGCTGCGATCCAGGCTGGCGGTCAGCACGCGCGGCGTACCGCCGGCGACCGGCATCAGATAGAGCCGACTGTTCTGATAGCCGAGCAGCTTGTCGTCATATCCGGTATAGGCCACCCACTTGCCATCGGGCGAGACGCTGGGTTCGTTGTCCGGCCCATTGCGCGTGGTCAGCGCCGTCACGCGTCCGGTCGCTACATCGAGCGCATGGATGTCGCTATTGGCGGCATCCAGTTCCCAATCGGGGTGGCGGATCGCGCTGAACAGGATGGTGCGGCCATCCGCCGTCCACGAAAGCGGGCCATTGTCGTGGACCGCCCCGAAGCTCAGCTGGCGGGGGCTGCCGCCGTCCGCCGGCACGACGAAGATATGGTCGAAGCCCGGCTTCACATAGCCGCCGCCATCCTGGCGGTACGTGACGGCATCGATGATCTCGAGCCCCTCCGCCCAGTTGGCGCCTTCCGGCTTGGCCGGGGCCTTGCCGAGCTTCATTCCCTCATCAGGCACCGTCGCGACATAGGCGATGCGGCTGCCATCCGGCGACCAGGCCAGCGCATTGGGCGCGGTCGGCAATGTCGCGACCTGAGCGGATTCGCCGGTCGCGATCCAGCGTACCATCAACTGGGGACCGGCCTTGTCGATAGCGGAGACATAGGCCAGCCGCCGGCCGTCACGCGACCAGCGCGGGCTGCTGTGCGATCCGGGCCCGGCCACAAGCGGCGCCTGCTGGCCGGTGGCGGTATCGATCATCCAGATCGTCGACCGTGCCTTGTCGGTCATGATGTCGTTCGATCGGCGGACATAGGCAATGCGGCTGCCGTCAGGCGAGATCTGCGGGTCGCTCGCCACTTCCAAGCCGAACAGATCGACGCCCTGAAGCGTGCGGGTGGGCGCCGTGGCAGGCGCGGCCAGCGCTGGCATCGAAGCGGCGGAAGCAAGCAGCAGCAGCAGCGCGGCACGGATCATCGGAACCTCATCGGCAAGGGCAGGGATGGCGCACTCTCGTCTTTTTGGGCCGTCATGCAAGCGGTTCCGGTTCCGGATGACGGCGGGGCCGCTGGTCGCTAAACGGTGCGCATGCCGCTCGACCTGATCGCTCTCGATGCCGATGACACGCTCTGGCACAACGAGACCTGCTTCCGAATGACCCATGCCCGCTTCAACGATCTGCTGGCGCCCTTCGCCGATGCCGATGCGCTGGAAGCGGGGCTGGCGGCGTGCGAGCGGCGCAACCTCGCGACCTACGGCTACGGCGCCAAGGGCTTCACGCTATCGATGATCGAGACCGCGCTGGACGTGAGCGCGGGACGCGTTTCCACCCGGGTGATCGGCGAGATCCTGGCGGCCGGGCGCGAACTGCTGGCCCATCCGGTCGAGCCGCTGGAAGGCGTGGCCACCGCGCTCGAGCAGCTTGCCGATCGCGGACGGCTGCTGCTGATCACAAAGGGCGATCTGTTTCATCAGGAGAGCAAGCTGGCCGCATCGGGCCTGGGCGACTGGTTCGCGGGCGTCGAGATCGTCAGCGAGAAGACAGCGGATGTCTATGCACGCATCTTTCGCCGCCACGGCGCCGATCCGGCGCATGCGGTGATGGCGGGGAATTCGGTCAAGTCAGATGTGCTGCCGCCGCTTGAAACGGGCGCCTGGGCCGCGCTGATCCCCTATCCGCTCGTCTGGGCGCACGAGGCAGCGGACGCACCGGTCGGGCATCCGCGCTACCGCGAGCTTGCATCGCTCGCGGATCTGCCGGGCTGGATCGACACTATTGCTGACTGAGGAGGCGAGTTTCCCAGGGCAGGAACTGCGGCTTGCCGCGCGGGCTTCCGCGTCTTTCCAGTAGCCGATCCGTCGCAGATGGCGATAACGGCGCGAAGCGATCAGGACGTGCGCGTCTCCAGCAATCGGATCACATCGCTCAGGCCTTCTTCACTCGCGGTGGCGATATCCAGCGGACGGCCGCCGAGCGCGTCGTCATGCGTGTTGAGGAATGCGATCACCGCAGCCGTGCCACCCAGGCTGTCGATCGCGTGGCGCGAAGCACGCCCCTGCCGCTCGGCCTCGGCGGGCGAGAGCCGCGGTTGATCGTAGCGTTTGGCGAAGGGGCGGTTCATCGTACCTGCTCGGCTTTTTCGGCGGCAAGCTGATCGCGCATGTCTTCACCGCGCAGCAGCCGCTCGGCCATCGCGCGCCAGGCCGCTTCGGAGCGCAGGGCGCGCTCCTTGACGTTGGACAGCTGGGTTTCGGCAGCCGCGCGTGCGCTTTCGGCGGCACGGGCGAGATAGAAATCGCTGGTCACCGACATTGGCAGGCTCCTGATCCAGGCGGTTGCGGGGCCGGGCCCCGGAAATCAGCCGAGCAGTTCGGCAACGATCCGCCGATAATCGCGACGGGTGAGGATGGATGCTGCTGGCGGGGACCGAAGTCCCTCTGCGGCGGCATGATGTCGTGGTGATCGTATCGTGAAATCGGTCGTGGAATTAAAACGCATGATGCTCCTGCGCGCGCCGGATACGGCGCACGGTTGGGTTGGGTGTTGACGTCAGCGACGGAAGCCGCGGCGCTGGGACGGACCCACGCCGGGCGTCCGCTCGCGAAAGATGATGCGGCCCTTGTCGAGATCATAAGGTGTCATCTCGACCTGAACCCGATCGCCCACGACGGAACGGATGCGGTGTCGCCGCATCCGGCCCGCCGTATAGGCGATGATCCGATGCTCGTTTTCGAGGACGACCCGAAAACGACCATCGGGCAGGATCTCGTCGATCTGGCCGTCGAGAACCATCAGATCCTCCTTGGCCATGCCGATCAGGCCTGCTGGAGGTTGACGGCCGACATCTTGCCGCGGCGGTCGGCTTCGATCTCGTAGGTGACGCGCTGGTTCTGGGTCAGCGTGCCGAGACCGGCCTGTTCGACGGCGGTGATGTGGACGAAGCTGTCATTGCCGCCGTCGTCGGGCGCGATGAAGCCGTAACCCTTGTCGACGTTGAAGAATTTGACTGTACCGATGGGCATGTGAACTTCCTTATTCACGAGCATTGACATCCGCGAGTCAATGAACTCGCAGAGCTAGAAGCGTGAAATGGAAGGATCGACCGCGGGGGCGTCAAATTCCGTCGCAGGCGACGATAGCTTGTTCCATATGCGCGTTCAGCTGCGAAAAGTCAATGCAGCGGCCGTCTCGCCCGCACATGTTCAACGAGATCGTCCGCAATCGAGCGGTACGACCGGGAAATATTTGCAAGCTGTTCGGCAGGAACGGTCAGCATGATCGCATCACCCTCATGCCGCAGGGCGCCGATCGATCCGGCCGCCGCGATCGCACTGGGCAGATCGGCGCCCAGCCCGCCGGAACGGACATGGCCGTGGCAGTGATGCAGGCACGCGCGCAACCGACCGATCGCGCGCAGCGGCTCATGCGCGGGGGAGGGCAGATCCATCATCGCATTGACTGCGCGAAGCTTGTTGGGGGCGTTGCGCAGCCGTGCGAAGCCGGGGCGGTCATGATCCGCCGGCGCCAGACAGGCTGCAGCCTCGTCTGCCAGCACGCTTAGGAACCGATCGAGCTCGCGCAGCGCATTGCCGATGAAGCGGGTGCGCGCAGCGTCCGGCTGCACGGCACCGGCTTCCTGATCGGACCAGCCTGCCAGGAATTCGGCGCCCCGCACCATCGTGATGTGCGCGCGCTCGAGCGTCATGCCCAGGCGCGCGCCAGTGGCGTGCGAAGGCGAATCACGCCTTCTCGACGCTCACTCCGGCCTTGCCGCCGCCACGCTTCTTCGGCTTGCGCGGCGGGGCGGACGTGATCTCGAAGGCCAGCGCCTCGTCCTTCACATGCACCTTCACTTCGCCGCCATGGACGAGCTTGCCGAACAGCAGCTCCTCGGCCAGCGGCTGCTTCACCTTCTCCTGGATCAGGCGGCCCATCGGCCGCGCGCCATAGAGCTTGTCGTAGCCGCGGGTGGTGAGCCAGGCCTTGGCCTCCTCGTCCAGCGCGATGTGCACGTCGCGATCCGCCAGCTGCAGCTCGAGCTGCAGGATGAACTTCTCGACCACGCGGTTGATGACCTCGGTCGGCAGGTAGGAAAAGGGGACGATCGCATCCAGCCGGTTGCGGAATTCCGGCGTGAACATCTTCTTGATCGCTTCCTCGTCCTCGCCCTCGCGGGTCAGCTGGCCGAAGCCCAGGGACTCGCGTGCCATGTCGGACGCGCCGGCATTGGTGGTCATGATCAGGATGGTGTTCCTGAAATCGACCGTCTTGCCGTGGTGGTCGGTCAGCTTCCCGTTGTCCATCACCTGCAGTAGGATGTTGAACAGGTCCGGATGCGCCTTCTCGATCTCATCGAGCAGCAGCACGCTGTGCGGATGCTGGTCGACCGCGTCGGTCAGCAGGCCGCCCTGATCATAGCCGACATAGCCCGGAGGCGCGCCGATCAACCGGCTGACCGAGTGGCGCTCCATATATTCGGACATGTCGAACCGCTGCAGCGGAATGCCCATGATCGCCGCCAGCTGGCGCGCGACTTCGGTCTTGCCGACGCCGGTGGGGCCCGAGAACAGATAGTTGCCGATCGGCTTGTCGGGATCGCGTAGGCCTGCGCGGCTGAGTTTGATCGCCGACGACAGCACCTCTATCGCCTTGTCCTGCCCGAACACGACGCGCTTGAGATCGGTCTCGAGCGTGGCCAAAGCCTTGGTGTCGTCGGTCGAGACGGACTTCGGCGGGATCCGCGCCATCGTTGCGATCACGGCCTCGATCTCCTTGGGCGTGATCACCTTCTTGCGCTTGGATTCGACGACCAGCATCTGCATCGCGCCGACCTCGTCGATCACGTCGATCGCCTTGTCGGGCAGCTTGCGATCATTGATGTAGCGGCTCGACAGCTCGACGGCGGCCTTGATCGCATCCGGCGTGTAGCGCACCGAATGATGCTTCTCATAGCTCGGCCGCAGGCCGGCGAGAATCTTGATCGCGTCCTCCACAGTCGGCTCGTTGACGTCGATCTTCTGGAACCGGCGCAGCAACGCGCGGTCCTTTTCGAAATGGTTGCGGAATTCCTTGTAGGTGGTCGAGCCGATGCAACGGATCGTGCCGCCCGACAGCGCCGGCTTCAGCAGGTTGGATGCGTCCATCGCGCCGCCGGAGGTGGCGCCCGCGCCGATCACGGTGTGGATCTCGTCGATGAAGAGCACTGCGTGCGGCAGCTTTTCGAGTTCGGAGACGACCTGCTTCAGCCGCTCCTCGAAATCGCCGCGATAGCGGGTGCCCGCCAACAGCGCGCCCATGTCGAGCGAATAGATGACTGCGGGCAACAGCACTTCGGGCACTTCGCCGCGTATGATCTTCAGCGCCAACCCTTCGGCGATCGCGGTCTTGCCGACGCCGGGATCGCCCACATAGAGCGGGTTGTTCTTCGATCGCCGGCACAGGATCTGCACCGTACGGTCGACTTCGGCCGAGCGGCCGATCAGCGGATCGACCTTGCCCTCCTTGGCCTTCTCGTTGAGGTTGACGGTGAACTGCTTCAGCGCGCTTTCGCCCTTCTTGCCGTCGGACTTCTGCGGCTTTTCTTCCTCGGCGCCCTTCACTTCGCGTTGCTCCGCTGCCTGGCCGGCCTTGCCGACGCCGTGAGAGATGAAGCTGACCGCATCGAGGCGGCTCATGTCCTGCTGCTGCAGGAAGAAGACGGCATAGCTCTCGCGTTCGGAGAACAGCGCCACCAGCACGTTGCCGCCGGTCACCTCTTCGCGACCGGACGACTGGACGTGCAGGATCGCGCGCTGCACGACGCGCTGGAACCCGCTGGTCGGCGAGGGATCGGACTGGCCCTCAACCTTCAGCGCGTCGAGCTCGGTATCGAGGTACAGCGTTACCGCTTCCTTCAGATCGCCCAGGTCGACCCCGCACGACGTCATCACCTTCGAGGCATGTTCGTCGTCGATCAGCGCCAGCAGCAGATGTTCCAGCGTGGCATATTCGTGGCGACGGGTGCTGGCGGCCGACAAAGCGTTGTGCAGCGTCTGTTCGAGCTCGCGGGCGAACGATGGCATAAGAGCTACTCCTTCGGAACCGGACGATGGCCGGCTCCCTCGATCACAATGTCGTGATTGGCGCGCCGATCATCAAGGACGGCCGCTTGCCGGAGCGAATGGCGTTCACCGCACTCCGGCAGGGACGCTCTCATCGCCGGAATAACGCGTCCGCACTTGCGCGATGGTTAACGGCCTTCTGCCTTTTTCCCTCGCAGCGCGCGATTTCGGACTGGAGCGCCGCAATGCGCGCATCGAGCTCCTCGACCGACAGCGGATCGAGGTCCTGTCGCACCAAGGCGCTCAGCGGATCGTCCGCCCTGCGCGGAAGCAGATCGTCGGGCTCCATGCAAGGTAGCGTTGACCGCATCGCCCGCGCTGTCAATAAACCTGTTCTATGTTGCGACGAACGGGGGATTCATGGCGCGGCCGGCGATGATGTTGGCGATCGATCCCGATGGCGCCGGCGGCCCGGAACTGTTGGTGCCGGTTGAGCGGCCCGTGCCCGTGCCAGGGCCGGGCGAGGTGCTGGTGCGGGTGGCGGCGGCTGGGGTCAACCGGCCGGACGTGATGCAGCGTCAGGGGGCCTATCCGCCGCCGAAGGGAGCACCAACGATCCTGGGTCTCGAGATTGCGGGCGAAGTGGCGGCGCTGGGCGAGGGCGCCGATGTCGAACTGCTCGGCCAGCCGGTCTGCGCGCTGGTGGCCGGCGGCGGCTATGCCGAATATTGCACGGTGCCCGCAGGCCAGTGCCTACCGGTGCCTGACGCGCTGACCATGGTGGAGGCGGCGGCACTGCCCGAAACGCTGTTCACCGTGTGGACCAACCTGTTCGAGCGCGCCTACGCAGTCGAGGGCGATGTCGTGCTGGTGCATGGCGGCACATCGGGCATCGGCACGATGGCCATCCAGTTGGGCACGCTGTTCGGGCTGACGGTGATCGTCACCGTCGGATCGGACGACAAGGCGAAGGCTGCGCTCGAGATCGGCGCGGCCCATGCGATCAACTATCGTACCGAGGATTTCGTCGAGCGGGTGAAGGCGATCACCGGCGGGCGTGGCGTGAACGCGGTGCTCGACATGATCGGCGGGGATTATTTCCCGCGCAACCTGGCTTGCCTGGCGGACGAGGGGCGCCATGTCTCGATTGCGTCGCAACGCGGCAACGATGCCAGCTTCCGCATCTTCGATGTGATGCGCCGGCGGCTGACGCTGACCGGATCGACGCTTCGCGCCCGATCGGTGGAATTCAAAACGCTCGTCGCCGACGAACTTGCCCGCACCGTCTGGCCGCACGTCCGCGCCGGCCGGCTGAAGCCGATCATCGACCGCACCTTCCCGCTCGCCCAGGCGGCGGACGCCCACCGCCGGATGGAAGCGAGTGATCATGTCGGCAAGATCGTGCTCGATTTGCAGAGCGGCGGATAAGGACAGCTTGTGAGAAGGCTGCGGCTTTCGATTTGCGAAGCTCGCAGGCTGGCGGCAGGTTACGCGCCATGACCGAACCACTGATCCTCCACGAATATGCGGCGTCTGGAAACTGTTACAAGATCCGCCTGACCGCGGCCCATCTCGGCATCCCGCTCGCGCGACGAAGCTATGATATCCTTGCGGGCGAGACGCGCACGCCAACCTTCCTGTCGCAGGTCAATGCCAACGGGCGCATCCCGGTGTTGCAGATCGGCGATCGCTTCCTTCCCGAGAGCAATGCGGCCTGCTGCTGGTTGGCGGACGGATCGGCGCTGATCCCCGATGACCGCTTCGATCGCGCCGATATGCTGCACTGGATGTTCTTCGAGCAGTATAATCATGAGCCCAATGTCGCCACGCTGCGCTTCTGGCGCGCGTTTGTCGGTGAGGACCGGCTTACCGAAGCGCAGCGCGCCCAGATACCGGGCAAGCAGGCGGCGGGCGAGGCCGCGCTCGCCCTGATCGCGCAGCGCCTTTCCGGGCAGGACTGGCTTGCCGGCAGCGCGTTCAGCCTGGCCGACATCTGCCTTTACGCCTACACCCATGTCGCAGGCGAAGGCGGGTTCGATCTCACGGCATGGCCGGCGATCGAACGCTGGATAGCCCGTATCGCGAATTTGCCGGGACACATCCCAATCGACGCGTGATCGGATGAAATTATGATGACGGGTGCGGAACCGAAACGGGCTGCCGCGCTTCTACCCCGCAGTCGGCGCGCTCGCGCGTCCAAGTCCCGGGGAAGTCATGGATATCCAACATACGCCGCAGCAACAGATGGACTGGAAACGCTTCGTTGCCAGCCTGGTCGAATCATTGCGCTGGCCGGTCGCGATCATCGCGATCTTCATCATCCTGCGCGCGCCTTTGTCTGGCCTGATCGGGGCCGCCACCGCGGGCATTTCCGGCTGATCCACCGGCGGCGTTGCGGCGGCGCATCGTCGCCAAACCGTCATCGAAGCGCGACCTTCGCGTAACATGACATCGCGATAGGCTTTCGGGCGACCCCAACGGACAAGGGATCGCCCGATGGACGCCATCACTCGCCTGACCGATTTCGAAGCACTGGTCGATTGCGATCCGGCGCTTCCCGAGCGCGAAGGGCCACGCCGCCGTTATCGTGCGATCTGGATCTCCGACGTGCATCTCGGCACGCGCGGCTGCAACGCCGCGCTGCTGACGGACTTCCTCGACAGCACCGATAGCGAGACCATGTACCTGGTCGGCGACATCATCGACGGCTGGAAGCTGAAGCGAAGCTGGTATTGGCCGGCTGCACATAACGACATCGTGTGGCGCGTGTTGAAGCGCGCCAAGCGCGGCACCCGCATCGTCTATATTCCCGGCAATCATGACGAGATGTTCCGGCAATTCTCCGGGCTTACCTTCGGCGGCATCGAGATCCGCCGCAAGGCGATCCACCAGACCGCGGATGGCCGCCGGCTGCTGGTGCTGCACGGCGACGAGTTCGATGCGGTCGTGCTCTATCACCGCTGGCTCGCCTTCCTGGGGGATGCCGCCTACGGGCTGCTGATGCGCGCCAATGTGGCGGTGAACGCGGTCCGCCGGCGGCTGGATCTGCCCTACTGGTCGCTGTCGAAGCATGCCAAGGCGCGGGTGAAGAACGCGGTCGAGTTCATCTCGCGCTACGAGGAAGCGGTCGCGCACGAGGCGCGAGTGCGCGGCGTCGACGGGGTCGTCTGCGGCCATATCCATACCGCCGAGATGCGCGATTTCGACGGCGTTGCTTATTACAATGATGGCGATTGGGTCGAAGGCTGCACCGCGCTCGTAGAGCATTTCGATGGCCGCATGGAACTGCTGCATTGGGCCGACGAAATCCAGAAGCGCCGTGCGCTCGAGGCGGCCGAAGCGGCCGGCGCGGTACGGAAGCTGGCCGCATGAGGATCCTGATCGCCACCGATGCCTGGACCCCGCAGGTGAACGGCGTCGTCCGCACGCTACAGGCGACGCGCGTGGAACTGACGAAGCTCGGCCATGTCGTCGAGATCGTCGCCCCCGATCGTTTCCGTTCGGTGCCCTGCCCGACCTATCCGGAAATCAGGCTGGCGGCAGTCCGCCCTGCACGGATCGCCGCGATGATCGAAGGGTTTTGCGCGGATGCGATCCACATCGCGACCGAGGGGCCGATCGGGGTCGCGGTGCGCCGCTTCTGCATGGCGCGCGGGCTGCCGTTCACGACCGCCTATCACACTCAGTTTCCCGATTATCTGGCGCGGCGCACGAGGCTGCCGGCGAAGATCTTCTGGCCCTATATCCGCTGGTTTCACGGGCCGGCGCGGGGCGTGCTTGCCTCCACCCCCACGATCCGCCGCGCGCTGACCGCGCACGGGCTCACCCAGGTCCGCCCGTGGGGGCGGGGGGTCGATCTGGCGCAGTTCCACGCTGGCGTGCCGGCGCATCCGGCGCTGGCCGCCCTGCCGGGCCCGATCCTACTTTCGGTCGGCCGGGTGGCGGTCGAGAAGAATCTCGAAGCGTTCCTGCGCCTTGATACGCCGGGGACCAAGGTCGTTGTCGGCGATGGGCCCGCACGATCGGCACTGGCCGCGCGCTACCCCAACATAATGTTTCTGGGCGCGTTGACCGGGACGGCGCTCGCATCCGCCTATGCCGCGGCCGATGTCTTCGTTTTCCCGAGCCGCACCGATACGTTCGGGTTGGTGATGATCGAGGCGCTGGCCTGCGGCACGCCGGTCGCGGCCTATCCGGTGGCGGGGCCGATCGACGTGCTGGCGCCCGATGTCGGCGTGATGCGCGACGATCTGGGCCAGGCGATCGCTGCGGCGCTGCGGCTCGACCGCTCGGCCTGTATCGCCCATGCCGCACGCTTCGGCTGGGCAGCAAGCGCGCGCGAGTTCCTCGATGCGCTCGACCCCATCGCAGGTGGGGCGGCACGCGCAGCCTGATCGCGCTTGCCCTGCGCGGCCGGCCATATTACATCGATCGGCAATATTCAGGCCGCTCCGCAAGGGGCGGCCCTTTTCTTATCCGGAAAGGACGCCCCAGTGGCCCAGCCGCTCATGCCCCATGCGACCGCATCCTGGCTGGTCGACAACACTGCGCTCAGCTTCGAGCAGATCGCTGCCTTCTGCGGGCTCCACATCCTGGAAGTGCAGGCGATCGCCGACGACACTGCGGCGACCAAGCTGACCGGGCGCGATCCGGTGCGCGCCGGCGAACTGGCGATGAGCGAGATCGAAAAGGGCCAAGCCAACCCCGACTATCGGCTAGCGATGGCCAAGGGGCCGGAACAGGTGCGCCGCACCAAGGGGCCGCGCTACACCCCGGTCAGCAAGCGGCAGGACAAGCCGGACGGCATCGCCTGGATCATCCGCAACCATCCCGAAGTGTCGGACGGGCAGATCTCCAAGCTGATCGGCACGACCCGGACGACCATCGCCGCGATCCGCGATCGCACGCACTGGAACATCGCCAACATCGTGCCGAAGGACCCGGTGACCTTAGGCCTGTGTTCGCAACGTGAGCTGGATGCCCTGGTGGCCAAGGCTGCGAAGGCCGCTGGCATCGAGGCGGTGCCCGACGAGCGCCTGGCCGGCGATCGCGAGGCGCTGATCGGCCAACTGCGACGCGAGCGCGAGGCGGCGGCGATCGCGGCCGAGCATGCGCACGATGTCGCTTCGGGCAATGCACCGGCGCTTCTGCCGGGCGGCATCGTCGATCCGTTCAAGCGCTGAGGCTTGGCGGCATCGGCTTTTCTGGCCGCAGTGACATGAAGCCTGCCATCTCACTCCGTTCGCACTGAGCCTGTCGAAGTGCCGTTCTTCTCTTCGTTCGCCTTTCGTGACGGGGGAAGGCGGGCAGGGCTTCGACGAGCTCAGCCCGAACGGATGATGTTGCAGATGTCCACAGCCAGCGCCGACAAACTGCTTGCGATCGCGCGTTCCGGCGGTTTACGTAAACGTCATGTCGCAAGCGGAAACGATCTGGCGCTCAGCCTACAGTCACCCCGGCACTTGGGAGCGCAGCTTTTCACCGCTGTCGCTACCCGCGATGTTTGCCGACAGCGTGGCGCAACATCCCGACCGGGCGCTGATCGATTTCCTCGGCCGTAAGTTCAGCTATGCCGAGACCGCCTCGGGCGTCGATCGCGTCGCGTGCGGGCTAAAGGCGCTCGGCATCGGGCGGGGCGATCGCGTCGGCCTGTTCCTGCCCAACGTGCCGCACTATGTCGCTGCCTATTATGGCGCGCTGAAACTGGGCGCGACGGTCGTCAACTTCTCGCCGCTCTATACGGTCGAGGAACTGTCCCATCAGGTCGCCGACTCCGGCACGCGCATCCTCTTCACCCTATCGGCCACCGCGCTGTTGCCGACCGCGCTGAAGGTTCTGGAGGCCAGTGCGCTTGAACGGCTGGTGGTGGGGTCGGTCGCCGGTGCGCTGACGCCGACCAAGTCGGTCTTCTATCGCTGGTTTCGCGCGAAGGAGGTCGCCGCACGTCCCGGTGATCCACGCATTATCGCTTTTTCAAAGCTGATCGCCAACGATGGCGGCTGCGCGCTGCCCGAGATTGATCCCGAACGAGACGTCGCCCTGTTGCAATATACCGGCGGCACCACCGGCACCCCCAAGGGCGCGATGCTGACCCACCAGAACCTCAGCGCCAATGCCCGCCAGATCGTAGCGATCGATCCACATGCGAATGAGGAGGATCGCATCCTCGGCGTGCTGCCGATGTTCCACATTTTCGCCAATGCCTGCGTGCTGAACCGCACCGTGGCCAATGGCGGAGAGATCGTGATGCTGCCGCGGTTCGAGGCGGGCCAGGTGCTCGATGCGGTGCGCCGCACGCGGCCGACTTCGATGCCGGGAGTGCCGACCATGTATCAGGCGCTGCTCGACCATCCCAAGCTGCGCAAGACCGATTTCACCTCGCTGCGCGTATGCGTATCGGGCGGGGCGCCGCTGTCGGCGGCACTGAAGGCCCGGTTCGAGGATGCGACCGGCGCGGTGCTGGCCGAAGGCTATGGCCTCACCGAAAGCGGCATCGCTTCAACCAACCCCTATGAGGGGCTGAACAAGAACGGCACGATCGGTCAGCCGCTGCCGGGCACGTCGTTCCGCCTCGTCGATCGCGAGGATCCATCGCGCCCCGCGCCCGAGGGCGAACCTGGCGAGATCGTGGTGCGCGGGCCGCAGGTGATGCAGGGTTACTGGAACCGGCCGGACGATGCCGCCGGCACCTTCGCGGACGGGTGGCTGCGCACCGGCGATGTCGGCCTGATCGATGACGACGGCTATGTGCGGATCGTCGATCGCCTGAAGGACATGATCGCAGTCGGCGGTTTCAAGGTGTTTCCGAGCGCGGTCGAAGCGGTGCTGTATCGCCATCCCGCGATCCGCGAGGCGCTGGTGATCGGCATTCCCGATCCTTACGCCGGCGAACGGCCCAAGGCGTTCGTCACGCTGGCCGAAGGGGCGGAGGCGACGCCGGACGAACTGTGCGGCTGGCTGAACCCTCAGGTCGGCAAGCATGAACGTGTGATCGCTGTCGAGATCCGCGAGACGCTGCCGAAGACGCTGATAGGGAAGCTCAGCCGCAAGGAACTGGTGGCGGAGGAGCGTGCGAAGGCAGTCGCATCCGCCTGATCGCGCCGCCGCTTGACCCTGATCGCCCCCGTCGTCACAAGCCCAGCATGGCCGATCCTACCCCGCCCGAGCCCGAGCTGTCGTTCGAGGACGCCCTGAAGCAGCTCGAAACCATCGTCCACCGGTTGGAGAGCGGCGACGAGAAGCTGGACGATGCGATCCGCCTCTATGCCGAAGGCAATCGCCTGAAGCAGCTGTGCGAGGCGCGGCTGGATTCGGCCCGGGCCAAGATCGAGCGGATCGTGGCCGGCGGCGATGGCCGCCCGCAGGGCGTGCAGCCCTTCGATGCGGCGTGATCCCATGACGCAGCCGGTATCGATCGGATTGCGCCCGGCGATGGACGAGGTCTCGGCCGAGATCGACCGGCTTTTCGATCGCGTGCTCGCCGTGCCCGATGATCCGCGCGCGCGCCTGTACGAAGCGATGCGCCATGCCGCGATCGGCGGCGGCAAGCGGTTGCGCCCGCTGCTGGTGCGCGCGGCGTGCGATCTGTTCAACGTCGATCGTCAGCGTGCCTACCGGGTCGGCCTCGCGATCGAATGTATCCATGTCTATTCGCTGGTGCACGACGATCTGCCGTGCATGGACGATGACGACCTGCGCCGCGGCAAGCCGACCGTGCACAAGGCCTATGACGATGCGACCGCGGTGCTGGCCGGCGATTGCCTGCATGCCGTGGCGTTCGAGCTGCTGGCCGATCCGGAGACCCACCCCGATCCCCATGTGCGGGCCGAGCTGATCGCGGAACTGGCCCGCGCGTCCGGCCCGGCAGGCATGGCCGGCGGGCAGATGATGGATCTGGTGGCCGAGCATCAGAGCTTCGATCTGCCCACCATCACCCGATTGCAGCAGCTGAAGACCGGCGCACTGATCGGCTTCTGCCTGGAGGCGGGTGCGATCATGGGCCATGTACCGCCGGAAGGCCGCACCTCGCTGCGCGGCTATGCGCGCGACATCGGCCTGGCCTTCCAGATCGCCGACGATCTCCTGGACGCCGAGGGGGACGAGGCGCTGGCGGGTAAGGCGCTGCACAAGGATGCCGATGCCGGCAAGGGCACCTTCGTTTCGCTAATGGGGCTGGAACCGGCGCGGCGCCAGGCATCGTTGCTGGTCGATCAGGCGATCGCGCATCTCCATGCGCACGGGGCTGAAGCCGATCTGCTGCGCGCGATCGCCCGCTACGTGGTGGAGCGCGACCGTTGAGCGTCGCGATTCGCACCGGCGTCTACCCCGGCACCTTCGATCCCGTCACGCTCGGCCACATGGACATCATCCGGCGTGGTGCCAAGCTGGTCGATCGGTTCGTGATCGGGGTGACGACGAACCCGTCGAAATCGCCGATGTTCACCGTCGAGGAACGGCTGGCGATGGTGCGGCGCGAGGTTGCCGACATCGACGGCGCGATCGAGGTGGTCGCGTTCGATTCGCTGCTGATGGATTTCGCCGAGAAGATGGGCGCCGGCATCATCGTGCGCGGGCTGCGCGCCGTTGCCGATTTCGAGTATGAATATCAGATGGCGGGCATGAACCAGCAGCTAAACAACCGCATCGAGACCGTCTTCCTGATGGCCGATGTTGCGTTGCAACCGATCGCATCGCGGCTGGTGAAGGAAATCGCCTTCTATGGCGGCGATGTGCGTCGGTTCGTCCCCCCAGCGATCAACGCCGAGGTTTGCGCGCGCGTCGAAAAGCTTGGGCGCAAGGGCAGTTGACCTCGGTTCAGCGCGCGGCAAGGTGCATGCGCACAGGGGCGCGCTTTCCCCACGGGAGTGTTCGAGTGATGCGGTTCAAGCAGTTGGCGACGATGATCTGGGGGCTGCTGTTCGCCGGCGCCGCACTGGCCCAGGCGCCGGTTGCGACCGCAACGCCTGCGCCGACCGCCACGCCACCGCTGGAGGCGGTCAATACCCTCTACCTCGATCTGTCGACCGGCGGGCGTGTTACCATCCAGCTGCGCCCCGACAAGGCGCCGCAGAGCGTCGAGCGGATCAAGGCGCTGGTGCGCCGCGGCTTTTATGACGGGCTGACCTTTCACCGCGTGATCGAAGGCTTCATGGCGCAGACCGGCGATCCCAAGGGCGATGGATCGGGCGGATCGGAACTGGCGGACCTGAAGGCCGAGTTCAACGATCTGCCGCATGTCCGCGGCGTGATGTCGATGGCGCGGGCGGAAGATGTGAACAGCGCCAACAGCCAGTTCTTCATCATGCTCTCACCCAACCTGCGGCTGGACGGCAAATACAGCGCGATCGGGCGAGTCGTCTCCGGCATGGCCTATGTCGATGCGATCGAGCGCGGCGAGCCGCCGGCCAATCCATCAAAGATCGTGAAGGCGTCGCTGGCGCAGGATGCCGGCCCGGCCCCCGCGGCCGCAGCCCCGGCCGCGGGCGATGCCGCCGCCGCGGCGGCCGCCAATGCCGCCGCCCAGGCCGCCGACAGCGCGATCGCCGCGGATGACAGCGCCAATGCCGCCAAGTCGGGCGACCGGGCGACTGCGACCGAGCGAGCGGAGGCGGCAAAGGTTTCGGCCGAAGGGGCCGCCGAAGCCGCGAAGGACGCGGCCGAGGCCGCAGACCAGGCCGCCAAGGCGGATGCGCCGCCGCAGGAATAGGGTGCGATTCTTAAATCCGTTCGTCCCGAGCGAAGCCGAGGGACGTCGTTCCGGGCGCAGCGCGCATCTCGACTTCGCTCTATACGAACGGATGACTTTCTCGAGCCGCTTGAAAGCTGATGCGCGTCGACCTCTTCGATTTCGAACTGCCGCCCGAACGGATCGCGCTGCGGCCGGCCGCGCCTCGCGATAGCGCGCGGCTGCTGCTGCTCGATGGCGGCCGGACCGAGGATCGCAGCGTATCCGATCTGCCCGCGCTGCTGCGCGCCGGCGATTGCCTGGTCTTCAACGACACCCGCGTGATCCCCGCCCAGCTGGAAGGACGGCGCGGCGAGGCGCGGATCGGCGCGACGCTGCACAAGCGCGAGGGCTCGCGCGCATGGCGCGCCTTGGTGCGCAACGCCAAACGCGTGCGTGATGGCGACCGGATCGCGTTCGCCGCTGGCGTCTCCGCGATTGCCGGAGAGCGCGCGGCCGATGGCTCGCTGCTGCTGCGCTTCGAGGGCGAGGAGCCCGTCGAGCTGCTGCTGGAACGCGCGGGCACGATGCCGCTGCCGCCCTATATTGCCGGCAAGCGCGCGACCGACGCCCGCGACCACGACGATTATCAGACGATGTTCGCCGCCGAGCCCGGCGCGGTCGCCGCCCCCACCGCCGCGCTGCACTTCACGTCCGGGCTGATGGCCGCGCTGGCGGAGGCCGGGATCGATCACGCCACGCTCACCCTGCATGTCGGCGCGGGCACCTTCCTGCCGGTCAAGGCAGAGGATACTACCGACCATGCGATGCACGCCGAATGGGGCCGCATCGACGCCGCCACCGCCGATCGACTGAATGCTGTGCGGCAGCGCGGCGGACGGCTGATCGCGGTCGGCACCACCAGCCTGCGCCTGATCGAAAGCGCCTGCGGGGTAGACGGCATCATCCGCCCGTTCGAAGGCGATACCGCGATCTTCATCACCCCCGGCTATCGCTTCCGCGGCATCGACGGCCTGCTGACCAACTTCCACTTGCCGCGCTCGACGCTGTTCATGCTGGTCTCTGCGCTGATGGGGTTGGAGCGGATGCAGGCGGCCTATGGCCATGCGATCGCGAACGGCTACCGCTTCTATTCATACGGCGATGCGTCGCTGCTGTTGCCGGGGGCGCGGTGACGATCACCTTTCAGGTTTGGCTCGCGCTTTCGGCTTGAGATGATCAGATGTGCCGATCCTTACCGCCTTGC
>NZ_JBDFMH010000002.1:0-37722 GCF_047238125.1 Sphingomonas canaveralia
GCCTGCGCCATGGTCTCGCACATCGGACCCATCCGCACGAGCAGCATCGCGCCCAGCAGGACTAGCGCGAACGTGCGGACGAGGCGGCCGAAGCTCATGCGGTCCTTCTACGTTGCGCCGAGCCGCCGCGCCAGATCAGTGCGCGACGCCCAGCACCATCCAGATCGCCATGGCGACCATCATCACGTTCTCGGTCAATGACAAGAAGCCCAGCGGCACATTGCTGTCGCCGCCCACGCACGCGCATTTCAGCTCGCGCTTATCGACATAGACGGCCTTGATGACAGAGACAGCTCCGATCGTCCCGATTACCAGCGCGATCGGCACCGACAACCAGGTCAACACACCGGCGGCCATCAGCACGCCCGCCGCGCCTTCCGCGTAGGGGTATATATAGGAGTATGGCACCCAGCGCTTCGCGAGCAGGTCGTAGTTGAGGAACATCGTCGCGAACTTCTCGACGTTCTGGAGCTTCAACAGCGCCAGCACGCACATGGAGAAGGCGATGAACCACTCACCCGCGCGTACCGTGAAGGGTGTGCCGAGCACGGCATAGCTGGCCGCCAGCGCCATCAATGCCGTCATCGCGAACACAACCGCGACCGGTCGGTAGGTCACCGCCTTGGGGTCGGCCACGGTCTTGCCGAAGAACCGGCGCAGATCGTCATAGCCCCCTACCCGCTCGCCACCGATGAAGGTCTGGGGTGTCGTTTTGACCCCGTGCTCGGCTTTGAATGCGTCGGTTTCCTCGCGCGTCCTCAGCCAATGGTCCTCGACCTCGTAGCCGCGTCGTTGCAGCAGGTCCTTTGCCTTGAGGCCGTAGGGGCAGGTATGCGTCGGCATCACCATGCGATAGATCGTTGCCCTCTTGGGCGCCGCGGTCGCCATGTTCTTCTCCACCATGTTCGCGACGCTTATATGGGGGCCGTACTATGGTACGGAGTCAAGGCATGGCCGACCTGACAATTGCAGGACTCGCGCGCGAGGGTGGCGTCGGTGTGGAGACGGTGCGCTATTATCAGCGCAGAGGGTTGCTCGAGACGCCGGCGAGGCCTGAAGGATCGGGCTCGAGTGGCGGTATTCGCCGCTACACAGCGGACGATGTTCGCCGGCTCCGTTTCATCCGATCGGCGCAGGCCGCTGGCTTTACGTTGGAGCAGATCGGAGAACTGGTGGCGCTGGACGCGACCGATGATCGCGCTCGGGCACGCCAGCTTGCCAACGAGCGGATCGCGGCGCTGGATGCGAAGATCCAGGAGCTGAAGCACGTCCGCGCATCGCTCCAGCGGCTTGCTCATGAATGTGGGTCGGGCTCGGAAGGCCCCTGCCCCATACTGGAGGCCTTCGACACGGGAGATGCTGGCGTCGCATCATAGGTGCTTGCCTTATCTTGTGTCAAAACCGTCCGGTTACGGCCGGTCCGCGCGATCTCGCATTTACATGGGTTTGCAGGGGTCAGAACCCGCATGTCGGATATGTCAGCTTGCAACAGCCCGAGGTAAAAAAGGTCTACCTCGGCAATCAGCATTAAGCCGCTTCTTGTTTTCCTACATCGATCGATGTAGGAAAACCGGAAACGAGGGGTGTGCGATGCTCAAGACCATGATCCATGACAGGCCGGAAGAGGTTGATGCGGCGCTGGCGCGTCTCGGGTTGACGGCACCGCCGTTGATGCGGGCGGTTCGCGCAGGCTATTTGTCCCGCATTTCCCGCACAGCGAATGATGCACCGATCGCGGCTGGCTTCTATCATTGGAACGAGACGCTTCGGACGTTGCGTGACGAGCTGGTCGTGTTGGGATGGACGCGGGTGGATGAGCAGATGTTCTCCACCATCCTGAGTCCGGACGGCCGTATCGCTATTTCCGTGTCGTCCGGCGACGAGGCGACAGGTAGCGCACGTGGCTTTCCCCGCACCAAGCGGGACAAGGGGCCGCGCACGGCTGATGTGATTCACGCTAACGTCGAACAACTAGACTTTTTTAAAACGATCCCAGAACCGGCTCTTGAGGAGGAGGCGGAATGCCTCACCTATGTCCTGCTGTTTCATGCCGACGCTACGGAACTTCGGGCCGAGCTGTCGTTGCCGGTGAGCATGGACGAAAAGGATCATATCGATAGCTGGCGCGAGCGTATTATTTTGGGCTCCCAGCCACTCGACCCCGAAGGCACTAGGATGCCGGAACCGGACTTTGGCCCGGATATCGATATCGACGTTCAGCGTCGCGCGTGAGGCAATGTTCTCCCCTTCGCGTCTCCGAGTGGCCCGCAAACGGCGCGGGCTGAATAAAACCCAATTAGCCGAACGTATCGGCGTCGATCTGCGCAGCGTCACAGGATATGAGCGCGGCGATTACGAACCAAGCGGTGACACGCTCGGCCGTATCGCTGTGGCACTGCGCTTTCCGGCCGCTTTCTTTGCCGGTGCCGATTTGCATGAGCCGACCAACCGCACTGCGAGCTTTCGCTCTATGGCGCGCATGGCAGCGTCGCGTCGTGAAGCCGCTCTGGCTTCTGGCGCTTTGGCGTTCCTGTTAAACGATTGGATCGAAGCGCGTTTCGCGTTGCCGCAACCTGATCTGCTCGATCTTCGGGAAGAGGACCCGGAGACGGCCGCCATGGTCTTGCGTCAGCATTGGTTGCTCGGCGAGAAGCCAATCCGCAACGTCGTCCATCTGCTCGAATCCAAAGGGGTTCGAGTCTATTCGATGGCGGAGGATACGGCGGAGGTAGATGCATTCTCCCTCTGGCGGGAGGCGACGCCGTTCGTGTTCCTGAACACTCAAAAGTCGGCGGAACGCAGCCGGTTCGATGCTGCGCATGAGCTTGGACATCTCGTCCTTCACCGACATGACGAACCGAGAGGTCGTGAGGCCGAGCAAGAGGCTAACCGATTTGCATCGGCATTTCTCATGCCTCGAGGGAGTGTCCTGGCGCACGCACCGATGATGCCGACGCTGGAGACACTGATACGCTTAAAGCATCACTGGATCGTATCGGTGGGAGCCTTGGCCTATCGGTTGCAGGCGCTAGGGCTCCTATCGGAATGGAATTATCGCGGACTCTGCATCGATATGGGCCAGCGCGGTTACCGCACGGCGGAACCTGAAGGTGCTCAGCGAGAAATGTCTTTGGTGATCCCAAAAATCTTCGCGGCGTTGCGCGACGATGGGATGACGAAAGCGGATGTTGCAGCGGCTCTTCATATCGAGCCGGACGAGCTTGACCGCCTCGTTTTTGGGCTGGCGTTGATGGGGTTGCATAATGATGCGTCGTCATCACCAACCCCGCCACGCGCACCTAAGCTCCGTTTAGTGAGCTAGAAGGCAGATAACGACATATCTCGTTTTAAACCTACACCGAACCACATATGTCCTTAGGACATATGTGGTTCGGTGTGGCATATGTCAAGAGAGCATGTGCTGGTAAGGCAAGGGCAAAAACCGTTGACCACTCGTATCGATATCCCTATGTCCTTAGGACATAGGGATATCGATACAGTATGAACTTTAACGATGGCCTTGATAAAGCCCTGCTTGAGCATGATGCGCCGATCGTCACCGATTACGAGTTTTTTGCCCTTGGCCGGAAGCTGTTTGAGGCCAAAGAATGGGCTGGTGAGCCGTTAAAACGGCTACCCACTGGTTGGGACCAGACCCGTGCGCGGAACTCCTTACGCCGCCTTGAAGCTCGTAAATCCCTAACGGCAGATGCCGATTTTCATTCTGGCGTTTGGCGTGTGGTTCAGTCCACGCGGAATGGGTCGGCCGAAGAGGTGGCCTGTATCGTCGATCCCTTCTGCTACGTTTCTCACCTTTCGGCGATGCAGCGCTACGGCCTGACTGACCGTAGCCCCGAGGCGTTGCACCTCACGACGCCGGCGCGGCCCGTTTGGAACATGCTGCGCGATCGGAAGATGGTTGAGGACTTTGGCGGTCCGCCTGACGAGGGGCATCCCCTGCTACTGCGCTTGGGGTTCAAGGGTGAATTGCGTCGTCGACCGGTTATCCTGCACCAATCTAGCCACCCTGCAACGCCTGTGAAAATTCGCGGGGAGCAGACACGAATCACATCTATTGGGCGCACTTTCGGGGACATGCTCTCTGAGCCGGCGCTGTGTGGCGGTATCCGCCATGTGATCGACATTTGGGAGCGGGAGGCCGAGCAATGGGCGGATCAGATCATCGATGAAATCGACAAATTCGATTCCAAAATGGTGAAGGTCCGCGCAGGTTACTTGCTATCCGAGGTGCTGGAGATCGAAGATAGCCGGATCGACGGCTGGGAACAATTCGCCCAGCGCGGTGGGTCAAGGAAACTCGACCCGGACGCACCATATGCTCCGACCTATTCCGAACGATGGATGATCTCTCTGAATGTCTGAAATTGACGAGGCTCCCGAGGGAGAGCGAACCGAGATTGTTGATGTCGACGTGCGCGCCTGGGTGGAAGCCGCAAAGACCGATCTGGTTCGCTATCGTGACCGGCAGGTGACGGAGGTCGTCCTGGCCGCGATCGGCGTCGCGCCGAACTTGAAAGAAACCCTGGTGCTGAAAGGTGGGGCGGTCATGGCGCTTGCCTTCAAAAGCGAGCGGGTGACGGGGGATGTGGATTTCAGCGCGGATGCTGATCCCGAGACGTTTGCCCAGCTCATTGTCGAAGAGCTGAACGCGCTTTTGCCGAGAACGGCGATCAGCCTCGGTTATGTCGATCTGCTATGTCGTGTGCAGGCGGTCAAAAAGATGCCGCGAGCCAAGAACTTCGAGCAATATGATTTTCCGGCATTGCTGGTGCGGATTGGCTCGGCGGTGCGGGGATCAGGAGAGGAAAAATGGCTCGACGCCGGCCAGGCTACTCGCGTTCTGGATATGGAGATTAGCTTCCGCGATCAGGTCTATGCCTTCCAAGAGCTGAGCCTCACGGATGCCGGCGTTGCTGTGCGCGCGTTCACTTTGCATGAGCTGATCGCCGAGAAGTTCCGGGCCTTGCTCCAGCAGCCCATTCGGAATCGATACCGGCGTCAGGATGTCTATGACATCGCATTCCTTGCTGAGACCAATCCGCTGACCGACGGTGATCGGGCAAAGATTCTCACGACGTTCGTGGATAAATGCCGCACTCGTAGCATCGAGCCTTCCATAACGTCGATCGACGATCCGGAAATTACAAAGCGAGCGCAGGCAGATTGGGATACGCTCAAGCTGGAATTGTCGGACCTGCCCGCGTTCGATGAACGGTTCGCCATTGTCCGAGAACTCTACGTGTCCCTACCTTGGTAATCGCCATTAAATTTTGGGGTGAAGGGATCGGGGCATAAAGGCGAAATGGACCAAAGCGCACCAGACGATCTCCGGCGCATATGGAGGCAGAGCCAAATTCCGGTCATTGTCCGCAAAGGCAAAGGCTACAGGCTCATTGTTAAACTGCCGCACTCAAGCATAACTTTTGAAGACAGGCGCTCAGCATGTGCCTTCCTGCAAGCAGTCCGTCCAACGGGACGAAGCCCCGATTGGCTCGAACGTTATAAAGGGTGGGAAGTGGCGCAAGATTGGTTCAGCGATCTCGTGAATCACATTCTTGGCAGATATTCGAAGCTCTACATCATCCAGCCCTATCGTGAGCAGGAGAAGTGCGCGTCGCAATGCATGAACGCGCAAGGGCACGAATGCCAATGTTCATGCATGGGTGCAAATCATGGTGCCGGGGGACCGGGTGCCGGGTGGTTCGAGGTGTCGGAGACATTTGCAACCCGGTGGGGCGAGTCACATCTCGCATGTCGGTTGATGGAACGAACGCCCGGTTCGCAGCCCCTTTAATCAGGCAGTCACCAGCCATCTTCCCTCGCCTGCTATATATGATAATGTCCTTTATCGGATGTAGGAGACTGCTGATGTCGATGTTCCACAATATCGCTGGAATGAGCACGAACGGGTTGAAGGCTATGCAGCGCGCCACGCACGACCGCCTAGTTGAGGAGGACGCCCTGCCTGCCGGAGCCCAAAAGACCTATGGGGTGCGGGAGTTTCAGGATTGGAGAGATCAGGCTGACGAGATGGAAGCGGAGCTGGACCGTCGTGGTGAGACATATACCAAGGTTCCTTGGTGACGGTTCGTTTATCGCCCTTGGCTTCAACGCCGGCTGCTGTGGCCCAGCCTTGCTCTCTGCCCGCCTACGCGCTGCCGGCATTGATTGCATCGGCCGACGACCGCGCCCAGCTCCGCTTCCTGGAGTTCTTTGCCGCCAACATCCGCAATCCGAATACCCGGCGCGCCTATGCACGCGGGATCGGTGAGTTCCTGGGCTGGTGCACGCAGCGTGGCGTGTCGTCGATCACCGCGGTGCAACCGCTCCACGTCGCCGCCTACATCGAGGAGCTGGGCCAAGTGCGCAGCGCGCCCACGGTCAAGCAGCGGCTGGCAGCGATCCGCCATTTCTTTGACTGGCTGGTGATCGGCCAGGTGGTGCCGGTGAACCCGGCCGGATCGGTGCGTGGGCCGAGCCATAGCGTGAAGCGCGGCAAGACGCCGGTGCTGGCACCCGAGGAGGCGCGCCGGCTCCTCGACCGCATCGACGTGACCACGCCTGTGGGCTTGCGCGATCGGGCGCTGATCGCGCTCATGGTGTTCAGTTTCGCGCGCATCGGCGCGGCGCTGCGGATGCGGGTCGAAGACGCCTATGTGCAGGATCGGCGCCTCTGGGTGCGGCTGCACGAGAAGGGCGGCAAGCGACATGAGATTCCCTGCCATCATAGCCTGGAGGCGTACCTACACGCCTATATCGACGGGTGTCGGCTTGGCGATGATCGCAAGGGGCCGCTGTTCCGGACGATCGCACGCGGTACGGGTCAGCTCAGCGTGACCCCCCTGCCCCAGGCCAATGCGTTTCAGATGGTGCGTCGCCGGGCGCTGGCGGCCGGGATCGGGACGGCGATCGGGAACCACTCGTTCCGAGCGACTGGGATCACCGCCTATCTGAAGAACGGCGGCACGCTCGAGAAGGCCGCGGCGATGGCGAACCATGTCTCGACCCGCACGACCCAGCTCTATGATCGGCGGAGCGATGCAGTTAGCCTAGACGAAGTGGAGCGCGTGCTAATCTAGGGTGATGTTTTAGCGTATTCCTCGGCCAGAGCTTCAGCAGGGTTGGCCTTTGTCCTATCAACGTCGATCGGACATCATCACCTTCGCCGGCGTCGTCGACTCAGACCTTCTTACCGACGAACACGCCTACTGCACCTGAGAGGACACTGAGCATGGCCGTGATAATCCGGCCCTTCGTTTCGTCGGTTGCGTTACCGTAGCTCAGGATAAGAAATCCTACGACGGCAAGAATGATGACGCCGGATACGACCGCAACGGTGATGAACCGGATCGTCTCATGCTTGAGACGTTCGATGGTCACGGACTCGGTTTCCGATTTGGACTCGGTCACGTCTCGACGAGGTATAATGGTGTCGAGGTTTTCGGTCTGCATACCGCTGCGGCCGCTATCCATTAGTCGAGCAGGCCTACCAATTCGACATCAAGCTTGGTCGCGTCTCGCGCGAATCCAAGATGCTCGATACCGCGGGCTTTTTGCTTTTCGGCAGCCTTCACGACCGCCAGTGCTCGGCGGACGACGTCGGTCATTGTAGTCTGCTGGCTTTCGGCAACCCTGTTGAGAAGTTCAGCGAGATCGTCGCTAACCTCAATGTTGATGCGCTTGGCCATGCCACATTCCCTTCTCCAGTTACAAAAGTTCAGCGCCAGAAGCGCTTGCACGCTTCCAGCGGAGGACGGGGTTACAGGTCAAAAAGCGGCGCCATCTAGCTGGGGTGTGTGCGTATGTCAACCAGAAAGCACCTACTTAACGCCCTATATGCTGATTCGATGCGTATTACAAACACCTTTTTTGTGCGTCTTATGTGTTGAAATTGTGTTATGGTTGACCATGTAGGGGAGAAATCGTGCCGGCGGAGCGAGAGAATGAAGGGGCCGCGTTATGGTCGTTGGACTTTCTGAGGCGATAAACCGACTTCCTGCCGGCTTTCGCCGTCCGGCCGCTCACGCCTTCGAGCAGCTTCTGGATGATGCTCGCGACACTTGGTTCGAGCGGCCCTTTGATGTCTGGTATCCGAATAGTGATCGGACGGGGCGGCGGAAGGCCATCCTGCTGATCGGGCACGCTCCCCCGTTCACCTTTGATCTTTTTCTGATCCGCGACCGGGCGCGGCATCCGGCGATCGTCGTCGGCAATATCTGCACCCACCCGGAACCTCGGTGTGTCTGCTAAGGAGTAGCGCAATGTCCGGTACTGCCAAGACCTTCCCCATCGGCCGAAACGCTTCGACAGGGCAGCTCACGTCGGTGAAGTATGCGAAGGATCATCCCAAGACCCATGTGGTAGAGCGGATGCCCAAGCCGGGACGCGGTGACACTAAGTAAGCGCCGTGCGTCCAACTGAAGAGCCACCATCATGCTGATTTAGCACAAGGGAAACAAGCCAATGGCCCAGTGTACGGCTCCTAGAGAGGGGCATCGGACAGCAAGCGCGGCTGCCAACTGTCCCGCCTGCCGTTATAAGAGTCGCTACGGCGGATACGGGAGCAGTTACGGTGGCGGCTACGGCGGTGGCTACAGCTCATCCCCTTCACCCTCTTACAGATCATCGTCGGGCCGCGGGGCGAACACCGTGAAGGCAAAATGGTCTAAGCCGACTTCCACGGTTTACTACACGCCTATTGAGGCACGGGCGCTTGAGCCAATCCGGGAAACGGTAGAGAAGCGTGCGACACTTCCGGATATACGTGAGATATTTCTCTGCCACGCTTGGGCAGACCGTTTGGACGATGCTACGAAACTATACGATCTTCTCAAGGCTCGGAACGTATCGGTCTGGTTCAGCGAAAAAGACATCCCGCTCGGATCGTCCTTTCTCCGTGAAATTGATCGCGGGCTTGCGAAATCGCGCATGGGGATCGTTTTGGTTACGCCGGCGCTGCTCACACGCCTTCCAACCGGGGGCGTTGCCGACCGAGAGCTTTCCGCACTTCTAGCGACCGATCAGCTCGTGCCGATCGTCCATAACACGACCTATGACGCGTTGCGCATGGTCAGTCCGTTGCTCGCATCCCGGAATGGCCTCAGCACCGAGGACGACTCGCTTGAAATCGTCGCTAACAAACTTGCCGAACTTGTGAAAACGACCTGATCGAACCAAAGCTTTCCCATTTCTCCATCATGACCGACGGTTTTGAGAAATAGAAATTGGGAACAGAATTTGGGAAACTGGCAGTGACGCTATGATACAGGGTGGAGAGCGTCAACTTTACTGCATGTTTATTAATTGGGGCAATTTCTCATTGGCAATGAACTTATACCAGTATTCATGATGTAAAGTGAGGTAAGTTAGTGAGGTATCATCTCGTAATCCAAGCGCCATTAGGTCCACTCGCTGTCGGACCAAGAGAATGGGAAGCGCCTCCTGATATCGGCTCAAGCATTACCGAAACAATTGAAGGAGAGCAGATGAAACTTGAGGTATTTGGAATACAGCATCTGCCAATCATTCCGAGTGGTACGTTCGCGCATGATGAAACGTGGGTCATGTGCAAAATAATTTCACGGTCAGGAAAGCCCCCGCACTCTCGCTGACCGTTTTATTCTGGGAACGGCCCGGCCGTCTCACGAGCAGTTCCCAATCGGGAAGGCTGATAACCGGCTCACCCATGGAATAAACCCGGACGAGCGTCGTCTATGCTTTCAGGACTGATGCGCCGGAGGCTTATGCGTAGACGATATTGGATGCTCGGTCTGACTGCTTCGGCCCTGCTCACAGGCGCAGTCGCGGCCGCCCCTGCCGGTGGTTACGCCAGCATGGTGGCTGCCGCGATGGACCGGATGATGGCGGGCATGATGGTCAAGCCGTCCGGCGACGTCGACCGCGACTTCGTCACGATGATGCTTCCGCATCATCAGGGTGCCATCGATATGGCGGTGGCGGAGCTTCGCTACGGCCACAACGAGCAGCTCAAGCGCATCGCGCAGGAAATCATCATCGATCAGCAGCAGGAGATCGCCGCCATGAAGCTGGCGATCGGTCAGCCGCTACCCCCTTCGACGCCAGCCCCGACGCAGGGCGGCGACCACCATAGCCCTATGGAGCACTGACATGATCCGGACCATCCTGCGCTCGGCCGCCTTGCTGATGAGCGCCGCACCGGGCCTCGCCATGGCCCAGCAGGCGCCGTGGAACGCTAAGGACATGCCCGTCAGCCACCGCGACCGCGTCTATGCGTCTGAACAATTCTCCAACACGGTGTCGGTGACGGACCCGGCCGACAACCGGCTGCTCGGCGTCATCAAGCTCGGCGATCCGCAGCCGATGAACTTTTCGCCGCTCTACAAGGGACAGGTGCTGGTCCACGGCCTCGGCTTCTCGCCGGACGGGAAGACCTTGGCGGTCGTGTCGATCGGATCGAACGCCGTGTCGTGGATCGACACCGCCACCAACACGGTCAAACACACGACCTATGTCGGGCGCAGTCCGCACGAGGCGTTCTTCACGCCAAACGGCAAGGAGGTGTGGGTCACGGTCCGCGGCGAGGATTATATCGCCGTGCTCGACCCCACGACGTACAAGGAGACGGGGCGCATCAAGACGCCCGGTGGTCCGGGCATGACGATCTTCTCTCCCGATGGCCGGTACGGCTATGTCTGTTCGTCGTTCAATCCGGTGCTGGCCGTGTTCGATGTCGCGACCCACGCGCAGGTCGGACAGGTGGCACAGCCAAGCCCGTTCTGTCCCAATATTGCCGCGACGCCGGACGGCAAGCAGGTGTGGTTCACGCTGAAGGACATCGGCAAGACGGTCGCATTCGATGCGAGACCACCCTTCGCGATCCTGAAGGTGCTGGATACCGGGCCGATCACCAACCATGTCAACTTCGCCCGCACGGCCAAGGGGCAGTTCGCCTATGTGACGGTCGGCGGGGAGAATGCGGTGAAGGTGTTCCGCACATCCGACTTCGCGCCCGTCGCCACCATCCCGGTCGGCAAGATGCCGCACGGTGTCTGGCCATCGGGCGACGGCCGGCGCATCTACGTCGGGCTGGAGAATGCCGATGAGCTCGCCGCGATCGACACCGCTGGCAACACGGTCGTTGCCACCGTGCCGGTCGGACAGGCACCGCAGGCGATCGCCTATGTGTCGAACGCAGTTCCGACAGGCCCCGGCACCGACAATCTCCAGCCGCTCGGCACGGCCGGCAAGGCGTTGCATCTGACCATGGGGCCGATCGGCGGCAAAGGTACAGCAAGCAGCATCACCCTCTTCGACCAGGGCATCATTCAGGTCGTGCAAAGTGCCGTTACCGGTTTGCAGCCCAAAAAGCCTTACATGCTCGTGCTGACCGCCAATGCGGACGGCAGTGGTGCGGTAGAGCCGCTTGCGAACTTCATGAGCAACCCGGCAGGTGCGGCGATCGTCAACGCATCGGGTCCGATCCGGCAGATCGTTCAGGGCAGCACCGCGACACCCCGGCGCTTTCTGGCGGTTGCGGAGGTGGTGAACGGCGCGCCGGGGCGCATCGTGCAGGTGCAGCGCGACTGAGATGGACCCGCTTGCCGCCGCGATCGAACCGCTGATCCCCGGGCTGCGCCGCTATGCCCGGTCGTGGTTGCGCGACCGGGTGATGGCGGATGACGTGGTGCAGGATTGCCTGGAGCGCGCGGTCGGGCGCTGGCGACAGCGACGGGGTGCGGAGGTCCGCCCGTGGGTCTATGCGATCCTGCACAATTTGTTGGTCGATCATCAGCGGCAGCATAGCCGGCGAGGTACGGCGGTTCCGCTCCACCTCGTGGACGACGCCGCGCTCGGCCGCCCGGCCGATCAGGACACAGGCCTGCACCACCGCGACCTGCTGCGCGCGCTTGATGCGTTGCCTGAAGAACAGCGAACGGTGCTGCTCCTGGTCTCGGTCGAGGGCCTGCCCTATGCGGAGGTCGCTGCCGTAGTCGGCGTGCCGCTGGGCACGGTAATGTCGCGCATATCGCGGGGGCGCGACCGTCTGGCGACCCTCCTCCGGGAGGGTGAACGGCCGCGATTGAGGAGCGTGCAATGACCAGCCCGATCGGCGAGGACGATCTGGCCGCATGGATCGATGGCAGGCTGTCGCCCGAGCGGCAGCGCCTGGTCGACGCCTATCTTGAAGGCCAGCCGGACGTGCATGCCCGTGTGCGAGAGCAGGCGGAGCAGGCGCGAGCCCTTGCATCCCTGTTCGCCCCCGTCGCGGATGAACCGATCCCGGCGACGATGCGCGTGGCAGCGATCAGGGGACGGCAACGGCAACCGCGTTGGCAGCTCGCCATCGCCGCGTCACTTCTGCTGGCGTTGGGGTTTGGCGGTGGCTGGTCGAGCGCGCGGTGGAGCGGCGAACCCCGCGCGGGCATCGCGGCGCTGGCCAACGAGGCGAGTGATAATTTCCGTGTCTATGCCGCCGACCGGATACGACCGGCGGAGATCGGCCCCGACCAGCGCGCCATGCTGATCCGATGGACCTCCGCTCGATTGGGTGAGCGCGTCACGATCCCGGACCTCAGCACGGCCGGCTATCGCTATGGCGGGGGGCGACTGGTCGCGACGCCCCACGGCCCTGCGGCACTGCTCCTCTACGACGGACCGCAAGCGTCGAAACTCGCGGTGCTGACGAGGCCTATGCAGATCGACAAGACCGCGAGCATGACCAGCACGTCCAGCGGGACCATGGGCCGGGTCACATGGGCGGTTGATGGGATCGGCTATAGTGTGGTGGGCGAGCGACCCGCGGCCGAGTTGCATCCGATCGCCGACGAGGTCCGGCGCCAGGCCGATGCGGCGTTGGTGTCCTGATTGCACCTTGCCGCTTCCCGACGCTGACAGGCACCGGGCGGTCCAGCGGGATCACGGCTTGCGCTCGACATCCTTCCTGTCGGCCTCAGCCGGCGTCAGGCGAGCCCGCTCGCGAATGCGGCGTTCCAGCGGCGCACCGACGAACAGGACGAGCATTGCAAGGCTCACCCCGCCGATGATGAGCGGCCACACTGCCAACCCCGCTGCCGCGCCGATCGTGGCGGTGACCCAGATGCACGCGGCGGTCGCGAGGCCATGCACCTCCTGACCCTGGCCGACCCGCAGCACCGCACCGGCACCGATGAAGCCGACGCCGGACAGAATGCCCTGCATCGCCCGTCCTGCGGCATCGGCGTTCACGTTCGGCAAGCCACTATGCACGATCGCCTGCACGGCGATGCAACTCGCCAGACCGACCAGACCCAGCGTCCGCAGGCCCATGATCTGCCGGTTCTCCCGCGAGCGTTCCCAGCCGAGCACCATCCCGGCCGCGGTCGCCACCACCAGGCGACCAATCGCATCGATCCAGAAGGCGATGTCCGATGCCGCTGATGCTTCGATCATTCGACCAGCACGTGAACGTGATGCCAGGCGGTGCACAGATAGCCGGCGAAGTTCCACATCGTGTCCGGTCGTTCGGGCTGTCCCTGTCCAGCCTCGTCGAAGGCGCGCACGACAAGGTGCTGGCGTCCCTTGGCAAGCGTGGCATCGAGGGTCCAGCGCCGCCAACCCCAGTGCGTCACCGGATCATCGGCGAACGTCGCCTGTTGCCAGTCGCGACCGCCGTTCACCGACACCTCGACCCGAGAAACACGGCGGTCATAGGCAATAGCATATCCCTCAATCCGCACCTCCCCGGCGGCCAAACTCTCGCCCGCACCGGGCGAGCAGATCGCGGCGTTGAGCGGCATGGCGTTGATCGTCAGACCCTGGCTCCAGTCGACGGTGTCGCTCGTCACATCGGCGGGAAACAGCTTGTAGTCGTGCGCCTGGATCGGTGCGTCGGAAGGCGTGTCTCGCACCTCGATCCGTGTCAGCCATTTGGCGCTGCGCACGCCTGCATAGCCCGGCACCACCATGCGGAGCGGGGCGCCATGTTCGGGCGTCAGCGGCTCGCCGTTCATCGCCCAGGCAATGAGGACGTCGGGTTGCCGCGCCTTGTCCATGGCGATCGAGACCCCGAACAAGGCTTCTTCGCCCTCCACGTCCACCTCGTCGGCGCCGGTGAACGCCACGAACAGGTTGGACGCATCAGGCGCGCCAACTGCATCGAGCACATCGGCCAGGCGTACGCCGGTCCACTCCGCATTGCCAATCGCTCCGACATCCCAAGGATCGCCCGACGTCTTGCCGACCTGCTGGAGGTCCGTGCGCCGGTTACCCGCGCATTGGAGCACGGCTGTCACCGAGTGCGTGGAAAACGTAGCTTTCAGTTCTTCCACCGAGAAGGAGCGGCTCGCTATGCCCGTCCCGCTCACCTCGATCCGATGATTGGCGGGCAGATCCGGCACTGGCCCGTGGCTGCGCACGTAGAACAGCGCCTGCGGCGTCAGGAACCGCTCGATCAACGCACCGGGCGTCGGCTCGGCGTTGTAGGGATCGGAACTGCGCTCGATCATATCGGTCATGGACGATCAAACGTCGCGAGCCCGCGTAACGCTTCAAGTCTTCGAGACCTTCGCAGACGAAAGGCTGCCGATCATTCCGATATCCAGATTGGAATGACCATATCAAACGGTTGGTCGTATCGATCAAGACGCGCGATATATGCTGCATGACCCTGGAGCAGCTCAGAATATTCGTCGGCGTCGCGGAGCGCGAACACGTTACCAAGGCAGCGGAGGCGCTGAACGTCACGCAGTCTGCTGCCTCCGGCGCGGTTGCGGCCCTCGAAGCGCGCTACGGGGTTCCTCTGTTTCACCGCGTCGGGCGTGGCATCCAGCTGACCGAGGCGGGCCGCGGCTTTCTGGAGGAAGCGCGCGCGGTGCTGGGGCGGGCAGCGCATGCCGAGACGATGCTAGCGGACTATGCCGGGCTTGCGCGTGGTTCGTTGCGGATCGTCGCCAGCCAAACGATCGCGAGCTATTGGTTGCCGGCAAAGCTCGCCGCCTTCCACGAACGCCACCCGCAGATTGCGGTCGAGCTGGCGATCGACAACACCGAGGGCGCGGCAGCGCAGGTGCTGAGCGGCGCGGCGGAACTCGGCTTTGTCGAGGGCGAGGTGGATGAACCGGCGCTCGCCCACTGGAAGGTCGGGCGTGACCCGATGGTGCTGGTCGGCCGCGAGGAAGCCGAACGCATCGACGAGGCCTGGCTGCGCACTGCACGCTGGATCGTCCGTGAGCAGGGATCGGGTACGCGCTCGACCTTCGAGGACGTGCTGCGAACGCGCGGGTTTGATCCGGCCCAGCTGACGGTAGCGATGACGCTGCCGTCCAACGAGGCGGTGCGCACCGCGGTCGAGGCCGGTGCCGGCGTTGCCGTCTTGTCGCGATTGGTCGTCGCGCGCGCGCTCAAGGCCGGCGATCTGGTCGAGCTGCCGCTCGGGCTGCCCGACCGCGCCTTTCACGCGCTGCGCCACAAGGAACGCTATCGCACCCGCGCGGCCGACGCGCTGACGGATCTTATCAAGGAGCAGGTCGCATGACTGCCGACACGCACTCCGTTCTCAGCGGCCTCAAGCCGCTCAGCCGGCTCGATCACCCCCGCGAGATGATCCGCCAGTTCACCCCCAACTGGTTCGCCGCGACGATGGGCACGGGCATCCTTGCCCTCGCGCTGCCGCAAGTACCCGGCATTGGACCCTCGCTGAAGCCAGTCGGCGAGGTGTTGTGGTTCTTCAACATCGCGCTCTTCGCGCTGTTTACCGGGCTCTATGGCGCGCGCTGGGCGATGTTCGGGCACGAGGCACGGCGCATCTTCGGGCACAACACCGTGTCGATGTTCATCGGGACCATCCCGATGGGTCTGGCGACAATCATCAACGGCTGTCTCGCCTTCGGCATCACGCGGTTCGGAGACGGCATCGTGCCGGTCACACACGTCCTGTGGTGGATCGACGTCGCCATGTCGCTCGCCTGCGGCGTGTTGATCCCCTACCTGATGTTTACCCGCCACGAGCACAGCCTGGACGGCATGACCGCCGTATGGCTGCTGCCGGTCGTCGCTGCCGAAGTGGCGGGCGCCAGCGGCGGGCTGCTCGCGCCGCATCTAACCGATCCCCACGCGCAGATAGTGACGCTCGCGACCTCCTATGTGCTGTGGGCCTATTCAGTGCCGGTCGCGTTTGGCATCCTCGCCATCCTCATCCTGCGCATGGCACTCCACAAGTTGCCGCATGAAAGCATGGCGGCATCCTCCTGGCTGGCGCTGGGGCCGATCGGCACGGGTGCTCTGGGCATGCTGGTGCTCGGCGCGGATGCGCCGGCGATCCTCACCGCGCACGGGCTAGCCGGCGTCGGCACCGTCGCGCAGGGGATCGGCGTTGTCGCCGGGCTCTGCCTGTGGGGTTTCGGCCTGTGGTGGCTGGCGCTCGCGACGCTTATCACCATCCGCTACTGGCGCGCGGGCGTGCCGTTCAACCTGGGCTGGTGGGGCTACACCTTCCCGCTCGGCGTCTACACCGTCGCCACCTTCCGCCTCGGCACGACGCTGAACCTTATGTTTTTCGGTATCGTCGGCACGGTGCTGACGGTTGCGCTCGCGGCGATGTGGCTGCTGGTCGGTGCCAAGACGCTAGCCGGTGCATGGCGGGGCAACCTGTTCGTCTCGCCCTGCATCGCCACCCCGAACTGATCCGCCATGATGATCGGATCAGTCGGTCCGATCACTTGCAGAACGCCCCTTCGATCCGCCAGCGTGACTGGCCACAGGAGAGCCTTGTCATGGACAATTTCGACGCCGGGCTGGCGAGTGAGACCAGCCGTCGCCGCTTTCTCAGGCATGCCGCGCTCGGTACCGCCGGCCTTGCCGCCGCGCCGGCACTGGCGCAGCAGCTCGTCGACCTGAAGCTGCCCGGCGGCAATGCCGAACGGCCGATGACCAGCGCCTTTCCCGGCAAAGGCAGCATGATCCTCCAGCGCGTCCATCCACCCTTGCTGGAAACGCCGATGGACGTGTTCGACAAGTCGGTGTTCACGCCCAACGACCAGTTCTTCGTCCGCTGGCATTGGGCCGACATACCGACCTCGATCGACGTCGAAAGTTTCCGCCTCAACGTCTTCGGCCACGTCAATCGGCAGCTGTCGATCAGCCTCGCCCAGCTGCTGCGCCTGCCACGGGTCGAGATGGCGGCGGTGAACCAATGCTCGGGCAACAGCCGTGGGTTGTTCCAGCCACGTGTCGCCGGCGCGCAATGGGGCAATGGCGCGATGGGCAATGCCAAATGGCTCGGTGTGCGCTTGCGCGATGTGCTCGACCTCGCCGGGGTCAAGGCAGGCGCGGTACAGGTGCGCTTCGGCGCGCTCGATCAGCCGGTCGTGGCGGGCGCTCCCGACTTCGAGAAGGCACTCGATATCGATCATGCCCGCGACGGCGAGGTGATGATCGCCTTCGGCATGAACGGCGAGCAGCTGCCGCTCCTCAACGGCTTTCCCTGCCGGCTGATCGTTCCCGGCTGGTATTCGACCTACTGGGTCAAGATGCTAAACGCGATCGAGGTACTGCCCGGCCCTGACGACCAGTATTGGATGGCCAAGGCCTACAAGATCCCCGCAACACCCGGCGCGAATGTCGCCCCCGGTGCCAAGGACTTCCCGACCGTACCGATCAATCGCATGATCCCGCGTAGCTGGATGACCAGCCTGCCCGATGGTCAGGCGATCGCCTATGAAGCGTCGATCCCGGTCGGCGGCATCGCAATGGGCGGCGATTGCGGCGTCGCCAAGGTCGATGTGTCGTCGGACGGTGGCCGCACCTGGTACAGGACGACGCTCGGAGCGGACGAGGGCAGGTACAGCTTCCGGCGCTGGGACGGGCGGGTGCCGCTGAGACGCGGGCCTAACCCCATCATGGTGCGCTGCTGGAACACCAACGGTGTCGCTCAGCCGATGAAGCCGATCTGGAATCCCGGCGGGTTCATGCGCGGCAACATTGAAACCACCACCATCATCGCGGCCTGAGGAGCGAGCAAATCATGAAGACTCCGTCTCCCGGCGTGATGGCTGCTGGCCTGATCGGCCTGACCGGCATCATCCTCGTCTCGATCGGCGCGCCGAGCAGCCGCAAGGCGCCCGTTCCGATCTCCGAGATGTCTGAGCCGGCACCGGCCGCCAGCGTGTCAGCGCGCGGCTTCTCGCTTGCCTCGACCAGCGTCGACCTGCCGGCCGACGACGCGACCTACCCCGACGGTCCGCACGCCGACGTCATCAATGCCAATTGCACCTCGTGCCACTCAGCCAGCATGGCGCTGACCCAGCCTGCGCTATCGGCGGATCAGTGGAAGGCGACCGTCACCAAGATGCGTGAGGTGTATAAGGCGCCAGTGGCCGAGAAGGACGTCGATGCGATCGTTGCTTATCTCACCGCTATGCCGAGCCAGAAGGTGGCACCCGCGACCGGCAAGGCGCAGGACCCGGACCCCAAAGTGGCTCCTGATGTCTCAGGTGGAACCGGCTAACCGATCTACTTCCATAATCCCGAAATACCATCCCAATCGGGATGACCGTATGCGACACCCCGTGTCTGGTTAGTCGTTGGCGTAATCCCCTGCCCTGCACATCAGGCACCCCAATAGCGGTTGTGCGACCCTGCCATTCTGCATATCATCAAATCAGAAGCTTTGAAGGTGTGCACACTTGAATATTATCACGCTTGCAGCGCAAAAAGGGGGTGTCGGTAAAACGACGCTGGCAGTGAATCTGGCGGTTGCCGCGGAAGCGGCCGGGATAAAGACCGCTCTTTTCGACCTCGATCCGCAGGAGAGCGCGACTGCCTGGAGCGAGCGACGGACAGCCGAATTACCCCACGTCGAACCGATCAGTGCGCGCCGCCTCGATCAGGCGATCGACGCCGCAGAGGCCAACGGCTTTGCGCTTACGATCATCGACACACCGCCGGCAGCGGGCGCGGAAGCCGCAGCAGCGGCGCAGCGTGCCGATCTGGTCGTCATCCCTTGTCGTCCGTCTTTGATCGACCTCGATGCGATCAAGCGAACGGCGCAGCTTATCACCAGTACTGGGCGAACAGGCGTGGTCGTGCTGAATGCAGCACCCCCTACCGCGACCACATTGCTGGACGATGCCAGAACGCTTGCCGAGGCGACCGGCTTACGGGTTGCGCGTGCCGTATTGCGGGAGCGCAGCGCCTACCGAGCGGCATGGCCTTACGGCTTGGGTGTTATCGAGCATGAGCCGAAAGGCAAAGCTGCCTTGGAGATTGCAGCCTTGCAGAAACACATATTTGATGATGTGATGAACTGCACACCTGCAAATGTGAAGGCTTGATTATGGCAAAACGGACTTCTCTGTTGGGGCCGGCAGTAGCGTCCCCCTCCCCTCGCGACCCCGAGCCGGATCATCAGCCGACTCCGTCGACCTCGCCGTCGAGTCCGGCACGGTCGAGTGGCAAGCGACCCGGAAAGTACCACCTTGGGGCATATTTCGATCCGGCCGATCCCACAGCGGAGGCATTTCGTGTCTTGGCAGCGCGGACCCGGCGAAGCCATCAAGACCTACTTGCCGAGGCGATCAGCGAGCTGGTCGCCAAGTATGATGCCGACAAGCAATTCGGCCGTGCGTGATGATGTGCACATCTGCAATTATGCAGGACGGCAGGATTGAAGCGGCATGACCAAGCGTCAGAACCCTAACCCCGAGTTTGATCTATTCATCCCGTTGATGGGCGACCTCCCACTGAAGGATCAGCGGGAGACGATGGAGCGGCCGTTTTTCTCACTCCAGAAGCGCAAGCGGGTGAAGCCGATCGAATATAGCAGCCCGGACGGCGAGACGTGGGTGAAGATCGAGGCGATTCCTGCCTACGGCATGGCGACGATCTGGGATGCCGATATCCTGATATGGGCGGCGTCCACGCTCAATCGGATGCGGGAGCAGGGGATCAACGACCTTCCCCGGACGCTTAAAACAACGTCCTACGACCTGTTGCGGGCGATCAAGCGCGACACCAGCGGCCGGGCTTATCAGGAATTGCAGGCCGCACTCCAGCGGCTTCAGACGACTTCCATATCGACCTCGATACGCGCGCCCAAGCGGCGGACCAAGGCCGGTTTCAACTGGCTCGACAAATGGACGCTGGAGGTAGACCCGGACACCGACCAACCGCGCGGGATGACCATCACGCTGTCGGATTGGGTATATGAGGGCATTATGGGGGAGCGGTCGCTGCTCACCATGCACCAAGATTATTTCCTGCTGACGGGCGGGCTGGAACGCGCCCTGTATCGTATCGCGCGCAAGCACGCCGGCAACCAGAAGGGCGGGTGGACGTGTCGCGTCGAGGTGCTGCGCGACAAGACCGGCAGCGACAGCAAACCCAAAGAGTTCAACCGGATGCTCCGCAAGGTGGTGGAGGCCGACCAGCTCCCCGACTATGCGATGCAGATGGCTGCGACTGCCGATGGCAGTCCTGCCGTGTTGTTCCGGCTTCGGGGAGAAGCGGAGGCGCTGGCGCTGACAGCTAGGTTGGAGGCCGAGCAGGAACGACGGAACCGGTTCGATGCCGATCGCCGCCGCGCCGCCGAGGTGGACGACCTGATGGACAAGCTCGCCGGCGAACGCTGACTATCGTGGTATCACACACCGCAAGGCCCGTCCGTACCAGAGACGGAAGCGGGCAGCAGGCGATGAGAGTGTGGATCGAGCAATAATCGACCCGCAGAACGGCAAGCGATCATCGTGGGATCACACACCGGACAGTCGTGGGATCACACACCGCACTATCGTGGGATCACACACCGAATCACGTGGGATCACACACCGGTCACCTTCTCAACCTGTTGCAGAAACGCGGTTTTTTGCCCTCTTTTCAGCACTTAACCTTCTTAACGATTCCTATTTAACAGAATCACTTAACCCCCACAGATGTACCGAAGAAACGGAGAGGGGATGCGGAATTGCCCTTTGGGCAATGCGCTTTCGCTGCGTGCCGGCTATCGCCGTCACAGAAGCGGCCTGACGGCCGCAGGCTTCCGGCAGAAGCCCAGCCGATCCGGCGGTGTGTACCTGTCGGCGTCATGCTCGTTGAAAGGGCAGGATAGGGAGATATGCCGACCCGATCGTCGGTTTCGCGGGTGTGTACGATCACGCCGGATCGTAGAGGCCGGCGAACTCCCGTTCGGCATAGTAGCGGATCTTGCCGACGACGAGCGGATGCTGGCCCTGCCGCAGCAGGAGGAGATCGTCGGGATTCATCCGCATGATTTCATCCGGCGTCGCCAACCGGCGCGCGGCGACGTGGCCGCTAGAGCTTTCCGATCGGGTGTCGTTGCTGAAGATGCTCGCCGGGCCGGACGTGCCGAACGTCTCATATTCGATGGTGGTGTCGCCGATCGTGCGCGACAGCATGTCGGCAGTGGCAAGATCGTTGACCCCAAACGTCTGGATCACGCCGGCGTTGGACATGAAGGTGCCGGCGCGTTCGCCATAGGTCGCCTTGAGCTGGTGCATGTCCTGGAGGATCGGCCAGAGCTGCATCCCGTAACCGGCCATCAGCCCCATCGCGCGTTCCACCGGATCGAGGCGGCCGAGCGCGGCGAACTCGTCGAGGAGGAACAGGACGGGGCGTTCCGGCCGGGCAGGGGAGCGCGCCATGTCGGTGACGGCCTGGCTGACCAGCAGCCGCAGCCAGCGGGCATAGGTGTCGAGCCGGTCGGGCGGCAGGCACAGGAATACCGTGCCCGATCGCTCCTTCAGGTCCGCGAACCGGAAATCGGACGCTGACGTGCTGTCCACGATGCGCGGGCTGTCGAGGAAGTGGGTGTGGCGCTGGGCGGAGGACAACACGCCCGCGGCCTCGCGATCGGACTTGCCGAGGTGGCGGTTGGCGGCGCGCGCGATCAGGCCGTGCGCGCCGGTGCTGGCCTGCATGTCGGCAAGCAGCGCGGCGAAGCCGGCGGGATCGCGGGTGAGCTTGTCGCGCACGGTCGCCAGCGTGGCGCGGGACAGGGGTTCGTGGACGACGGTGTGCAGGATGATACCGGCGATGAGCGCCCTGGCTTCCTCGTTCCAGTGCGCCTCACCCGATTGCCCCGGCGCGTCGTGGACCAGCGCGTCGGCGATCGTCTGCGCATCTTCCGCGAGGTCCGGGCTGGTCGCATCGAGCCACGCCAGCGGGTTGTAACGGGCCGCGGGGCGCCCGGAGACGCCGAAGGGGTCCAGGCACCGCACATCGCCCTTGGTGGCCCGCGTGCGGGCCGTAACGCGGGCATTCTCACCCTTGGGGTCGATGCATATGACCGAGCGGTCGAGCAGCAGCAGGTTGGGGATGATCGTGCCGACGCCCTTGCCCGAGCGGGTGGGTGCCATCGTCAGCAGATGGGCCACGCCATCGTAGCGCAGCAGCTTGTTGTTCCGACCCGACCGGCCGATGATGAGGTCGCCCGATCCTTCCAGCTTCGCCAGGTCGCGCCGGTCGCCGAAGCGGGCCGATCCCATCAGGGTGTTGCGATTGCCCCTGCGGCGGTTGAACTTCCAGATGCCGAACAGGGTGAGGCCGGTGAGCAGGAACGGCACATCGGTCGCGATTTCGCCGACGCCGAAGATGCCCTTGAGCCAGGCGTTGCTCGCCATCAGCACGATGAAGCCGATCAGCAGCGTCCATAGCGGTCTGATCCGTAGCGGCATCAGCAGCTCGCACCCGCCGGTGTGATCGCCAGCGCCGGATCGGCATCAGGATGACCGAGCAGCCTGAGCAGGATCGCGGTGGCGAGGGGAGGGGGCACCCGTTCCTCGCGCAGCATATCGAACAACGCGTCATCCTCGGGTGTCAGCGCCATGCCCTCGATCGCGAGGTTGGCGCGGGCGTCCTCGTCGTCCTCGCGCCACATGACGGCTTCCGCCGGGGTGCCTCGCACATAGTCGAGCGCACGGACCTCGCGCCGGATCGCTTCGATGTTCAACCCACTCATTCGCCCTTCTCCGCTTCCGCGTCGAACGCCCGCTTGCCGCGACGCTTCCACAGCCCCAGCATGTCGCCGGCAGCGTCGTCCCTCGCACGTCCGACCAGCTCCAGCAGCGCGCCGTAGATGGTCGCGCGATCGTCATCGGCGAGGTCGACCAGCCCGGCTTTCTGGACGAGGCCGCCCAGCTCGATCAGGTGACGGGTGCGCTCGCGACGTTGCACGACCCAGCCCCGCGTATCAGTCCGACGCCGTGCCGCTTCCAAGCGCAGGATCAGCGCCCGGTTGCGGCGTTCCGCTATCGCCGTCGCTGCCAGCCTTTCGTGAACCTTTGCGCCCGCGCCGCTGAAAGAAGGCGGCACCCTTCGCGCGCCACGCCTCCTTCGTATCTACATCCTTTGACGCGACGGCATCGAGCAATGCGCCGGCTAGCGTTTCGAGGTCGAGCGCGTCGGCCCCGGTGGAGGTGACGAGCGTCCCGAGCTGTTCGACGCGCCGCGCCTTCAGCCCACGCGCCTTGTCCTCCAGCGCCTTCAGTTCCGCATCGTAATCCCGCACCTTGCGCATGGTGCCTCCATCTTCCGCGTCTCACCTGCATCAGTTTAGCAAACCGACAGGGGAGGGCAACCGCGATCAATAAGTGCAACCAAGTCAATCAAGAAATGCGAAGCAGATCATGAGTGCGCGCTTATACGTCGTTGCCGACGTGCGCTCAGAAGTGCATCATGGCTGTCGCGATGGCGATCTACCATTTCAGCGCCAAGGTCATCAGCCGCGCGAACGGCTCCAGCGCGGTCGCGTCCGCTGCATATCGCTCCGCATCCGAGCTGCACGACGAGCGGCTGGGGCGTGACCACGACTTCTCGAACAAGGCCGGCGTCATCCACTCCGAGGTGATGTTGCCGCAAGGCGCACCGGAGCGTTTAAACGATCGTACCGTGCTGTGGAACGAGGTCGAGGCAGGAGAGAAGCGCAAGGACGCGCAGCTTGCCCGTGAGGTGGAGTTCTCGATTCCGCGTGAGATGAACGAGAAGCAGGGTGTCGCGCTGGCTCGCGATTTCGTTGCCGAGCAGTTCGTGAAGCGCGGGATGGTCGCGGACCTCAACGTGCATTGGGACAAAGCGAACGACGGTAGCCCGAAGCCGCACGCGCACGTCATGCTGTCGATGCGCGACGTGGGGCCGGAGGGTTTCGGGCAGAAGAACCGCGACTGGAACAGCGGGGAGTTGTTGCAGGGGTGGCGGGAGGCGTGGGCCGCCCATGTCAACGAGCGCATGGCCGAGCTGGGGCTTGAGGGTCGGATCGATCATCGCAGCCATGCCGATCGGGGCATCGAGCTGGAGCCGCAGCACAAGATCGGCCCGGCGGGAATGCGCCGGCTGGAGCGCGGTGAGGATGCCGAGCGTGCTGACGATCACCGGCGGATCGCGCGCGAGAACGGCGAGAAGATCGCGGCCGACCCACGCATCGCGCTGGACGGCATCACCCGGCAGCAATCGACCTTCACCAATCGCGACCTTGCCGCGTTCGCGTTCCGCCATTCGGACGGCAAGGAGCAGTTCGACCGGGTGATGGCGGCGGTGCACGCCAGCCCCGAGCTGGTGGCGCTGGGGAAGGACGGACGGGACCAGGAGCGGTTCACCTCCCGCGACATGATCGCGACCGAGGCGCGGCTGGAGAAGGCCGGCGACGAGCTGGCGCGCCGCGGCGATCATGGCGTGTCCGACCGGCAGCGTGCCGGCGCGCTGGAGGCTGCCGAAGGGCGGGGGCTGGTATTGTCCGACGAGCAGCGCGACGCCTTCGACCATATCACCGGACGCGACGGGCTGACGTCGGTCGTCGGCTATGCCGGCACCGGCAAGTCGGCGATGCTGGGCGTCGCGCGCGAGGCATGGGAGCGTGAGGGCTACCAGGTGCGCGGGGCGGCGCTATCCGGGATCGCGGCCGAGAACCTTGAGGGCGGATCGGGGATCGCGTCGCGTACCATCGCCAGCCTTGAGCATGGTTGGGCGCAGGGTCGCGACCAGCTCGGGCCGAAGGACGTGCTGGTGGTGGACGAGGCCGGCATGATCGGCACCCGCCAGATGGAACGGGTATTGTCCCGTGCCCGTGACGCCGGGGCCAAGGTGGTGCTGGTGGGCGATCCCGAGCAGTTGCAGGCGATCGAAGCGGGCGCGGCGTTCCGGTCGATCACCGAGCGGCACGGTGCAGCCGAGATCACCGAGATACGCCGGCAGCGCGAGGACTGGCAGAAGGAGGCGACGCGGGCCTTCGCTACCGGCCGGACGGCCGAAGCACTGGACGCCTATGCCGCGCGCGGCATGGTCCATGCGGCCGACACGCGCGAGGCGGCCCGGGCCGGGCTGGTGGACCGCTGGGATCGGGATCGTCAGGCCGAGCCGGACAAGACCCGTATCATGTTCACCCACACCAACGCCGAGGTGCGCGAACTCAACCAGGAGGCGCGCGAGCGGGTGCGGGCGAGCGGCGACCTGGGCGAGGACCGGACCGTCGCGGCCGATCGGGGCGAGCGCGACTTCGCGGCCGGGGACCGGATCATGTTCCTGCGCAACGAGCGATCGTTGGGCGTGAAGAACGGCACGCTAGGCACACTTGAGCGGATCGAGGACGGCCGGATGGGCGTCCGGTTGGACGGCGGGCGCAGCGTCGCCTTCGACCTGAAGGATTATGCCGCGATCGATCACGGCTATGCAGCGACGTTCGGCAAGTCGCAGGGCGTGTCCGTCGATCGCGGGCACGTGCTGGCGACGCCGAGCATGGACCGGCACAGCAGCTATGTCGGGATGACACGGCATCGCGATAGCGTGCACCTCCACTACGGCCGTGACGACTTCGCCGACCAAGGCCGGCTCGCGCGTGTGCTGTCGCGCGACCGGTCGAAGGACATGGCAGGCGACTATGCGCCGGAACGCACCGAGCAGGACCATGCCCGCGCCTTCGCCGATCGGCGCGAGATCCGGTTTCCGGAACTCGCGCGCCAGATGGCCGAGAAGATTCGCGACAAGGCGCGCGGCATGTTCGACGGATACGGGACGAAGCCCGGCAGGGAGCAAGGGGGGCTGATTAACACCGATGCCATGTCCGCCCCCGGCGACCGAAGCCGTGAAAGGGGTGCGATTAACACCGGTGGCAGATCGATTCTGGGCAATCGGAACCCCGAAAGGGGTGCGATTAACACCGCCGCTTTGTCCTCGCGTGAGATGCAGCCCGAAGGGCAACAGCGTCCGACCCGTGAGGAAGTTGAAAAAACTTGGATAGCTGAACACGGCAGGGAACTGGCCGGTGTGCAGTCACGCGCGCAGCGAGCGCAGGTGCGAGCCAGCGGTATGTACCGACGCCATGAAAAGGTCAGGGATGACCACGCCCGCAAACAGCCGCTGCCGCCTAGCGGGTTGTTGGCAGCGCTACGCCGGCCGTCCCACGAAGCGGCGCAGGCGCGTTGGGAGAAGACCGCGCGCGGGTTGCAGCAGCGCTCCACGCAGCTTGCCAAGCGGCTGGGCAAGCTCAAGGAATATCTTGGTCCCGTCACTGGGCAGCGGCGTCACCGAGGTGACGAGCTGGCGCGGGCCAGGGTCGAGCGCGCGCATCCTCACCTGAACAAGCTTTATGAAGCGGTGATGCGCGAGCGGCGCATCGAGCGTGTCCGGCAGCAGGAGCAGGAACGCGAGCGGATCAGACAGCGGGACAAGGATCGTAGCGACCATGATCGGGGCCGCGGGCGATAGCGCAGCCGTTCGTTTCAGCCATGACCGTTGTGACGGCTGCCAGCTCCAAGCCGGCCGTCTGGCTGAATCAATCAGGTGTGAGAATCTGCGCAGCGATCGGCCGGGTGAGGTCCAAACCGTCCGTGAGCATCAGTCGGCCGCGAAGCGCACCAGCACCTCGAACCACCACTGATCGACCCGTTACGGGATTTCGGACGGTGGTCCATGTCGTTGGCGGCTTCATTGACAGTAGCCTTCCTGAACGATGGTTTGAGCCCACCAAGGTAGCAGCTTGGTGGGCTCTGGTCGTGATCGGCTTTCGCCTGTCCCAAACGATACAAGGGTTGGACTGTTGCGCAATGGACGCGAAGCGATGTGCAGCGTGCTTCCCAGGTTTTCAAAAGCACGAATCATGGCGATCGCTCTAGGGCTCAAACCCAATCAGCAACTTGAGGAGCGAGGGTTTTCCTGATTCACTGTCGTTTGGATCAGGAGGATTGAGGCATGGCGCTGTTCTGGTTGTCGGATGAAGCGTGGACAGCGATCGAGCCGCATCTGCCCAAGAACCAACCTGGCGCGCGGCGGGTGGACGACCGGCGGGTGATCTCCGGGATCATGCATGTGCTGAAGGTTGGCTGTCGCTGGTGCGACTGCCCGGCCGATTACGGCCCATCCACGACGATCTACAACCGGTTCAACCGCTGGTCGCGCCGGGGCTTCTGGCTCAAGCTGCTCGACGCGCTGGTGGATGCTGGAGTGGTGACGAAGAGTACTGCGATCGACAGCACCTACATCAAGGCACAACGCGCGGCCTTCGGCGGAAAAGGGGGCGCCAGATCCAGGCGATCGGTCGTTCGCGCGGCGGATGGACGACCAAAATCCACGCGCTCACCGACGTTATCGGCCGCCCCTATGCGCTGATGCTGACGGCTGGCAACGTCAGTGACGTGAAGGCGGCGCCTGCACTCCTCGAACGAGCCGGTCGCATGCGCTACCTCCTTGCTGACAAGGGCTATGACGCCGACCGGCTGCGCCGCTCGCTCCGCGATGCTGGAGCCGTTCCCGTCATTCCCGGACGGCGAAACCGCAAACGCATAATCCGTCACGACAAAGACAGGTATCGCGGCCGCCACCTGATCGAGAACGCCTTCTGCCGCCTCAAGGACTTTCGCCGTGTCGCCACCCGCTATGACAAACTCGCCGCCAACTTCCTCTCAGGCGTCGCCATCGCAACTGCGCTCGCATTCTGGCTCTGATTGAGTCTCAGCCCTAGGTGGACGCACCTTGCCGCCTATGCCGTTCCCGCAATGCGTTCGTGCTTTTGAAAACCGAGACCGGATCAGAAACGGTCGTCGAAAGCACGAAGATCGGCAGGTCAACGCTCCCGATGCCCGGCGATTTCAACCTGAAATCCTCAAACTTCGTGCTTTCGACGACCATCGGTGTGCCACGTGGCACATTCGTCCCTTTGACGAGCCTTGCCCGAACAGCGGGCACCCCCTACCAAGAGGGGACATGCGGCATCCAACGGATTGTCCGTTTCCCGATCAGGGAACTAGCACCGGGGCCGCCTTACAAGGCGGCCCTCGGTTTTTCGTCGACACGCTGTTGCTTCAAAAGTCGCAGGAGATGCGCTAGGTTGTGAGCAACATGGCCGTCCCCGCTGTTGCCTTCGGCACCAAGGGGCGGCCTTCTTACACTCAGAACAGGCAGAGAGCTGTGCCACGTGGCACAGCTTCGACGTGGTAGACCTCCGCGAAGATGGCAGCGGCTAGGCTATCCACCCCTTTCTATAAGGGCAGGGGGTCCGTGCCGCGTATTCCCTCTTGGGCGGGGGCTCACGCGGAGACCACCGATGCACGATCATATGAGCGCCGAGATGCAGGCTTGCATGGACGCCTGCCACCACTGCCATGTCACCTGCCTGTCGATGACCACCCAGCACTGCCTCCAGGTGGGCGGCGCGCACGCTGCGCCCGACCACATCAAGATCATGCTCGATTGCGCGCAGATTTGCGCCACCTCACTCGATTTCATGGCGCGCGGGTCCGACCAGCATAAGCTCGTTTGCGGCATCTGCGCCCAGGTCTGCCGAGCTTGCGCGGAGAGCTGCCGGGGTCTCGACGGCATGGAAGATTGTGTCGCCGCATGCGAGCGCTGTGCTGATGCATGCGAGAAGATGGCCGCCTGATCGGCGACGGGCGGGCGGCGATCGGCCGCCCGCTCCTCACATCGCCGTTGCGGGGGGCTCGAGCATTCCCAGCCAAGCAACCAGCGCCAGGATCGTGACGGCACAGCTCGCCTCGATCGCGAGGCTGCGCCGCAGCGCACCGAGCGCAGCCCGTTCATCGCCAACGGCAACCGAGCGCTCGAACGCCGGCGTCAGTCGGAAGCGATTGAGGATGGCCAGCCCTAGCATCGCGCCGAACAGCGCCAGCTTGGCGAGGAGGAGCTGGCCGTAGAGGGTGGTGGGAAGTCTCGGCAGATTGCCGGCACCGACCAGCAGCCAGCCATTCACCAGCCCCGTTACAACAATCGTGCCGACAACGATCGTGCCGACCAGACCGAAGCCGTGCAGCGCCCGGTGGGTCAGTCTGAGATGCGCGACGTCGACGCGAACTGCCGGCCGCACCACGAGCAGCGTCAATCCGAGCAGTGCACCGACCCAGGCTCCGGCCGCCAACAGGTGCAGAATATCGGCTAACAGATGGACCCAGCCCGTCACACCGTCGTCCATCGCGCCATGGCCCGTCCAGGCGAGCGTAGCGAGCGCAATGCCTGCCGCGAGCGCGACCAGGCCGAGCGGCGCGGTACGTCCTGCCGCGATCAGCGCCGCGATCACGGCCACAATCAGTGCGACCATGCGCGCTTCCCACGCCGTGCCCGTCACGGACCCGGTAAGCAGCATTTCGATCGCTTCCCGATCGATCGGCCATGCCGGCGTGCCGGCCATCGCCGCTGCGAGGAGGACGATCGCGATGCCGGAAAACAGAAGGCCGAGCAGCCCGGTCCCCACCAGCCAGGGGCGCAAGGCGAGTGCGTCTGCGCGCTCTCCGGCCTTGAGCCCGTAGAGGCTGAACGCCGACAGGCCGAACAGTCCGCTCAACGTCGCATAAAGCGCGAAGCGGACCCCGATCAGCGGCCAGTCGGCGTCCACCTCACTTCACCGCGAAGGCGAAGTTGCCGGACACCCGATGCGTGTCGGCCGAGACGACGTGCCATGCGACACTATAGCGGCCAGCACCGAGCGGCGACTTGGGCACCACGACCAGCGTTCGACCGTCGGGTGCAACCTGGGTGGTGGCTGCAACCTTCATCGGCGGGTGCGTGGCGCCGCCATGCCCCGTCATCATCAGGTCCGCGCCAGAGAATTTCGGCATCAGCTTCTCGCTGAACTGCAAAGCGACACGCGCGGGCTTGGCAACGGTCGCGTTGGGCGCGGGGGAGGCCACAACGAGCTTCGGGTGAGCCTGCGCCGCACTGGCGAGGCTCAGGAGAGCGAGGGCGGCAGGAAGGGCGAGACTACGCATGGGTTACTCCGACGAGGTTCGTGCACCCTTCTACGCGGCGCGCTGCCCGACCCCTCACCAGCGGTTGAGGGATGATGGGCAGCGATGCGTATCCGATGATAGAGGGGCGGAGTGGAAAGCATGGACGATCTAGACAGAGCATTGGCGCGACTAGCGGGCGCACCCGCCCCGGCCGCGTTGGAGGGTATCGAGGACCAGATTCTCGCGCGGATCGGCAGCCGCCCCGCCGTGCGTGGAGCCGGGCTCGGGTTCGGTGTGATAGCCGCCGCGGCGCTCGGTATCGGGATCGTCGGTGCCGAGCTGCCCGCGACGGCTAGCCCTGCTGTCTCGCTCGCGCCGCTCGGCGGAGCCTCCCCCCTTGCCCCTTCCGCGTTACTGATCGGCGAGCCATGACCTCGACCAAGCGGGTTGTCCTGTGCGCCTTGCTCGCCTTCCTGGCAGCGATCGGCGGTGTCTTTATCGGGCGCGCGCTGCTGCCGCAGCCCAAGCAGCCCGGTGCGGCGCTCCACGAGGTGCTGCACCACAAGCTCGCGCTCGATGGCGACCAGCAGGCCCGATTGAAGGTGCTCGAAGACCGGTTCGCGGTGCAACGCCGCGCCCTCGAGCTGGAGATGCGTGCCGCCAATGCCCGCCTTGCCGAGGCGATCGAGGCCGAGCATGGCAATGGTCCGCGGGTGGCCGCTGCGGTCGACCAGAGCCATGCCGCGATGGGCGAGCTGCAGAAGGCGACGCTGGCGCACATCTTCGCCATGCGTCAGCTCCTCCGGCCCCATCAGACCTCTCAATTCGATGACGCGGTGGTGAAGGCGCTCACCGACGGCCAGGGGTGAGCCTCGACTGGACCGCGTTGTCGGATGGCGAACTGGCGACGCTCAGCATCGCCGGCCGACAAGCCGCTTTCGCTGAGATCGTGCGACGCTATCGGCAGCCGATGTTCCGGCTTTCGCGCGCCTTCCTCGGCGATGCCGACGACGCGCTGGACGTGACCCAGGAAGCGTTCGTGGCCGCACATCAGGCATTGTCGCGCTACGATCCCAACCGGTCGATGCAGGCGTGGCTCACGACCATCGCCGTCAACAAATGCCGCGATTGGGCGCGCAAGCGTGCCGTGCGCCGGTTTCTGTCGTTCGCGCTGCCGAACGACGAACAGGTCCAGAGCATCGTCGACGAACAGGTGCCGATCGACGACGCAGCCGGCGATCGGCAGGAACTCGATCGTGTGACACGCGCCATCTCGACCTTGCCCGCGAACCTGAAGGAGCCTTTGGTACTTCGGACGATCGAAGGGCTGAGCCAGGCCGAGACGGCCGAGGTGCTGGGGATCAGTCAGAAGGCGGTCGAAACCCGCCTGTATCGCGCGCGGGCTCGGTTGCTTGAAAAACTAGGAAACCGCTGAGGGCTGGACGGATCGGCCGCGTAGAAGAAGCGACGGCCCTTTCCACGGCCCCATTCTTAGGAGCTTGCATGTCGCGCGTTCTCGACCGCCGCCAGGTGCTGCGCGGTGCCAGTCTGGCAGGAGGCGGCCTCGCCTTGTCGGCCTATATGCCGGCATGGGCACAGCCCGTCTCCGCCGGCATCGCCAAGCCGTTGCCCACGGTGTCGGGCGAGGACATCACGCTCAAGGTCGCGCATCAGATGATGATGATCGACGGGCGGCAGAGCCACGCGATTGGCATCAACGGCACCGTGCCCGCTCCGCTCATCCGCCTGCGTGAGGGACAGAACGTCCGGCTCCACGTCGTCAACGAGCTCGACGAGGAAACCTCGATCCACTGGCACGGGCTGCTGCTCCCCTTCCAGATGGACGGGGTGCCCGGGATCGCCTTCCCCGGCATTCCGGCGCGGTCGACCTTCACCTACGAGTTCCCGATCATCCAGAGCGGGACGTACTGGTATCACAGCCATTCCGGGCTTCAGGAGCAGGAGGGGCATTACGGCCCGATCCTGATCGATCCGAAGAACCCCGACCCCGTGCAGTTCGATCGCGAGCATGTGATCGTGCTGTCCGACCACAGCTTTCACCACCCGCACTACCTCTTCGATCGGCTGAAGAAGGAGTCGGGCTACTTCAATCGCCAGCGCCAGACCCTGGCCGGGCTTCTCGCCGGCAAGGATCAGCCGCTCAAAGAGCGGTTGGAGTGGGGCAAGATGCGGATGGACCCCGCCGACGTCGCTGACGTCACGGGGTCGGTCTACACTTACCTGGTCAACGGCTACGGCCCCAAGGACAATTGGACCGCGCTATTTCGGCCCGGCGAGCGGGTACGGCTGCGCTTCATCAACGCCTCGTCGATGACCACCTTCAACGTCCGCATTCCGGGCCTGCCGATGACGATCGTCGCCGCCGATGGCTTGAACGTGCGCCCGGTTGAGATCGACGAGTTCCAGTTCGGCCCGGCCGAGACCTACGACGCGATCGTCACCCCGCCCGACCTGCGCGCCTATACGCTGGTCGGTGAGAGCGTCGATCGCTCCGGCATGGCCCGCGCGACGCTCGCCCCGCGTGAGGGCATGGCGGCCGAGGTGCCCCCGCTCCGCAAGCGCCCGCTCGCGACCATGAAGGACATGGGCATGGGCGGCATGGATCATGGCACGATGGACCACGGCGCCATGAATCATGGTGCCGTGGGTGGCGCCGCGGGATCGATGTCCGGCATGGACCATGCTGCGATGGGGCATGGCGCAGGTACCGGCGCGATGCCGGGTATGGATCATGCGCAGATGAACCACGGCGCGGCCGGCGCCGCAGCGGGCGGCATGGCGGGCATGGACCACGGCCAGGCTCAGGGCGGCGCCATGGCCGGAATGGATCACGGCTCCGGCACGATGCCCGCCATGGCAGGCGATCAGTCGATGGCCGGCATGGACATGGGAGGCATGGACATGGGCAACATGAACATGCGCGACTTCTCGAAGGCACCGGAGGTGAAGAAGGGACCGGGCGTGCAGACCATCTCGCCGATGCCGGTCGATCGGACCGGCGATCCCGGACAGGGGCTGGAGAACGTCGGGCATCGCGTTCTCACCTATCGCGACCTCATGGCGCTCGACCGCAACCCGGACACACGCGCACCGGAGCGGGAGATCAAGCTTCACCTCACCGGCAACATGGAGCGCTACATGTGGGGCTTCGACGGCGAGAAGCTGTCGGAGAACCCCGACCCAATCACGCTGCTTCACGGCGAGCGAGTACGGGTGACGCTCATCAACGACACAATGATGGGGCATCCGATCCACATCCACGGCCACTTCTTTGACCTAGTGACCGGCAAGGGCGCCTACGCGCCCCGTAAGCATACGGTGCTGGTGCAGCCAGGAGGAACGGTAAGCTGGGACGTGACCGGCGAGGAAGGCGACTGGGCCTTCCACTGCCACATGCTCTACCACATGCACGCAGGCATGATGCGTGTCGTCCAGGTCCGCAAGGCCGGGGAGGCCGCGGCGTGATCCGGGCGCTCCTCCTCGCCGGTATGGCGCCGCTCGCCCTTGCGACACCCGCATTGGCGCAGACCATGGACCATTCCATGCACAATATGCCGGGCATGACGATGCCGGCAAAGCCGGCGGCCAAACCGGTAACCAAGCCGAAAGCGAAGGCTGCGGCAAAGCCCGCGACTAAGCGTAAGGCCCCTGTCCGACGCACCGCGCCGCGGCGCGCGCAACCGGCGACGACGCAGGCTCCCGACCCTCATGCCGGACATGACATGAGCGAAATGCAGGGGATGGATATGGGCGGTCAGCAGCAGGCTGCGCCCACCCAGGACCCGCACGCCGGGCACGATATGTCCGCCATGCCCGGGATGGCGGCATCGACAGGTGCCTCGCAGGACCCTCATGCCGGCCACGACATGAGCGCGATGCCGGGCATGGCGATGCCCGGCGATCAGCCCGCTGCCAAGGTCGGAACCGACCTTCCCCCCGGCAACAAGCCCGCTCCCGCCCCGGCTGGCGACCACCTCGCCGATCGCTTCTGGGGCGCCGACGCCATGGCCAGCTCGCGCGAGAACGATCTGCGCCGCGAGCATGGTGGGATGACCGTCTACCAGGTCCTCTTCAACCTCGCCGAATATCAGGCACGCAAGGGCGGCGACGGCTATCGCTGGGACGGAGAGGCCTGGATCGGGGGCGACATCAATCGCTTCACGCTGAAATCCGAGGGCGAAGGCACGTTCGGCAAGCCGCTCGAACAGGCCGAGGTGCAGGCGCTCTACAGCCGCGCGCTCGATCCCTATTGGAACCTTCAGGCCGGCGTTCGCTACGACTTCAAACCCAACCCTTCGCGCACCTACGCAACGGTAGGGATCGAGGGGCTGGCCCCCGGTTGGTTTGAGGTAGAGGGCGCATTGTTCCTCTCCGACAAGGGTGACGTGCTTGGCCGCGCGGAGGGCTATTACGACCAGCGCATCACTAACTGGTTCGTGCTCCAGCCCAGGGTGGAGGCCAATTTCTCCGCGCAGGACGTGCCCGAAACCGGCACCGGCTCCGGGCTCACGGACCTCGAGGCCGGGCTTCGGCTTCGCTACGAGGGGCGCCGCGAGTTCGCGCCCTATATCGGCGTGTCGTGGGAGCGGCAGTTCGGCGACACCGCGCGCTTCACCCGCGCACGCGGTGACAATACGGGCGGCTTCAGCTTCGTCGCGGGCGTGAGGACGTGGTTCTGAGCCCGCGGCTCCGCCTCCATGTCGGGGCAAGCAAGGTTCACCGCTGGCTTGCGCTCCTGATCGGGGCACAGGCGATCGTCTGGTTCACCAGCGGGCTCGTCATGAGCCTGCTGCCGATCGACACCGTGCATGGCGATCACCGGATCGACCGGAACGTGGAACCGGCCCTGATCGCGACCCAGGACTTCGCGCCCGTCCCTGCCCTTCTCGCATCTGCCGGAGCGCCGGTGCGTCAGCTTCAGCACCGGATGCTGCTGGGGCGGCCGATCGTCGAAGCCCAGCTCGGCGACGGCAAGGTGCGTTTGCTGGACGCCCGCACCGCGAAGCCGTTGCCCCCGGTCGACGGCGCGGCCGCAGCGCTGATCGCAAAACAGGCGTATCGCGGCGAAACTGGTTCGGCGCCCGTCGTCGAGCGGATCGATCGCCCGAGCACCGAGTACCGCGGTGCCCTCCCCGCCTGGCGGGCCTCGTTCCCCGATGACGACGGGACCCGCATCTACGTGGCGGCGGAGACTGGCCGGCTGACTTCGGTGCGAACCGGCACGTGGCGGCTCTACGACTTCTTCTGGGGCCTCCACATCATGGATTGGACCGAGCACGAACGGTTCAACACGCCATGGCTCAGCGCTTTCGCAGCGGGCGGACTCGTATTCGCCGTCGCCGGGGCGATTCTGCTCTTCATGCGCTGGCCCCGTCGACGCCGCAGAAAAGCTCAAGGGGTCCGCTAGAGAGCCGCGTATCTTCAGTGGGTGGGGCCGAACAGGAGAGCGCGAGATGGACCACGACCCCGACTCCAAACACGGCAGCGCTATGGGGATGAGCTACGGGCGCTTCGCTGCGATGATCGCGACGTCGACGGTCGTGATGTTCGGGCTCATGTACCTCAACACCTACGCGCTGAGTCATGTCGAATACAGCCAGACCAGGACATGGATGGCGATCGTCATGGGCGCCGTGATGGCGATCATCATGCTCGGCTTCATGTGGGGCATGTACCCCAACCGGAAGGCCAATCTCGGCATCGTGGCGGCCTCGATCGTGGTGTTCGCCGGCGCCTTGTGGCTTGTCCGCAGCCAGGAGACGGTCGGCGACGTCGCTTACATGAAGGCCATGATCCCGCATCACTCGATCGCGATCATGACCAGCGAGCGCGCGCACATCAAAGACCCCGAGGTGCGGAAACTCGCGGACGGGATCATCGACGCCCAAGTGCGTGAAATCACCCAGATGAAGCGCGCGATTGCACGTCTCGAAGCGCACCCCACGCCCGATAATGCGCCCGACCTTCCCTCCTATCGCGACAAGCAGGTGGCTCCTCCCACGCCGGAGACGGACGAAAGCGTCGGCGTGAACACGCTTCAGCCAATCCGGTAAATTTTGCCGCCTTGAGGGGTAGTGCAGCGGGGCGCGTATCATCTTCACGGGCGGGGGCCACGTGGAGAATCCAAATGAAGATGATCGCGACCATGACCGCCGCCCTGCTCGCCGCCTCGCCGGCTCTGGCGCAGCAAGCCGGCCACCAAGGCATGAATCATCAAGGCATGAATCACGCCGGCATGATGCAGCCGACGGCAGCCGATCCCTACGGCCCGGACATGATGAAGATGCACGATCGCATGATGGCGGCGAAGGGTGCCGACGCCGGCGAGACGTGGATTCGGCAGATGATCGAGCACCACCGCGGCGCCATCGCCATGTCGCAGACGGCGCTCCGGAGCACCCAGAACGCGGAAATTCGGCGCGAGGCACAGAAGACCATCGCCAGCCAGAACCGCGAGATCGCGACGCTGAATGCTATGCTTAGCAAGATGGGCAAGCGCGCCCAATAGCGGGCGCAAGCCTAGCCCTCCTTCCTGTAAGGGGGGCAGGCTTTTGAGGAACTGGGAATGAACCGAACTTTCTGCACCGCGATGGCAGCTCTGTTACTGGGTGTTCCGGCGACTGCGATGGCCGCGGCCGACATCGCCATGCACCGCGATCCGGGATGCCCGTGCTGCGAGAAATGGGCGCAGCAGGTAAAAGCGCAATTCGGCCGTGCCGTGCGCGTCGTCGACGATGCGAACCGACCGGCGTTCATGAAGGCACGTGGTGTGCCTCAGGACCTCGCCTCGTGTCACACTGCCATCATCGACGGTATGACCTTCGAAGGCCACGTCCCGATCGCTGACATGAAGCGCGTCCTTGCCACGCATCCGAAGGGCGTCACCGGTCTCGCGGTCGCCGGGATGCCGATGGGCTCACCGGGCATGGAAATGCCGGGCATGAAGGCCCAGGCCTACGATGTGATCGCGTTCGGGCCGAGCGGCCGCAGGGTGTTCGCCCGCCATTGAAAAGGGGAGGCGCGAACGCCTCCCCTCCCCGCTTACTTCTTCTGCATGCCCGACATGTCGTGACCGGCGTGCTCGCCGTGCTTCATGTCCTTCATGTCGGCGCAGCAATCCTTCTTCGCGCCGTCCTTGTCCTTGCAGCAATCGGCGCCATCCTTGCAGCACTCCTTCCCCGCGCAGCAGTCAGCGGCGGCAAAGGCCGTGGCGGGAACGAGAGCGAGCGCGACGGCCGCGCCGATGAACTTGATGGCCTTCATGTGTAATTGTCCTCGAATACACTGATTGATCGAAATCGGCGTCGATCAGGCAGTTCGGGGAGGTGGCGGCGCAGGGCCGCCCGAGTGACCAACAAGAGCAAGAGGCTCGCGTGTGGGCTCTGCCGCTCGCACGGCGAGCTGCGGCGCGGGGGACGTGTGAAGATCGAGGGTCGTTGCGATGCAGGCTCCTACGCAGTCCACCGGAGGTGCCTTTTTGACGGGAGTGGGCGGCGCTCGATCGCAATCAGTCATGACGGCATGCGCGCCCGCAAGCGGAGCC
>NZ_JBDFMH010000003.1:0-39615 GCF_047238125.1 Sphingomonas canaveralia
CCACGATCGCCAGGATCAGACCTTGCGAGATGCGCGACTCCGCGGCTTCGGCACCCCACGACAGCATGAAGCCGGCGGCGAGGATCCCCACGCCGAATAAAGCGGTGTCGAGCAGCGGACTGGGATACCAGCCGGTCAAGCGCAGGTAGAGCGCCGGCATCGTTGCGAGCAGCGCAACGATCACGAGCGTCAGAAATCGCCTCATTCGATCGCACCTTTGCCGGCTGACCAACTTGCTTCAACGATCCGAGAACCGGATGGCACTCCCATCGTTCCCTCTCTGGCATGCTTCGGAGCGAGTCACTTTTCCGGATTGAAGGTGACGACGCGCCAGAGATACCAGAGCACTGCGCCCCCGAGCACGATGTTGCTGGTGGGCTCTACGACGCGTGCGACCTGCCCATAATTCTCGCCAAGCTCATAGCCGGCGATGGTGAGCAGGCTGGTCCAGAACGCCGAACCAACCATGGTGTAGGCCAGGAACGGCGCGAGCTTCATGCCCGTGACACCCGCCGGCACCGAGATGAGGGTCCGCACCCCGGGTACCATGCGCCCGAGCAGGACCGCCGAGCCGCCGTGCCGATCGAACCAGCTGTCGACATGATCGATTTCTCTCGGGGTCAGCGTCAACCAGCGTCCGTGCCGCGCGGCGAAGCGCTTGAGGCGCTCGACCCCGACCCACCGGCCGACATAGTACCAGAAGGTGGCGCCGGCGGCAGAGCCGGCCGTGCCGGCGGCAATGGTAAGCGCCAGCGAACCCTGGCCCTTCACCGCGACATAGCCGGCGAGCGGGAGCACGACCTCCGACGGGATCGGCGGGAACACATTTTCCGCGAGCATCAGCAGGAACACGCCAGAGGCGCCCCACTTGGTCAGCAGGGCCACAATTCCATCGAACATAGCACATCCCTCCCGTGCCGCAGGCAAACCGCTGTTAACCCTTGCTCAACCATGTTCGACAAGAATGTGGTACGAAGCAGGTGATTGGCAGCTTGACCGACGTCCGCAACGTTCTCGCCGCACGCGATGCGATCCTTCAGCGAAACGCCGCCTTACGCGGACTCGCGCAGCCCGCCCGCGCGCCGGAGATCAATCCGGCCGGGGGCGTTCGCCCGAGCTTCGCGACAGCATTCGACACCGCGCTTCGGGCCACACCGACGAAGGTCGAACCACCGGTTTCGCCAGCGGGCTCGACAGGCGTGGCGGCGTCGGAGGGAATCAGTTCGACGCTCACCTCGTTGCTCGCACGGGTCAACGCGACGCAGGAGCAGGAGGACGCAATGACCGAGAGCTACGAACGCGGCGAGACGACCGACATCGTGGGCGTGGTGCTCGCCCAGCAGCGTGCTTCGGTCGATTTCGAGGCGACACTTCAGGTTCGCAACAAGCTGCTATCGGCCTATAAGGACATCATGAACATGCAGCTTTGATTGGCCAGGCCCAGGTACCGCTGCCTGTCACCGTCCGGCGCAATCTCCGCGTCGGCTATTGAGAAGGCCGGTGATGATCAATCCCTTCTTCATGTTCGCCACCGGTATCGAGAACAGCATTCCGACCATCCAAAATGGACAAGTACGGGTCGACGAGCTCGAGAAGTGCGGCTTCTACAAACTCTGGCGAACGGATTTCGACCTTCTGGAAGAGCTGGGAGTACGCTTCCTACGCTATGGTCCGCCGCTGCACCGCACCTATCTCGCGCCGGACCGCTTCGACTGGGAGTTCGCCGACCTGACGATGAACCGGCTCAAGGAGCTTGACATCGTTCCGGTGGTTGACCTTTGCCACTTCGGTGTGCCCGACTGGATCGGCAATTTCCAGAATCCGGACTTTCCCCGACTCTTCGAAGCTTACGCCCGCCGGTTTGCAGAACGCTATCCTTGGGTGCAGCTCTACACGCCGGTCAACGAAATGTTCGTCTGCGCCACGTTCTCAGGCCTCTATGGCTGGTGGAACGAACAAGGCACAAGCGATCGTACGTTCGTCACCGCTCTCAAGCATCTGGTGAAGGCGAACATTCTCGCCATGCACGCCATACTGGAAATCCGTCCCGACGCCATATTCATCCAGTCGGAGAGTTCCGAGTATTTCCATGCTGACAGCCCTGAGGCTATTCGTCCCGCTGAGCTAATGAACGCCAGGCGGTTCCTTAGCCTGGACCTCAATTACGGTCAGCGGGTCAACTCCGAGATGCACGACTATCTTCTCGAAAACGGCATGAGCGTGAAGGAGTACAGCTTCTTCATGCAGAACAACCTGCGCCATCACTGCATCATGGGTAATGATTATTACGTCACCAACGAACACCGAGTGGCGCCTGACGGAAGGACCTGGGCCGCCGGCGATGTGTTCGGATATGACGAGATCACTCGCCAATATCATGAGCGCTATCGACTCCCCGTCATGCATACCGAAACGAACCTCGCGCAGGGCGCGAACGGCGACGAAGCGGTGCAGTGGCTCTGGAAGCAATGGGCGAATGTGCTGCGGGTGCGGAACTCGGGCGTGCCCACGGTCGGGTTCACCTGGTATTCGCTCACTGATCAGGTGGACTGGGACACTGCCCTGCGCGAGGCCAACGGCACGGTCAACCCGCTCGGCCTCTATGATCTCAATCGCAATATCCGCCCTGTCGGGCGGGCCTACAAGAAGCTGATCGAGGACTGGCAGAACGTCCTTCCCACCCAGAGCGCATGCCTCACGGTGCCTCTCGTGCTCCCGAGCGAGTTCGAAGAACCCTTCGTCAAGCGCCGAATGGAATGGATGCGAATGTACCACGCCAAAACCTCGCAAGCGACTGCCCCTTAGCGGCTGTCCTCATGCCGCAACGTCATCACCCCGGAGACGAAGAGTGGAAGGACGGTTCTCAGGAAAGGTCGTACTCATCACAGGCGGCGGTGGCGGCATAGGGGCGGCCGTTGCCAAGCGCTTTGCCGAGGAGGGCGCAGCTGTCGCGGTCACCGATCTGCGTGCCGACAGGGCGCTGAGCGTGGCGTCGACCCTGGTGCAAGAGCAAGGCGCGGAAGCGATTGGGCTCGGTTGCGATGTGGGAGATGAGCCGCAGGTAGCGGCGGCCGCCTCCGCAACGATCTCAAGATTCGGGCGATTGGACGTGATCGTCAACAACGCCGGTCTGATGACCTTCAAGACACTGGCCGAGTTGACAGCGGAAGACTGGCTGGAGGTACTCCGCGTGGACCTCCTGGGCGCCGCTTTGTTCACCAAACAGGCCTTTCTCCACATGGGCGAGGACGGCGGCGCAATCATCAATATCGCAAGCGTCCATGCCGTTGAGACTTCCGCCAACATCGGACCCTACTCCGCCGCGAAAGCGGGGATGCTGTCGCTCACGCGAACGACCGCGATCGAAGGTCGGGATCGGCGAATTCGGGCCAACGCCCTGCTGCCCGGGGCCATCGACACCCCAATGCTGTGGGAAAATCCGAACCTCAAATCGGGAGCGGAGGTGCTCGACAGACGGGATGTGGGTCAGCCAGCCGATGTCGCCGCAGCCGTTACTTTTCTGGCAAGCGACAACGCGCGCTTCATCACCGGGGCAGCGCTAGCGGTCGACGGCGGACGGCTCGCGAAACTTTGAGATAAGGTGGAGCGGCCTATTGCCCACTTCCCGGCCATAGCCAGCTCGCGCGGCGGTCAGCGTCCGGATCGGTGGTCGAGTCCTAGTGATTGCCTCGCGATACGCGGGCGTAGCCGATTTCCGTGCCTTCTTTTTGGCACGGGGTTCTGACACCTACAAACCCTTGGGAAAGCTAAGGTGGCGAGCTTGTGTCAGAACCGACCGAGGCTGTTGAAAAAGGCCTGCGTGGGATCGGCGTGGCGGAGGGCTGGTGACGCCGTACACCGGAGGACGAACCTCCTAGGCGGGCGCTTGATTCAACGCCGTTCTATCATATATGCCTCATATAGAATTCTTGGAGTGGCCGTGTCACTTTTTCCCGCTGCGATGTCTCCGGCGCTTTTGGAGGAAAAAGCCGGCGAAGCTGAAGCGTTCTTGCGCTCGCTGGCGAGCCGGCACCGGCTGATGATCCTGTGCAGCCTGCTCGGGGGAGAGTTGTCGGTTACCGAACTGGGCGAACGCCTGGGGCTGACACAATCCAATCTGTCCCGGCATCTGGCAACGCTTCGCGACAAAGGCCTGGTGGGAACGCGGCGCGCGCGCACCACCATCTATTACCGGATCACCTCTGAGCGCGTGCTGCCGATCCTCGCCGAACTCTACAAACTGTTCTGCGCCGAAGGCGATGTCGAGGAAGAGACATCCTGACGATGGTGGGCTTCACTCCATATTCGGCTCTCCAGGGCGGTGCGCTCATTGGCCTCTCGGCCGCGCTCCTCTGGATTGCGAACGGACGGATCGCCGGGATCAGCGGCATCGTCGGAGGTGTGCTTGCGCCGGCTCGAGGCGATGCAGCGTGGCGCGCAACGTTCCTGGCCGGCCTGATCGCCGCGCCCTTGCTCTACCGTGCGACAGGGCGCGCGCTGCCAGACCTCGCGACGCCCGCACCCCTCATCGTCGTGATCGCGGCCGGTCTCCTGGTGGGATTCGGGACACGACTAGGGAGCGGCTGCACAAGTGGGCATGGCGTCTGCGGGATAGCCAGGCTCTCACCTCGCTCACTTGCCGCAGCCAGCGTCTTCCTCATCACCGCGGCGGTGACTGTGTACGTCGCCCGCCACATCGTCGGGCTCTGAGACAATGACGAAGCTCCTCGCCGCCTTAGCTTCGGGGTTCGTTTTCGGCCTGGGCCTGATCGTCTCCGCCATGGTCAGCCCAGGCAAGGTTCTGGCCTTCCTCGATGTCACCGCGCCATCCTGGGACCCCAGCCTCGTCCTGGTGCTGGTCTCGGCGGTCATCGTTTCAGCGTTAGGGTTCGCACTCGGCCGAAGGCGCAATGCCCCTCTTTTCGCCGCTGCGTTCAATGGACCGTCAAACCGGACCCTTGATGGGAAGCTTCTCGTCGGCGCCGCCCTGTTCGGCATCGGATGGGGTCTTGTCGGATATTGTCCTGGCCCCGCCCTCGTCGCCTTGAGCCTGGGTGCGCCGGCGGCGCTGGTGTTCGTCATGGCGATGCTGGTCGGCATGGGCTCCTTCGCTCTTCTCGAACGCTATCGGGCGGCGAGGGTGGGAAGCTAACCTATGACGCCGGTCGATCTCCTCACCCTCCTATCCGGCGTGATCGTTGGTTTCACGTTGGGCGTGATCGGCGGCGGCGGCTCGATCCTGGCTATGCCGTTGCTCCTTTACGTCGTCGGCATGAAGGACCCGCACGTCGCGATCGGCACGAGCGCGCTGGCGGTCGCCGCCAATGCCTTTGCTAACCTGGTCCAGCACGCACGCGCCGGAACCGTGAAGTGGCCGTGCGCCCTTGTTTTCGGAGCATCGGGTGTCACCGGTGCCCTGATTGGTTCGACCCTCGGCAAGATGGTGGCGGGTCAGCACCTGCTGGTGCTGTTCGCAGGCGTCATGGTCGTGGTCGGGGTTTCCATGCTGAGAGGTAAATCCGGCGGCGGTGATCCCGGCGTGCACATCACGCGGCCGATCGCTGTACGGCTCGTCGTTATCGGGCTTCTCGCCGGCCTGCTGTCCGGGTTCTTCGGCATCGGCGGCGGCTTTCTGATCGTACCCGGCATCATGCTGGGAAGCGGCATGCCAATCCTCAATGCGGTCGGGTCCTCGCTGTTTTCCGTGGGAGCGTTCGGCTCGGCGACAGCCCTCAACTACGCACTGTCAGGGCTCGTGGACTGGCGCGTGGCCGGCTTCTTCATCGCGGGCGGCGTCGGCGGCGGCATCGCTGGCATGCGAACCGCAGTCCGCCTTGCCGACCACAAGAGCCTGCTCACTCGAATCTTCGCCTTCGTCCTGTTGGCCGTGGCCGCCTACATGCTGTTCCGCAGCCTGGGCGCGATCGGCAGCTAAGCACCCTTGGAGACCGATCATGATCTTTCGTCAGCTTTTCGAGCCGGAGTCCTCGACTTACACCTATCTCCTCGCCTGTCCCGAGACGCGCAAGGCAGTCCTGATCGATCCTGTCCTGGAGACGATCGAACGCGACCTGGCGGCACTTCAGGAACTGGATCTTGAACTGGCCTATACGCTGGAAACCCATGTGCATGCGGACCACGTCACATCGGCCTGCTACCTGCGAAGCCTGACCGGCTCCAAAATCGCGTACCCCGCCATGGACGGCCTGCCCTGTGCTGACGTTGGGGTCGCCGAGGACCAGCCATTGACGGTCGGCGCGCTCACCCTTCAGCCACTGTTTACGCCGGGGCATACCGACGCCCATCACACCTACCTTGTTGATCAGCCCGGCGTTCTCCGCGCTTTCACGGGCGACGCACTGCTCATCGACGGCTGTGGCCGCACCGACTTCCAGAACGGTGACGCCGCCACGCTCTATCAGTCGGTGACGCAGAAGATTTTCACCCTGCCAGGCGATGGCCTGATCTTCCCCGCCCATGACTACAATCATCGCCATATCACGACGGTGGCGCAGGAGCGCGAGCGGAACCCCCGTCTTGCGGGCAAGACCGTTCAGGAATTCGTGGCGATCATGGATGCTCTCGATCTTCCATATCCCAAGAAGATCGATGTTGCCGTTCCCGCGAACAAGCTGTGCGGTGATTGCCCGACAGACCTGCCCGAGCTGCTACGCCAGATTGGCGGCAAGTCCGAACAAGGCTGAGAGACTTATACAGGTTCATTTTAGGAGAAGATTGATGCTGACACGTACCTCGAAACAGCTGGTTTCTGAAGCCAATGCCGTTGTTGAAAGTCTCTCGCCCGAGGATGCGGCCCGGCTCGTCGGGGCTCCCGACGTGCAATTTGTTGACATCCGAGAGCCGGCGGAGGTCGCGAAAACGGGCCTCGTCGCTAGCGCGGTGCATGTGCCGCGTGGCCTGCTGGAGTTCCAGGTTGACCCGGAAAGCCCTACTCACAATGCGAAACTCGCCGCCTCATCGCGGTTGGTGCTCTATTGTGGGTCCGGTGCCCGCTCGGCTCTTGCCGCGAAATCACTCAAGGAAATGGGCGTTGAGAACGTCGTCCACGTTCCGGGCGGGTTTTCGGCGCTCAAAGAGGCTGGTGCCTCGATCGCACCGGAATAGGCCCAAAGTGCGATCAGGCGCCCGTTCTCGCTGGAGGAAATGATCATTGGATAGCCACATTGCTTTTTCCAGCCTCGGCTTAAGTCCGATCGCCCTTTCCATCGGGCCGCTCGACATCAGGTGGTACTCGCTGGCTTATATCATCGGCATCATTGCCGGATGGTGGTATCTGCTGCGGTTGCTCGCTCAACCGGCCGCTCCCATGAACCGCCAGCAGGCGGATGATCTCGTATTCTACGCAACGCTCGGCGTAATTCTGGGTGGCCGGCTAGGCTATGTGATCTTCTACGGCCCCGAGATGATCCTTCACCCCCTGCAAATCCTAAAGCTCTGGGATGGCGGCATGTCATTCCACGGGGGTGCCGTCGGCGTCTCGCTCGCGCTGATCCTGTTTGCGCGACGGCACCGTCTCGATTGGCTGCGGGTCCACGATTATGTCGCCTGCACGGTGCCGATCGGACTGTTCTTCGGTCGCCTTGCCAATTTCGTGAATGGCGAGCTTTGGGGAAAACCCGCCGATCTGCCGTGGGCGATCATATTTCCCGGAAGCAAGGATGGCATCGCTCGACACCCGAGTCAGCTCTATGAGGCCGGGCTGGAAGGCTTGGCCCTGTTCGCGCTTCTCGCCTTCCTGTTTTGGCTCACTGACGCGCGCCGAAAGCCGGGGATGCTCGTGGGAACCTTCCTCCTCGGCTACGGCCTCGCCCGCTTTACAGTCGAGTTCTTCCGGGAGCCCGACGCCCAGCTCGTCGTATTCGCGGGGCGAACCGGCCTTCACATGGGTCAATGGCTTACGGTGCCAATGTTCATCGGCGGATTATACCTGGTTGCCACGGCGCGTCGCCGGAGAGGCGGCGTGGAGTCAGCCGCTGCCACTGCGCGGCTGTGACGAAGCCCGACGCACCATGACCGGGGGTCACGAGGCTCATCGCCCCCTCTCCGGTTCAATCATCACCGTGCAGCGTACCGATTTGCCCGCCTTGGCCACCTCGCGCCCGCACCGCTCGATCGCCGCACGATTATCCTGCATCAACAGCCCGCCCCGGATCATCGCGTTCCATTGCTCGGGCTTGCTGACCGCCGCCAGTCGCCGGCTCGCCTCCCAAGTGTCGAGCCGCAAGGTCCGCGCCGCCATGCGCTCCGGCCATAGCCAGCTTTCGGGAACGGTGCGTGCGACCATGCCGGCGAAGGCCGCCCATAGGACCATGCCCAGCACCATCCCGCCGATCGCCGTCCAGGCGAGCCGGCGCTTCTGCTCCTGCGCGATCGTCGCCGACGCAACCAAGACGTTTAGACGGCGCGCCACCTCGTCCAGGCTGCTCCGCGCCGTGGCGATCGTCCGCTGGTCCTCGGCGCGGGCATTGCCGCCCGCCGCGACGATCCGATCGGCGACATAGCGGGGCGCAAGCCCGTCCTGCGCTGCCTTGGACAGCACCTCCAACCGCTCGCCCGCCGTGACGATCGCCTTCGCCATCCGGCCCAACGTCTCGCTATAGTCGGGCTGCTCGGGCAGTTCGGCGCGCTCGGTCGCCAGCCGCTCCACCGCGCGCCGCAACAGCGCCAGCTCGCCCTCAACCCGCGCGAACGCCTCGGCCGCGGTTTCTCCGTCGTGCTCGTCCTCGTCCGCCATCCTACAGGCTCATCCCACGGTCGCGGTCGCGCCCGCCGATCTGCTGCGCCAGTTCCTGCCCGATCGACCGGCCGCGCTCCATTTTCAGCTCCAGCTCGGGGGCGCGCCTCGCCAGCGCGGATTCGAGCTGGGGATCGCGATGCAACCCGCCCGCCAGCTTCTCCATGCGGCCCCGCAACCGCTCCGCGCCCGCCTTGTCACCGGCCCGCTCCATGCCGGCACGGTCGCGCTGCATGGCCCGCCAGCTCTCCACGAACCTGCCGGCGCGAAGCTCGGGGTCGGTGCGCACCCTGGCTTCCTCGGCCATCGCGCGCGCCGCTCCCGCGGTATTGCCCGCCGCGGCCTGCTCGGTCAGCCTGGGATCGCGTGCGAGCGCAGAAGCGAGGTCGCGCGCCGCGTCCGGACGGGTGCTGTCCAGCGCCGCGCCGGCTTTCTCAAGCGCCTGGGCCTGATGGGGCAGCACCGGCAAGTCCTTGGCCCGCATCCGGCCTATATCGGCCGCGGCGCGCGCGTAGCGCTCGATCGCCTTGGCCTGTGAGGGCGCCAGCGGCCGATCGGCCCCGACGCGCTCCGGCGACGTCGCTTTCTCGGGCGTCGCGGCCGGCTTCGGCCGGAACCCGGCGAACATGCCCCGCGCCTTGTCGCGCACCTTCTCGACCACCTGCCGCGCGAGTTCCGGGAACCGGATCTCGCGCCGCTCGGCGAACGCGCGCGCCCGGTCCTGGTCGGTCGGCGCATAGTCGGCCGCCATGTCCTTGCCCCGGTCGCGCGACAGGGCGCGGACAAGCTGGCGCTGGTCGGCGAAGTCGTCGCGGCCATAATGGAGCTGCACCCCGTCGCGGTGCCGCGACAAGCCAACATAGGCGCTGTGCCGGTCCATGCCGGGGGTGGCGAGAACATGGGCGCGATCGACCGTCACGCCCTGCGATTTGTGGAACGTCGCCGCATAGCCGTGATCGACATGGGCATAGTCCTTCGCCTCGAACGCGACGCGCTGGCCCCCATCAAGCCGGACGGACACACCCTCGGGCGTCACCCGCTCGATGGTGCCGAGCGTGCCGTTCTTCACCCCTAGCGACCGCTCGTTCCGCAGGAACATCAAGCGGTCGCCCGCGGCGAAGTCGCGGGCTCCCCGCTCGGTCGCGAACGCCACGTCCTCACCTAAGTCGCCGGTCGCGCGAAGCCGGCCGCGGGCCTCCTCGTTCAGCTCGCGGACCTCGGCGTTGGTGTGGGTAAGAATGACGCGGGAGCGATCGGGCTCGGCCTGCCGCTGCCGGTCCCAGCCGTCCACCAGCTCGGCCCGCGCCTGCTCGCGCGTGTCGGCCGCCTGCACCATCCCATGCGCGTCATAGACGTGGATCGCCTCGCCTGTGCGGCCCGTGGCGAGCTGGCGCGTCGCCTCCTTCTGCCAGTCCTCGCGCTGCCGACGAACCTCGGCGATCTCGGCCGCGCCGTGGCGCTCGGTGATTGATCGGAACGCCGCGCCCGCCTCGATCGCCTGCAACTGCTCGGGATCACCAACGAGAACCACCTTTGCGCCTGCGTCGCGGGCATGGGACAGCACCCGCTCCATCTGGCGCGAGCCGATCATGCCGGCCTCGTCCACCACCAGCACGTCCCTGGGGCCTAGCTGCTCGCGCCCCTGCCCCCATGCGTGTTCAAGGCTGGCGATGGTGCGCGAGCTGATGCCGGACCCGCCCTCAAGGTTCTCGGCCGCGATGCCCGACAAGGCCCCGCCGCGCACGGTGTAACCCTGCCCCTCCCATGCCTCGCGCGCGACGCCCAGCATCGCCGATTTGCCGGTGCCGGCGTAGCCGACAACGGCCGCCAGCCCTTCCTTACCGGTGATATGGTCGAAGGCGTCGCGCTGTTCGGCCGAAAGGACAAGCCCCCTGCCCTCGGCCTTGGCCGTAGCGCGCTCGCGCTGCCGATCGGCGACACCATGCTCGGCGCGGCCCGCCAGCTCGTCGCCGGCGCGCTCAAGCCGGCCCTCCACCGCGATCATGTCGCGCGACGTGAACCTCTCCTGGTCGCGCCCGTCCTTGCCCAGCGCGACCAGCTCGGGGGACGCGCGCACGGCGCTCATCACCCGGTCGAACTGCTCCTTGCCGTCGCTGTGCCGGAACGCGAACACGGCAAGGTCACGGGTCGTGAACGTCGCCTGCTGCCGCGTGATGCCGTCCAGCGCGATCGACGCGTTAGCGACGATCTTCTCGCCGTTGTCGCGGGCAATCCGGGCGTGATCCTCGATCCGCTCGGCCTCAAGCCCCTGCCCCGGTCGGCGCGATGCCGCCGGGCCGATCTTGTGCTGCGGCTCCAGCTCGATGCCCTGCGCCTCGTAGGAGCGATGGTCGATGCGACCTTCCAGCCCCAGCTCGGCCATCCGCTCGTTGACGTGCGCGGCCCACGCCTCGCGCCACTCCTTCAGCAGCTCGGTGCTATTCCAGTCGCGAACCTTTTTGCCGAACCCGTCCGGCCCCACCTCGCGCATCGCCAGCATCACATGCGCGTGCGGTTTCGGGCTGCCGTCTTTCGCCTTGTCCCAATGCACGTTCAGGTCCGCGACCATCCCGCGCTTCACGAACTCGCGCTCCACGAAGTCACGCGCGAGCTGCACCCCTTGGCGTTCGCTCATCTCGCGCGGAATCGAGAACTCCACCTCGCGGGCAAGCTGCGCGTCCTTGCGCTTCTCCCCTGCCTCCACTTCGTTCCACAAGGCGGCGCGTTCGTTTAAACGCTCCGGCGCGCCCTCCGGCAACATCACCTCGGAGTGGATCACGCCCGCCTTGTTGCTGAAATCGTGATCGCGCCCCAACCGGTCGTCGTGCAGCTCGGACGCGGAACGATAGGCGGCGCTGGCGACCGCGCTCGAACCGTTCGCGCGGCTGATGACCTTGGCGGAAAAGTGATAGATCGCCATGACACTTGCGATACTGCCTTACTTAGCGCACGTCGGCAACGACGTATAAGCGCGCACTCACAATCCGCTGCGCTCCTCGTGATTGCCTGCCGCCCGCTTCACTTGTGGGTTGCCTGCTCCATCCGGTTTGCTAGGCTGCGGTGATCCTGACGCGGAAGGAGAAGGCACCATGCGAAAGGTGCGCGACTATGACGCGGAGTTGAAGGCGCTGGAGGAACGCGCGCGTGCGATCAAGGCGCGCCGCGTCGAACAGCTCGGCCAGCTCGTCACCGCGACAGGCGCCGATGCGCTCGACCTAGAAACGCTCGCCGGCGCGCTGCTCGACGCCGTCGCCATGAAGGATGCGGAAGCGAAGGAGGCGTGGCGTGCGAAGGGCGCCGCGTTCTTTCACCGGCGCTCGCGCAAAGCTGGTCGGACTGCTGGCGGCAACAGCGACAGCGCAGCGACGCAACCGGGCGCTGATCCAGCGTCTGGAAGCGGCGAGGCGTCGGGCTGATACGCGGCGCTGGGTCGTGCAACGCCGTGAGCGCACCCGCCACCTGATCGAGCTGGGCGGCCTCGTCCAGAAGGCCGGCCTGGTCGAACTCGCAGACGACGATCGCGCCACCCTTTACGGCGCCCTGCTCGAGCTGGCGGGCCGTGCGCGTGGCGATGATGCCGGCAACGTGCTGGCGCTGTGGAAACGGCGCGGCAAGCGGGCGTTCGACGCGGAAAGCGAAGCATCGGGAGCGTCGGGTCGCGACGCGGAGGCGGCATCGTGATGGAACACGTCGATATCGTCACGCTGGGGCTGCTGCTACTGGTGGCCTGCTTCGTGGCGATCGTCACCCGGCGCGTCGGCCTCCCCTACACAATCGGCCTTGTCGTGGCTGGAATCGCGCTCAGCCTTGCAGGCTATCGCAGCGGTCTCGTCCTCACCCCCGATCTGGTCTTCACGGTCCTGCTCCCACCGCTCGTCTTCGAGGCGGCGCTGCATCTCAAATGGCAGCGCTTCCGCGAACGGGGGTCGCTGGTCCTGAGTCTCGCCTTTGTCGGCACGCTGCTGTCGGCGATGCTGGTCGCGAGCGGAATGCACTGGCTGGTCGGATGGAGCTGGCAGGCGTCGCTCCTGTTCGGCTCGCTTATCGCCGCGACCGATCCCGTGGCGATCATCGCCATGATGAAGGAACAGGATGCCGATCCCCGGCTGCGGTTCACGCTCGAAGCCGAAAGCCTGCTCAACGACGGTGCCGCCGCCGTTCTGTTCGGCCTGTGCGCTGCGGCCGTCGCGGGCGCGCCCACCGATGCGGTAACGGTCGCCCAATCGTTCGGGCTAACCGTGTTCGGCGGCATCACCTGCGGCCTGGCGGTTGCCTGGGGCCTGCTGCTGGTGGCCGGACGGTCCGACGATCATCTGGTGGAGCTGACCCTGACCGTACTGGCCGCCTACGGCTCGTTCCTGATCGCGGAAGAGCTGCACGTCTCGGGCGTGCTGGCGACGATGGCGGCAGGCATGTTGGTCGGAAATTACGGACGGGGACGCTTGCTTACCGAACGGGGTGGCGATGCACTGATCCGCTTCTGGGAGTTCGCTGCCTTCCTCGCCAACTCGGTCATCTTCCTACTGATCGGAAGCCGGGAGGCGGAACAGCCGCTGGTGGCCTTCCTGTTCCCGGCCGCGGTCGCCACCCTGCTGGTCCTGGCCGGTCGCGCCGCGGCGATCTATCCGATCGCCGCGCTGTTCGGGCGCACCCGCCAGGCGATCGATGGAATGACCCAGCATATCCTCTTCTGGGGTGGTCTGCGCGGCGCACTCGGGCTTGCGCTGGCCTTGGCGGTGCCTGCCGCCCTGCCCGAACGCGACGCGCTGGTCAGCGTCGCGTTCGCCGTCGTGGCCTTCTCGCTGTTCGTCCAGGGCGGCACCATGCCGTGGCTGCTGCGGCGGGCTAGGCGGAACCCTGATGCACCGGAGATACGGGGATGAGCGATTTCGATATCGAGGCAATCCGCGCGCAAATTCGCGCAATGGATTTCGTGCGCGGATCGCCGGCGGAAGTCGCCATGTGGCACGAGGACATGGCGAACTCCCGCGCCAACCTCGTAATCGAGAACATGATCCCGACGCCCAACGAGGATGCGTTTTTCGAGATGATGGTGGATGAGGGCGTGTCCCCTCCCCTCGTGTCGCAAATCCTGCTCCGGCTGCTCGATCATCCTGACGCCGATCGGTCCCTGCCGATCACGCCGATAGCAGCGCACTGATGCCCAGGCGGCGGATCGGCCCGCTGTTCGCGGTCTTCGTCGCCTTCGTGGTGCTGATGGCGAGCAACGCCTGGCTCAAGGGCATCTTCGGCTATGGCGAGATAGCGACCGACATTCCGTTCCTGCTGGCGGGCGCGGTCCTGTTCCTGGCCTGGCGGTTCAACCGGCGTGCCGCCGGCCAGCGTAACGAGCTGCTCGGCTCCGCCCGCTTCGGCGATCGGGCGGACGTGCGGAAACTCGAAGCCTCCGGGGATCTCCTGATCGGCCGCTCGGCGAAGTCGGGCAAGCTGCTCCGCTATGATGGCGCGGCGCATCTGCTGACGATGGCTCCGACGCGCTCGGGCAAGGGCGTCGGCACGATCATTCCGAACCTGCTGCTGCTCGATCGCTCGATCATCTGCGTCGATCCCAAGGGCGAGAACGCGCGCGTCACCGCCCGCGCGCGTTCCGCCAAGGGCAAGGTCTGGTGCCTCGATCCGTTCGGCGTCTCCGGCCAGCCTCCTGCCCGCTACAATCCGCTCGATCGGCTCGACCCTGCCAGCCTCGATCTTGCGGAGGACGCGAACACGCTCGCCGACGCGCTGGTGCATGATGCGCCGGGGCAGTCAGGCGAAGCGCATTGGAACGAGGAAGCCAAGGCACTCATCGCCGGGCTGGTCCTGCACACCGTCGTCCACGAGCCCGCCGATCGCCGCGTGCTTGCCGTCGTGCGCGACAAGCTGACGCTACCTCCTGCCCACTTCGCCGCGCTGCTGGCCGATATGCAGGACAGCGCCGGCGCCGGCGGTCTGATCGCACGCGCCGCCAATCGCCAGCTCGGCAAGTCCGACCGCGAAGCCGCCGGCGTGCTGTCCTCGGCCCAGCGCCACACCCATTTTCTTGACAGCCCGCGCATCGTCGCCAGCACCGCCGCGTCCGATTTCACCTTCGCCGGATTAAAGGAAACGACGGGCACGGTGTTCCTGGTGCTGCCGCCCGATCGGCTCGACACCTATGCGCGCTGGCTGCGCCTTCTCGTATCGCAGGCCGTCACCGACATGGCGCGCTCGCCGGCGAAGCCCGCGCGCCCGGTCCTGTTCCTGCTCGACGAGTTCGCCGCGCTCGGCCGCCTCGAACCGGTCGAGCGCGCGATGGGATTGATGGCCGGCTATGGGCTCCAGCTCTGGCCGATCCTCCAGGACATGCACCAGCTCAAGGCGATCTATGGTGAGCGAGCCGGCACCTTCATGTCCAACGCGGGCGTCATCCAGACGTTCGGGGTCAACGATCATGCCACCGCCGACATGCTCTCGCGCACAATCGGCGACACCACGATCGAATACGATACCGTCAGCACGTCGCGGGGCATTGGTTGGGGCGACAATCGCGCCGGCCCCTCGGAAAGCGTCAGCGCGCACGTCTCGACGCCCGACGAAATCATGCGGATGCGACCCGACCAGGTGCTGCTGCTGCGCCAAGGCGAACACCCGCTCGCGGTCGAGAAAATCCGCTACTACGACCAGCGCGAGTTCGCCGGCCTGTTCGATCCTGCCTGAACGGTCGGCGAAAGCACGAAATCCACACACCGCGGCTTGTTGCCCCCCCCCAAAAGACGAACCCGCCACGGGTAGCAGCCGCGGCGGGTTCGATGATCGCGATCGTAAAGTTGGGTGAAGCCGATATACCCGATCGAACCGGCGTTGGCGATAGCGCCGCTGGAAGGCGTTCACCGCTCTTAGGCTGCCTCCCTACCCTCAGCTTCTGATCGGCGCTCCACGGCCCGGAAAACAGGCCTCTGCGTCCGATTTGCCGGGCACCGTCGCCTAAGTTGAAGCGCCCCCGGTCGCGCTTGGCTTTCTCGGAAAGCCTGCGGCGCTTGCGCCGCCTTGGTGACGCCAAAGGCGGCACGCAACGAAGGCGTATCGGCCGGTAGGCCGATTCCGCATTGCCCCCTCTCTAATGATGCTCTGTGCAACGCTGGTGGGTGAAACCCCGATGTGGGGTTCGGCATGGCCTAAAGCGCGCACTATCGGGGTTTTGGCCCCTGTGTGGGTAGGTCGATTCGGTTATCCACAGCCCCGAGTCCTTAAGAAGAATCTCCTATGTAATAGGAGGTTTAAGACTCTTACGGAGTGACTTCCGCCTTATTAGACAATGACTTAACCGCCGTTTCAGGGGCCAAAACCCCGTGATTCGCGGGGCCAAAACCCCGTGATTCGCAGGGGCCATTCCCCCGATAGTTGGGCCGGGATCACTATCGGGGTTTTGGCCCCTGGCGTTCAGTCGGCCGGGAACCCCATTGGCGGGCGTGGCAGACGCTTGAACTGGAAGCCTGGATGATCGGTCGAGAGCTGGCATCGTTCGGTGAAGTTAAGAACCTCCTCACCTTCTGAGTTTCTTACCAGCTCTAGCCAGTAGCCGGGGAGCCGCTGCCGCTCGACTGCGCGCCGCAGCTCCTTGGCGAAGTCGGCCAGGCGCTGGGTGCTGCCGCTCTTGTGGTGGAGTTGCTTCATGGTGAAGGCCCAGCCCCCCGCCTGGTGCCCGCCATGCTTGCGCACGACGCGGTAAAGCCAACGCTCGATGCCGCCGGTCAGCTTGAAATAGGCACGGTCGATGCCGAGCACGAGGCGGTCGGTCAGCACGCCCTCGTAGAGCCAATCGGATATGGTGAACTCGACGCCAGTCGATCGCCCCAGGTCGTCGGTCGGTGCCGAGTAGCGCTCGATCCAGTGGAATCCCTCGGGCCGTTTCTTCTTGCCCTGCCGGATGTTGGTTCGGATCAGGGTGGCGCTCAGCCGTTCAAGTGCCTCAACGATGCGCCGATACTCGTCGCCCCCGGTTGGCCGGTCGATGCCGCGTAGCAGCTCATAGAGGGGAACGTGAAAGTGCGGCGTGGTCGGCTGCCCCGCCGCCTTCGCCGCCCGGAGCTGCGACACCGCCCATATCAGGATGTCGCAATCCCATATGGTCGCGATGCCGATCTCGGCCGGCGCCGTGACATTGACGGTGATGGTCGCGGTGCCGTTCTGCACCGAATAGTCGATCGGCTCGCTGCGACGCTGCTTGGAGAGGCTGAAAAACGGCCGCTCCATCATCTCCTGCTCGTCATGCGTCGGTATGTCACCGGGAAGCGTCACGAACAGATCGAGCTGGTCGAGCACGACGGGCTGATTGCCTCCTGCCCTGTTACCCTTCTTAGTCATGGAGGTTCCAAGGATCAGAGTTAGCGCCGAGCTCGGCCGCTCGGGACGTTCGCGGCGACCGCCTCCAGCGGCTCCAGCCCGCGGGCCTCAAGCAGCCGGTTCCATGCCTCATGTCCGAGCTTTTGCAGGCTGAGGCCGCTGTCGAGGCTGAGCTGGCGAAGCCGCTTGCGGTCGCGCGGGGTGACAAGCACGTTGATCGGCACGATCGTTGGCGCGGCGCTGTCGCGAACGGCGGGGACACCCTCGGTCGCGGGGATCGGGGCTGCGGTCGGCTCCTCGTCCAGCTCGCCCATCACGTCGGCGAGCGCGCGCCCGGTGCGCTTACTGCTCATGTCGTATCTCCTGAATCCAAGTCCAAACCTGACGCAGCTCCTCGGCCGCCTCCCGCGCGGCATGGCCGCGCATTTCGGTGACGCCCCTCCCCTCAAGCGATGCGTCCAGATAGACGGTGCGATCGGACAGGTGGGTCGGGCAAACCGGGACCGGGTAGCGCGACAAGGCTGCGCGCGCTGCGGTCGCCCGTGAATCGTTCTTGGCCGCATTGACGACGACGGCCGCGCGCCGATCGAGCCGGCGAAGTATCTTCAACGTCTCGCCCACCGCCTCCAAATCATCCGGGGATGGCCGCACCGGCACGATCACCAGGTCCGCGACGCGCGCCGCCTCGGCTTCGGGTTCCTCGACGGCGGGGCGCGTGTCGATGAACAGCGCGCCCTCGGGCTTGCGGCGAAGCCGCTTGGCCGCCTCGGTTAAGCTGGTGCCGTCCAGGTCGATCAGCTCGGGCCGCTCAAAGGCCGGTTCGATCTGGTCGCGGCGCGTCCACCATTTCGTTGTCGTGCGCTGCGGGTCGCGGTCGATGATAAGGCTAGGCTCCGTCTCGCCTGCGAGAACTGCGAGCTGACGGGCGAGGGTGCTCTTGCCCGCGCCGCCCTTCTGACTGACCAATGAGTAGATTTGCACCTTATGACCTTTGCACCCGTTGGACTGTGACACTATGAAGGTTCTTCGCTCATAAGGAAAGGCCCTTCATTCCTACCCCTCACCGTCGCTGTCGAGCGGACCATGCTGCATCGGCCCGTGCCCCTCGATCGGGCATAACGGCGCGCCGGCCGTCTCCAGCCATTTGCGCGCGGTCCTCACCGTATAGCCGCACGTCGCGCACTCGCATTTGAGCATCCGCGTCGCCTGCTTCTTGGGCCGCGTCGTCTCACCGCCGGTGTCGAGCCGAGCATGGGGGAGGGGGCCGGCTGCGGCGAGGATCGGCACGACTGTGGCGAGGAAAGCGTCGCCCGGCGTGGTGGCGCGCATCGGCCCGACCAGCCCGAGCCCGATCGCGACCCGTTTAAACGCCTTCCCGTGCCCGGCCGCGATCCCGACCGCGGCGTGGACCAGCTCGTGCGCGAGAATGGCCGCAATCTGCGCCGGCATTGCGTCGGGCGCGTGCGCCAGGTCCGGTCGGATGAATATCTCGAAATGGCCGTCGCCGCTGCACCGGTTATCCCAACACTCGCCGATCGCCTTGCCCTTCGCCCCTCTGCTGGTGAAGCCGATCGCGACGCGCACGCGGGAGGGGAGGGGAGCGCCTAGCCCTTCAAATAGGGGGGCCATGCCGACCGCCACCCGGTTCAGCCAGCTCTCGCGATTATCCTGCTCCATATCCTGCTCCCTTCAAATCGCCCTCGGGGCGATGGCCTCGGCCATCGGCCCTGCCTCGTGGCGAACAGCGGGGGGTGAGGGGGCAGCGGGAATCTGTCGGGGTGGTGCGGGCGCAGCGCAGCGAGCCACGGCCCGGCTGATTGCCGTTGCGGGGAGAGGGGGCGGCGCCCCACTTTCCCCTCGATCGAACCAACGTCGCCGGCGACGCCGGCGTCCTCCTGGGCGGCCTACCCGCCCGCGCGAGCGATCGTTGCCCGTTAGGGACGAGACGCCGACACGGCGGCTCGGTCGGAGCGTAGCGGAGATAGAGTGCGGCCCGGCACGGGCGCGCCTGCCCAATGCAACTATTCCCTAGCGCTTGGGTTTCTGATATGCAGGCTTATGCCTGTCGTGTTTCGCATCGGCGGCCTGCGGGTCGTGATCTGGCCCAACGATCACCGCCCGGCGCACGTCCATGTGAAGGGCGCGGAAGGGGAGGCGGTGTTCAACCTGAACTGCCCCGATGGTCCGCCCGAGTTGCGCGAGAGCTTCGGCTTCAAGCTCTCGGACGTGAACCGGATCGAAGCGGCGCTGGCGGCCGTGGTGCCGATGCTGTGCGAGGAATGGAGGACGATACATGGCGATTACTGAGCGCGAGCTGGAACAGGCCGAAGCGCGGATGGCAGAAACCCGCGCCGCGGGCCATGCCGTGTCCGCCCGCTACGATCGCCGGCGCTCGCGGGTGGTCGTGGCGCTCAACACCGGGGTCGAGCTGACATTCCCGACGCGGATCGCTGAGGGTCTTGCCGATGCTTCGCCCGATAACCTGGCCGAAATCGAGATCAGCCCGGCCGGGCTGGGGCTGCACTGGCCTAAGCTCGACGCGGACCTCTACGTGCCGGGGCTCCTGCAGGGCGTGTTCGGCTCGAAGCAATGGATGGCTCGCCAGCTCGGCGCACAAGGGGGCCGCTCACGCACGGCCGCCAAGGTCGCCGCTTCGCGCGAGAATGGCCGCAAGGGGGGGCGGCCGCGCAAGTTCGCGTCGGCCTGACCCACTTTTCTTCTCGCCTGTGACACTAATAAGGTTTTTAGGATATAAGGTGTGGTTTCCGCTTTCGTTCCGCCTTCGACTGATTCATAGAATCGTCATGCCGATCGCGCGCGAACACCGCTGGCTCTACCCGATCGACTGGCGCGAGCTATCCGCCTTCATCCGCTTCGACCGCGCGAAGGGACGCTGTGAGCATTGCCAACGCCCGCATGGCCGCGACGTGCTGCACCTAGGCGACGGCATCTGGTGGGACGAGGACGCGACACGTTGGCGGGACGGGCAGGGCAGGGGGGTTCGCCGCCTGCCGACGCCGGACGAGCTGGCAAGAACGCAACCGGGGCTTGCCGGCATCGAACCGCCTGCCCAACTGCGCGTCACGCGCGTCGTGCTCGCCAGCGCGCACCTGAACCATGATCCCGGCGACAACCGGCCGCGCAACCTCGCTGCGCTCTGTCAGCGCTGCCACATGCGCCATGACGCTGGCGAACATCGTCGGCGCCGCTGGCTCAACGCTTTCTGGTTACGCGCGATCGGCGACCTGTTCGCCTGACTGCCAGGCCGCAGGCCAGGCCCATAGGGGTTGGGTGGGTGGGACAAAAGACGCGGCCGTCGAATGTCGGCCTCATTCAGCCGATCGGGCCAACGAGCTGCGCCCGCCCGGTATGTGCCGGTAGAGCGTGGAAGGCTGCACCCCGAGCTGCTGCGCGACCTCCTCAACGGTGATGGTCGGGTCTGCGAGCATCGCCCTGGCGCGCTTGATCTCGGCCGGCCCCATCGCCGGCTTCCGCCCACCGCGCCGCCCCAGCGTCTTCGCCTGGGCAAGCCCGGCATGGGTGCGCTCCAACATCAATTCGCGCTCAAACTCGGCAACGGCCGCGAAGACGTGGAAGACAAGCCGCCCACCGGGGCTGGTCGTGTCGATCGCCTGGGTGAGCACGCGAAGGCCAATCTCGCGCTTGGCGAGATCTTCGGCCGTTTCCACGAGCTGCCGGACCGAGCGCGCCAGGCGGTCGAGCTTCCACACCGCCAACGTGTCGCCGGGGCGGAGATAGTCGAGCGCCGCCTTCAACTCGGGCCGGTCGCGCTGCGCGCCCGATGCCTTCTCCATGAACACGCGCTCGCATCCGGCCTGGCGAAGCGCCTCAAGCTGTAGGGCAGGGGACTGGTCGCGGGTGGACACGCGCGCATAGCCAACGATCACGGGCTTTCTCCGAAAACTCAGCTTGACCTAGCCCGATTTCGGAGATGGAAACAAGAAACTGTTTTGGGAGGCGGAAAGGTCGTTCGGCGAGCCGCTGTAAACGCTCGCGCTAAGTGGCGGCATTCTGATCGCGCTATTTGTCGGCGAGCGTCGCTACGCGGCTACCGGCTTGGTCTCGGCCGATCGCACATAGGCGTAGAGTGTTGGCTTGGAGATGCCGAGCATCGAGCAAATCTTGGCGATCGGCATCGTGTTCTCGTGGTAGAGCCTGACGGCCAGGTCGCGCTTGTCCTTGCCGAGTGCGGCCGGCCGGCCACCCTTCTTGCCGCGAGCGCGGGCTGCGGTGAGACCGGCCTGGGTCCGCTCGCGGATCAGGTTGCGCTCGAACTCCGCCAATGCCCCGAACAGGTGGAAGGTAAGCTTGCCCGACGTGGTGGTCGTGTCGATCGCCTCGTGCAGGCTCAGCAGCCCGACCTTTTCCTCGTCGAGGTAGGTCATCCATCCGATCAGATCACGGAGCGAGCGGCCGAGCCTGTCGAGGCGCCAGACCACCAGTGTGTCGCCGGCGCGAAGCAGCTCCTTCACCTTTTCCAATCCAGGGCGAGCGGCAGTCGCCCCGGAGGCCTTGTCGGTGATGACCTTCTCGCAGCCGGCAGCCTTCAGCGCATCACGCTGGAGGTCCAGGTTCTGCTCGGCGGTCGATACGCGGGCGTAACCGATTTTCATGCGTAGGGCCGGTGGCGCCCCGATCGGGCGCGGTTTGGGAAGAAAGTCGTCATCGGCAGGTCTATGTTGCCCTAGTTTTCTTTACCGGGTAGATTTACGTCGAACAGGCCGGTTTGGCAACGCGAGCGGACTCGCATGGCGATGGGCAGGCAAATCTCCGTTTTCCTTACCTGCGACACGGACCGTCGGCGGTGACGCATCCGGCGCTTGTCCCGCCGCTGGCGATCGAGCGCTACCGCGTCCTTGAACCGCACCTCGCCGATGGCATCCCGCTCGCGGACCTCGCCCGCACCGGCACGCTGAGCGAGCGGACGTTGCAGCGCTGGCTCGGGCGCTACCGTGCCGAAGGACTTGCCGGTCTCGCGCGTCTGCCGCGCAACGATCGGGGCAGGCTGCACCTGCCGGAACATCTGGTCGAACTGACCCGCACTCTCGCCACCAAGCGCCCGCGACCCCCGGTCGCCGCCATTCACCGAAAGGTGCAGGAACTCGCCATCGCGCATGGACACCGAACCCCCAGCTATGCGGCCGTCGCGCGTGTCGTCAGGGCGATACCGGCAAGCCAGATCGCCGCAGCCTCCGATCCGGCCGTCTACCGCGACCAGCACGAGCTAGTGCATCGGCGCGAAGCCGCGACCTCGAACGAGATGTGGCAGGCCGATCATACCGTTCTCGACATTCTCGTGCTCGATGATGCCGGAACCCCGGTGCGTCCTTGGCTGACCGTCATCGTTGACGATCACAGCCGAGCCATCGCCGGTTACTTCCTCAGCCTCGATGCCCCCAGTGCCCTCAACACGGCGCTCGCCTTGCGGCAGGCGATCTGGCGCAAGCCCAATCCCGAATGGATCGTCAGCGGCATTCCCGAACAGCTTTACGTCGACAACGGCTCGGATTTCATCTCCGAGCATATCGAGCAGGCGTGCATCGCCCTCAAAATCCGCCTCATCCATTCGCTGCCGGGGCGTCCTCGCGGGCGCGGCAAGATCGAGCGGCTGTTCCGCACCATCAACGACATGTTCCTGCCCGACCTGCCCGGCCACCTGATCGCGGGCAAGCCGCTGTCGGCGCCAGTGCTCACGCTCGACGAGCTGCGCGCCCGCTTCGAGGCGTTCGTGTGCGGCGTCTATCATCGTCGCCCGCATGGCAGCACCGGCGAACCGCCGATCACGCGCTGGCAGAAGGGCGGGTTCCTGCCCGCAATGCCCGACAGCCTTGAACAGCTCGACATGCTGCTCGTGCACGTGCCCAAGCCCCGTAAAGTGCTGCGCGACGGCATCCGTCTGATGGGCAGGCGCTATGTCGAACCCACGCTCGCGGCCTTCGTCGGCGAGCAGGTCGAGGCGGTCTATGACCCCCGCGACCTGACCGAGATCCACGTCTACCACCAGGGCCGGTTCGTCTGCCGTGCGCTCAGCTCCGAGCACGCTGGGCACCCGTCGTTGCGCGCGATCCAGCGCGCCCGGCGCGGCGCGAAGGAGCGCGACAAGCAGGTGCCTGCCCCCACGGAGACCTTCGATGGCGACCAAGAGGATACGGCTTCCCGGCCCACCACCTACCGAGGGCTCCGGCTCTACGCCGCTGACGATTGAGTTCCTGGTCGAGCAGCCGTTCCTGGCGACCCGCGAACATGCCCGGTTCGTCGAGTTTGCCGAAGCCTGCGCGCACTACCGCTATATCGGCGTGTGTCATGGCCGGCCGGGCGTCGGAAAGACGCGATCGGCGCGCGAGTTTTCCAGCTTCCCCGACCTGGGGGAATATGCCGCGCTCCGTCCCATTGCCGCGCTCCTTGGCGAAAAGGTCGCTCGCTGCCGCGCCGTCTTCTACACCGTGTCGGTCAGCAACACGCCCAAGACGATCGACGCGGTGTTGGGCCTCAACCTCATTAAGCTGGGCTATGCCCGGCTGACGGTCGCGGGCGGCTCGCAGGACGAAATCACCCATGACGCCGCCCGCATCGCCTGCCCCCTCGTCATCGTCGACGAGGCCGACCGCCTGACCATAAAGTCGCTCGAACATCTCCGCGACATGGCCGATCGCCACGGCTTCGGGCTGATCCTGATGGGTATGCCGGGCTTGGAGAAGCGCCTCGCCCGCTATGCCCAGCTCTACTCGCGGATCGGCTTCGTCCACGAGTTCAAACCGCTTACCGAGACCGAAATGCGGCTGCTGCTCGCGACCCACGCCGGCGATTTCGGGATCAGCTTCGACCCGGCCCAACTCGACGCGATCGAAGCGCAGGCAGCCGTGATCCGCATCACGCGCGGCAACTTCCGGCTCATGGAGCGCCTGTTCGCGCAGATGCGGCGGATCATGACCCTCAACCGCGTCGAGGAGGTCACCGCTGACATCGTTCAGGCCGCGCGCGATTGCCTCGTCATCGGACCCGGCAACTGACAAATAGCGCGATCAGAACGCCGCCATTTAGCGCGAGCGTTTACAGAGCCGCGTCGGCAGCCTGCAGCCCGTCTCCCGCAATCGACCGTTCGCGGGAGATACGGATCAATGCAGACCTCAGCCGGTTCGCGTATCCCTTCACGACGAGAGATCGCGTTAGAACTTGGCCGACAACCCCGTGGTCAGCGCGTGTTCCATCAGGTCGCGACCATCGCGGTTGAAGCGATATTGGTTCATGTAACCAACTTCCGCACTCACCCCTTTGGCCATTGGGAAGGACAGTGCGGCCGAATTTCGCATCCGCTCGTGCCCGGCACGTTGACCAAAATTGGTGGTATTGAAGTTGAAATAGCTCTCGTGCGCGAGGCGAAACTTGAGCTTGTCGGTGAGTGGTATCGCATAGGAGACCTCCGGCCTGACACGATGGCCGACATCGCTGCCATCGCTTCTGAAGCGCTGCTCGAAGCGGACGCGGCCTGCCAGCTTACCCCGTCCCAGCGCAATGATCGGAAAGCTGATCTGCTGGCGCGGACGCCATTCGGTGTTGCTGACCCGATCGTTGCTGACCGCGACCACGCGGTTCACGCCGCCCGTCAGCATTACGCCCTTGGCAATCTTGACGCTGATTACGCCGCTATACTGACTTTCATAAAGCCCGCTCAGATCATCGCTGAGACGCTGGTTGGTCTCGAGCTCCAGCTCGACGCCTTCGGACAGCTCGGTTGAGGCGCCGAGCTTCACCCACAGTTGCTCGTCCTGAGTCTGGGCGAGCGCTGGTGTGGCTGCGGAGCTGAGGGCAAGGGCGGAGATGAACGGCAAACGCACAGGGCCTAATATCTCCTAGGTGCAAGGTGCGCGACGATGACCCGATCCTTTCACAAACGGTGGTCGGACTGTCGACCCTTTCGGAATAGCTTCAGGCCAGGTTGCGGACGCCTTGCCCGCTTCCGCCCGAGGCCTTTTGATTCTGGACAGCCGAGACTCGGAACGGAAACCGATAACAGCGGCTAGGCTGGCGGAGGACAGACACCATATTCGTGTCCTGTGAGGGCGAGGCATGCTGAAAGTCGGAGACGGAGTGTTCGCAAGCGAACTCGTGGCCTGCATCGCCGACGCACGTGATCCGACCGTCCACGAGCTTTTCACGATTGCCCGGCAAGTCTGGATGGAGGGCGCGGCCGAACGTTTTGCCTCTGGGTGGGAGCATTTGTCATCCGCAGATCCCGGTCGGCTGATGGCGCTCCGCGTCGCCCAAGCCGCGTTATGCGGGAGTCCAGAAGCACAGTAGTATTGGCTCTCCGTCCAAAGGATGGCTGCTCGCTGCCATCAAGCAGCGGTTTTTTTGCGGCTAACCAATCTCGTGGCTCAGCGCCTGAACAAGCCGCCGAGAAAGCCGCCGTGGTGTCCACCGCCGTGATGGCCTCCATGATGGCCTCCATGATGGCCGTCATATCCTCCGCCCCAGGGGCCTGACTGACCATAGCCGGGCGTGACCATTCCGGACGATCCGGGCTGGGGCGGGGCCGTATCCTTCTGATAAGCCATGTTGCGCTCGATGATTTTGTCGAGTTCGCCACGGTCGAGCCACACGCCCCGGCACTGCGGACAATAGTCGATCTCGATGCCTTGGCGCTCGGCGAGCACAAGGTCGACCTTGCATGTCGGGCACAACATGCCTGCCGGACGCTCAGATGAGGAAGCAACGCTCTCGTTCACCAAACTTCTCCTGTCGATTCGCGACACGAGCAACACTCCGCCGGACACGGAGTGTCGCTCTCGGCTTCACCAGCCGCGATATCCGCGACGATATCCGTGCTCCCGCCGTTCGGCCCGGCGCATCTCCCGGCGCTCGTGCCGGTAGCCGCGGTCGTTATACCCAGATCGCCGGCCGCCATGATCGCTGTAATAGGCTCCACCGTTCCAGCGTTGACCATCGCCATACCCGCCACCATACCCCCGAGCCACGTGTCCGCCGGCGCGGTACGAGCCCTGGCCATAATAACCGCCATAGGACTGCGCCATCGCCGCGGGCGCACCGAACATGAGGGCGGCCGCTGCAACAATCAAAAAGCGTTTCATGATCCTTCTCCCGAGGTGCGGCAGGGGCCGCACCATGAAGAGGGCTATTAGCGGTCCCTGGCTGAACCAGCCGGAAATGGGGTTGGCAGGCCCGGTTAAGTTTCGAGGGGCCTTAATGGTGCCCGCCGCCATGTCCTCCACCGTGGTGTCCGCCACCGAAGTGACCGCCACGGTAGCCATGCCCAAACGAGCCGATGCCGATCCCAACGCCAAACGACCCGTAATAGGGCCGGCGATAGCCGCCCCAAGGATAATACCCGCGTCCGTAGCTGGCCTCGTTCACGGCGATGACGCACGTCGGGGAAGTCGATATGCGAGGCGGCGCGTCGGTTTGAGGCTCGCTCCTCGGCGCCACCGCCTGCGGCGTTGCCCCCGCCGCATCACCCGGACCCACCGCAATAGGCTGCGCGACGATCGCTCCCGGAGTCGTGCAAGGGACCCGGTAATAGGTATAGCGGCTTGCCGAGGGACCGGTAGCGCAGCCGCCGAGCACCACCAACGGGAGAATGGCTAATACCGCGCGTGACGCTCGCATGACCATGGCGACGCACCTCCAATCGACCGCATGGCGCGACACTAGATTGGTCGTCTACCGCCGATGTCGTAAAGGACCAAGAGCAGACGATAGACCTATTCAGTGGCCGTTCAAGTACCTTCGGTACCATCCCTAAAGTGGAGACAAATGCCATGTTATCGGCAACGATGCCGGCTTTAAGAATGGCGGCGGTATTAACAGCGGCATTGATGGCGTTTGCCCCCGCCACAGCGCAGCAAAGCAGCGGGCAGCCACGCCTTCGATCCGAGCAGGTGGTCACAGATGCACGGCCGCAGCCTGTTGCGCCAACCCTGCCCCGCTCCTCACCGCGGCCGAGCGGTCATGCCTTGCTCGACTTTCGGTATCGGCCGTATGACACGAGCGGGGCGGCGAGCACGGCAGCTCACCCGGCCTATGAGACCGCTGGCGCGGTCGCCGGCGGCAACTATGCTTTCGGTCATGTGGGCGCCCGGCGGGTCGGCCATTGATCAGCCGTCGACAGAATCGGCGTTGCGCCGCGAGGGTGGAGATGCCGTGATGAATGTTGGGCGAGTACGACGCATCCTGCTCATCGGCCTGCTGACGGGGTTTGTCGCGGCGTGCGACCGGTCACAGGATCAAGCGGGGCAGAATTTCCAGCCGCCCGAGCCAACGATCCAGATGCCGCCCTCGATCGCGGCAAGCCATACCTTTCGTTGCAAGGACAACAGTCTTGTCTATGTCGACTTCTTCAGTGATCGCGTGACGGCCTCGCTGCGTACTGAGAAAAGCGGGCCGCCCATTCGCCTGGTTGCACCCGCCAAAGGCGAGCCCTTCACGGGCGAAGGCTATGTCCTCGTCGGCAGCGACACCTCGATCACCTTGAGCAAGCCGGGCACCGCCAGCCAGGCGTGCAAGGCCTGACCTGATCGCGAACACTTCAACCATCGCTCACAATTCGATCTCGGGTCGCTAACAAGGCACAATTTGGGTTGCAAATACAGTCGAAGCCATAGTTGATGAACTTCGCCCCTGACGGGTCGGGAAGGTAAGCTCATGGCAAGACGGGTCTGGCAATCAGCGGTTCTCAGCATCGGCGCGTTGGGATCGCTTGCGGGTTGCATGTTTCCGGGGACGAACACGCGACCGGCTGCGCCGTCCGTCTACTTGCACGTTCCCTGCAACACTCCGGGGGCTCGCATCGAACGATCGATCAATGCCGAACCGAGCGCAAGCGGAGCCAGCGAGGCAACGAATGCAGGTAGTGCAACGACTAAACAGACGGATAAATGCGTCATTGAACGTCAATCTTCTAGTCATTGAGGCTAACCCGTGGGGTTGGCCACTGGCATCGGCCAGCCTCTGGGCATGCCAAAGTATTGGAGCGGGGTCGATGACACGGCGTCGCCATGTGCGTTGGTGGGAACCGATTTTGCCTGCGGGGGCCTGAATCCTAGCGTCAAAGCTTGTAAACCTCGCGCCGCAGGGGCTATTACATTTCCCGTTCCACCTGCCCGCCATCGTCTTTCCGCTGATCCGGTAACCTGGGCACCTGTCAAACACTTCAAGAATGGTGTCGTACACCCACCGGCGTCTTGGCGCGGGGCTCGGAGCGAGTACGTGCGAACTCGTACCGTTCCTTGTGATTGCCAAGCAGGCGATCAAGGAGATTGGAGCTAGGCCTCCTCATTGCTGCGCCGAGCGAGCTTGGACCTGCTTAATGGGCCATTCGGGTGCCTCTTTTACGATGGTCCTGAACTCTCGTTTGCGGCCGTGGTGCTGCCTGCCGCTTCGTCTACAGGACCGTAGCTTCCGCCGGGCAAGCGGGGCGCGTGGTCACCCAAGCGGGGCGCGAATAGTTCGTCGCCGAACAAACCGAGGTCACGCGCCTCCGCGCGCCCCGTAGCGGCCAGCAAAGCGAAGCCTGCGACATAGGCGTCGCGCTGCGCGGTCACGAGTTGGACCCGGCTGTTCAGCAGCTCCTGCTCGGCATTGAGGACCTCGAGCACGGTGCGATTGCCAACACTGTTCTCCGCTCGTACGCCTTCCACCGCCAGTTCATTTGCTGATACGGCGGACTGGGACGATCTGACCACAGCCAGAGTGGCGCGATGCCGCAGAAACGCCGCTCGCGTATCCGCAACGACGCGCCGTTCCACGAACACGATCTGTTCGAGTGCCTGGCTGGACAGCGCTTGCGCGCGGCGGACCTGCGCTGCTGGGAGGCCGCCTTGATAGAGCGGGATCGTCGCCGATAGACCGACAGTGGCCGTGCGCTGCGCTTGCAGGAACGTCCGCCCTGGGATCGTGCTGACCAGCGAGCCGAGATAGTTGTTGTAGTTCCCCGAAGCGACCGCCGACAGACGCGGCAGCCGTGCCGCCGCCGCCACCCGGACATCGTAGCCGGCTGCCTTGGCATCAGCCTGGGCGGCTAGAAGCTGGGGATTGCGGTCGAGCGCGGTCGCGAGCGCATCTTGTGCAGTCCCGGGCAGGTTCGGCAACTCGGGCGGCTGCTCGAGGTCGCGCGCTGGCACGCCTACGAAGCGGAGATAGTTCTCGAGGCTGGCGCCGAGCTGCGCTTCGGCGAGCTCGAGCTGGCCGCGGGCGAGCTCCAGGCGTGCCTCGGATTGGGCGACGTCGGTGCGTGTGAGGTCGCCAATTTCGAAGCGGTCGCGGGATGCCTGTAAATTGGTCTCAAGCACGCGCACGTTCTGACGATTAAGGTCGACAGTGGCGCTGTCGCGGATGACGTCCATGTAAACCGAGACGATTGCGGTGAAGACGTCGGCCTCGGTGCCTCGCAACGTTTCCCGCCCGGCTTCGACGCGCGCGTCAGCCGCCTTGATCCCGTTGCGAACGCGGCCACCCTGGTAGATCGGCAGCGAAACGTTCGCCGACGCGTTGGTCGCCCGCAAAGGAGCCGAGAAGCTGTTGGCCGAGCGGACGACGAATTCCTGATAGTCCGCCGTGGCGCTCACTGTCGGCCGTGCCCCGGCCTTCGCAATCGGCACACCCTCGTCGGTCGCCCTGAGGCCTGCCCTCGCCGCGGTGAGTGATGGATTTGTCCGGTAGGCGATCATGAGCGCTTCACGCAGCGTTTCGGCGCGAGCAGTGGCGCCCGCAGCGATGAACGCCGACGCAACCGTCAGAACACCGGTCAACCGCATGATGAGCGCCTCCTCACGAAACCCACAGGTAAGCGGGGCGAACAACGCGCTCGCTTTATCGCGGTGGCTCCGCCTCCCGCCATCCCACCGGCGGCTAGTGCGCTTTCGAGGGAGAAGGTGGACGCTGGATGCCGCAGCCAGCACGGCCGCGATGATACGATACATGAAACATGGCTCCTGATTTCCAACGTCTCGCGGGTGCGCTCGTCGCGTTCACGATTGCCTTCAAGCTCTGGCTTCAGAGTCCTGCCTCGATTTTGGCATCCGCGCCAGCTTGCAGGTGGGGTCGGGATGACGATGCCAGAACACCCGCGCACAAAGATGACCTTGCGGCGGCCGCGGAACACAAGGTCCGGACTGCCGGGAAGGCACTTGCCATAATGCCATATGCACCCCCTCTATCGAGCGCTGTATGCTCCCACGCGTAGGCTTTTTTCAACAGCTTCGGCCGGTTGTGACACTACGCTTGCGCAATCACGGAGCTAATGCCTCGAGGATGCCACACTCAGCGACGGTGCCGTGGCCGCATCGGTCGATGATGATGCTTTCGAGTTCACGGCTCAGCGCGAACAGGTCGGCAGTCTTTCTCTCGATGGCTGTCCGGTGCTCGCGCGCAATCTTCTCAACCCCAGCGCACGATCGATTGCTGCAGTCAGCCAAGCTCAAAAGCTCGCGGATGTGGTCGGGGCTGAATCCCAAATCGCAGGGGTGGCGAATGAAAGATAGCCGCGAAGGTGGCTCGCATCATAGGTGCGGTAGTTCCCTCGGTACGCGCCGGCGCGGGTAACAGAACGTTTTCTCATTATACCGGACCGTCTGCACCTTCATGCCGTCATCGGCGCCGCTCGCTCGACTCCCGGCCTCGGTGATATGGGGAGCACGGGCGACGTTCGCCGCCGCCCGTGCAATAATCTGGCTAAGCGGCCATTTTCTCGCAAGCATCGGCGCACCGGCGGCACGCGGCGGCGCAATCCTCCATGCCCTCGAGTTGTTCGCAGCTCGCCGCGCACGCTCGGCAAATCTCAGCGCACTCACGGCAGATATGGGCATGATGCTCGGATTTGCGCGCCATGAAGTCGATCGCAACGCTGCAAATCTGAGCGCAGTCCAGCATCAGCTTCATATGCTGGGGCTCGGCGTGTCGCCCGCCCGCCTCGAGGCAGTGGTTCATCGCCATGTGGAGGCAGGTGATGTGGCACTCGTGACAGGCGTCCAGGCACTCCTTCATCTCAGGGTCGATCTGATGCATCGTCTTTCCTTCCATTTCGCCCCGCTCCCCTCCTAGATACGCGGCTCTTGGCGTTCCCCCCTCGCTGGGTATCCTTCGAATTGCACTGATTGTCGCAAATGCCTCTTGAACCTATAGTAGGTATAGGTGGCATGTCTAAGCCAGCGGATTTCGATGGCAAGGAGCGGATGATGACCCTTCAACTCGGTGACACAGCGCCCGATTTTTCGGCGGAGACGACGGATGGACCGATCCATTTCCATGAATGGGTAGGCGACAGTTGGGCGGTGCTCTTCTCGCACCCGAAGGATTTTACGCCGGTCTGCACCACCGAACTCGGGGAGGTCGCGCGTCTCAAACCCGAATTCGACAAGCGCAACGCGAAGGTCATCGGCCTGAGCGTCGACCCGCTGGACGATCACCATGCCTGGATTGGTGACATCGCCGAGACGCAGGGCCACGCGCTCAATTTCCCGCTGATCGCCGATCCGGACCGCAAGATCGCGGAACTCTATGGCATGATCCACCCCAAGGCGAACGACACGCTCACCGTTCGCTCCGTTTTCATCATCGGCCCCGACAAGAAGCTGAAGCTCAGCATTACCTATCCTGCCAGCACGGGCCGGAACTTCGAGGAGATTCTCCGCACGATCGACTCGCTGCAGCTGACCGCCAAGCACAGCGTGGCGACACCGGTGAACTGGCGGCACGGCGAGGATGTCATCATTGCGCCTTCGCTCAACGACGAGCAGGCACGAGAGAAATTCCCGGGCGGCTGGAAGACGCTGAAGCCTTATCTGCGCATCACGACGCAGCCACAAGACTGACGGAAGCTTGGTGGGGACACCATCGCCGTCAGTGAGTTGCCTCCGGCTCGAACCGCAGGGCGTCGAGCACGCGGCAATCCTCGATGGTTGTACGCCCGCACTCGCCCAACAGACATTCGAGCGTCTGTTCGAGCGCCTTGAGGTCTTTGATCTTGCCGCGCACCTCTTGAAGACGGGTAGCGGTGATCCTGTCGATATCGGCGCAAGGGGCTGCCTGCGACCGCTCGGAAAGCACCAGCAGGCTACGCACCGCATCAAGGGGGAAGCCGAGTTCCCGGGCCTTGCGAATGAAGGTCAGACGATCGAGGTGACCATGGTCATATATTCGATGCCCCCCCGTGCTCCTTGCAGGTTCGGGCAGCATCCCAATTCGCTCATAATAGCGGATGGTGACTACACGGCAGCCCGTCAGACGGGCAAGCTCGCCGATAGGAAAAAACTGCTGCATGCGCCTCTTGTATCTATACCAGCTATAGGGGCTATCTTCGCTGCGCGAGACGTCCTTGTAAAGACGCAGGAGAACGCGCGATGAAGGATTGCTGCCCAACGCCGAGCGCCGGCACGGAGGGCAAATCCGCGGCAGCGCAGCAGCTCTCCTGGCCGTCGCGCCGCTGCCGGGCGGCCAGGAGAGCTGCTGCGCTGCCAGCCCGGTAGAGGGTGGTGCATCGGACGCATGCGGGACGGTGGCGACCCGGCACCAGGCGGGGGCAAGGTCGAGCCATCTGGCGGCGAACGACGACTGCTGCTCGGCCAAGGAGCAAGAGATTGCCGCACTGGGCGCTCACGCCGACATCAAGCGGGTGCTGCAGATCGTTCTCGTCATCAATTTCGTCATGTTCGTCGCCGAATTCACGGCCGGGGTGCTGGCGCGCTCCACCGCCCTCATGGCGGACTCGGTCGACATGCTTGGCGATGCGCTCGTCTATGCGCTGAGCCTCTACGCGCTCGAACGCGGGCTGCGCTGGCGGGCGGGTGCGGCACTGGTCAAAGGCGGTATTATCGCCGCATTTGGCATCTGGGTATTCGTTGAGGTGGGATTGAAGCTGATCAACGGTGTGACGCCGACTGCGCAGACCATGGGCATCTTCGGCCTGACCGCGCTCGGCGCGAACCTGACCTGCCTGGCGCTGCTCTACCGATACCGCCATCGCGATGTGAACATGTCCAGCACCTTCGAGTGCTCGCGCAACGACGTGATCGCCAACACCGGAGTGCTCGTCGCCGCCGCCGGTGTCTACGCCTTCAATGCGGGCTGGCCCGATATTGTCGTCGGCGCCATCATCGCCGTGCTGTTCTTCCGCTCGGCGATCGGCGTGATCCGCCAGGCTTGGCCACAGTTCCGAGCCGCCGAGCCGAATGTAGCGGTCGAGCTCGATTGAGGTGCAACTTCTATAGAAGGATTGGAAACCGGTGATGAAACGCAGAATTGTCCTGACCCTCTTTGCAGCCGCCCTTGTCTCGCCTGTGATGGCCAATGCCAAGGTCACCAGCGCCACCATGTACAAGAATCCGGGCTGCGAGTGCTGCGACGGCCATGCGGCTGCGCTCAAGCGCGCCGGCTTTGATGTCAAGGTCGTGCCCACCGAGAAGCTGGCGGCGCTGAAGGCCAAAGCGGGCGTCCCGGCCGAACTCCAAGGCTGTCACACGATGATGGTCGGCGGCTACGCCGTCGAAGGCCATGTCCCGGTCGCCGCCGTCAAGCGCTTGCTCGCTGAGAAGCCGGCAGTGCGCGGCATCGCGCTGCCGGGCATGCCGGCGGGCTCACCCGGAATGGGCGGACCTAAGACCGCGCCATTCCGGGTGATGAGCTTCGAGGGCGACGGCACGAAGCTGTACATGGTCGAGTAAACGAAGGCGCCCGAAATGCAGGAGGTAGACCCGTGACTGAGGACGATATCGAGTATTTCCAGCACAGGGCGGAGGTCGAGCTCGAGATGGCGCAGCGCGCCGTCACACCTGAAGTGATGGTGCCGCACGTCGAGCTGGCCAATGCTTATCTGGAGCAGGTGGAAGCGTTGAAGCGATCCGCATCCGAGCAGGAGGACGGAGGCAGCGCCGATGCGCCCGAGGGCAAGAGTGCCGCGGACGCCGCCTCCGGGCGACCGCACCCGGACCCGACGGCGCACGCTCCGCTGCCCTCATGATCTTTCGTCAGCTCTACGAGCCGGATTCCTCGACCTACACGTATCTGTTCGGCTGCCGCGATACTGGGAGGGCCGTGCTGATCGATCCGGTTCTGGAGACGGTGGAGCGTGACCTCTCCGCTCTTCAAGAGCTGGACCTGACATTGAGTCATACGCTCGACACGCACATTCATGCGGATCATGTCACGTCGGCGTGCCGGCTGCGCAGCCTGACGGGCTGCAAGGTGGCTTACCCGGAAATGGATGGGCTGCCCTGCGCCGACTTGGGTGTGAGCGAAGCAAATCCGCTGAGGGAAGGAAGCCTCACCTTCCAGCCATTGTTCACGCCCGGGCATACCGACACGCATCATAGCTACCTCATCGATCTATCGGGCTCGCTGCGGGTCTTTACGGGCGACGCGCTGCTCATCGACGGTTGCGGTCGCACCGACTTCCAGGATGGCGATGCAGCCTCGCTCTATCGCTCGATTCACGACAAGATTTTCACGCTTCCGGGCGACACGCTCGTGTTCCCGGCACACGACTATCAGCACCGCCACGTCAGCACCGTCGACCAGGAACGGGAGCGCAACCCGCGGCTCGGCGGAGGAAAGACGCTGGATGAGTTCATCGCGATCATGGGCAGCCTGAACCTGCCTTATCCCGAGCGCATCGACCTTGCTGTGCCTGCCAACCGGCTATGTGGCGACTGTCCTGAGGCAGAGCGCACGATGCTCGCTGAGCCGCCTGGACCCTCGGCACAAGGATAAGGTAGATGACGATTCATCACGGCATCGTCGATGCGATCGGCAACACGCCGCTGATCCGGCTGAAGAAGGCGTCGGAGCTCACCGGCTGCACCATCCTAGGCAAAGCCGAGTTCCTGAATCCGGGCCAGTCGGTCAAGGACCGAGCCGCGCTCTACATTATTCGGGACGCCGAGAGGCGGGGCGAGTTGCGTCCCGGCGGCGCCATCGTCGAGGGTACGGCAGGAAACACCGGGATCGGGCTCACGCTCGTTGGCAATGCGCTTGGCTATCGCACCGTGATTGTGATCCCCGAGACGCAATCGGCCGAGAAGAAGGACATGCTGCGCCTGTCCGGAGCCGAGCTCATCGAGGTGCCGGCGGTGCCCTACGCCAATCCTGATAATTATGTGCGCTACTCGGGCCGGCTCGCCCAAAGCCTGGCCGCCACTGAGCCGAATGGCGCTATCTGGGCAAATCAGTTCGATAACACCGCTAACCGGCAGGCGCATATTGAGACTACCGGTCCTGAAATCTGGTCGCAAACGGAAGGCCGCTTGGATGGGTTCGTCTGTTCCGTGGGTACCGGCGGTACGCTTGCGGGGATCGGGACCGCGTTGAGGGAGCGAAAGCCCGACGTGGTCATTGGTCTCGCCGACCCGATGGGAGCCGCACTTTACAGCTACTACATGACAGGTGAGCTCAAAGCCGAGGGGTCGTCTATCACCGAAGGGGTCGGTCAGAGCCGCATCACGGGGAACCTGGAGGGATTCTCGCCAGACATCGCCTTCCAAATCCCGGATGAAGAGGCAATCCCGGTCGTGTTCGATCTTCTCCAGCACGAAGGTCTCTGTCTCGGCGCATCTTCCGGTATGAACGTGGCCGGCGCCATACGACTGGCAGAGCACCTCGGGCCCGGTCACACAATCGTGACGATTCTTGCCGACTTTGGCACGCGCTATCAGTCGAAGCTCTTCAACCCGGAGTTCCTGTGCGCCAAGGGGCTGCCGGTGCCCAGCTGGCTGGAGCGGCCGAATCATCGACCGGCGGTCGATTATCCTAACCGCAGCAACTTGGATCAAGCCCCCCAATGACTCGCCAGCCAATCGTCCGACTTGCCGCCCTTGTTCTGATAATTCTCGTTGCAGGGCTGGCTCTCACAGCAGTGCAAAGGGCAAAGAGCTCAGCTCCTCAGGCTGGTCGCGTAGGACCCTTGGTAGGGGCTGCGGTCGGCGGGCCTTTCAGGCTCATCGATCAGGACGGGAACACCAGAGGCAGTGAAAGCTTCAAGGGCCGCTATCGGCTGATGTATTTCGGCTACACCTACTGTCCTGATATCTGCCCGACCGACGTGCAAAAGATGAGCCAGGGACTACGCTTGTTCGAGGCGCGCGATCCCGCGCGCGCCGCCCGCGTGCAACCGATCATGGTGACGATAGACCCTGAGCGCGACACGCCCGCGGTCATGAAGCAGTTTGTGCGCGCTTTCCATCCAAGGCTGATCGGGCTTACGGGGAGCCCGGCTGAGATCAAGGCCACGCTTTCGCGCTTCGCGATCTACACGAGCCGTCAGGGACCCAAGGGCGCCACCGACTATCTGATGGATCACAGCGCGATGATGTATCTGATGGGACCGCAAGGCGAGCCGATCAGCTTCTTTGCCCGCGACGCAACACCGGAGCAAATCGCCGCTGATCTCGCGGCGTATGTGGCCTGAGAAGAATATTGTAGCGCTATCACAACAGGGACTTGGTTACGGGTAGCTGCTTAATAAATCCCGCAGCATCGCAACACCCGCGTTCAAGGCCTGAACTCAGGCTGAAGCATGCTTGGTTGATGGGAGCGGTCACCCGCCCCCATCCGTCCATCAGCGCTTGCCGGTGCCACCTTTGTCACGGTGGCCGTGCTCATCGAGATCGCCCGGCTTGTGCCCGGGATGCGGATGATGCTCGCCCGCGACTTCCTTCTTACCCTTCTTGTCGCGATGGCCGTGCTCGTCGAGATCGCCGGGCTTGTGGCTGGGGTGATCGTGATGCTGTCCGGATTTTTCAGTGTTCGCCATGGCACTTCTCCTTCTTGGGCAACAAGGCAACGCGCGTCGATGTCGCCTGTTTCCGCACTCAAACGGATCAGCTCAGCGTTGCGCTGGCCCGAGGGAGGCGTCAGCCGAGTTGCCCCGAGAGATACCACCACGGCGTTGCCGCTGTCCGCATCAATACGCAGCCGCAGGTTCGGCAATTCGCCCGCTGCACGCCATTGCCGTCGCGCTCGATACGGCCGTTTGGGCGATGGACACCGGCAGCGCAGTCTATGATTCGCCATCCTCTCGTCATCGACCTCGTCCTCGCTACCGTCACGTTGCTACCGTTCGGTAGTCGGCACTGAACCCGATTGGAATGATACGGGGCAGCGCTTGCTCATCCGTGCATGCAAAACGCCCCTGGATGGCCGACGCTGCCGCTGGGTGCCGCGATCGTCGGTCACTGTCCCTTGGCCGCAAGATCAGCTTCCGCCGAAGATCGATGGCCCTCATGGGTGGTTTGTTTGAGCGGGCGCGAGCACCGCAGGGTCAGGAATGTGGTGAGGCTCAGGAAGATCGCGATATCAAAGAGGCCATATCCCACAGCGGCACCTACAGCTCCCGTTGCCCAAAGACTTGCAGCCGTGGCTGTCCCGGAGGCTTGGCCGCCCTGCTTGAGAATCGCGCCCCCGCCGATGAAGCCGACGCCGGTGATCAGGCCCTCAAGGATACGAGCCTGGGCCTGCGACTCCTTCCCGAGGACGGCAATGGCGACCAGAACAAAGCCGCAGCTTGCAAGCGCGACGAGTGGGAACGTGCGAACTCCTGCGCTGCGCTCTTCTTTTTCCCGATCCCAGCCGATCGGAAGCGCAAGACCATAGGCGGCTGCCAAGCTGAGCAGGTGGGAAACAGTCTCCCATAGGCCATTAGGAGCAAAACGCATCGGGCGGTCTATCCTTGAGCGCCCCTTTCCGACGAGGCATTCGATGATGTACCCGGCAGGGTCTCAGGGCAAGCCATCAGCTCCTTTGCCGCGCCGCGACGCCGGAGCAAATCGCTCGCGATCCAGCGGACCTATGTTGCCTGAGAGAGTCGCGTGACATCACCGACGAGCACCGGAGGTGTACGGGATCGAGCCGATCTGCCGGGCTCTGCCGAGAGAATGCGTCAACCCGAGCTGGAAATTCGGAAGCCGTAACAGCGCGGCCGGATATTCGGACCGCTCCCACCGTTCTTCCAGAGGAAGGAGACTCCGCATGGCTGACAATAACGTAGCTACCAACGAAACCGATCGCCTGATCGCCTCCAACAAGGTCGAGGGCACCGCTGTCTATGATCGCGACGGCAACAAGCTCGGCTCGGTATACAACTTCATGGTCGACAAGCGCTCGGGCAAGGTCGAGTATGCGGTCATGTCGTTCGGCGGGTTCCTTGGCATGGGGGAGGATTATCACCCGCTGCCCTGGGACCAGCTCACCTACGATACCGATCAAGGGGGCTATGTCGTCAATTTGAGCCGGGAACAACTCGAAGGCGGCCCGCACTACAGCGCCGGCAACGAACCCACCTTCGACCGCGCCTATGGCCAACAAGTCTATGGCTATTACGGGTCAAGCTACAACTACTGACCGGTGAGGGCGGCGGCCTCGCCGCCGCCCTCTGATCCCTATGGGCCTGCGAAGGGAACGGCGTTCCTGTTTCGCAATGCGTCACGGCTGCAACACCTCAGGCCGGGTGGTTCCCACACTTGCTGTATCGCCCTCACGTGGAGAGAGGACCGGGGATCGGCGCCCGGTCAGCGCCTGGACGACGACTGCGCTCAGCTGGCGAGCATTGACCGCGAAGAGGACGAAGGCGAGCACGAGATAGCCCCAGGCGAGCCAGGTGAGCGTCAAGATCGTGCGCGGCTCGTCGTCCCGGAAAATGAAGGCGAGCGTCACCTGCACCAGGAACAGGCCGAACAGCGCCACCGACGACCAGACGGTCAGCCGGAGCCGCGCGATCAGCCCGATTGCAAACAGCGACTGAGCGGCGGTGAGGAAGAACTCCTCGCCCTGGCGTGCGTCAAGCGGCAGCGGGCTGATCGCGCCCGCGCCGATGCTGAGCGCCAGCGGCAGCATGCCGACCAGCAGCGTCCATTGATTGATCTTGTCGCTGATCATCGCGATCAGCCCGTCGCCCGATCGGTTGGCGCGTACGAACAGGATGGCGATGACGATCGCCGGCGCTTCGCTTGCGAGCGGCGCCAGCCACTGGATCAGCAGGAACTCGTTGATGCCGAGCGTGCGCCCCGCTCCGACCATCGCTTCCGCGAAAGGCTCGGCCGACAGGAGGATAACGCCCGCCGCGACTCCGGCCAACGCCGCCATCGCCGCCCATTGTGCGGCGGGCGAAAGCACCCGGAGGGCAGCCGCCGGGCCAGGCTCTTCCTCCTCGCCGCTGCCCTCGTCGGGCTTATCCGATTTGCGGACGCGCCAAAGATAAAGCCCGAAGATCGCCAGCAGGACGGCGAAGTCGGCGAGCGTGATCGTGTCCTTCAGGACGATCACGAAGCTGTAGAGGCTGGCGAGCAGCAGGAAGCCGATTTCAGTCGCATTGCCGGGTGGAAGATCGATCGAGCGATGGCGGTCCTTCGCCCAATGCAGAAACACCATGAGGGGCCACGCCACACCGACCAGCAGGCGATTGGCGCCGGTCATGTTGGCAGCGGCATACTGCACGTAAGGCGATGCAGGGCCGCCGCGGCCGGCCATATAGGCGTAGTAGATATCGACGGCATATTCGGGCAGCACTGTCACCAACG
>NZ_JBDFMH010000004.1:0-69582 GCF_047238125.1 Sphingomonas canaveralia
GCAAGAATGTCGGGGTGTCGATCGAACGCCGCCCGCAGCGTGGCAGGCGCAAGGTCCAGCGCCGGAACGTCGCCGGCCGTTTCAGGCGCCTGGACCCCGGTCCACCGCGTTAACATGGCGCGGGCGCGAGCAACCGCCGAAACCAGTTCAGCCCTGCGATCCTCCAAGGTGGCGATCGCCTGATCCACTGCCAGAGTCTGTGCTGGCCTTGCTGCTCCCGAGGCTGCAGCCGTTCGGGCTGCAGCCGGCAGCGCGCGAAGCGCGCCAAGCGCTTCGTCCATGGCTCGAAGGCGACGCTCGGCATAAGCGAGGTCGACCCATGCCGATCCTGCGCCGAGCCTGATCTGGCGGAGTCTGGACGCCTGTGATGCCTCAGCAGTCGTTATGGCCGCTCTGGCCTGGGCCTGAGCGGCATGGCGCTTTGCCAGATTGGGCACGTCCTGCTGAACGCCGACACGCCCCATCGTCATGCTATCGCCGTTGAGCGTGTACGCCGGCGGCCCTGACACAGGAAAGTTGTCCAGCCCGAAGGAGAGCCGGGGGTCAGGGAGGCTGCCGGCGGCGCGTGCGTCCGCGCTTGCGGCGGCGATCCCCGCCCGTGTTGCCGCGGCACCCGGTGCACTGGCAACCGCCTGGCGGACCGCTTGGTCGTAGGTCAGCGGTTCCGCATGAGCAGCGCTCGTTATGAGCGCCGCCAGCGGCACCATGTAGGATGCGCGCATCCGTCATTCCTCCATGTCATGATCGCGGCAGAACCGGGACGGCGCACTTATACGGCAATCCGTCCCGGGACTTTGCGGCTGTTCGAGCGCTCCGGATTAACCGGAGTGGCTGCCACTCATGGACATGCAAGTGTCAGACGCGTGCTTCATCATCGCGCAGTCGCACGCCGCGGTCTGAGCAGCATCTGCGACCCACACCCGGCGAGGCGCGGTCACCGGCGCCCGCGGGCCATACGACGGTCCTGAGCGCCACTCCCAATGCCCGGCCTGCTTCTGATTTTCCGAATTAATCGGCGAAGCCGACGCGGAAGACACGGCGGCGACAGCGGCGAGCGCCGCAAAAACGATCTTCTTCATGGTAGAAATTCCGTTCTGATAAGATGCACAGACGGGTTCTGAGGTCGCTTCCGGTTAGCCGGAAACGAACAGGACCCGTTCGGGATCAGATCAGACGGTAGGGGGCTCCGGTTCGGGAGCAACGTCGAATCCGGCAAGCACGGGCGAGGTGGGCCAGGTCGCAGCAAGCCGCGGAGCGTAAGCCTGCTCCGTCAGGGGCCGCGGCTCCTCAAAGGTCATCGGAATGGTGCAGCCCATCTGAGCGATGCACGCAAGCGTCAGCCCCTTGCAGGGCTGCTTCGGCGACTGCTTCTGCGGAACTGCCATCTCCGAGCAATCCATGCCGGCCGGCATGGTGTGGCTCGCTTCCACTGTTGGCGCAAGCGTCGGCCCAGCGGCAAGCGCCATCCCTTGGCCGAAAAGGCCAAGAAGCGCTCCAAGCAAGAGCAGCAGGGATAGCCGACGTTTCAGCACGAGATTTTTATCGATTATAACACTTTAAAAGTCAATGAACTCATTAGTTGTGATGAGCATACAGGCGACGCCCGCCCGGCCCGAATGCAATAACGTCATAGGGTTGTCCTTTCACACCAGCTACTTCCATGCCCGGCGAACCGAGCGGCATTCCCGCAACTGCCAAGCCGCGCATACCTTTCGGATGCTGTGCCAGCACGCGCTTCATGTCGGCGATGGGAACGTGCCCCTCGAACGCCATACCGTCGACAATGGCGGTATGGCAGGACCCAAGCTGAGCCGGGACGCCTACGCGGCGCTGAAAGGCGGCTCGATTGGCGTCGTCGACGATCTGCACCTTGCGGCCGAACTGCTGGCGGACCTGAGCCGCCCATTTCTCGCAACAACCACACCCAGGATCGCGATGCATGGCGATGTCGGCTGCCGCCGACGCTACGGCCGGGATCGTCATCAACACGGCGGCGAGAGCGCCACAAAAACCAGATTTCATAGAGTCAGCTCCAGATTGCTTAGCCCCGCCCTGTCGGGGGATTGGGGGACTGACAGGGCGGGGCAGCGCCTTACTGCGGGCGCTTGCCATGCTTGCGGAGCCACGCCTGTAGCTCGGCAATGTCCTTTTCCTGCTTCGTAATCGTCATCTGCGCCATGCGCTTCGTATCGGCGTCGCTCGCTTCCCGAACTGCGACGCGCGACATGGCGATTGCGCCGCGATGATGCTCGATCATCTTGCGGGTCCACATTTCGGCCGCGTCGCCCTGTTTTGCGGCCATCATCTTCTGATGCATGTCCATCTCGGCCTGGCCGTAAGGATTGCCCGCCATCATCTTGGACATGTCGTCGTGGTTCATGCCCGGCATGGAGCCGTGATTCATGCCCTGCATACCCCCGCCCTGCTGCGCGAGCGCGGGCGTGGTGATGAGTGCCAAAGCTGCTAAAGTCGGTGCAAAGCGCATTGTCGATCTCCTTGGGTCCTAAGGGTTCTACGCGTGCGGGGCGTCGACCCCTCAGGCGAGTCGTTAGAACGCGCGAGATAATGGCGAGAAACGGCACTTTATTTCTGAGGGATGTGCTCCCGCGCCGCGTAAACTTAACCTCGCTAACCCGCTCTCGCCGCGTGCCCCCCTCCCGTTAGACAGTGCGGGTGGCGACGCGGCGCCGCTTCCGTTTGGGCCACCGCATGTAGAGAAGAACCGCGCCGCCCAGCCAAAGAGCAAGTCCGCCGATCGCGAAGGCGAGCAGCCAGGGCGTGTTGAAGTTCTCGTGGTTCTGCCAATCCATGATGTGGAGGCCCCAGAAGAAATCGTAGAGCCGCCACGTCCCCGTTCTCACCGCCACAATCCGGCCGGTGTCGGCCGCCACGAAGACGCGGGTGGAATCGGGGTCGGCGAACGCCACGCGCCATACGGGAAGGGTGCCGCGATACTCGGGGCTCGGGCGCTCGATCCGCTCCACGGCCGCCGCCGGTCGCCCGCCGCCGCGCCAAGCAGCGCGCGCGACCGCCTCTGCTTCAGCCGCGGTCGGACTGGGCAGGGCGGCGCCCGTTCTGGCGTCGAAGAGACGCGTGCCGTTCGCGCTCGCGACTTCCGCGACCGGACGACCGAGCCACATGCGATAGGTCACGGCCTCGATCGGCGCGGCCGATGCGGCGGCGATCGCCGATGGTGGCGCAAGCGGGACGCCGCCGGGCAGGACCGCGACCGCTTTCCGGCTCACCAGATGGTCGCCATGCACGCGGGCGATAGGCAAGAAGCTCATCAAAGCGCCGCTCGTGAACCATAGGAGAAGCTGCGCGCCAATGATGATCGCAAGCCATTTGTGCGTGCGGCTCGCCAGAAGGTGCAGCCGCGACTTTGCGCTTTTCAGAACCGGACCTCCCTCAATCCATCTGGCGGGCATCACTTCATGCCCGGCATGTCCTTCATCATCTCGTCATGCTCGGCCGGCGCGCTCGCGACCAGCGCCTGATACTGCTCGGGCGTCATGCCGGGGAGCTTACGCACGAACGCGACCATGTCCCAGATCAGCGAGTCGGGATGCGACTTGCCCCATGCCGGCATGGCGCTGAGCTTCACGCCTTGCTTGATGATCCAGAATTGCTGCGCCGGCGTGAGATCCTGGGCGCGAGCGAGTTCCGGCGCCTGGGGGTAAAGGCCCTGGCTCATCTCGGATTTCTCGACTCCGGGACCGAGATGGCACCCTGAGCACATTTCCCCGTAAAGTCCGGCGCCGACCGAAACACGCTGTGTCGACGCAAGGTCGGCCGGGGGCGTGATGCCTCGCGCGTGCGCCTGGATCGACCGATCGCGCAGGCGTTCGAGCACCGAATAGACTGCCGGCGTATGCGGCTCGTCGGCCGCGACGTTATAGACGCCAAGGTAAATGAAGGCGGCTGCGCCCACGGCGACTAGAACCGTCATCAGGGCGACAAAGGACACGCTCGGCAGGTGTCGGCGCACCGTCCCCGGTCTGTTTCGTTCCATTGCTTCCTCCCTCAGAAAGCCGGATTATTGCGCGGGCGGGCAACACTGCGACGCTGCGGTGGCCCGCTCAGAACCACATGCGGATGCCGGCGACGATGCTGCGAGACGTGGCTTTGTCGCCCTCTGCCCGAGCGAAGCGCGCGGTGTCGCCGAACCGGCGATCCCACGACACACCGAGGTAGGGCGCGAACTCGCGCCTTACCTCGTAGCGAAGCCTAAGCCCCAGCTCGGCATTGGAAAGGCCCGATCCGATCCGATTTTCCGGCACGTCCTGGGCTGCGAAATTGAGCTCGGCGCGCGGTTGCAGGATCAGCCGCTGGGTGATGCGCTGATCGTAATAGCCCTCTAGCCGCCCAAGTACGTCACCCTTATTCGACAGGAACAGCGCCCCCTCGACCTCGAACCAACCTGGGGCCAACCCCTCAAATCCGACGGTCGCATAGGTGCGCTTCGGGGACGGCCCCAGGTCCTGACGGATGCCGGCTTGGAGGTTGAAATAAGGGCCGATCGCACGACCGTAGAGGGCTTGGACCTCGGCGCTCTCAAGGCCTTCGCGGAAAGCTCCCTCGCCCTCGGTTTTGACGAACAGGCGATTGATGTCCCCGCCGAACCATGCCTCGCCATCCCAGCGATAGCCGTCGCGGCCGTTGCGAAACTGATACTCGGCAAGGTTCAACAGCACCTGATTGAAGTTCTGACCACCGTGATGCTGCTGAAGGTGGTGGCGACCCATCGCCATCGCGTCTGCGCCATAGACGCTATCGGCTGCATGGTCGGTCGGAAAGGGCGGGGCCGGTTCGTTCCCTGCGGCAAGCGCGGTCCCGGTCTGCTGCACGCCCTCCATCGTCATGCCGGGCATTCCGGCCATCCCGGACATGCCCGGCATGTCGTGGCCGCTGCGCTGGTCCGCCGGCATGTTCATGCCCGGCATGGCCGAATGATCCATGCCTTGCATCGGCTGCTGCGCGCCCTGAGCGGGCATCTGCATCCCCGGCATCGCCTGCACGTCGTGCTGGCCGCCCTGCGGGGCGGCCCGGTCCATCCCGGGCATGGTCGAATGATCCATGCCCGGGATGGTCCCATGATCCATACCCTTCTTACCGGCGATCGGGGCAGCGTTCTGCTTCGCCGGAGCCGCTTTCCGCTTCGCGGCCGCGGGCCGGGCCTTCGTCGATTTCCCCTTCGTCGCGGGCTTCGCTGCCGGCTTCTTCTTGGCCGGCATCGGCATCGTCATCCCCGGCATAGAGCCGTGGTCCATGCCCTGCATCGACTGAGCGGCGACGGGAGTTGCCATGCCGAGCATGGTGGCGGCGGCGAACGCCGCTATCAGCCGGCTCATGCCGCCGCTCCTTCAAGCGGCCGAACCGTCACGACCCGCATCATGCCCGCGGTCATGTGATAGAGATTATGGCAGTGGAACGCCCAATCGCCCGGCGCGTCGGCGGTCAGGTCGAAGGTCATCTTGCCTCCGGGCGGCACGTTGACCGTGTGCTTCCTCGGCGCATGGTCGCCGTGCCCCGTCACCAGCTCGAAGAAGTGGCCGTGGAGGTGGATCGGGTGGGGCATCATCGTGTCGTTCACCAACGTAATCCGCGCCCGCTCACCGTTGCGGAACGGGATCGGGTCGGCCGGGTCGCTGAGCTTCTGACCGTCGAAGCCCCACATGTAGCGTTCCATGTTGCCCGTCAGATGGATCTCGAACTGACGTGACGGCGCGCGCACGTCCGGGTTGGGCTGAAGCGCAACGAGGTCGCGATAGGTAAGGACGCGGTGGTCGACGTCCTCCAGCCCTTGGGGAGGTTCGCCGCTGCGATCCGTGGGGGAGGGCGAGATGGTCTGAACGCCTGGTCCCATCTTGACTCCCGGCGCATTCCTCGGGTCGCGCATGTTCATGCTCATCCCGCCGCCTGAGCCGTGGTCCATGCCGGCCATCCCGCCAGCCTGGCCGGACCCGCCCTGCATCGCGCTATGGTCCATGCCGGCCATGCTGCCGCCGCTCATCTGGCCGTGATCCATGCCGGCACCGCCCGCCGCCATCTGGCTGTGATCCATCCCCGGCATGGCAGCGCTGCCCATTTGGCTGTGGTCCATGCCGGACATCCCCGCCATTGCGGCGCCGACCGCGACGGTTCCGTGATCGGTCGGTCCCTTCCAGCCGGTCAGCTTCCACAAGTTGCGCGAGGCATTCTGCATGACGGTCGGATCGAGCCCGCGCTTCGCGACCGGCCCTTTATCTTTCATGCCGGACATGCCCTCCATGCCGGACATGCCCTGCATCCCGCCCATGCTGCTCATGTCCATGCCCATGTCGGTCATGGTTAGCAGCGTGCGCGGGCGGAGCGGCGGAACCGGCGCGATCATGCCTTCACGCGGAGCAAGCGTCGCACGCCCCATGCCGGAACGGTCGATCGCCTCGGAAACGAAGCTATAGGCCCGATCCTCGGGCGTCACGATCACGTCGAAGGTCTCGGCGACGCCGATCTGGAATTCGTCCACCTTGACCGGGCGCACATTCTGCCCGTCGGCCTGCACGACGGTCATCGGCAGGTCGGGAATGCGGACGTTGAAATTGGTCTGGGCTGCGGCGTTGATGATCCGCAAGCGGACCCGCTCGCCCGCTTTGAACAGCCCCGTCCAATTGTCATACGGCCCGTAGCCATTCACCAGGAAGGTGTAGGTCGATCCGGTGACGTCGGCGATGTCGGCGGGGTCCATCCGCATCTTGCCCCAGTCGATGCGGTCCTTGAGGGGCATTTCGCGACCCGCAAGCAAGCCAGCGAGGGTCGGCCGCTGATAGTTGAAGTAGGCGCCGCCCATCTGCTTTAGCTTGCGGAAAATCTGTTCGCCGGTCATCTGGCTGTGGTCGGACAGCACGATCACATGCTCGCGGTCGAATGCGATCGGATCGGCACCTGCCGGGTCGATCACGATCGGCCCGTAGAGCCCTTCCTGCTCCTGCTCGCCCGAATGGCTGTGATACCAATAGGTGCCCGACTGCACGATCGGGAACTCGTAAACGAAGGTCGAGCGCGCCTTGATGCCGGGGAAGCTGATCCCGGGCACCCCGTCCATTGGGAAGGGCACGAGCAACCCGTGCCAGTGGATCGAGCTGTCCTCGTCGAGGTTGTTGGTGACGGAAAGGCGAACCTTCTGCCCCTCCTTTAAGCGGATGAGCGGAGCCGGCACCGTGCCGTTGACGCCGATTGCTGGCGTTGACTTGCCATCGACGGGAAGTTTGAAACTGTCGATCGTCAACGCGATGTCGGTTCCCGAAACAGTCGGGAGCGGCTTGACAATGCCGCGGGAGACGGGTTGCGCCCACGCAGGCATATAAGCTGAAAGCGCCAGCCCGCCGCCCGCTAGGGCGGCGCCGCGTAGTACCTGGCGACGGTCGATAGTGCGGCCCATGCGATGCTCAAGCTCTCGATCAGAAATGTCCATCTAGTCTTGATACGCAACGCGCTCACATAGCCCTCAACCTTTGTGAAAAACGACGCACGCTGATCGGCATCCGGGTCACTCGACACGGGGGCTGCGACTGGCGAGTAGCCTGGAAGTCAAAAACGAACGCACGGTCCCTGTGTGCCTCTCAGTGAATCGCGCAAAGACCCAGCACACGACAATGGCCAATGCGAGCGCTCCTCCCATAAGGAGGATATTGGCTGCGGTCGGGGGCATCCGCTCGGAACTGAGCAGCATAGCCGCCGCGAACGCGATCACTGGAAAATGCAGAGCATAAAGCGAGAAGCTGGCCTGCGCGCCATAGGCAGCTAGCGGCTGCAGCCAGCGGGGGGCAGGCGGATCGACCAGCAGCAGCACATAGAGAAAAAGCGCGAACGTCGCTGCCAGCGCCAATTCCAGATATGCCAGGCCGATAATTCGTACAGCGATCAGCATCAAGATCAGGGCGGCGCTGGCAACGCTCAACCAGATGCCGCGAAGCGGGGGGCGGCGGTCCTCATCGGTTCGCGCACGAGTTGCCCGGTAAAGCGCGGCACCGCAAAGCCAGCAGCCAAAGCCGATCACCATATGCGGTACGATCCACGCAAGGCCGATCGCCAGTAGAAACGGTGAAATACGGCGTGTGCGCCAGCTAACGATGATGGCCGGAAACCAGATATAGAACCAGAACTCGTAGGCCAGACTCCAAAGCGGACCATTTGTGCCGAATGGTGCGACCACAATGCCTTGCAAGAAAAAGATATTGCCGAGCAATACGCGCCAACTGAGCGCATCACCGACGTTCCTGCGGAGCACGTAGGTATCGGTCGCACCGCTGTGTGTTGTTGACTCGATGCCAACAAGGGCAATCGCGTCGAGCACACCGCCGATCGCCAGCGCGGGCAACAGGACCACCAGCAGCCGGGCGAGCCGGTCGATCAGGTAATTCGGCCATCGCCAGCCCACCACGACCCGGCGCTCGACGCTGCGAGTGATCCAATAGCCGCTCAAAACAAAAAACAGGATGACGCTTGCATGTGCATAGCCAGCGAGAAAATACGCGGCTGCAGCCAAGACCGATGTTTGGCCGGAATAATCTTCAATCAACAGATACCATGCATGCGCGAACGCGACGATGATCGCGAGCGCGCCGCGCATGGCATCCATCGCCACAAAGGCACCATGATCCGGCTCCGGGTCATCGCGCCCAGAGTTAACCGACTTGCCGTCGTCGCGACGCGCGTCCTGTGTATCCCCCATATCCGGAATACGCAGATCGACCACGCATCCCTCGCGCCGCCTGATTCCGTCAGAGGACTGCGGCAATCGCCTTACATTAGCGATGCCGCTAGTTTCTGACGGGCACGGTAGAGGCGCGTTTCCACCGCCTTTTCGCTAATCGATAGAACGGCCGCGGTCTCAGCTTGGCTAAGCCCTTCGATGGTTCGCAACACCAAAGGCTCCTTCAGCGTGGCAGGAAGGCCGGCGATGGCCCGTGTCACACGGTCCAACTCCTGCCGATCGCCGGTCGCATCATCGGCCCCCACCTGGTCGTCAACAACCGCCTCGGCCTCGGGGCCGATCGGTGTCGCGAACGACAGGAAACGGCGAACCGTCCGCTTACGTCCCCAATCGCGGCACTTGTTGATCGCGATCGTGGACAGCCACGCACGCATCGAACGCTGGCCATCGTAGCGAGGCATGGCTTGATGGGCTGCGACAAAAGTTTCCTGTAGCAGGTCCAGCGCCTCGTCGGTTTCACCGACGCAGGCTCGCACCACGCGGAAAACGGATTGGCGATGACGGCGCATGATCTCGGCGAAGGCGGCTTCCCGCCCCGCGATGCTGAGCGTCGCAAGCTCACCCTCGGAAAGTGCCGTCCAATCGAAGCTCACTCGCCAGAACTCACCGGGCGTCGTCGGTGAGCGCCTTCACCACCGCCTGGTCGAACTGCCCAGTCTGATTGGGCCGGAGAAGCTCTCGCATGGCAAATATGTGCGCGAGCGTCGCCTTCTGTAGCTCGCCCATGACCGCGTGGCTGCGATCGACCGCCGCGGCGACGCGGGGGCCGTTGCCGTGCTCGGCTTCGATCGCCTCCGCCAGCCTTGCATTATCGGCTCTCAACTCAAGCTCGAAGGCGCGACGCTGCACCGCAAACCGCTGTTCCAACACCTCAAGGCGAGCCTGCTGGTTTGCGTCCAGCGCCAGCTTGTGATGCAGCACGTCGTGCAATTCTGCCCCAGGCTGTGCTTTCGGCGGGAGCAGCGCCCGTCCGACGAACACACCGCCGATCGCGGCGATGAAGCACGAGATGACGCAGAGTACCAAGCGGGTGCGGCCGCTCATGGCGCGCCGACGAGCAAGGTCGAGGGCGCGAGCGGCGATACTGGTCCGAGCGGAGATAGCGTCGAGGCCGCGCTAGCCTCATTTGCCGGCACGCCCGCGCCGACAATCCCCATGACGAGCGCAAACGCGATCGTCATGGCCCCCAGGCCCATGCCGGTGCGAGCGGCTGGTCGCGCAGCAATGCGCGCGAGCACCCTGGCTTCGATTCCATCGAGGCTCGCGGGCACCGGGGCCCGCGCCAGCCTCGTCAATACTGCGTCGAGGTCGTTCATGTCGTTCACTCCGTCCCCTTAGCATGGATTACGCAAGCGCTGCTCTCATCCCTCACCAAATGTCTTTGAGGGATGGTCGAACGGGGCGCGTAATGAAGGACAGGAACCTCCTGTTGAAAGGCCCCTCTATGCGTCGCTTATCTGTTCTGACTGCTGCTGCTGCCGCTCTAACGTTCGCCGGCACAGCCTACGCGCATCCCAAACTGGTTTCCGCCAGCCCGGCCGCTAACGCGACGGTCGCCAAGCCCGCTCGCCTCGAGCTGCGTTTCAGCGAAAAGCTCGTGCCAGCCTTCTCCAAGGCTGATCTGATCATGGCCGCCATGCCCGGTATGCCGGAGATGAAGATCGCCAGCACCGCAGCACTTGCCTCCGATGGCAAGACCCTCGTCGTCACACCGAAGGCGCCGCTCCACTCGGGGCGCTACAATGTCGCCTGGAATGTCGTCTCGACCGACACGCACAAGATCGCCGGTACTTATACCTTCACAGTGAAGTAAGGCGATGGGGGACTGGTGGCTGATCGGTGTCCGCTTTGCGCTTTACCTGACGCTGGCGGCGCTGTTTGGCCTTTCCGCATTCGGCCTCTATGGGCTGCGGGCAGGCGAGCGCGGCGACGCGCTCGCGTTGCGCCCGTGGCTCGTCGTGAGCGCGGCGCTCGCCCTCATCTTTTCGGCCGTTTGGGTCGTGCTGATGGCCTCCTCGATGGCGGGAACGCCAGCTTGGCCGGTCGACCAAGAAGCGGTCGGCGCCCTACTCACGGGGTCAGCGATCGGGGTGGCCTGGAAGCTCCGAATGGTCGTGCTCGCCCTGGCGGCACTGGCCGCCATGCTCGCCGGTGGTCGGGACGCTTGGCTGGGCATCGTCGCCCTATGCTCGGCTGTCGCGCTCGGGACGCTGGCATGGACGGGGCACGGGGCAATGGACGAGGCCGCGATGGGCTGGGTCCATCTTGCCGCTGATATTCTCCACCTGATCGCCTCGGGTGCCTGGGTCGGCGCGCTGCTTGGATTGATCCTTCTCGTCTCCCGGCCTGCCGCACGCGTTGACGCGGCGCATCTCGGGCTGACGCACCGCGCGCTCCATGGGTTCGGGACAGTGGGAACGGTTGTGGTCGGCACGATCGTCGTCACCGGCCTGGTCAACGGTTGGATGCTGGTCGGGATCGGCAACGTCACCGCGCTCGCGGCGACCCTCTATGGTCAGCTCCTCCTCGCCAAGCTGGCGCTGTTCGTCGCCATGCTGGGTCTCGCCTCGCTCAACCGTTTCCGGCTGACGCCGGCATTCGAGCGGTCGATCGCCGCTTCCGATCATGGGCGCGCACTCGGCGCGCTGCGGACAAGCCTCGCGATCGAGACGGCCTGCGTCGTTGCGATCCTCGGGCTCGTTGCCTGGCTGGGCACGCTCTCCCCGCCTGCCTCGGCGATGTGATGCGCGTCCGGGGAGCCCTCGCGTTCCCCGGCCCGACAGGCGCTTGCGCCTGATGGATCAATCCCTCCTTCTCGACGAGACGGGCAGGATGCTGGTCGTGGTCGGCCTGATCTGCGTGGTGCTGCTCGTGCCGATGATGATCGTCGGGCTGATTATCAGCATCATTCAGGCCGCCACCTCGATCAGCGAACAGACGCTGAGTTTCGTCCCCAAGCTCATCGCCCTGGGCGTCTGCCTGATCGTGTTCGGGAGCGCCGCGGTCGAGCTGCTGACGAAGTTTACTGGCGAGCTGTTCGACGTGATCGCGCGGATGGGGCACTAGCAACGCGGCGCCCGGTGCGCGGGCGGCCGACCGCCCGCGCTAGCGGGTGGTCAGACCGCCATCTTCTCGCACGCCTCGGCACAACGCAGGCAGGCTTGGACACAATCCTCCATGCCGTCGAGCCCCTGGCAGCTCTGCGCGCACGCACGGCAAATCTCGGCGCACTCGCGGCAGATATGACGGTGATGCTCGGAGCCGCGGGCCATGAAGTCCAGCGCGACCGAGCATATCTGCGCGCAGTCGAGCATGATCTTGATGTGCTGCGGCTCGGCGTGGCGGCCGCCTGCTTCCAAGCAATGGTTCACTGCCATCGACAGGCAGGTCACATGGCATTGGTGGCAGGCGTCCATGCACTCCTGCATCTCGGCGCTCATCTGATGGTGCATCGTTCGTCCTTCCATTGGCCCCGCCCATTTGTAGATACGCGGCGCAGCGCTCGATCCCTTGTCGAGCGCGCCGGAAGAGCGTCGTCACATCGTCCAACGGCCTCCGATCGTCGCCACGATGATCCCGGCGCCAAGCGCGAGCAGCGTCAGCACGGCCATCGCGACGATCTGCGCCGACGTCGCGCTTGGACCATCGGCCATACCTGCCATGCCGGCCATCGTCCCATGTTCCATTCCGGGCATGGGGGCGGCGCCGGCCTTTTCGGCCGCCATGTCGTGCCCGCCATGCCCGAGCGCACGCACCGTGCCCATGCCGTGCTTCAAGCGGACACCGACGAGCCATAGGTTGACCGGGTAGGCGACAGCGAAGCCGACGAGCGTGGCGAGCGACATCACGCCCCAGAAGCGAAGCGAGCTGGCGTGCATCGCCGCCATGTCCCGGCTCATCAACACCACCATCGTCGGAATCATCCCGGCCATGACCGCATTCATCGACAACCATTCGGGGATGAAGGACGCGCGAAGCGCTCCCCAATAGGAGCCGCCCGCCATGTCGCGCATGAACAGCGCCTGGAAGATGAGAAGGCCGAAGCCGAAGCCGAAAACATATTCTGCGATCACATCCTGCCACATCGGCAGGCCGAGCGCGGTCGTGAGCGCCGCCGCCACGATGATGCCGGTGGCGTCGCCGGCTATGCAATGGATCGAGGAGCCGAACGCCTGCTTCCAAAGCGGCCGAACGAAGTTCTCGTGCCGCTGCGTCGCCGGCTCCTGGCACGACAGGACATAGGCCGCCGCCATCACCGGGCCGCCATAGAGCGTGACCAACAGCCAGCCCCACTTCATCACCTTCAGCTCGGGATTGCGGGTGAACGCATTCCACGCGACGTAGGCGACGGACAGCGCGGTCAGCACGAACCAAACGATCAACAGCGGATCGAGCCAGGGAACCGGGGAAGGCATCGTCACGGCGGTTCTCCTCTACTGCTAGAGGATACGTGGCCCCCGATCTTACCCCTTAGCGAGGGCGGCTTATGCGAGCTTGCTGGCGATCGCCTTTATCGCTTTCAGCCCCGATCCGAACCGGCCGATCGCCTCGCGGTTCTTCTCCAGCTCGCCATAGGGGAGGTAGGATATGTCGAGGTCGGCGACGCGGCTGAACGCGGGCCGCTGCAACTGCGCGCGAACGTCCGCCTCGCGCGCGTCGGGCGCGACAAGGAACAGCCCCGCGGTCGCGTGAAGGTCGCTGCCGCTGAGCGCTAGATCGAGCATCCTGACGATGCCCGAATAGATCGACGTCGAATGCTCCACCTCGAACGCCGCCGCGACGTGATCGCCGTCCCGCTCAAGCCACAACACGTCAATCAACCGGATGGAGTCCGCGCCCTTCGAGGTCGCAATCGTGTCGGGCAGGCGCTCAAGGCATCCGGCTCCCAAGGCCGATCCGTTGAAGGACCGGCTGCGATCGTTCGCCGCAATCCACACGTCGTAGCCGAGCGCCAGCCCTAGATCGCGAAGCCACGCCTGGATCTCGGCATGGGTGCGCTCGTTCTCCCCCTGCGCCATCGCGGCCTTGCTGAGCGTGCGCGCTTCCTCGCGGGCCGCCTCAAGCCGCTGGCCCCACGTCGTCAACGCCGTTCCGCTCCCGTCGAGCGGAGGGGCGGGGTAGCGGTCGGACCCTACATCGAACAACAAGCCCCCGATCGCGCCAAGGTCGTTCGACAGCAGGTCGCGATGCCGGTCGTTCAGGTCGAGGATGCCGGTTCGCATCGCCAGGAAGTGCTCCCAGCTCCCCAGCTTGACGTTTGCTCCGGTCAGCGCGTTGTAGCCCTTCACGATCGCAGTGTTGAAGGGCGGCACAAGCGTCGGATGAAGGAAGTAGAGGAGGTTCGCGACCGCTGGCCCGAGCCCCTTGATCTTCAAGCGGTCGATCGCGTGGATATGGCCGATGATCTCCTCGGCCGTATCGCAGCACGAACAGGCGTCGAGCAGCCGGCCGAACGCGCGTTGGTTCTCCGAGCTCTCGTAAATGTCGGGGATGCGGAGCTTAGGCTTCCACAAAAAGGCGTGATCCGCGCCTTTGAAGATTTGCCGCTGTTCGGCGACGGAGTGGACGACGGTTTCGAGCGATGATCCCCGATAGGCGACGCCGAACGTGCCGCGCTCGATCTCGCCGACCACCTGGGTGATTCCGCGCCGGATCGAACGGAAGTTCTTCAACCGCTCGTCCCAGAGGAACCAACTCCGATAGGTCGCGCTCGGATCGTCCCGCCAGCGGGAAATCAGGCGACGGACAAGCCCGTCATGGTTGTCGCCTGTGGAGAGGGTATCGATCTGCGCCGCCATATGTCCCCGTTTTGCCCGGCCCGTGCTAGCGAGCCGGAATATAGACCTAAGCCGCGGTCCTCATGGCGTCGAGAGTTTCGGGCTTGTCGCAGTTATGTGAGGACAATGCAGCCCAGCCGCGTAGATTCAGCATACCCGCCATGTCGATAGTGCCTTGACCCTGACACGGTGTCAGACCTTACATGCTCTCGGGTCGAAGGAGTCTCGCCATGAACGACCCTCAATCCCATTCCCACGCCGGGGGCTGCGGCTGCTCGAAGCCCACGCCCGCGCCCAAACCGGCTCGTGCTGCTGCGCCCTCGTCCTGTTGCGGGGGCGGCTCAGCCGCACCGGCTCCCGTCGAGCACCATCACGCCAAGCCGGGGGGCTGCTGCTCGGGCGGCAAGGCAGGAAATACCGCCGAAATGGTCAAAGACCCTGTGTGCGGCATGGTGGTCGATCCCGTGAAATCACGGCATCATGCCGAGCATGAGGGGCGCGATTTTTACTTTTGCAGTGCCGGCTGTCGGGCCAAGTTCATCGCCGATCCCGATGCTTTCCTCGGCGCGCACGCTGGGCATCATCATGGCGACGCCGCGGCGACCGTAAAGGACCCGGTGTGCGGGATGACGGTCGATCCGGCGAAAACGGCGCACCATGCCGAGCACGACGGCCACGCCTATTATTTCTGTAGCGCGGGGTGCCGGACGAAGTTCGTCGCCGACCCTGACGCTTATCTGAGCGGCAAGCCGCGTCCTGAGCCGATGGCGACGCCGGGTGCGATGTGGACGTGCCCGATGCACCCGGAAATCCGCCAGGAAGGGCCGGGAACCTGCCCGATCTGCGGCATGGCGCTCGAACCGGAAGAACCGTCGCTCGATGATGCGCCCAACCCCGAGCTGGTCGATTTCACGCGTCGGCTGTGGGTGGCCGGCGTGCTCACCATCCCGCTGCTGGTCGTCTCGATGTTCGCCGAAATGCTCGGGCTGCATGTCGTCAGCCCGGCCGCGTCCCCTTGGGTCCAGCTCGCGCTCACCGCGCCGATCGTGCTGTGGGCGGGTGCGCCGTTCTTCGTGCGAGGGTGGCAGTCGCTCCGCACCCGCCACCTCAATATGTTCACCCTGATCGCGATCGGGGTGGGCGCGGCGTTCCTCTACAGCCTGGTCGCGACGCTAGCGCCGGGCATCTTCCCTGACACCTTCCGCACGCATGGCGGGATGGTGCCCGTCTATTATGAGGCGGCCGGCGTCGTCGTGGCGCTGGTGCTGCTCGGACAGGTGCTCGAACTGCGCGCCAGGGCGGCGACGGGGCGCGCGATCCGCGCGCTCATGGACTTGGCCCCCAAGACGGCGCGCCGGTTGCGCTCGGACGGCTCTGAGGAAGAAGTCGGCCTTGCCGACGTGGCCGCGGGCGATCGGCTGCGGGTCCGCCCTGGCGAAGCCATCCCGGTCGATGGCGTCGTGGTCGAGGGCCGGTCCTCGGTCGATGAGTCCATGCTCACCGGGGAGCCTGCGCCCGTCGTCAAGGAAGTCGACGCGCCCGTCACCGGGGGCACCGTCAATACGACGGGCAGCCTGGTCATGGAGGCGCGCGCGGTCGGCTCCGATACGATGCTCGCCCGCATCGTCCGGATGGTCGCGGAAGCGCAGCGCAGCCGTGCACCAATTCAGGCGGTCGCCGATCGCGTCTCGGGCTGGTTCGTCCCGCTGGTCGTGCTCATCTCGATCGCGACGTTCGTGATCTGGTCGCTGGTCGGCCCTGAGCCGCGCATGGGCCATGCCCTGCTCAATGCCATCGCCGTCCTGGTCATTGCCTGTCCCTGCGCCCTCGGGCTCGCCACGCCCATGTCGATCATGGTCGGCACGGGGCGCGGCGCGCACGCCGGCGTGCTGGTCAAAAATGCGGAGGCCCTGCAGGGGCTGGAGAAGGTCGATACGCTGGTCATCGACAAGACGGGCACGTTGACGGAAGGCAAGCCCAAGCTCGTCGCCATCGAGGCGACAGGCGCGATCGAGGAAGGCGAGCTGCTGGCGCTCGCCGCTGCGGTCGAGGCGCAATCCGAACACCCGCTCGCCCACGCGATCGTCACGGCCGCCAAGGAACGCGGAGTGCAGCTCGGCGCGGTCGCGGATTTCGCCTCGCAAACCGGGCTGGGTGTCAGCGCCACGGTGGAGGGCCGCCAGGTCGTGATCGGCAACGCCGCTCAATTGCGCCGGATCGGGGCCGATCCCGCTCCGCTCGAGAAAGCCGCCGACCGTCGCAGGCGCGAAGGGGCGGGCGTCATGCTGATCGCGGTCGACGGACAGCTCGCCGGCCTGGTCGCGGTCGCCGATCCGGTGCGTGACAGCGCTAGAGAGGCTATTGCCGCGCTCCGTAAGGAGGGGCTTCGGGTCGTGATGCTGACGGGCGATAATCGCACGACGGCCGATGCTGTCGCGCGCGCCGTGGGCGGGCTCGACGACGTGCGCGCCGATCTGCGACCTGAGGACAAGGCCCGGATCGTTGCCGAGCTGAAATCGAGCGGCGCGCGAGTGGCGATGGCTGGCGACGGCATCAACGACGCGCCGGCACTGGCGGCTGCCGATGTTGGCCTGGCGATGGGCACGGGCACGGACGTGGCAATCGAAAGCGCCGGGATGACGCTCACGCGCGGCGATCTCTCGGCGATCGTGCGCGCCCGCAAGCTCGCGCACGCGACGATGCGGAATATCCGGCAAAACCTGTTCTTCTCGTTCCTGTTCAATGGGATCGGCGTGCCGATCGCGGCCGGCGTGCTCTACCCCGTCGCCGGCCTGTTGCTATCACCCATGCTAGCGGGCGCGGCAATGGCGCTCTCGTCCTTCACCGTCGTTCTGAACGCGCTGCGGCTCAACGCGGTGAAGCTGTGAACATCGGGGCGGCGTCGGACGCCAGCGGCGTCTCCCAACGCATGATCCGTCATTACGAGAAGATCGGCCTGGTGCCCGCGCCGCCTCGGCGCGGGAGCTACCGGGACTATGATGACGCCGATGTTCACCGGCTGCGGTTCATCGCCAATGCGCGCGACTTGGGATTCCCGGTCGAGGAAATCCGCACGCTGCTCGGTCTGTGGTCGGATCGCGGTCGGTCGAGCGCCGAAGTAAAGGCATTGGCGGAAGCGCGCGCTGCCGAGCTGGGTCGTAAGGTGCGTGCGCTGGAAGCTATGCGGCGCTCCCTTACGGGCCTCGCCCAGGCCTGCCACGGCGATGATCGGCCTGATTGCCCGATCATCGATCGGTTGGCTGAATAACCGGACGCCGTCAGCGGCTCCGGTCCTTATCGCGCGGCGCCTGCGTCGGGGACGCGCGGCTGATTTCGCCGTCCAGCGATCCGCCCGTCTTTATCCGATCGGCGAGGAGCTGGCGCGTCGACTCCCCGATGGTTCCCACCATGCGCGCGCTCTCGCCCCGATCGCGCGCGGTCTTCATGGCCGCGTCGACGATCGCCTGGGCGGGCGCGAGGCGGGGATCGGCTTGGTTCTTCTCCGCCGTGTTCTTCAGGAACAGCTCAGCAAGGCGCTCCTGGCCCGGAGAGTGGCCGGGGGGCAAGATCGGCCGCTCCAGCGACCGCACGGCGCGCTGAAGCTGCGCCGGCTGCTGGCTGTTGATCTGGACGCCGAGCGCGGCGCCGATCTCCCGCACCCGCTCCAATGGCGTCTGCTGGGGCGTCACGACGGCATCGACCTGACGAACGCCGAGATAGGTGAGAAGGTGCGATTGGTAAATCGGCCCCTTGGCGTGGCGGACATAGGCAAGTTCGGTGCGCGCGTTGGCGATGGCGGCGGGGCCGATCCGCGCCTCGGGCGCGAGGTCGCGCTTGATCGCCGCTGCCGAGAGGACCGCCGCCATGCCGCGATGGTCGCCGGTCAGGAAGGCGAAGCATTTTATAGACGAAGCTGACCGCCTGACCGAACCGGGCCGCGATTTCCTCGGCGTCCATGCCGGTGTCGCGGAGCGCCGCGAAGGCGCGGATGCTGTCTGCCGGGTGCATGTCCTCGCGCTGGAAGTTCTCCGCGAGCGACAGTTCGATGGCCTCTTCCTTGGTGCGAACCTCGACGGGGAAGGTGTCGCTGTTCTTGATCCCCTTGCGCTTCGCCAGTTCCTTGAGGCCGCGATAGCGTCGCCCACCGGCGAACACATAGAACAGGCCCTCGTCCTCATAGGCGACAAGGTTCTGCAACAGGCCGTGTGCGGCGATGTCGTCGGCCATGCTCTCGACGGCAGACGGCTTCACGCGGCGCTGGTTGAGCGGGGAAAGGCGAAGCTGCGACAGCTTGACGGTGATGATACCCATGATGATGCTCCGTGATCTGTGTTTATTCGGATGGGGGAGGGGTCAGCCTTCGAGGCTCGCGAGTTCATCGAACTCGACCGATGCGCGCGTTGCGCCGTCGCCCGCGTAGGTCGCGCCGGTGCGGGGATAGAAGAACACGCGCTCGCCACGGCGGTAGGGGGTGCCGTCCGCGCTAGTCCCGTCCACCTTGGCCCGTTTCCAGTAGGGATCGCCCTTGTATCGGGTGTAAGCCATTCTCTTTCCTCCTTCTTCCTGCGGCTGAAAGCCGGTTGCCGCAGCAACCGGGTCTGCCTCTCCGGCGAGGAGCGGGACGGGGAGGGAGGAGGAAAATCGATGGCCTTGGCGCGGGCAGGCCGCCCTAGCGCGGCCGACGCCCCTTAGGGCGTCGGGTGCCGCGCTTGGCGGACCACACGGGGCCGTCTATTTTCCTGCGGGAACGAAAGGGCAGCAGCCCTGGTGTTCCCCGCGCTGGCGGGCCTCCGGGGGAGGGCCGCGGCGCCGAGAACCGAGATCCGCGCATCTGCGCGGGCAGCAGGTGTGCCACGTGGCACACCTCACGCGAGGATCGTCACCCGTATGGGCCGAGACGCCGGCACGGTGGCTCGGTCGGCCGTTCGGCCGATAGAGCCGTGCCCGGCAGGGTCGCGCCCGCTTTGCTCGTGTCAGCCCGGCGCATCAATTAGCCGGGTTAGATATTAGGTTAAGGCGCTGGCCCTGACCGACGTGAGCGCATCGATCAATTTGCATTCGGCGATCGTGGAGGCATCGCATTGGCTGCCCCATCGCACCAGCTCGCTTCGTAAGACGGTAAGGTCTGCCAGCTTGCGGTCGATTTCCTGGATGTGAAGTTCGGCTATTGCATCGACCTCATCGCATGATCCCCGCGGATCGTCCGCAAGGCGGAGCAGGTCACGGACCTGATCGAGCGTGAAACCCAGGTCTCGTGCCCGCTTGATGAAGGAAAGTCGGTTTAGGTGCGTGCTGTTGTAGAGGCGGTAATTGCCTCCACTGCGCTCCGGCGGGGCGATCAACCCCTCTGTTTCGTAGAAGCGCACCGTCTCGATCTTGAGGCCGGTTTGCTTGGCGATCTCACCGATCTTCATAAGTGCTTGACCCTCTAGTGGGATGAGGGTTCATATAAGGGGTCCGAACGACGAATCGAGTAGGACATGGCCGACCATTGTTGCTCAGCAAAGCGCGACACGATCGCTGAACTAGGCCGCAAGGCCAGCCAGCGGCGCGTGCTGATCGCGGTCATGCTCATCAATCTTGCCATGTTCGTTGCCGAGTTCGGCGGCGGGCTTGTGGCCCGGTCGTCGGCGCTGATGGCAGATTCGGTCGACATGTTCGGCGACGCGGTCGTCTATGCGCTCAGTCTCTACGCGCTGAACCGCGGCGCCCGCTGGGAAGCGGGCGCGGCGCTCGCCAAGGGCGGCATCATCTTGGTCTTCGGTCTGGCGGTGATCGTGGAGATTGGCGATAAAATCGTGAACGGCGTGCCTCCGTCATCGTCGCTGATGCTGACCTTCGGCGGGATCGCGCTCGCCGCGAACCTCATCTGTCTCGCGCTGCTGTGGCGGTTTCGGGCTGAGAATGTGAATATGTCGAGCACGTTCGAGTGCTCTCGCAACGATGTCGCCTCCAATATCGGCGTGCTGGTGGCGGCGGGTCTGGTCGGCCTAACCGGATCGGCCTGGCCCGACATCGCAATCGGCGGGATCATCGCCCTGATCTTCCTACGGTCCGCGTGGCGGGTGCTAGGTGAAGCGATCCCAGCATGGCGTGTCGCGAATGCACCGGCACGCGAGTTATTGCAATGACATGGAAACGCTTCCGTGTTAGGGGCGGGTTCGTGCGAACCTTTTTGCCTCTCTTGACATACCTGATGCTGGTCTTGACCAGCTTCTCTGGTATGGCCCATGCCGCCGATCTGGCGGAGGGCAGTATCGCGGGCGTTGAGTTCACCATTCATACCGCTGGCGACATCGATGAGGTGCCATCGGATTCGGACAAGAACGTCCCGCACCATCATAATTATTGTCACGGACACGACGTCGGTGCGCCTATGCGCGCTACAATCGAACATGCGCGCGTCCTTACGGCACCCAAGCCGATAATCTCGGCTTCCGCGTCGCTCAATGGGCGCACCGGTATGGTCGATTTGAGGCCCCCCCAAGCCTGACGTCCGATTTGGGCGCGCGTTGGCGCGCCCTGTCGATTATCGTCAGGAGTTATATTTTCATGCATCGTATCCTCGCGGCCATGCTGGCCGCAGCGTCGTGCGCCTCGATGGCGCAGGCGCAGGTCGGATCGTCTGCGCCTGTCGCGCAGGACGCGCCGGTTTACACGCTCGACCAGGCGGTCAGTGCCGCGGGCGGTTCGGCCCCTGCGGCGGACGCGGCCACAGCCGCAATTGAAGCAGCACGTGCCGGCCGCACTGTCGCGGGATTGCGGCCCAATCCAGTGGTCCAGGGTCAGGTTGAGAACGTCATCGGATCGGGACCATACCGGGGCGTTCGCAGCGCGGAATCCACGGTCGGCTTCGCAATCCCGATCGAGCTAGGCGGCAAGCGCGGCGCCCGCGTCGCCGTTGCCAATGCGCAATTGTCGCGGGCCGAGATCCAGGCTGCGATCATCGCCGCGGACGTTCGGCTTCAGGTGACGCAGCTTTATGTCGAAGCCGTCGCGGCAGATCGGCGTGTAGCAACAGCGCGCGACCAGGCCCGGATCGCCAGCGACGCACTGCGCGCCGCAAGCGTGCGAGTGCAGGCGGGACGTGCTTCCCCGCTGGAGCAACAACGCGCTGACGTCGCCCGCATCAATGCCGAAGCAAATGTGGAGCGGCAGCTTCGCTTAGCCGAGGCGGCTCGCGCCAATCTGGCGCGCCGGATCGCGCGACCGATTGACGGCGCGCTAGACGACACGTTGCTCGATCGTCTGCCCAACACGGGCGTCTACGGACCGATAGCCCCTATAGACGCCGCCGGCACCTTGGCGCTGGCGGCAGCGAATGCGGATTTTACCATCGCCGAAGCCGGCGTGCGGCTCGCGCGCGCCAACCGGGTTCCTGATCTAAACGTCGGTCCTGCGATCCGCCGTTTGGAAGCGACGAATGACATGGCGGCGGTGTTCACCGTGTCGATCCCGATCCCGGTGTTCAACAATGGCCGCGCGGCCATCGCGCAGGCGACCGCGCAGCGGACGCAGGCGGATGCCCAGCGTCGCGTCACCGCGCTCGACATCGAGCAGGCGATCACGGACGCGCAGGCGCAGGCGGCCAATGCCGCGACGACCGCGCGCGCCGCGTCGGGGCCGGCGCTGGCGGCCGCCCAGGAGGCCGCCCGCATTGCGCGGATCGGCTATCGGGAGGGCAAATTTGGCCAGCTCGAATTGCTCGATGCGGAGCGGACACTCGCTGAAACGCGGGTCGCCGCGATCGACGCGCTCGCAAACTACCAGAATGCCCGCGCGCAGGTGGAGCGACTGACCGCGCCTGCGCCCAATGGGGGAAATCAGTGATGAAGAGCTATTATCTCGCGGGCGCAGCGTCGCTTGCCCTGCTGCTGGTTGCCTGTGGCGGCAAGGACGCCGGGAACGATGCAACCGCCACTGCCGCAGCCGGTAACGAAGCGGGAGCAGGCGCGGAAAAGGCTAGTGCCGAAGGCGGTCATGCCGATGAGGGTGTAGTCGTGTTGGGCGCCGACCAGATCGCCGCAGCGGGCGTGCAGGTTGGACGGCCGATCATCGGCGGGGCCGGGACGATCGAGCTGCCCGCAATCATCGAGGGTGATCCGCAGGGAACACAGGTTGTTTCCGCCGCGATCGCGGGTCGCGTGGTCGCGCTGACGCGCAACCTTGGGCAGTCGGTCGGTCGTGGCCAGACCATCGCAATTATTGAGAGCCGTGAGGCAGCGCAGATTAAGGGCGAGGTCGAAGCGGCGCGTGCGCGGCTCCAGCTCGCCAACTCGAATCTCGCGCGTGAACAGCGTCTGTTCGCCCAGCGTGTGTCGCCGGAACAGGATCTGATCGCGGCCCGTACGGCCGCGACGGAAGCACGGATCGCGCTGACACAGGCGCAAAGTACGGTATCGGCGGCAGGTGTCGGGGGAGCTGGTCTCAACCGGCTCGGCATCGCCGCGCCAATTTCAGGTCAGATCATCGCGCGTCCCGTAACGCTGGGACAGACGGTGGCAGCGGATGCCGAGCTCTATCGCATTGCCAATTTGAGCCAGGTGTCGATTGCGCTCAACTTGAAGGCCGAAGATGCGGGCCGGGTTCGTCCCGGAAACTCAGTGCTGGTCAAGGCGGCGGGCCGTCAGGCAACCGCCCGCATCACCTTTGTGTCGCCGGCGCTCGATCCGCAGACGCGCCTCGTGCCGGCGCTCGCCACGCTCGACAATCGCGGTGGCGAATGGCGAGTCGGTGAGCCTGTAACGGCAGCCGTCCAGCTCACGGGCAGCGGTGGCAGTGGAGCGATCCGCGTGCCGACGACGGCGGTCCAGAGTTTCGAGGGCAAGTCGGTCGTGTTCGTGCGCACGCCCACTGGCTTCAAGGCGACCGCAGTCCAGCTCGGCGATGCATCGGGTGATACGGTCATCGTTCGGTCGGGACTCACCGGCAACGAACAGATCGCCACCACCGGAAGCTTCACGCTCAAGGCCGAAATCGGCAAGGGCGAAGCGAGCCACGAGGATTAAACCATGATCGCCCGCATCGTCACATGGGCGGTCGAGAAGCGCTGGCTTGTCCTGCTCCTCACCGTCATCGTCGCCGCCATCGGCGCATTTTCCCTTTACCGGCTACCGATCGACGCGGTGCCGGACATCACCAACAATCAGGTCCAGATCAACGTCCGCGCGCCCGCCCTTTCGCCTGAATTGGTCGAGAAGCAGGTGTCGTTCCCGATCGAAACCGCGCTCGCCGGCACCCCGGGCCTCGAATATACCCGGTCGCTGAGCCGCAACGGCTTTGCCCAGATCACCGCCGTCTTCTCGGACGCGACAGACATCTATTTCGCCCGCCAGCAGGTGGGTGAGCGTCTGCAGGGTGTGCAAGAGAATCTGCCCGATGGCGTGAACCCCGAAATGGGTCCGATCGCAACCGGACTGGGCGAGGTGTACATGTACACTGTCCGGCTCGAGCACCGTGCGGATGACAAGCATAAGCCCGGTGAACCGGGCCAGCAGCCCGATGGCAGTTACATCACGCCAGAAGGCGAGCGACTGACGACCGAAGAGGACAAGGCGACCTACCTGCGTACCGCGCAGGACTGGATCGTGACGCCGCTTCTCAAGAACACCCCGGGCCTTGCCGGCGTGGACTCGATCGGGGGTTACGCCAAGCAATTCCTCGTTGTGCCCGACGTGCAGAAGCTGGCCTCGCTTGGCATCACGCTGACGGATCTGGGCAATGCGCTCGAGCGCAACAACACCAGCGTCGGGGGTGGATTCGTCAATCGCAATGGCGAAGGTCTGGCTGTTCGCTCGGATGCGCTCGTTCGCAACGCCAGCGAATTGGCCAGGACCGTGATCGCGACACGTAACGGCGTGCCGATCACGGTCGAACAAGTCGCGACGATTAAGACGGGTCAGGCGATCCGCATGGGCTCGGCATCGGAGAACGGCACGGAGGTCGTCGTCGGGACCGCGATCATGCGGATCGGCGAGAACAGCCGCATTGTATCGACCGCTGTCGCCGAGAAACTGAAGACGATCAATGCCTCGCTGCCCCCTGACGTCGTAATTCAGCCGGTGCTCAATCGCACCGAGCTGGTCAATTCGACGATCAAGACGGTCGCGAAGAACCTGTCGGAAGGCGCGGTGCTGGTCATCGTCGTGCTCTTCCTGCTGCTCGGAAACTTCCGCGCCGCGCTGATCGCAGCGTTGGTGATCCCGATCACCATGATGCTGACGGGCTTCGGGATGCTGCGTGCCGGCGTTTCCGCCAATCTGATGAGCCTTGGTGCCTTGGACTTCGGTCTGATCGTCGATGGCGCCGTCATCATCGTCGAAAACGCGCTGAGGCGGCTTGCCGAACAACAGCATCATGAAGGTCGCTTGCTGACCGTCAAAGAGCGGCTCGCGACCGTGGCAGCCGCTGCGCGCGAGATGATCCGGCCTTCGGTCTACGGGCAGGCGATCATCATCCTCGTCTACGTGCCGCTGCTCACGCTGACCGGCGTGGAGGGCAAGACGTTCGTGCCGATGGCGCTGACCGTCATCATCGCGCTCGCCTTCGCCTTCATCCTCTCTCTCACCTTCGTGCCGGCCATGATCGCAATCTGGCTGTCGAAGAAGGTGGAGGAGAAGGACGGCCGCATCATCACGTGGCTCAAGAAGCGCTACGAACCCGGTCTCGACCAAGCGATGAGACGCCCGACGCTGACGATCGGGGCGAGTGTCGGAAGCCTGGTGGTGGCGGCGTTGGCCTTCACCACACTTGGCTCGGTGTTCCTGCCACAGCTCGATGAAGGCGACTTGTTGATTCAGTCGCTCCGCATTCCGGCGACCTCGGTCCAGCAGAGCCAGGCGATGCAGGTGCCGATCGAACGAATGATGTCAAAGCAGCCGGAGGTGCAGTTCGTCTACTCCAAGACCGGCACTGCCGAGCTGGCGGCCGACCCGATGCCGCCCAACGCAACCGACATGTTCGTCATCCTGAAGCCGCGCAAGGATTGGCCGGACCCCGAGCTTCCCAAGGAAGAGCTGGTAAGCCGGATCGAGGGTAAGCTCGCGAAGATTCCGGGCAATGCCTATGAGATCACCCAGCCTATCCAAATGCGCTTTAACGAGCTGATCGCTGGCGTTCGCGGCGACATCGCGGTGAAGGTGTTCGGTGACGACTTCAACCAGATGAACCGAACGGCAGAGCAGATCGCTGCGGTGCTGCGTAAGACGCAAGGCGCAGCAGACGTGAAGGTCGAGCAGACGACGGGCCTGCCCATGCTCGACATTCGGGTCAATCGCGATGCGATGGCGCGTTTGGGCGTCACTGCGCAGGATGTACAGGATACCGTAACTGCTACGCTTGGTGGTCGAACCTCTGGCCAGATCTTCGAAGGGGATCGCCGCTTCCCGGTGGTAATTCGCTTGTCCGAAGCGCAGCGCGCTGATCTCGGCCTGCTCGAACAGGTCCAGGTGCCGGTGGCAGGGGGGAGCTATGTGCCGCTTTCCAGTGTCGCCGATATCAAGGTCGTCGACGGCCCTAACCAGATCAGCCGCGAGAACGGCAAGCGGCGCGTTGTGGTACAAGCCAATGTACGTGGTCGCGACGTCGGCTCGGTGGTTGCGGATGCGCAAGCGGCGATCGGCAGCCAGGTTCGGCTGCCTGCTGGCGCCTATCTCGAATGGGGCGGTCAGTTCGAGAACCTGAAGTCGGCGAGCGACCGGCTGAAGCTGGTCATTCCGGCCTGCTTTATCCTGATTCTGCTGCTCCTTTACGGCGCATTGGGATCGGTTCGCGATGCCGCGATCGTGTTCACCGGCGTGCCCTTTGCGCTGGTGGGCGGCGTCCTGCTGCTGTTCGTCCGAGGCATGGACTTCTCGATCTCGGCCGCGGTAGGCTTTATCGCGCTGTCGGGCATCGCGGTCCTCAACGGCCTTGTCATGGTCAGCTCGATCCAGGACCTGATCCGATCGGGAATATCCCGGGAAGAGGCGGCACATGTGGGCGCGATGCAGCGTCTGCGGCCAGTCGTCATGACCGCGCTCGTCGCAAGCCTGGGCTTTGTGCCCATGGCACTGGGCGAAGGTGCGGGCGCGGAGGTGCAGAAGCCGTTGGCGACAGTTGTCATCGGCGGCCTCATCTCGGCGACGCTGCTGACGCTGTTCGTGCTGCCGACGCTCTATGCCCGGTTCGGACAGAAAGTGATCGAGAAGCCCGAGCACTACAATGAGGAGCATGAAGGAGACGACCACGGTCAGACCTTCGTGAACGACTTGGCCTGATGGATGAGCGGGGCGATCGCGGATCGCCCCGCTCATCTTTTGGAGATGGGGATATGCCTCGCACCAGTACCAGCTCAATACTTCACGGCGGGCCGCTGCGCATCTGGTCGGCACTTACCGATCCGGATCATCGCCAGGCTTGGAGCCCGCTCGTATTTCTCGATAAACCGTCCCAGCTCGGCGACACGGAATGCACTTTTGCGATCCAGGGCATCACCCGACCGATGCGGACGCCCGCCCGGGTCGATCAATTCGACAAGCCGCACGCCTTCGCTTGGTCCTGCGGCATTCCTTATCTGTTCACGCTCGAAGAGCGGTACGAACTGGCAGGCGACGATGGCGGCACCAGGCTAACGCATAGCTGCACGCTGCGCGGGGCGCTCTCTGTGCCGTTCGCGGCGATGATGTTGCGCCGCCTGCGGTCCCTGATGATCGAGACCGACGATCGCCTCGCAACCTATTTGCGCTGGCGGGTGGGTCAGCCTGCCCGTGGGATCAATCGTCAGCGTGTCCCCTCCCGCTACAGGAGAAAGGCGCGATGATGGTGCGCAAGAAACCGACGCTACCCGCCCTCATCCTCATTGTCGGGCTGGCGGCTTGCTCAGAAAGCAAGCCGCCAGCCCTCCCAACGGAACAGCAAATCCATTCATCCGACAGCGCCGTAGCAACCGGGGAAATGGGGCGGCATCCCTATCGCTGTTCCGACGGGGAACAGTTGTTCGTCGATTACAAGGATGACGGCCTTCAGATCGACTTGCGGCGCTCCAGCAGCGGGGCGCCCATGACGCTGACTGCACCAGCGCAGGGCCTGCAATATGTCGGCGAGGCGGCCACCGCGACCTTCAAGGGGTCGCAGCTTACCATCGTGGAAGGCGATGGCCAGACCCGGACCTGCGAACGGGAGGGCACCCGATGAACCGCCCCGTCTTCCGATACGTCGCATTGCAACGGGAGAGAAGCGATGTCTGACACGTCGATCTCGAATGTGATGGCCATTCGCGCCGAAGTGATCGCGCGAAGCCGTGCCTTGCGCGAGGCACAACCGGCGGCGCCGCCGAGCGTAACAACAGCCGCTCCAGCGTCCAGTTTCGCCGACACCCTCAATGCCGTGGTCGCGAAGGTTAACGAGACCCAAGAACAAGAGGATGTCGTCACCGAGGCTTATGAACGTGGTGAGACCACCGACATTGCGACCGTCGCGCTCATCCAGAGTCGGGCATCCATTACTTTCGAAGCAACCCTGCAAGTCCGGAACAAGCTGCTGTCAGCTTATCAAGACATCATGAACATGCCGATCGGATGATCGCAGGGAATTGGCGAAACTGATATGCTTGTCGGCACGAGGCCACGATTTAGGCAGATCATTATCGAGGTGTGGAAGCCACTCACGATCCTGTTCGTGTGGGACGTGGCGGTGACAGCATTCCACATAATGACGCCGATCAAGGAACCGCCTTTGCCGACGGCGCTGTTCGGCACCGCCATCGCCCTGTTCATGGGGTTCCGGACGAACGCTGCCTATGCCCGCTGGTGGGAGGCGCGCACCTTGTGGGGGGCGCTTATCAATGCGTCGCGCAGCCTGGCCCGGATCACGCGCAGCCTGACCAAGGTGGAACCCGAGGGCAGCACGATGCGGCACGTCATCATCCTACGGCAGATCGCCTTTGCCCACTCGATGCGCTGCCAGCTTCGTCGGCAGTCGCCTTATGAAGAGATTGCCCGGGTCGCCGGCACGGACGTCGCCGATACAGCGCTGGGCCGCCTAAATCCGGCCAACGCGCTCTTGGAGGACATATCGGCCCTCTACGCCGACGCTCTCGCGGAAGGCAGGATCAACGCCATCCAGCAAGCGACCGTCGAGCGTGTCCTGATCGACATCGCCAACGCGCAAGGCGGCATGGAGCGGATCAAGAATACGCCGCTGCCCAATGGCTTTCGGTTTTTCCCGAACCTCTTCACACGCGTCTTTTGCGTGTTTCTGCCGATCGCACTGGTCGAATCCCTCGGCCTTGCCACTCCGATAGGATCGACGCTGATCGGCCTCGTGTTTCTCGCGGTGCTCAGCATCGGCGAGGATTTGACCGATCCGTTCGCCAATAGCGTCCATGACGTGCCGCTGACCGCCATGTGCCGCACGATCGAGATCGACCTTCTCCAGACGGCGGGATTGTCGGCCCCCGAGCCATTGACGCCGGTCCACGGCGTGCTGTGGTAAGGGCGATGCGCGCCTGGCTGCATCTGTCCGGTCGGACGATCGTGCCCCTCAGCGCCATTATGGCCGCTGGCTTGGCTGTAGCGGCGTGCAATCCGGCGCCGACCCAGCCAACCGAGTCTGCGCATGAAAAGCATCTGACGGAGAAGCTGATCGCACAGCGCATCATGTACTGCGACGACGGAGCGCGCGCCGATGTCGACTTCATCGACGATGGCTTGAAGATGGCTGTTACCTGGCTGCCCAACGGCAGGACCGAGATCCTACGCGCACAACGAACCGGCGAGGAGTTTCGCGGTGACCAGTCGCGGGCCGTCGTGGCGGGCGGGGCGATCGCCTTCATGCGACGCGGGAAGATCAGCGTCTGTCACCGAACTCCGGAGAAGCCGTAGAGTATGCGGGCACTGCTTTACACACTTGCGCCTGTCCTGGCGGTCGTGCTCGGCGCGATTGTCGCGAGCCGCATCAAGTTGAAGCCCGGCCTTGTGGCTGGCCTCCAGCATCTCGCGGCCGGGGTCGTGTTCGCGGCGGCAGCGACCGAGATCCTTCCCCAAGTCAAGCACGAGGCTACACCCAGCGCAACGCTGATCGGCGGGGCGGCGGGCGTCGCGACCATGCTGGGGCTCAAGGCATTCGAGGCCCGCTTCAAAGGGCCGATGGCGTTGCTGGCCGCGATCGGCATCGACATCCTGGTCGACGGCCTGGTGCTCGGCCTTGCCTTCGTCGCGGGTGAGAAGGCGGGATTTCTGCTGACAATCGCGCTGACGCTCGAAGTGCTGTTCCTGGGACTGACGCTGACCAGCGAGTTGGCGGAAACCTATCGCTCGCGCCTGCGCATCATCGTGATTGTCTCTGCATTGGCCCTGCTGCTGCCGGTCGGCGCGCTGGCGGCCGTACCGGTCGCCACGCTCTCGCCGGTAATGATCGCTGGCTTCCTCAGCTTTGGGCTGATGGCGCTGCTCTACCTCGTCACCGAAGAGCTGCTGGCGGAGGCGCACGAGAAGCAGGACACCCCGCTCATCAGCTCCATGTTCTTCGTAGGCTTCCTTGCCCTGCTGACGCTTGAGGAGATTATGGGATGATCCCGACCAATGACAATAATGGCGGGCAAGAGCGCCGCACGCTCTGGATCGTCCTATTGCTGAACGCGGCGATCGCTGCGGGCTTTTTCGTGTCCGGCTTTTTTGCAGACTCCAGCGCGCTCATCGCTAACGGCGTCGATAACTTGTCTGACACGGCTGTCTATGGATTAAGTCTCGTGGCGCTCACGCGGGGGCAGACATGGAAGACCCGCGCCGCGATGGCCTCGGGCGTCATGCTGCTGATCTTCGCAGGCGGCATCCTGCTCGACGTCGGCCGACGCTACATCCAGGGCAGCGAGCCGATCGGTCCTACCATGATGGTCATGTCGGCGATTGCCGGCGTCGTGAACTACGTCTGTCTTCGGCTGCTCCAGCGTCTCAAGGATCCGGACGTTAATCTCCGGGCAGCGACCACCTTCAGCTTCAACGACTTCATCTCGAATGGCGGCATCCTGATCGCCGGCGTGCTGGTGTTGTGGCTGGGCACCAACTGGCCGGACCTGCTGGTCGGCTTCGCGACCGCGATCATCGCCATCAAGGGCGGGATTGAGATCCTGCGCGATGCACGCGCCGAAACCAAGAACAGCGAAAGGAGGTCGTCATGAACGACAAGCTTGAACTCGATATTCCAGTGCTGTTGCCGGACCTCCCTGACGCGGCTGACGCTTGTTTGGACCGTCTGGTATCAACCCTGTCGAAGCGCGAAGGCGTCGAGCGGGCGCATGTGATCTGCGTCGATGGCGACACGCCGGCGGCGCTGTGCATCCATTTCGACGCGGCCAAGCTGCCGCTGCCGCGCTTGCGCGAGATGGTGCGAGCTGCGGGGGCCGAGATTACCGAACGCTTCGGTCATGCAATCTGGCAGGTGAAGGGTATCAATCACGAACGCCGTGCGCGGACCGTCAGCGATGCGCTGTGCGCCTTGCCCGGCGTGGTGCAGGCAAGCGCGAGCACCAGCGGCTCGGTTCGGGTCGAGTATGATCGTCGCGAAACCACCGAAGAGGAGGTGCGGGCTGCGCTTCGCAAACTGAAGGTCGGCGTGGGGAAGCGGGTCGCGGCTGACGACCATGCCGGTCACGACCACGGTCCCGGTAGCCACGGGGCGGGCCAGGAGAACCATGGCCCCGGCGATGGTCACGACCATAGCCATGCCGAGTTTCTTGGCCCCAACACCGAGCTGATCTTTGCACTCGCCTGCGGCGCGCTGCTGGGGATCGGCTATGCCATCGAGAAGCTGGTTGCCGGCGTGCCGGATTGGCTGCCAACCATCTGCTATATCGCAGCCTATTTCTTCGGTGGGTTCTTTACCCTGCGGGAAGCGATCGACAATCTCCGGCTTAAAAAGTTCGAGATCGACACCCTGATGTTGGTCGCTGCCGCCGGCGCTGCTGCGCTAGGAGCATGGGCCGAAGGTGCGCTGCTCTTGTTCCTGTTTAGTCTCGGCCATGCGCTTGAGCATTATGCAATGGGCCGCGCCAAGAAGGCGATCGAGGCGTTGGCGAAGCTCGCCCCCGAAACCGCAACCGTGCGGCGCGACGGGGCGACCAGCGAAATTCCGGTCGAACAGATGGTGGTCGGAGATATCGCCATTGTGCGCCCGAACGAGCGCCTGCCTGCCGACGGCTTCGTCATCAAGGGCATGAGCGCGATCAATCAGGCACCGGTGACAGGCGAGAGCATACCAGTAGACAAAGTGCCAGTCACAGACGCGGCGGCCGCACGCACCAAGCCCGATGCGGTTGACGCGGAGAGCCGGGTATTTGCCGGTACGATCAACGGCGGCGGCGCGATTGAGATCGAGGTGACGCGCCGTTCCAATGAGAGCGCGCTTGCCAAGGTCGTAAAGATGGTGAGTGAAGCGGAGACGCAGAAGTCGCCGACGCAGCGCTTTACCGATCGCTTCGAGCGGGTTTTCGTGCCCGCCGTCCTGATCCTCTCGGTCCTGCTGCTGTTTGCCTGGGTCGTGGTCGACGAGCCGTTCCGTGACAGCTTCTACCGCGCGATGGCGGTTTTGGTGGCAGCAAGCCCCTGTGCGCTTGCGATCGCGACGCCGAGCGCGGTGCTGTCGGGCGTGGCACGCGCAGCGCGCGGCGGCGTGCTGGTGAAGGGCGGCGCCCCCTTGGAAAATCTCGGCTCCTTGAAGGCGATCGCCTTCGACAAGACCGGCACTCTGACCGAGGGGCGTCCGCGCATCACGGATGTCGTTCCTGTCGACGGCACGGACGAAGGTGAACTGCTGGCGCTGGCCGTCGCCGTCGAGGTGCTGAGCGATCATCCGCTGGCTCAGGCGATCGTCAAGGACGGTCGCGAACGCTTGAACGGGCGTGCTTTGCCCAGTGCTGGTGACCTCAAGAGTCTGACCGGTCGGGGCGTCACCGCTAGCGTGGATGGCGAGACGGTGTGGATCGGCAAGGCCGAGATGTTCGGGATGGAAGGCATTCCGGCGCTGGGGCAGGGTGCGCAGGATGCAATCACGCGACTGCGTGAAAACGGCCGCACCACGATGGTGGTACGCAAGGGGGATCGCGACCTGGGTGCGATTGGCCTAATGGACACCCCTCGCGAAGCTGCCAAGACCGCACTGCGCCGGCTGCACGACATGGGCGTGTCGCGGATGATAATGATCTCCGGCGATCACCAAAAGGTTGCCGAAGCAATCGCCAATGACGTCGGGATCGACGAGGCATGGGGCGACCTCATGCCGGAAGACAAGGTTGCCGCGATCAAGAAGCTCGCTGGCGAGGACAAGGTCGCGATGGTGGGCGATGGCGTAAACGACGCGCCAGCCATGGCGAGCGCCACAGTCGGCATCGCCATGGGCGCGGCGGGTTCCGACGTCGCGCTGGAGACGGCCGACGTCGCCCTGATGGCCGATGATTTGGCTCATCTGCCGTTCGCGGTCGGCCTCAGCCGCCACACCCGCGGCATTATCCGGCAGAACGTCTTCGTGAGCCTCGGCGTCGTCGCCTTTCTCGTGCCGGCGACGATCCTGGGCCTTGGAATCGGCCCGGCGGTGGCTGTTCACGAAGGATCGACCCTGCTGGTCGTCGTTAATGCGCTTCGGTTGCTGGCCTATCGTGACCCGGCAAAGCTAGCAGTATGACGACGGATCGCCACGACGCATTAATCGTCGGTGGCGGACCGGCGGGCCTCACGGCGGCGATCTATCTCGCCCGCTACCTGCGTCGCATCGTCGTGATCGACGACGGGCACAGCCGCGCTAAATGGATACCGATCTCGCACAACCATGCCGGCTTTCCCGACGGGATCGGCGGCAGTGCGCTCCTCGATCGGATGCGCGATCATGCGAAGCGCTACGGCGCTTCGATCGTCCTGGGGCGGGCCGATACCATCACCCGTGATGGCGAAAACTTCGTGGCTGCGGGCAGTGGAATTAAGCTCCATTCTCGCGCGGTGCTGCTCGCAACTGGCGTTGAGAACCGCCGCCCCGCGATCGAGAGTGACGCGCACCACGATGCGCTCGATCGTGGCCTACTGCGCTATTGCCCGGTCTGCGACGGATACGAGGCGCGCGGACAGGCGATCGTCGTGATCGGCGCCGATTGCCACGGCGTGGCCGAGGCATTGTTCCTGCGCACCTTTTCGGAAGATGTGACGCTAATTCCTCATATCCGCACGACGCTTACCTCGACCGAACGAGCGGACCTATGGCGGGCGGGTATTCGTGTCATCGACACGCCGATGGCCTCCCTCACGTTCGAGGATCGTGCAATCGTCACGCTGACCAGCGGGGACGAACATGGGTTCGACACCGTATATCCGGCGCTTGGGTCAGACAGCAACAACGCGCTCGCGCGGCAGCTCGGCGCTGATCTGGGCAACGATCATTGCATCGTCGTCGATGCCAAGCAGCGAACCAGCGTCACAGGCGTCTATGCAGCCGGCGACATCGTCATGTCGCTCGATCAGATTAGCGTCGCCATGGGCCATGCCGCGATCGCCGCGACCACTCTCCACAATGATCTGCGCAACCGCGACGGTGAAGGAACCGGCTCATGAAATGGCTGATCGTGTTCGATCTCGATGGGACGCTTGCGGAAAGCAAACGTCCTTTGTCGGAGGAGATGGCAGCGACACTCGCCCGCCTGCTCGACGTCGTTGACGTGGCGGTGATCTCAGGTGGCGACTGGCCGCAATTCGATAAGCAGGTGGCTTCGCGGTTACCGAAAGGCACCGCGCGCGAACGACTATGGTTGATGCCCACTACCGGCACAAAACTTTACCGCTTCGTGAACGGTGGGTGGCGGATGATCTACGCCGAGCTGTTCGATGACGCCGAGAAGGCAAGCATACGCGCCGCTTTCGATCAGGCGCTCGCTGATGCCGGTCTTGCCGACGAGCACATCTGGGGGGAACGGATTGAGGATCGAGGAAGCCAAATCACCTTCTCGGGCTTGGGCCAGGCTGCTCCGCTCAAGGAGAAGGCGGCATGGGACCCGGACCGTACAAAGCGGACCGCGCTGCAGAAGACCCTCCGCGCTAACCTGCCGGACCTGTCGATAAACCTGGGCGGCACGACATCGATCGACGTAACGCAGGCTGGAGTCGACAAGGGCTACGGCCTCAACCGGCTGAGTGACGAAGCCGGCGTTCCTTTAGCCGGAATGCTCTTTATCGGCGACGCGATCTACCCTGGCGGGAACGATTATCCCGTTGTTGAGGCCGGTGTGGACGTCGTCAAGGTGCGCGATGTGGCCGAGACCGGCGCCGTGGTGGCAGCGATCATCGCCTGCCTGAGACGGTAGGCGTCCGCACGTGACCTACAGCACCACCAACCCATGACCTTCAACGGGGCAAGCATCTAGAACAGGCAGGCTGGTATGTTTCAAAGTTCGTGGCTGGAAACAGCCACCCATGTCGTCAGTCTCGCGGTGGCCTATGCGCTTGCCCTGCCGGTTGGTTGGGATCGTGAGAAGGATGAGCGGAGCGCAGGCATCCGGACGTTCCCGCTCGTCGCAATCGCCAGCTGCGGCTTCGTGCTGGTGGGCATTGCGGTTTTAGGGCGGACCAATCCCGCGCAAGCGCGAATTCTTGAGGGCCTGATTACGGGCGTGGGCTTCATTGGGGGCGGTGCGATACTGAAGAAGGGGGGGAAGGCCTCGGGCACGGCTACCGCTGCCAGCCTTTGGGCCACTGGCGCTCTGGGCGCAGCAGTCGGCTACGGCCTCTATGACATCGCCATCATCCTGAGTGTCACCACTTTCCTGACCTTGCGCTGTTCGCGGCCTCTGAAGCGCGTCACCAATGGCGACACCAAGGTGTCGGAAAGCCCATGAGCCCACCGAACCTATCAGCGACTTTGTGGTCGCAGCCTTTGCGGACGCTCGCCAAGCGCTGGGCTCCGGCCGAAACCATATCCCCAAGGGATCGGCAGCACCGCTTGCTTCGCTGGGCGACGCTTCTTGATCGGAACCCGGACAGGATCATCAGACTGCTGTCGCCTTCATGGGCCGGAGGAGATCTGCGCGGAACAATGGTCGGCGAGCCAAGCGCGATCGATGTCGCGTGGAATGATGCCGTTCTACGCGTAATGGGGCTGCGAGGGCAGTCACGTCGCGAAGTGAAGGCCTTCTTCGGTCTTTCCGACGCACAACTCGACCGGATAGCGGCAGGATCGTGGCGGTGTCCGATCCGGCCTGCATGGCAAGTCGCCGCGCGTATCAGACATGTCGAACATCCCGAGCTCGAGAATCGTATCGTCGCAGCCGCCGTCGTTGGCGTGATCGTGCTTTGCGCGATGATTAAAGGGATCATCTACCACCGCCCTTTCTGAAACAGTGCGGCCACGCTGTGCGGTTTCTGGGGGAGAGCGGACCTACCGTCAGGACATCATCGTGTTCAGTGTCATAACATCGATCCTCTCGACGCTCGGCGCCTTCGGCGTCTTTCTGCTGATGCTTGCCGAAAATGTCTTTCCGCCGATTCCATCAGAGGTGATCTTGCCGCTTGCAGGGTACACGGCCGCGCAGGGGCGCGGCGCGCTCTGGATCGTGATCGTCGCCGGCACGCTCGGTTCGGCCGTTGGCGCGCTGCTATGGTACTATATCGGTCGCTGGATTGGCATTGATCGGCTGAAGCGGTTCGCCTCGCGGCATGGCCGATGGCTGACCCTTACGCCCCAGGAGATTGATCATGTTGACCGCTGGTTCGATCGTTATGGCCGCTGGGCTGTGCTTTTGGGGCGCATGGTGCCCGGTGTGCGGACGTTGATTTCCGTGCCCGCCGGGGTGAGCGGAATGCCTCTAACACCGTTCCTGATATCGACGCTGGGCGGCTCGGCGCTCTGGACGACGGTACTGGCGCTGGCCGGCTACGAGCTGGGTGAGCGCTATAACCAGGTGGCGAGCATCATAGAGCCGGCCAGCAACATGGTGATCGGCGCCGCGGTCCTCTGGTACATCTGGCGCGTCGCGACCTTCGACCGAACGAAGGGCCGCTGATGGGCCTCCATCGCCTCTCGTCTGTCTTCCCCGCCGGCATCTGGCTCGCGGCAGCATCGGTGCTGGTTCGCGTCACCCGCATAGCGCGCGCTTATCGCCTGATCTCGGCCGCCAGCGCGCTCATTCTCATCAGATGGATTGGGGCCTTGCACCGCGCCGGCTTTGGAACGTGGCGCCATAACGGAAGGAAGTGGCGTTGGTCGGCAGCGCCAGTTTTTACGGCACGACGGTGAATGGAGTGCTCCATGAATTATCTCGCTACCAAGGCGATCATCTCGGGCATTCCGACCGCAGTCGCGTCCGAACTTGCCAAGCGATACCCTGGATACGGCGCGCTGATCGCATCGCTGCCGCTCGTCTCGGTCCTCGGCATGATGGGATCGGCGATCCCGTGAACATAGGGCCCATGCGAAGGCGACCTTTGGGTTCGTTCCGCCGTCGCTGCCGTTGTTCCTGCTGATCCCATGGATGCTGCGCCACGGGGTCGGCTTCTGGGTGACGTTAGCGCCAGGTGCACGCTGACCGTCCTGCTCTACGTCGCGATGCCCTCGCGCTTTCGCGTGCCGGGATCACGCTATGACCATATCAGCATCAAGGGAACGATAGCTCGATGATCGACAAGATGCGTTTGACCGCCGCCTCGGCCATCATGCTTGCGCTCAGCGGCTGCGGATTCATCACGCCACATGATGAGGGATACTTCCGCTTCCACGCGGAGGAAGCGAGACTGGTCGTCACGCGCTGCGAGCGAGGCCAAGAAACCGGCAGCGACTGCGCAGCGGCAGCTCAGGCCGTCGCTGCGACAAATAGGGAAACCAAGGGTACCACCGCCAACGGAGCGCGTTAAGGCCAAGCAATTTAGTGGTCAAACCGGCTTTTCAGGAACCCACCCCGATCATGTCCACCACAGAGACTGTCGTGACGACGACCGCCGTGCCCGCCGCTCTCATGGTAGTCGTCGCGGTGATGCGGATCGCCTTGCACACCACTTTGCGAGACAATGCAGGTCTCGCATGATCGCCTTGATGGCTTTCCCCCGCCGCATGTTCGCGCCGGATCCTCAACACCGTCTCGAATACTAGCCCACCGGATCAATGCCCCTCACGAGTTGCCTTTTGGTGCCCGCCAACATCTCCGGCACGAAATATTTCAGAAGCCCGGACCCGGTAATCGGGACCGGCGGCCCGCGCGCGTTGCTGGAGATCGACGGCGTGCCGCTCTAAATCGAGCGGGTGATACGCCGGAGGCGGAGTGCTAACAGGATAGCCGCCATAGCTACCCCCGCCATAGCTGTGGCCGCCATCCCAGCTGACTCCGCCGTGTCCGCCGGTCCAGTTGACGCCTGCACCGTGGGACCGAACTTGCGCCAAGGCTGGCGAGGGTATCGCCCCTGCAATGGCCGCAATCGACAGCGCCAGCAGTGTCTTCTTGGTCATAGCTTTCCTAAGAATACGCAGATGCCGACATGTGACTACGAAGTGCTGGATTATCCAATTTTGGTAATGAACTACCGCTAATGTCGCCGGTATTCACGCCGGCTGTCGTGGTGATCGCGGCGATATCCGCGATAATTATTGTATCCGCGATGGTTATCATAATAACCACGCTGGCGATAGCTAACCCGCTGATCGTAATAATACGGATCGTTGTAGTAAGCAGCCTGCGGAGCATAGCGGTGGCTGCCATAGCCGCCTCCATAATATCCGCCGCCGCGACCGAGGTTGATGCTGATGCCGCCATGTCCGCCGCGATTGTAACCGCCGTGGTGCCTGTCGCGCGCCAGCGCGGGGGATGCGGTCAAAGTCGCTGCCGCTGCGGCGGCGAGCGCAAGGAGAACCTTTCTGTTCATTTCTTCTCTCCGTTGCCGTCTAAAGTAACGGCTACATCACTCAATTAGCTGCTGTTTATTGAACTCGCGGTGAACCGGTGAAGTCGCCTCCATCAGGTCGGCCAGTCATGTAATCGTCCGGATACCAGCCGGAATTGGAGAGAACGGGTCGGAGCAGTGTGAAAATCATTGTAAATCGACGATGCGTGCCAGCGAATAATGTGGTAGGACTGCTACAAGAAAAACGAAGGAGAAGATCGCCATCATGCGGACCTTGGGTCTGGCAGCACTCGGCGTGTCGTCGATTGCCCTGTTGGGCGGCTGCACGACCATGCGAGGACCGCCCCGCTACGCCTATTACCGCGTGCCTTGCACGACGCCGGGTGCCGTTGTCGCAACACCTATCGCAATGCAACCCGCGAATGGCGCGGTTGATGGTGCCGGTCCGGCGCTCTTGCGGGAGCGCGGGTCTGCGACTGAACCCGTGGCGGCCGATACTGCTTCCGTGTCCGCAGATGCGACGCGTGGAGCGGGAGCTACGTGCGTGGTGGCGGTGTCGGACGTGGGATCCGGCTATGGGCGCTCCTATTATCCAGGCTACGGGAGCGGATATTACGGTCGACCCTATTATGGCTCGTTTGGACTCGGGATCGGGTTGGGACACGGCTTCGGCGGCGGGCATGGCTATCGCGGACATGGCTTTTCCGGCGGTCACGGCGGTGGCCGTCATCATTAGGCGCTGATACCCATTGTTGATGTGAGCCTGCGCCGCTGGGTTATCGTGCAAGGCTATTCCGGCTAGGTTCATCGCCGCCAGCCCATCAGGCTCTCATCGACCCGCAGCGCGCCTCCTTTGATTGTCGCTCCGCGAGCCGCGCCGCGTAGCACGAGGAGCCATCATGACCGATACCATCCCAGCAACATCATCAGCCCCACGCGCGCAAGGCATGCTCTGCCCAGTATGCCGCGTCGATCTCGTGCTGTCTGACCGGCAAGGAATCGAGATCGACTATTGTCCGCAGTGTCGGGGCGTCTGGCTCGATCGTGGGGAGCTCGACAAGATCATCGAGCGCAACGCCTCGTTCGAGGCAAACGCGAACCCGCAGGCGTCTGCCAATGTCGGACCTGCGCCGGGACAGGGTTATACCCAGCCGGCACCCTGGGGAGGGGGTTATGGCGATGATCGCCATGGCGGCGGGCACGGCGGCGGACATGGCGGTGGTGGTCATGGCGGCGGATATCGGCGTGGCGGCTTTCTAGGCGGCCTCTTCCGGCACTGACCGGTAATAAAGCTTAGGCTGTCGGGCGCGCACGCATAGTCGCGTCGGGAACCGTTGTGCACTCAGACAGGCATACTCATGATGTCCTTGTATGCCGACAGGAGCTTGTTCCGGACCTGCAAGGTCGCCTCGAAACTGACGGACGCCCGCTGCTGCAAGAGCACGACCGTGGCGATATCAGTGGCTCGCCGCGCTCATAGGATTCGGTGGCAACGTCCTCCTGCTCCTGAAGGCTGTTGACCTGTTGCAACGCGGTCTTGAAGGTCGTCGCGAAGGATTGGGGCTCGCTCGCTCCCGGCGGTTCCGATCCCCTGGGCGGCAGCAGGAATGGGTCTGGTCGCAACATCACGGAGCGCAGCATTCCGCTGAAGCACCGCGGTTCGAATGGCCACTACGTCCGCAGCGCCGATGCCGTTCATTCACGCTGTCCTTCCGAGTTCGGCATAGCGGCTTTGCAAGCGCCGCGACCGACGCCGGTCCCGTCGTTCTGCCCTGCTCCAGCGCAGCAAGACAGCACGCTATGGGATTTGTCGTACCATCTTATTAACCAAAAACATCGATCGCCTCTGATGCTAAATCCAACCTGCCCGCTTGAAGCGCAAATAAAGCGCACTACAAACCGTCGCGACGACCGCGAGTACGACAAAATACCCATACTCGGTTCTCAGCTCGGGCATATTCTCGAAGTTCATGCCGTAGATACCGGCGATGGCAGTGGGCACCGCCAATATGGCCGCCCAGGCTGCGAGTTGCCGCGTGCTCGCGCCGGTTCGCTGCTGCTCAAGCAGATTGCTGACCTCGAACACCGACGTGAGGACCTCCCGAAGTCCGCCGACGGTTGTTTCGACGCGTCGGATATGATCGAGAACATCCTTGAAATACAGGGTCGCTTCGGGATCTATGCAGGGGATTTCAGGATGGGTGAGCTTGTTCGCTACCTCGCTCATGGGACCAAGGACCCGCTGGAACCGCATCAGTTCGCGCCGCAGATTGAAGATGCGATTGATCTCGGCTCGCCCTAAAAACGCATCCAGCGCTCGTTGCTCCATCGCCACGACCTCCTCCTCGATCGCTTCCCCGATCGGCAGGTAGCCATCAACAATGAAGTCGATGATGGCGTGCAAGACATAGTCCACGCCATGCGCGAGCAGCGATGGCGCCGCTTCAAGGTGGTCGCGCAGCGTGCTGTGCGAGCGTGCCGATCCATGACGCACTGTGATGACGTGGCTGGAACCTACGAATATCGCGGTTTCACCGTAGGCGATGGTCTGATCCTCAAGCCGGGCGGTCAGCGCGACCACGAACAACTGATCGCCATAGATGTCCACCTTGGGGTGCTGGTGAGCTTTGAGGGCGTCCTCAACCGCAAGCGGGTGAAGGCCGTAGTGCTCCTGTAGCTTCCTGAGATCCTCCTCGGACGGCTCCAGCAGGCCGATCCAGACGAACTCGGCCTTGTCATCCGAACAGAATGTCGGCTCGTCGATCGAAACAGGCCGGACTCGCTTGCCGTGGCGATACAGGGAAGCGGCAACAACGCTCATCGGGGTCCTCGAAACATTGATCAACGAACGCTCCTAGCAGGAGCGGATGGCCGCGTCGCTTCGAACGCATGTCCGTCAATGACGAGAGACCGGAGCTTCACCACCATCGTTGTCCTTGCCTGGCACTGCTACGCCAGCACATTTACCGCCCCGGCGGCGAGGCAGGAAATGGAGAGCGAAGATTCGGATGACGATCAGCGCCCCCTCCACTCGGACGTGAAGCGACTGCATGGACCGCGCTTCCGCCGGCCCTTGCGCTGGTGGGAGTTGATGCTGCCAGCGGGCATATGGATCCTCGCCGGGAAGATACTGCTGGTCGGCGCGCGCGCGGTGGGGCGATCAGGGCTTCGACTTCCGTACGTGGTATTCTCACTGGTTCGCCTGTCCGGCCGATCATCTCGCATCGGCTTCAGGGTCTGGCGGCACCTGGGAGGCAAGTGGCGGTAAGCTCGCAACAGCAAGCTAGTTTGCAAGGGCGCAGTCTTAGCTAATGGGTGCCTTACCTTTCCCCTCCAATCCTATTCTGATCGTGCATCGCACCGTCTCGCGCTTTCGGGCTGCGGCCTTTCTGCACGCCTCGATCGCTTCGCGGTTGGCCGTCACGATCCTGTCGGCCCCCACGACCGCGCTGAATGCGGTCGGGCTGGCGCTCTGCATCATCCGCTGCCCTGCTTCCCACAGGGGGAGGTCGAGTGTCCGCGCCGCCATGCGCTCGGGCCATTGCCAGCTCGCCGGCGCGATCTCGCGCGCGACGAGGCCCGGCACGATCGCCCATGCGAGGATGCCGATCGCTGCTCCGCCCAGCCCGAACCATAGCTGCCGGTTCCTCTGGTCCGCCCGTGTCCATGCCGACCCGGCGATGGCGCGAAGCTCGGCCATGACGCGGGCCTTGTCCTCGCCCGCCTTAGCGAGCGCCGCCTGATCCTCGCGCCGGGCGGCGTTGCCCGCTGCGGCAATGCGCTGCGCCATCTGCTCGGGCGTCATCGCCAGCGCCGGACTGCGGGCGATCACGTCGCTGATGACCGCGATCCGGTGGGCCGTGGCATCCACACCCTGCTGCATCCGCCCCAGCGTCTCGGTATAGTCCGGCACGTCGATATGCGCCCGCTCGGCCGCCAGACCCTCCACGGCACGGCGCAACAACGCCAGCTCACGGTCCTGGCCTTCTATCACGGCACGCAACCGATCGAACGCCTCCGCCGGATCACCGCCCTCTGGGATATCGTCGTCCATCGTCACCTACCGGCTCATGCCATAATCGCGGTCGCGGGCGATCGTGACCGACTGCGCCAGTTCCTGCCCGATCGACCGGCCTCTCTCCATGCTTAACGCCAGCTCGGGAGCGCGGGCACGCAACACGGATTCGAGCTGCGGGTCGCGATGCAGCCCGCCCGCGATGCTCTCCATGCGCTTGCCCAGCTTCTCCGCGCCGGCACGGTCGCCGGCACGCTCCATGCCGGCCCGCGCCTCCTTCATGCCCTGCCACTGCTCCACGAACCGGTCCGCACGCTTCTCCGGGTCGATGCGGACCTGGCGCTCCGTCTCCATCGCCTTCGCTGCGCCGCCCGTGTTGCCCTCGGCCGCGTCGCGCGCGAGCCGGGGATCGCGCTCGATCGCGCTGGCAAGGTCACGCGCGCCATGTGGCCGCACCTGGTCGAGCGCGTCGCCGGCCTTTGCCAGCGCCTGTTCCTGGTGCGCCAGCACCGGCAACCCCTTCTCCTTCATCCGGCCTATATCCGCTGCGGCACGGCCATAGCGTTCGATCGCGCGGGCCTGCGAGGTCGCCGGCGGCCGATCGGGCGCGACACGCTCCGGCGGCGTCGCCTTCTCGGTCGCCGGCTTCGGCCGGAAGCCGTCGAACATGCCCCGCGCCTTGTCACGGACCTTCGCCACCACCTGACGCGCGAGTTCCGGGAACCGGATCTCGCGCCGATCGGCGAAGGCGCGGGCATGGTCCTGCTCGCTGCGGTCAGGCGCATAGTCGCCCGCCATGTCCTTGCCGCGGTCCCGCGACAGCACGCGCGCGAGCTTGCCCTGATCGGCGAAATCGTCGCGGCCGTAGTGGAGCTGCACGCCGTCGCGATGCCGCGACAGCCCGACATAGCCGCTGTGCCGGTCCATGCCCGGCGTGGCGAGGACATGAACGCGATCGACGGTGACGCCCTGCGATTTGTGGAAGGTGGCGGCATAGCCGTGATCGACCGCGGCGTAGTCCTTCGCCGCGAACGTCACCTCGCGCCCGCCGTCGAGCCGCACCGTCATGCCCTCGGGCGTAACGCGCCCGATCGTGCCCAGCGTGCCGTTCTTCACCCCCAGCGACCGCTCGTTGCGCAGGAACATCAGCCGGTCGCCCGCCGCGAAGTCGCGGGCACCCCGGTCGGCCGAGAACGCCACGTCCTCGCCCAGCTCGCCGCTGGCGCGCAGCCGGTCACGCGCCTCCCCGTTCAGCGCGCGGACCTCTGCGTTGGTGTGGGTGAGGATGATGCGGGTCTTGTCCGGGTCGGCCTGACGCTGACGATCCCACCCGTCGACCAGCTCGGCACGCGCCGCCTCACGCGTGTCGGCCGCGTGGACCATGCCGTGTGCGGCATAGGCGTCCAGCGCCTCGCGGGTGCGTCCCGTGGCAAGCGTCCTGGTTGCGTCCTTCTGCCAGTCCTCGCGCTGCCGGCGAACCTCGGTGATCTCGGCCGCGCCGTGCCGCTCGGTAACGCTGCGGAACGCCGCGCCGGCTTCGATCGCCTGCAACTGCTCGGGGTCGCCCACCAGCACCACCTTGGCGCCTGCATCACGGGCATGGGACAGCACCCGCTCCATCTGGCGGGTGCCGATCATGCCCGCCTCGTCCACCACCAACACGTCACGATCGGTAAGCTGGTCGCGCCCTTGCGCCCACGCATGTTCAAGGCTGGCGATGGTGCGGGATTGGATGCCTGATCCGCCCTCAAGGTTCTCGGCCGCGATGCCGGACAAGGCCGCGCCGCGAACGGTGTAGCCCGCCTGCTCCCATCCACCGCGCGCAATGCCCAGCATGGCGGATTTGCCGGTGCCGGCATATCCGACCACATTGGCGATGCCGCTCGGCCCGGTTATATGCTCCAGCGCGGCTCGCTGCTCGTCCCCGAGCACGAGCCCTTCACTCCCGGCAACGGCTCTCGCTCTGTCGAGCACCGCTGCCGGGAGACCATGATCCCTCCGCGCTGCCAGCTCATCCCCGGCCTTCTCCAACCGTGCCTCGGTCGCGATCATGTCTCGGGAAGTGAAGCGCCCCTGGTCGCGCCCGTCCTTGCCCAGCGCCACCAGCTCGGGACTGGCGCGCACCGACGCCATCACCTGGTCGAACTGCTCCTTGCCATCGCTGTGCCGGTGGACGAACATCGCCAGATCACGGGTGGTGAAGGTGGCTTGGCTGCGCGTGATGCCGTCCAGCACGATGCGCGGGTCAGCCGCGATCTTCTCGCCATTCTCCCGCGCGATCCGCCGGTGATCGTCGGCGCGTTCGGCATCTTCGCCGCGGTCTAGTCGGCGCATCCCCGCCGGCCCTATCTTGTGCTGCGGCTCCAGCTCAATGCCCTGATCAGCATAGCTGCGATGGTCGATCCTGCCCTCAAGACCCAGCTCGGCCATGCGTTCGTTGACGTGCGCGCTCCATGCCTCGCGCCAGTCCTTCAACAGCTCGGTGCTGTTCCAGTCGCGGTTCTTCTTCCCGAACCCTTGCCCGTCTACCTCGCGCATCGTCATCATCACATGCGCGTGCGGCTTGGGGCTCCCGTCCTTCGCCTTGTCCCAATGCACGTTCAGGTCCGCGACCATCCCGCGATCGACAAACTGCTTCTTCACGAAATCGCGTGCGAGCTGGACGCCCTGCTTCTCGCTCATCTCACGCGGAATCGAGAACTCCACCTCGCGGGCAAGCTGCGCGTCCTTGCGCTTCTCCCCCGCCTCCACCTCGTTCCACAAGGTCGAGCGATCGTTTAAACGCTCCGGCGCGCCCTCGGGCAACATGACCTCGGAGTGGATGACGCCGGCCTTGTTCGAGAAGTCGTGGTTACGCCCAAGCCGCTCGTCGTGCAGCTCGGATGCGGAACGGTAGGCGGCGGACGCGACGGCGCTTGAGCCGTTGGCACGGCTGATGACCTTGGCGCTGAAATGGTAGATCGCCATTGCGCCCGCCATGATGCACTTCTTAGCGCATGTCGGCAACGACGTATAAGCGCGCACTCACAATCCGCTGCGCTTCTCGTGATTGACCTGCTGCCGCTTTATGGTCGTTCCTGCTTTACCCCGGCATGGGCGGCGCTAGAGTGTTCGGGCTGATGGTCGCGGAAGGATAGATGCGATGCGGAAGGTGCGCGATTACGATGCGGAATTGAAGGCGCTCGGCGACAAGGCGCGGGCGCTCAAGGCGAAGCGGGTCGAACAGCTCGGCCAGCTCGTCGTCGCCACCGGGGCCGATGCGCTCGATGCCGAGACACTGGCGGGCGTGCTGCTGGATGCGGTCGGGTCGAAGGATGCGAGCGCGAAGGGGGCGTGGCGAGCGAAGGGCGCGGCCTTCTTTCAGCGGCGCGGGAAAAAAGGTGGCGGCGCTGCTGCGATCGACGGATCGGGCGCTCAAGCTGAACCGGGCGGCGACCCTGCGGGCGGAAGCGGCGGAACGCCGAACGGATAGCAGGGGCTGGGTCGTGCAACGTCGCGAACGAACGCGCCATCTGATTGAGCTGGGCGGGTTGGTCCAGAAAGCCGGCTTGGTCGAGCTTACGGATGACGATCGCGCGACCCTCTACGGCGCGCTGCTCGATCTCGCCGGACGTGCGCGCGGCGATGATGCAAGCGAGGTGCTGGTGCTATGGAAGCGCCGCGGCAAGCGAGCGTTCGAGGCGGAAGCGGAGACGACGGAGGCGAGCTGATGGCAGGCGACGATATTTCGGAATGGCTGATGCGCGGATCAGCGTCCGCAACGGTGATCTACAATGATCCGGTCTGGTCCGAACAGGAATACGCCATGCAGCGCGGAGAGCGGACGCGGGGCGATTTCGACCCGCCCGTCCCTGGTCACTATGCCGACTTGGTGCGCGCCCGCTGGGGTCGGGCAAACGCGCTCCAGGATCGCATGGCGGCGGAAGGCTGCGACACCCTGCCCGACAACGCCGATCCGCAAGCCTGGACAGCAGTCGATGGCGATATGCTCAGGTCGCTACGCCGATCGGCGCGGTATTCACTGGGTGCCGGCGACGCTCATGGACGAGTATCAGGCGCTCCTATCCACCCCTCTGCCCGGCTCGGCCGATCTGGAGCGGGCGTGATGGCGGACTTCGATGTTGAGGCGATCCGCGCCCAAATCCGGCAAATGGATTACGTGCGCGGCACGCCGGCAGAAGCCGAGATGTGGCGAGAGGATGACGCGGACTCGCGCGCCAACCTCGCGATTGAAGGCATGGCCCTGGAAACCGACGAGCACGCGCTGTTCGACATGCTGCGCGACGAAGCCGTGCCCCCTCCCCTCGCCACGCAAATCCTGCTCCGCCTGCTCGATCATCCCGACGCCGATCGGTCCTTGCCGATCACGCCGATCGCCGCGGCGCGCTGATGCCGGTCATCGGCAACAGGCGTCCGCCCATCAACTGGGTTTTCGCGATCATCGTCGCGTTCATCGCCGCCTATGCGACCGCCCGCTGGCTCGAAGGCATCTTCGGGGTCGGGCAGATTTCCGGCACGGTGTCGTTCTTCGTCCTGGTCGGCCTGATCGGCGCGACCTGGTGGATCAATCGCCGTGCGTCCTCCGGCCGGAACGAGCTGCTGGGGTCCGCCCGGTTCGGCGATCGCGCCGACGTGCGGAAGCTGGAAACGAACGGGGATCTTCTGATCGGCCGTTCGGCGAGGTCGGGGAAGCTGCTGCATTACGACGGCGCGGCGCATCTGCTGACGATGGCACCCACCCGATCGGGCAAGGGGGTGGGCACGATCATTCCCAACCTGCTGCTGCTCGACCGCTCGGTGATCTGCGTCGATCCCAAGGGCGAGAACGCCCGCGTCACCGCCCGCGCGCGTGCCGCCAAGGGCAAGGTCTGGTGCCTCGACCCGTTCAGCGTGTCGGGTCAGCCCCCTGCCCGCTACAATCCGCTCGACCGGCTCGATCCCGCCAGTCTCGATCTCGCGGAAGATGCCAACACCCTCGCCGACGCGCTGGTCCACGACGCGCCAGGACAATCCGGCGAAGCGCACTGGAACGAGGAAGCCAAGGCGCTGATCGCCGGGCTGATCCTGCACACCGTCGTCCACGAACCCGCCGATCGCCGCGTGCTGGCGACGGTGCGAGACAAGCTGACGCTCGCCCCTGCCGCCTTCGCCGCGCTGCTGGCCGACATGCAGGACAGCGCCGGTGCCGGTGGCCTGATTGCCCGCGCCGCCAACCGCCAGCTCGGCAAGTCCGACCGCGAAGCCGCCGGCGTGCTGTCCTCGGCCCAGCGCCACACCCACTTTCTCGATAGCCCGCGCATCGTCGCCAGCACCGCCGCGTCCGATTTCACCTTCGCGGGATTGAAGGACACGACCGCCACCGTGTTCCTGTGCCTGCCGCCCGACCGGCTCGATACCTATGCGCGCTGGCTGCGCCTTCTCGTATCGCAGGCCGTCACCGACATGGCGCGCTCGCCGTCAAAGCCCGCGCGCCCGGTCCTGTTCCTGCTCGACGAGTTCGCCGCGCTCGGCCGGCTTGAACCGGTCGAGCGCGCGATGGGGCTGATGGCGGGCTACGGCCTCCAGCTCTGGCCGATCCTCCAGGACATGCACCAGCTCAAGGCGATCTATGGCGAGCGCGCCGGCACCTTCATGTCCAACGCGGGCGTCATCCAGGCGTTCGGGGTCAACGATCATGCAACCGCCGACATGCTCTCGCGCACGATCGGCGATACGACGATCGAATATGATACCGTCAGCACGTCGCGGGGTATCGGCTGGGGCGACAATCGCGCCCGTCCATCGGAAAGCGTCAGCGCGCACGTCTCGGCCCGGCGGCTCGCGACGCCCGACGAAATCATGCGGATGCGGCCCGACCAGGTTCTCCTACTGCGCCAGGGCGAACACCCGCTCGCGATCGAGAAAATCCGCTACTACGACCAGCGCGAGTTCGCCGGCCTGTTCGATCCCGCCTGAACGGTCGGCGAAAGCACGAAGGCACACACCCGCTTAGGTCGCTCCCCTCTGGATCTGCTGCGGGCGCAATCACCAAAGTCGCGCTTTCGGCGACCAAAGATGGCCCGCCGTAGCAGCAGCCACGGCGGGGTCGATGTCGCGAATTGACGATTTACGAGACCCGATGACTATACTCGAACAGGTCAATCGGCGCGAGGGCTGGCTGACCGGACTCAAGGGTTGTCAGGGCTGACCCTCAATACTCATCTGCTTCAACCGCTTGCGCTTTCTGGAGCGAAAAAACGGCCGCTCTCTACGTTTCGCTCGTCGCAGTTTGCTTACGGTGCGAACCTGGTGTGCCCGCGCTTGACCAAATACTGCCGGAGCAGGCGTTCGGTAATGACGGTAAGGGGTTCCCCGCCCTCCTCCACGCTGAGCTGACGAAGCGTGCGGTGCATGTCCTCGGGAATATAAATCAGCACCGGCTTCTTGCCCGGATGGCTGCTACGCCGCGCCGGTGCCGCCGTACCAGCCGTTCGTGGCGACCGGCGCGCCACTGCCGCTGGCTGCGGCTCCGTTACCGGCTCGGCGACGGGAGCTGGTGCGGGCTCCTGATCGGGCTCGTCGTCGAAGATGCTCGCGAGCGCAGAAGGCTTCTTAGCCATTAAGCCATCTCGCTTACTATCTTAGTCGTAAAGCCGCTTAGTCGCTTAGCTTCATCATAAGCAGAGCGCAGCTCGCCGGCCGCTTTGCCGTTCGGCTCCGTCTCGGTCGCAGTCCGCCCAAGTGGAGTTGCCTTGTAGAAGTCTTTGCGGAAGTGAAGGCGGCTATCGAACAGCGTCACGCCCTTCGCTGCGAAGCCGGCATAGGCCTCCTGCCCCTCCCCGCCCTGGTGTGGAACCTGGGTCAGAATGACTGCAAAAGGCGTGCCGGCCTGCTGCACCTGCTTGACGGTTTGCAGCACCGAATGAACGTCCAATCCTCGTGGTGCCACTGGGATGATAACGAAGTCTGCCTGCTCGGCTGCAAGCATGGCAATGTCTTTGGAGTTCGCGGGCGTGTCGATGATGATGAGATCAATCTTGCCGCTGCCGCGCCCGCGCGACACGTGGAGCGGCAAGCCGGCGACACTGCTGTCCTTGACCACCACATCGTCTTTGTCGCGGCGCTCCGACCAGTAGAGCGCCGATCCCTGCCGATCGTCAGCATCAAGGATGACGACAGACGCCCCCTCCCGGGCGGCCTCTACGGCAAATCCAGTCGAGAGGGTCGTTTTGGACTGCCCGCCCTTCTGCGCGATGACGGCCCATACCTGCATGATTGCACTCCCACTAAGCGGCTAAGCGATATATGGAGCTTATGGGCTTAGCCGTAAAGTGTATTAGTCGCTTAGTCGGGATGGACCTGAGCCTCGACGTAATCTGGTTGCGCAGCCATGCAGGGGGAAAGGGAGAGGCAGAGTGCGGGGGCAGAAATCGTCGGGCAGCGTCGAGTGACTGCGCCTCCTAATTGTCTCTCAGCCTCAGGCCCAAATCGCTTCCACATTCCAACCTGGCAGAAACCCACCCTGAGCAGGGGTTGCGAACGGCATGGCCGGGAATGCCTGCCAGTGCGCCTTCATCCGTCCCGGCCAGGACGAACCAGGATTGATCCGGCGCACGAAGTAGCTCGCCACGGCCGCGGCACCATAGACACGCGTCCCGCGATGAAGATCGCCCCCGAGGTGGACGAGCTGTGGTGCCTCGAACGGCTTGGGCACTAGCGGCTGATTGATGATGCCCGCGTTCCACAGCCGGGCATGATGCGCGCTGATGTTGCGCACGAATGCGAGGGTCTTGATCCAGCTCACCAGCGTGTTGGGGAGAAGCCCGTAACGCTTAGCAATGGCGGCACGATCATTGGGGTGCGCCATCTCGAGCAGCCACGACAGGGTGCCGAACTCCCACGTCTCGACCGCCATCCAGATTGGCACGGGCGGGCTGTAAGTGGCGAAGAACTCCTTAAGCCAATCCTCCTTGGACCGGGCAATCGCGCCATCGGCCTTGGCCAGCCAATCGGCGTGGCGGGTGCCGCCACTCCGCTGCACTTCGTTAGCGCGCCGGGCATCAAGAAAGGCCGGCGAGCGGTGGGCAAAGGGATCGCGCTTGCCGAGCGCGTGCGCGAGATCGACGCGCAGCGCGACCTCGACTCGCTCAATGGCGTCGAGGAAGAGGAGGCGGAGCTGCTTGTCGAAGAGGTAGAGATCGACGGCGTGACGGAACTCGGCGCCTGGCCGGAACTGCTCGCTACGAATGGTCCGTGCCGGGTTCGCGGGATCGGAAACGAGCTGTTGGAACGGCTGCCAATAGGGGGTCAGGCGCCCATAGCCGATGCGCTGAAGATGGAGGGTGGCCCTCGCTTGGTCGGTTACGTCCAGACCGCGCCCAATGAGGAGAGCGAGCTGATCGGCGAAGCTGAGATGGGGCTTGGTATAGGGCGGAAGCATCCGGCCCGAATATGAAGAAGGCCGCCCCTTGATGCCAGCGGCAACAGCGGGGACGGCCATGTTGCGACCGATATATGCGCGTGCGCATGAGGATTCAACTAACAGTTGAAAGCGGGTCAACCGCCGCTTGATTCCAGGCCGCGATCCGACCCCGATCGGATCACCGGCGCCAAGGGCACCGGCGCTGATCACGCCAGGAAGCGGCGCGGCCTGGCCGCCACCTACGGACACCCTATGCGATTCCCCGGCCCCCTTCGAGAGCCGGGAAGGTGATAGGCTTCTAGGCGGCTTCCTCCAAGGGAGTCGCCCTCTCCGCGCCCATCCGGCTCAACAGCCAATCGGCCGCGGCCTGTGCCTGGGCTGCGGCGGTAAAGATGCAGCGCTTGCAGCCAGCTAGCCAGATAGGCCGCATGGTCCTCGCGGTTGTGGAGCTTGATGCCGATCGCGCCGCTGACGAATGCCGCGCCCAGCTCGGCCACCAGTTCCTCACGGGCATAGTCCTCGCGCTTGGTGGAGATGAGGGTGGGGCGGGCAAGCCGGTCAACATGACCCGTCGCATGACAAAGCTCGTGGGCGAGGGTCGAATAATAGTCGTCACTGGCGTGGAAGTCGGCAAAGGCCGGCATGACGACATGATCACTGCTCGGTTGATAGTAAGGCTGTGAACCGTGGTGCCGAACGGTGACGGGCACACGGGCGAACAGCGCGTCCAACTCGGCGTCGCGCTCGTCGGCGTTGGTGGCGGTGATGATCGGGGGAGGGGCGGGGCATTTGGCCTCGATGCCCTCGATCTGCTCGGCGTTAAACACGGTGTAGCGCTTGAGGAACGCGACCTGACGCTTGGCCTCGTCGCCTCCCTGATCGCTCCTGTCGTCCACCTCGATCTTGTTGGCATAGACCACGGTGGAGCCCTTCTCGCCCTTGCGGACACAGCCGCCGAGTGCGAGCGCTTGCTTGAAGGTCAGCCAATGGGGGGAGGCATAGCCCTTCGCCATGGAAGCAACCCAGAGGGCCAGCACGTTGATCCCCCGATAGGGATCGCCGGTTGAGCGAAGCGGAATGTTGGGTGCGGTGCTGCCGTTCCACGATTTCGACCAAGGCCGGGTGCCTGCCTCGATCATGACGATCATCTGGTCGGTGATCCGTCCCATCGCTTTTCCCTTCCTTCTGAGGCTGAAAGCCGGTTGCTGCTGCAACCGGGTCTGCCTCTCCGGCGAGGAGCGGGATGGGGAGGGAGGAGCCAAATCGATGGCCCGGAGCGGGCCGGCCGCGCTTGGCGGACCACACGGGGCTGTCGATTTGGCTTCGGGATCCAAACACCGCTAAGTGGCTTAGTTGCTTATTGCCTTAGTCGCTTAGTGCGCTCTTACCGACGAGAAATCTGAATCACCAAGAGTTTTCCCTTTCGTCCCCTCTGATCGTGACTCATAGATTTGTCATGCCGATCGCGCGCGAACATCGCTGGCTGTATCCGATCGATTGGCGCGAGTTGTCCGCCTACATCCGCTTTGGCCGGGCGAAGGGTCGCTGCGAGCGTTGCCATCGCCCGCACGGTCGCGACGTGTTGCATCTAGGAAATGGGATCTGGTGGGATGAGGATGCGACGCGCTGGCGCGACGGGCAGGGCAGGAGAGTCCGCTCGCTACCGGACCCGGACGAACTGACGCGCATACAGCCTGGGTTCGATGGCATTGCTGCGCCTGCACAAATGCGGGTCACTCGCGTCGTGCTCGCCAGCGCGCACCTGAACCATGACCCCGGCGACAACCGGCCGCGTAATCTCGCAGCGCTTTGCCAACGCTGCCATATGCGCCATGATGCTGACGAACATCGTCGCCGGCGCTGGCGCAACGCCTTCCTGCTCCGCGCGGCAGGCGACCTTTTCACTTAGCTGAAGATCTAAGCGCGGCCGAATGGCGCGCGAGCCACTGGGGCAGATAGAGACTGTCCGCGCCTGATGACTTACAAAAGCAGGACCCCGAACAAACCAAAGGCCGCCTTTACGGGCGGCCTTAGTGCTTAGTTCCCCTTGGGGAAACGGACACCTTTGCAGGGCCGCAGGTCGCTAAACCTTATCAGATGATGTGAAGGATACAATGCACGTGTTCCCGCAATCAAGGTCTCGAGAAGCGGTTTAGCGGTCGACCAGCTCGCTACGGCCGCGGTGAGAAAGGGGATTGGAAGACGCTCAATTATGGGAGCTGCCGGCTCCGATCGTGGGCCCTGGCTCCGCAGACTGGCGTTAAAGTCGCGTTGAAGGACCAAAAACGGCTGCAGCAAGCACGAAGGCGGCAATTTGAGCGCGACGATAAACGCTTGCCCCCCTCGGGAGCATCGCGACGCTCCGCGTCGCGTCCGACGGTTCGGCTTGGCGTTGTCGGTGAGGGTTTGGTTATGTCCGATGGGTTGGGGTGGTCCTCGCCGTTAGGCGTTAGATTGTTGGCCGACTAGGCCAACTCCATGTGTGCTTTGAACATATGAATCTAGGAGCGGTTGACCATTTTTTTGAGACTCTTGTTTCTCGATCGCGACCGCAAGGCTGTCCAGCACGCGGCGCAAGCCATCGTCCTCAATTTCCTCGGCCACGACCTGGCGGGGCGTGCGCCATAGGCGCATGGTCTCAATGGCCTCGATGCGGTCGATCTCGCGCTGCACCACGTCATCGGGGAGCGGAACCGGTCGGAGGAAGCGCGGGAGGAACTGTGCGAGGCGATTGGGAAAACTCATTCGATAGACGTTGGACGTCTGTGCGTTGCGAGCCTTCGGGCGATCAGCCGGTGGGTCGATCGGCACGCATCGCCGCTGCTTATCGAGCAAGCCCATTTTGGCGAGAATCGACAGGCCGCGTCCCACGCTCGCGCGGGACAAGCCTGTCGCGGCCTCGATCCACTCCCACGTTGGGAAGACCTTACCAGCGCAGGTCCGGGCCAATGTGGTAAGCTGCTCGAAGACGCGGACCGCCGCAGGCGTTATTAGGGTGACGAGACGTTCGTCCTCCGTGAGCTGACGTCCCTCGGCGCGGGCGAGGCGGCGTATCGCGTTCTTGCGCTTCAGCAGCTCCACGGCCTTCTTGTAGAGCCGATCGGTCTCGCCCTTGGCGTAGCTGTAGAAGAAGTCGTCCTCAAACGTGCCGGCCTTCCGGCTGTTCGGGTGGACATGCGCGCGCGTGGAATTTGGTGCGCCCGATCGCGATGTTGACCGCGCCCGCTCGATGCGGTCGAGCGCCATGAAGCTCGCCTTGGCGAGTGTAATAGCTCCCATCGTCCGTTCCCTTCGTGGGGCCGGGACCAGGCAAAACTCTAGCGTGGCGCGAAGCGCGCTCCCTTGAACCAAGGCTCAGGAACGAGTATGAGAGGGGTGTCTTATGTCCCGATCGATGCCGCCAAGCATCGCTCATCACATTCCAGGGTGCCCGGCCTTCGTGCCGGGCATTCGTTTATGTGGTCACGGCCGCTCCCTGACTGGCCGATCGCAACATGCTCCCGGCTCATCATTAGTTTTGCCGAATTAAATCCCGCGACGAAACAGTTGAAGTTCGTGCTTTTGGCGACCAATCGTGGAAAAGTTCGTGCTTTCGATAACCTTGGAGCGTCGCGTTCGTGCTTTCGGCAACCGAGATTCGTGCTTTTGACGACCGAAGTTCGTGCTTTCAATAACCGACAATTGGCTCTCAAGCGATCGGGGCGAATCGACCGTGCATCGATTCGCGGAAAGTAGGAGAATGATCGTTAGGAGCTGGCGAGCAGCGCCAATGGCGTGATTCTCACCCTGGCCGCGCCAGCTTTACGTCGCGCCCTACCCACCGGGGCCTCAACCACATCGTCGACCAGCTCGAAAGAGAAGTCCGGAATGGCGTTATCGTCAGCAATCCGCTTCATCTCGAACCGGAAGCTCTTGAGCGGACTTTGATAGCCGAGCTGTAGCCGCAGTTCCTCTATACCGACCTCGACGGCGCCATCGATGCACGTAGATCGAGCAATCTCGTAAAGACGACGCTCGACAGGCCCCAGCGTGAAATAACTCGGAGCATAGTCCAGCACCCGACGATCACGCTGGATCGCGCGATAGAGCCAATCGCAAAGCCGGACCTTCACAGCCTTCAACCGCTTATCGCCGGTTCGCGTCTTGGTGTAGGTGAGCTGGGCTTCCGACAACCACGAGAAGAACCCGGCCTGGCCCTCGCCCCCGGCTTCAATATTGGTCTTGATCTGCGTGCCCTGTAGCCGCTCCAGCGCGTCGGATAGGCGCGTGTAGGAGCGGGCCGAGCCGTTTACGCCGGTGACGCGGAACAGGTCATGGGCCGTGAAATAGAAGTCCTGGGAAACCCCCACGCCGGCGTCCAGCTTCGCCACCATGAGGCTCGCGATATAAAGCAGAACCTCCTTGTCGTAGATCGTCGCCACGCCCTTGGCGGTGGCGACGATCTCGATCGAAACCGTGTCGGTCTTATAGGCGAGTGGCTTGGTCCACTTGCCCTTGCTCAACGCGAAGAACGGAAAGGCCATCAACGATCGCTCGCCGCGGACCTCGGTCAGCAATGGGCTATCGAGCGCGAACAGATCGCCTTGGTCGATCGAGAGGGTCATGCGGCCAGCGGTCCTGGCGAAAGCCGGTCGGTTGTCGAAAGCACGAAGATAGAGGGCTCCGGGCGGCGCCCTCCCTCTGTAGAGGGCCGATTCAGGGTGGATGTTCGTGCTTTCGGCAACCTTCCGATCCTACCGCGCCATTGATTCGTGCTTTCGGCAACCGGCCCTCGCGCGGCGGTCGGGTGGTCGCGATAAGCGTGTCTCGCAAACGATCGATTTTGAAGCGCGACCATGTGAGAAAGCTTAGCAGGCCGGAACAGCTTATCAAAACGCTTTCTCACATGGTACGTGTCATGTTAGCTGCGTGAGATGAGTTTTGAGACGGATCTATGCTGATCGGTTACGCGCGGGTGTCGACGCCCGAACAAGATCTGACCATGCAACTCGACGCGCTTCGCGAAGCGGGGTGTGAGCGGATCTTCTCCGACAAGGCCAGCGGAGCCAAGGCCAACCGAGTGGGCCTGGCGGACGTCTTATCTCACGCCCGAGCTGGCGACGTCATCGTAGTTTGGAAGCTCGATCGGCTTGGTCGGACGATGAAAGGCCTTGTCGATCTCGCTGCCCAATTGGCCGACCGCGGCGTTGGGTTTCGCTCACTGACGGACGGCATCGATACGGCTGGCACCGCTGGGAAGCTCGTCTTTCACATCATGGCGGCCATGGCGGAGATGGAACGCGATCTGAATCGGGAGCGCACGACGGCCGCGCTGGATGTGGCTCGACGGGAGGGAAGGGTAGGCGGCCGAAAGACAGTGATGACGCCCAAAAAGCTGGAGGCGGCTCGCAAGCTCCTGGAGTCGGGGGTGAAGCGGCGTGAAGTTGCGCCAATGATCGGTGTATCGGTCCCTACCATCTACCGTCACTTTCCGGCCCCTATCGAGGACGTGATCAACGCGGAAGTAAAAAACAGCTAGAACCAACCGACATATCCGTTATGCTGGATATATGGAAAATGAGTTCGCTATTTGTGCGCTGGGCGCCTTGGCCCAAGGCACGCGCCTAGACGTGTTTCGCCTGCTGGTGCGGCATGAACCGGATGGCATGGCTGCGGGCGAAATCGCCCGTCAGCTTGAAGTGCCGCAAAACACCATGTCGGCGCACCTTGGCATCCTCGCCCGCGCTGGCCTCGTCCGCTCCGAACGGCACAGCCGCTCAATCATCTACCGTGCCGACCTGGACGGCCTGCGCGCGCTGACACTGTTCCTCGTCAAGGACTGCTGCGCGGGCAACGCGGAGCTGTGCGCGCCGCTGGTCGCCGAACTCGCCCCCTGCTGCTGAAAGGACGCCCCGTGGCCGTCGATATCGTGATCTACCACAACCCCGAGTGCGGCACGTCGCGCAACGCGCTCGCCATGATCCGCAATGCCGGCATCGAGCCGCACGTTATAGAGTATCTGAAGACCCCGCCCTCGCGCGCGCTGCTGGTCGAGTTGATCGACCGCGCCGACATAACCCCGCGCGATCTGCTGCGCGAGAAGGGCACGCCCTATGCGGAGCTTGGCCTAGGCGACACGTTGCTGTCCGACGAGGCGCTGGTGGACGCGATGATGGCGCACCCGGTCCTCATCAACCGACCGCTGGTCGTCTCGCCGCTGGGGGTAAAGCTGTGCCGCCCGTCCGAAGCGGTGCTTGATCTGCTGCCAACCGGCCAACTCGGCTCGTTTGCCAAGGAGGACGGCGAGCGGGTGGTGGACGCCTCGGGTCAACGGGTCGCCTGAACCCATGTCCTCGGTCGCACCTAGCGCTGGCCCTCCAGCGGTACGCCTTGGCACCTTTGAGCGGTATCTGACGCTATGGGTAGCGCTCTGCATCGTCGCCGGCATCGGGCTGGGCCATCTGCTTCCTAGCTTGTTCGCGGCCATCGCCTCGGCCGAGGTCGCGCGCGTGAACCTGATCGTCGCCGTGCTGATCTGGCTGATGATTATCCCGATGCTGCTCAAGATCGACTTCGACGCGCTCGGGTCTGTACGCCAACATTGGAAGGGAGTCGGCGTCACGCTGTTCATCAATTGGGCGGTGAAACCCTTCTCGATGGCGGCGCTGGGCTCGCTGTTCATTAGCTGGCTGTTTGCGCCGCTCCTGCCAGCAGGTGAGGGGCCGTCCTACATCGCCGGCCTGATCCTGCTGGCCGCGGCACCCTGCACGGCCATGGTGTTCGTGTGGTCGAACCTCTGTGAGGGCGAGCCCACCTATACGCTCTCCCAAGTCGCGCTGAACGACGTGATCATGGTGTTCCTGTTCGCGCCGTTGGTCGCGTTGCTGCTCGGCGTCGCCTCGGTCTCGGTGCCGTGGGACACGCTGCTGATTTCGGTCCTGCTCTACATCGTCGTGCCGGTGCTCGCGGCGCAGCTCGTCCGCCGCGCCGTGCTGGCGAACGGAGGGCAAGCCGCGCTCGATCGGCTGCTCGGCCGCCTTGGCCCGGTGTCGCTCGTCTCACTGCTGGCGACACTCGTTCTGCTGTTCGGCTTCCAAGGAGAGGCGATCGTTGCCCAACCGCTGGTGATCGCGCTTTTGGCCGTGCCGATCCTCATCCAAGTCTATTTCAACGCGGGCCTTGCTTACTGGCTGTCGCGCCGGTTCGGCGTGGCTTGGTGCGTCGCCGCACCTGCCGCGCTGATCGGCGCGTCCAACTTCTTCGAGCTGGCCGTCGCTGCCGCCATATCGCTGTTTGGGCTCAAGTCCGGCGCGGCGTTGGCAACGGTCGTGGGCGTGCTGGTAGAGGTGCCGGTGATGCTCTCGGTCGTGTCGATCGTGAAGGCATCGCGGGGCTGGTATGAGCGGGGCGCGCACACATGACAGGTCTGATCTATGTCGGCGCGGCGCTCGCCGAAATCGGCGGTTGTTTCGCCTTTTGGGCATGGCTTCGCATGAGCAAGTCGCCGATCTGGCTGGTCCCCGGAATTGCTTCTCTCATGGTGTTCGCCTGGCTGCTCACCCGCGTCGATAGTGACGCGGCGGGGCGCGCCTATGCCGCTTATGGCGGCATCTACATCTGCGCGTCCCTGCTGTGGCTGTGGGGCGTCGAAGGTGTCCGCCCCGATCGCTGGGACGTGGGCGGCGCGGCTCTCTGTCTGATCGGAACCTGCGTGATCCTGCTCGGGCCACGCGCTGCCTGATCCTGCGCCCTGCTCAACTCGCCCAATTCACGAAAGCTCTCTGATGCCGCTGCGCACGCTTCCTGATCCCGACACCTTCCCAGCGCTGGATCTGGCCTTCATCCGTCATCGGCCCGCCTCCGGTCTTGGACCGCTCGATCCCGCGCCGCGCATCCTGCTGCTCTATGGATCGCTGCGCGAACGCTCGTTCTCGCGCCTTGCGGTCGAGGAAGCCGCCCGCCTGCTGCGGCTGTTCGGGGCGGATACACGCATCTTCGACCCGTCCACGCTGCCGCTGCCCGATCAGGTCCAGGGCGACGATCATCCGGCTGTCCACGAATTGCGCGAACTGGCGATGTGGTCGGAGGGCCAGGTGTGGTGCAGCCCCGAGCGGCACGGCCAGATCACGGGCATCATGAAGGCGCAGATCGATCACCTGCCGCTCGAAATGAAAGGGATGCGCCCGACGCAGGGGCGAACGCTAGCAGTCATGCAGGTGTCGGGTGGCTCGCAATCGTTCAACGCGGTCAACACGCTGCGCCTGCTCGGCCGCTGGATGCGTATGTTCACGATCCCGAACCAATCATCGGTCGCGATGGCCTACAAGGAGTTCGACGAAGCCGGCCGTATGAAGCCGTCGAGCTACTATGATCGCATCGTAGACGTGATGGAGGAGCTGGTGCGCTTCACGATCCTGTTGCGCCCCCATGCGGGCCAGCTTGTCGACCGCTACTCAGAGCGGAAGCAGGCGGGCGTTCCTGTCGATGGCGCCGCTGACCTCTCAGTGATCGCGATCGGCAGGTAAGCCTCGGGCTCGATACATCATGCAGTGAGTTGGAATAAGCTCATGCCGAGTACGAGTGCTCAGTAAAGATCATGTGAGACCACAATGCAGATAGGCGAGCTGGCGAGCGCAACCGCAACCAAGGTGACGACGATCCGCTTCTATGAGGAGATTGGACTGCTCGACCGACCCGTTCGTACTGCCTCAGGTCGCCGCACTTATGGGTTGCCGGATGTCGATCGGCTCAACTTCATTCGCAACGGCCGCAGGCTCGGCTTCTCGATCGACGAGATCCGCTCGCTCCTAGCGCTCGCCGATCAACCGGAGCGCGACTGCGCCGAGGCGGCCGATATCGCATCACGCCATCTCGCTGACGTCGAGGAGCGGCTTCGCCAGCTCGGCGCGCTGCGTGACGAACTCGCCGCCATGAGCGCGGCGGGATGTTGCGCCAAGACGATGGCGGAGTGCCGGGTCATTCAGGCGATCGGCCGCCCAATGGCGTAAGTGGAGACTTACGGCTTGATCCTCTAGCGACTGGAGCATGTAGTGGGGTGCCCATTCCGGCACCGAGGCCGGAGTGGGAAGGATGGAGTGGACGGCGGGGACGGAGCCGCGACGACCGATGTAGATCGTCGAAGGATAATGAAGCAGCTCGGTGTCGGGCTTCTCGGCGCGAGCATTCCTACTGGGGTTGTGGGCAGTAAGGCACCGTCCGGATCGGACTGGCCCGGCTTCGCCGAGCATCCGAGCTGGCGTCCTCTGGAGGTCGGAACAGGCGACACCCTGCTTGCGCCAACGAAGGTCGGGGGTGTCGACACCGAAGCCATTCTGGATACTGGTAGCGGCGCCTCCATCATCAGCTGGCCGCTTGCCGCCAAGCTCGGCATGGCGAACTTGGAGCCGCGGAGAATAGCTGGCCTTAGCGGCAAGGCGGCAGTTGGTTTGGTCCACAATGTCGAGGTGACGCTGGCCGACCAAGTGCTTGTCCTGCCTTTTGCCGTCGTCGCCGACCTCGGGGCGATCTCTGCGGCATATGGCAGACCTATCGACATCATGCTCGGGGCCGACGTGCTCGCCAGCGGCTGCGTCGCCCTAGACTTCGGAAAGCGGCGGTTCGCATTCGGGAAGAGCGGCAGCTTTGCCGGCGGGGAAGGGTGGACGACCCTCACCCTTGAGCATGGTGCCAGGCAGGAACTCCTCGTCCACGCCTCAGTGAACGGCTCTGAGCCGGTGCCGCTGATGCTCGACACCGGCAGCTCATCTGCACTCATGTTGTCCGCTGCCTTTGTTGAGGAGCGTAATCTTCTCGCCAATAAGGCCTCCTCCACCGCAGCGCTGGGCGGGGTCGAAGGCGTGCAGATCGTCCGGACGTTCACAACCGACAGCGTTAGCCTGGGCGGGATCTCGACGAGGGTGGTTCCGACCCTCGCCCTCGATCGCTGGGCATCGGCGAGCACGGTGGGCAACATCGGCATGCCGCTTCTTGGGCAATTCGATATCGTGCTCGACGTGACGCTTGGACGCCTTTGGATCCGGCCGATACCGCATCGATCGCGTCTGCCGATGCTAAAAGATCGAAGCGGCCTCGGCATTGCCGCTTCGCCAACCGATCTCACAGTCATCCACGTCGCCGTAGGCAGCCCTGCGGCTCAGGGCGGATGGACGGTAGGCGACCGCGTCGTGGCACTGAACGGGTTCCCGATCGACACCTCCTACACCCGCGGTGCGCTCTGGCAGTGGCGCTACGGCCGTCCCGGGGAGGTGGTGAAGCTCACCCTCGCCGATGGCGCGATGCGAACGCTTAAGCTCGCCGACTATTATTGAAGCCGGCTCCCGAGCACAGTTGGGCGATGCTATTGCGAGCCGGTCTCAAATCGCTTGCTTCTACAGTGTCTAGAGGTTGTAGGGCAGTCGCATGTTGCCCCTCGATTCTAGCTATTTAGGTTCTTACGTAGCGCCTTTGGGGCGCCTGATTCACGCCGCTTCCGTGCGGCTGGTCGCTCTCGCGCTCGTGATCCTGCTCGGCCTCCTCGCACCGGTATCCACGCTGCAAGCCGCGCCCACGGCCGACCCGAATAACGTGCAAACCGCCTGGCGACTGCTCGACTATGTAGCCGTCGATTATGGTGGCGCGGTTGCGAGCGGACGGATCAAGAGCGCGTCCGAATATGCCGAAATGACGGAGTTCGCAGGCTCCGTGTCGTCACGGCTCGCCGCTTTACCACGAAAGCCTGAGCGGGCGGCGCTGATCGCGGGCGCGGCACGCCTTCAGGATGTGATCGCACGCAAGGGGCCGCCGCAGGACGTAGCACTGCTGGCCCGTAATCTCGCTGCCGATCTTCTGCGCGCTTATCCCGTACCGCTCGCGCCATCCGCTCCCCCGAGCTTTGCGCGCGGCGCTACCCTGTTCGGCTCGACCTGCGCTGCCTGTCATGGCGCAACAGGAGACGGGCATGGCCCCGATGCAGCCAAGCTGGCCACACCGCCGATCGCGTTCACCGATGCGGAGCGGGCCCGTCAGCGAAGCGTATTCGCGCTTTATCAGGTCATCAGTCAGGGCATCGACGGCACTGCGATGCAGAGCTTCGCCGATCTGCCGAGCGAGGATCGATGGGCACTGGCATTTCGCGCCGGCAGCTTTGCACTAACCGACGAACAGGCGCGGAAAGGGGAGAAGCTATGGAAAGCCGATCCCGCGCTTCACCAACAAGTTCCGGACCTCAAGGCACTTGTGGCGCTCACGCCTGCCTCGCTCGCCGAGCGCATCGGCGAAAAGCAGGCGCTGGCGGTGATGGCCTATTTGCGCCGTCATCCGGAAGCCGTGGTCGAACAGGCTCCAGCGTCGCTGTCGCTCGTCCGCCAAATGCTCGCGGCCAGTCTCGATGCTGCTCGCAAAGGGGATCGCAGGGCCGCGAAGGAGCTGGCGCTGTCCGCGTATCTCGATGGTTTCGAACCGGTTGAGCCGACGCTCGGTGCGCGGGACGGGACACTGCTCGCCCGGATCGAGGGTGCGATGGGCGAGTATCGCGCCGCGATCGATCAAGGCGCCGCGCCAGATGACTTGGCAAACCGCGCTCTGGTCCTCAATGGCCTGTTCGACGATGCGGAGGCGGCGCTGGCCCCGAGTGCATCCAGCACCGCGTCGACTTTCTTGGGCGCGTTCACGATCCTGCTGCGCGAAGGGCTGGAAGCGCTGCTAATCGTCGTCGCCATGATCGCCTTTCTCCGCAAGGCGGACCGCTCGGAAGTCTTGCCCTACGTGCATGGCGGTTGGGCCGGAGCGCTTGTGGCCGGCCTGCTGACCTGGGTGGTCGCCACCTATGCGATCGGGATCAGCGGCGCGAGCCGGGAACTGACCGAGGGGTTTGGTTCGCTATTCGCCGCCGTGGTCCTGCTCTCTGTCGGGATATGGATGCACGGCAAGGCGCAAGCCGATCAATGGCAGCGCTACATCCGAGAGAAGATGACGCACGCTCTGTCGGGCCGCTCGGCCTGGTTCCTGTTCGGGCTCGCCTTCGTGGTCGTCTATCGCGAGGTGTTCGAGACGATCCTGTTCTACGCGGCGCTTTGGACGCAGGGGAATGGCAGCGCGCTGCTGGCCGGGGCAGGGGCGGCCGTCGCCATACTGGCCGTGATCGCCTGGGCCATGCTGCGCTACAGCCGCCAGCTCCCGATTGCCAAGTTCTTCGCCTACAGCTCGTGGTTGATGGCAGGCCTGACGGTAGTCCTCGCAGGCAAGGGCGTGGCTGCTCTGCAGGAAGCCGGCATTATCGACATAGCGCCGATCGCCGAAGCGCCACGGCTGTCGATACTCGGCCTATTCCCGACGTGGCAGTCCATCATTGCACAGCTTGTCATGGCGATCACCATTGCCATCGGGTTCGCCTTCAATCGTCGCAAGAAAGTCGAGACGCCTGATCTTGCGACTGCCGAGTGAGTGCGCTTGGTCCTCCCGGACTAGATGCTTTCTTCTTGCTCCTACGGCGGCTATAGATTGTAGAAGGTCTACATGAGCGACAGTGAAACCTCCTCGTGTGGCTGCACGGGCGATACCAAACGTGCCGAACGCGACCCTGCGTACCGACGTGCCCTGTGGATCGTAGTTCTGCTGAACCTTGGGTTCGGCTTGATCGAGATTGTAGGTGGATTCATCGCCGATAGTCAGGCGCTGAAGGCGGACGCGCTCGATTTCATCGGTGACGGCACGATCTCACTGTTCGGGCTGATCGCGCTGGGCTGGACCGCCCACGCCCGATCGAGGATCGCCCTTGCACAAGGTCTATTCCTTGGTGCGTTGGGCTTGGGTGTCATCGGCTTTGCCGTCTGGCGCGCGATTAACGCCGTAGCTCCGGAAGCTGAATTGATGGGTGGGATCGGGATCGTTGCCCTCATCGTCAACGTGAGCGCTGCGCTTATGCTGGCGCGCTTCCGCGAGGGCGACGCAAACGTGCGTGCGATCTGGCTGTTCAGCCGCAATGATGCGGTGGCCAACATCGCCGTGATCGTCGCAGCCGGCCTGGTAGCTTGGACGGGGAAGGCTTGGCCCGACCTCGCCGTTGCGGGCGTGATCGCGCTGCTCTTCCTGCACTCCGCGTGGGAGATCACCCGCGGTGCGTTGGCAGAGATCGCGGGCCGGTTATGAAAGGCCCGCTTTAGCATTACGAGCTGGACGACGCCTGTCAGATCCTGGATCATGCGTCATTAGCTTGCTTCGTTTGCTGGCAAACACCATCAGAAACGCAAGGGGTGATCTGGGTTGTGACTGTTACGGTGGCCGCACGTAAAGCCAGCACAGGCCCAGACAAGGCTGAAGCCGAACGCCTCCGGCTCCAAGCCTCGCTGTCATCCGAGGAAAGCTAGACTTAACTCTCGCCGCGCTGACCAGGTGGCTACTTCGGCCTGATCGCGGTCACCTCGGCATTCATGCCCTGAGCCTTGGCGGTAAAGCCGACCCGCTGACCCGTCCGGAGGTTCTTCAGCAACGTGGGCGGCGAAGCGCGGAAGGTCATGGTCATCGCTGGCCAACCGATCGCCGGTATCGCGCCATGCTTGATGGTCACAGTTCCAGCCCGAGTGTCGAGGGCGGTGATCGTCCCTGCGCCGGTCCCGACCTTGGCTGCCACAGCGGGCTTGGCGGATTGAGCCCACGCAGTTGTTGAGCCAGGCGCAAGCAGCAGGACGGCCCCGGCGATGATGATAGATTTCGTTGTCACGATGCACTCCTTTCGGCGGTGGTGGACGCCCGACGCCGCAACAGCAGGTAGGCGGCAGGCAGGATGAACATGGAAAGAAGGGGAGCGGTCAGCATCCCGCCAATCATTGGAGCGGCGATACGGCTCATCACCTCCGAGCCCGCACCGTGTCCGATAAGGACGGGAAGGAGGCCGGCGATGATAACCGCGACCGTCATTGCCTTGGGGCGGACCCGCAACAGCGCGCCTTCGCGGATAGCCTCGATGACCTGTTCTCGCGACGGTGACGGTCCCCGTTCAGCGAGCGCGTGCTTCAGATAGATCAGCATGACTACGCCGAACTCTGCGGAAACGCCTGCTAGGGCAATGAACCCGACTCCGGTCGCGACCGATTGAGCATAGCCGAGCAGCCACAGGGCCCAGATGCCTCCAACAAGGGCGAAGGGCAGGGTGCCCATGACAAGCGCCGCTTCATCAAGCCGACCAAAGGTGAGGTACAGCAGGAAAAAGATGATCGCGAGTGTTGACGGAACCACGAGCATAAGCCGGGCTTCGGCGCGTTGCAGATATTCGAACTGTCCCGAATAGGCGATTGACACGCCGGAGCTGAGCCGGACGCCCTTTGCAACCGCACGCTGCAGGTCGGCAACGGTCGAGGCAATGTCGCGACCGCGCACATCGACATAAATCCACGACGATGGTCGGGCGTTCTCGGTTTTAAGCATAGGAGGCCCCTCGGCGATCGAAATCGAAGCCACGGTGCCAAGCGTGATCTGCTGGCCCGATGCTGTGACGATCGGAAGGGTGCGCAGGCCTTCAAGGCTGTCGCGCAGTTCGCGCGGGTAGCGCACGCTGATCGGGTAGCGGGCAAGGCCCTCCACGGTCTCGCCGATGGTCTCACCGCCAATCGCGCCCGACACGATGTCCTGTACGTCGGCGATGTTGAGGCCATAGCGGGCAGCAGCTGCCCGGTCGATGTCGACATCGACGTAGCGCCCGCCCGTCAGCCGCTCCGCAAGCGCCGAACTGACGCCCGGCACTGTCTTCGCGACAGCCTCCACCTTCGCGGCGATGCGATCCAGTTCGGCAAGGTTGGCACCTGACACCTTCACGCCGATCGGGCTCTTGATGCCGGTCGCGAGCATGTCGATTCGGTTCCGGATCGGGGGGACCCAGACGTTGGTGAGCCCCGGCACGCGAACCGTGCGGTCCAGCTCCTCTACGAGTTTCGCCGGCGTCATGCCTTTGCGCCACTGATCACGGGGCTTGAACTGGATTGTCGTTTCGAACATCTCGAGCGGAGCGGGGTCGGTCGCCGTCTCGGCGCGTCCCGCTTTGCCGAACACGGTTGCGACTTCAGGCACCGTCTTGATGAGGCGATCGGTTTGTTGCAGCAGCTCGGATGCGCTCGCGGCCGAGAGGCCGGGCAACGCCGATGGCATGTAGAGCAAGTCACCCTCATCCATTGCGGGGATGAACTCGCCGCCAAGACGCGTAAGCGGCCATGCCGTCGTCGCAAGTACCAGGACGGCAATAGCGATCGTCGTCTTCGGTCGCCCCATCACCCAACCGAGTGCAGGCCGGTAGGCGTGCGTCAGCCCGCGATTGATCAGATTATCCTGTTCGGCCGGAATGCGCCCCCGGATCAGCCATCCCATCAAGACTGGAACGAGCGTTACCGACAGGATCGCGGCTGCCGCCATGGAATAGCTTTTGGTGAACGCGAGCGGGGCGAACAGCCGCCCCTCCTGCGCCTCCAACGTGAATACCGGCACGAACGAAAGAGTGATGATAATCAGGCTCAGGAACAGCGCTGGCCCCACTTCAGCCGCGGCCTCGGTGATGACACCCCAGCGCTCCTCGCCGGCCAGCACATGGCCCGGATGATCGTGCTCCCAATGCTCGATACGTTTGTGGGCGTTTTCGATCATGACGATGGCGGCATCGACCATCGCTCCAATCGCGATGGCGATGCCGCCCAACGACATGATGTTGGCGTTGACGCCTTGCACGCGCATGATGAGCAAGGCCGCGAGCACCCCCAAAGGCAGGGTCACGATCGCGACCAGCGCTGATCGGACGTGCCAGAGGAAAAGGCCGCACACGAGCGCGACCACGATGAACTCCTCAATCAGCTTGCCGGTCAGGTTCTCCACCGCGCGGTCAATCAACTGGGAGCGATCGTAGGTCGTGACGACTTCGACGCCGGGTGGAAGGCTGCGCTTCAACTCGATAAGCTTGGCTTTCACCGCCTCGATCGTCTCGCGGGCATTCTTCCCCTGGCGGAGAATGACGACCCCGCCAGCAACCTCTCCCTCGCCATTTAGCTCGGCGATGCCGCGCCGCATCTCCGGACCGACCTGAACCGAGGCAACGTCACCCAACGTCACCGGCACGCCTGCACCGGCGACCCTGAGTGGGATCGCCTGGAAGTCGCTGATCGTTTTCAGATAGCCTGATGCGCGGACCATATACTCCGCCTCGCCAAGCTCCAGCACCGAGCCGCCCGCCTCCTGATTGGCGCGACGGATGGCCTCAACAGCCTGGGCGTGGGTAATGCCGAACGCCGCGAGCCGGGTTGGGTCGAGCAGCACTTGATACTGCTTCACCATACCGCCGATGCTCGCCACCTCGGCGACGCCGGGCAGCGTCTTCAACTCATAGCGCAGGAACCAATCCTGCAACGATCGGAGCTGAGATAGATCATGTTGGCCGGTGCGGTCGACGAGAGCATATTCGTAGACCCAGCCCACGCCGGTCGCATCTGGCCCTAACGCGCTGCGCGCGCCCTCCGGCAAGCGACCTTGCACCTGGTTTAGATATTCGAGCACGCGGGAGCGCGCCCAATATAGGTCGGTCCCGTCCTCGAAGAGCACATAGACGAAGCTGTCGCCGAAGAAGGAATAGCCGCGAACGGTCTTGGCGCCGGGCACCGAGAGCATCGTCGTGGTCAGCGGGTAGGTGATCTGGTTCTCGACGATCTGCGGCGCCCGGCCTGGCCAGCTCGTGCGGATGATGACCTGAGTGTCGGAAAGATCGGGCAGAGCGTCCACCGGCGTGGCTCGCATGGCGAACACGCCTGCAATGGCCAGCGCCGCGGCCGCCAGGATTACCAGGAAGCGGTTTGCGACGGACCATCGGATGACAGCGGCAATCATCGGCCGCTCTCGCGTGCAATGCGGCGCAGCGTCGGCCCTTCCGTGGGTTGGTCAAACCCGAACCGCACCCGATCACCCTTGCGATAGCCGCGAGCGAGCGCCGGATCGGCAACGCGGAACGTCATCGTCATGGCCGGCCACCCGATCGCTGGTACGGGCTCATGCGATATGGTGACTGAATCCGGTCCGATCGCCTCGATACGGCCGACCGTCTCGGCAAGCTGCGGCATGGGCTTGGCGGGCTTGGAGGCCTGCGCTTCGCCCCCAATAGGCCGAGCGTCCAGCCCGGACAGGCTCGCTTCGGAGTCGATCAGGAACTGGCCCGATGCGACGACCTTCTCCCCCTCGGCAAGCCCGGCAAGGATCTCGGTCTTACCGCCACCTTCGGCGCCAGTGCGAACCTCGGCGGGTCGGAAGCGCCCGTCATCGCTGGCGAGCATAACAAGCGTGCGCCGCCCCGTTCGGATCACCGCCTCGCTTGGTACAAGGAGAGCGTCACGGCCGCTTTGGTTAAGCTGCACGCTGGCGAACATGCCGGGACGCAGCCGTCCGCCGCGATTGGTAAGCTCGACGCGCACGGTGAGGGTGCGGGTAGTGGCCTCGGCCTGAGGCAGGATTGCGCCAATGCGGCCTCTGAAGGTTTCACCTGGAAAGGCCGCGAGCGTGGCGGTCACGGGTGTGCCGACGCGGAGCTGGCCGGCAAGCGCCTCGGGCACGGCCGCGTTCAGCCACACCGTCCCGAGTCCGTTAACCTCGGCAAGGGTCTGGCCCTGAGAGACAGTCATACCTTGCCGGACGCCAAGCGTCTTGATTACGCCGGCAACCGGGGTGCGAATGGTCGTGTTCCCGCCGTTGGCACCGGTCATGCCGAGAAGCACCATCCTTCGCCTTGCGGCTCGCGTGAGCGCGGCGTCACCCGTGCGGCGGACGGCTTCATACTCGGTCTGTGCGCCCGCCCATTCGGGGACAAAGAGATCGGCGAGCGGAGCGCCGGCAGGCACGACATCGCCCGGTGCGCGCGCGTAAACGCGCTGTACAAAGCCGCCGCTGCGCGCCTGAACAACGGCGACGTTGCGCTCGTTGAACTCGATGCTGCCGGTCGCAGAGGCTGCGTTGGAGACCGCCCCTCGTTCAACGGCGACAATGCGGGCGCCGAGCCTCTGAAGGCTCGCGGGATCGATGGTCACGCCGGGGGAAGCAGGTGAGGCACCCTCATCAGCGTAGCGCGGGATCAGCTTCATCCCCATCGACGAGGTTCCCGGCCCATCGTGGTGCTCCGCCGGGATCATCGGGTCATACCAGTAGAGGATCTTGCGCTCCGCAGCCGCAGGCGCCTGCGCCTCAGGCGTCGCGTGTGTCGCAAGCCCTGCGATCCCGAAACCTACTCCTCCGGCGACGATCATGAGCAGGGCCGCTGCGGCGAGAAGGCGCGCGCGGGTTAAGGTTATGGTGCTCATTGAGTGTCGCTCCCAAAGGTGATGGTAAGGCGCACGGCGTCGCGTGCGACCTCTGCTTCGCGGTCGAGCGCAGTCAGCTCGGCGTCAGCGAGTGCGGTCTTGGCCTCGATGACGTCCGTTAGGCCGGCACGGCCGGCCGAATAGCTGGCCGTCTCCAACTCGGCACGCTTGCGCGCCAATGGAACCAGCGTGTCGCGGGCGCGCATCCATTGCTCATGGTGCATCACGTGATCGGCGAGGCCTGCCTCCAGGTTGGCTGCCAGTTCTCGGCGCGCGTCCTCGCGTTCCGCGTCGGCTTGGGCGGCAGCAGACTGGCGGGCGGCAATACGAGGATCTTGGCGTGACCGTGCGAACAGCGGCAGGGTCATTGAAACGCCGCCCGAAACCATATCGCCGTAGCGTGGGTCACGTCGCTGATAGGCAACCTCGAACCCCCAATCGGGCCGCTTTTCCGCCCTCGCTGCGGCGACGTCTGCCTGGGCGCGGCTGACACCGGCCTCGGCC